>NZ_JBWKNO010000001.1:0-595519 GCF_059415605.1 Rhodoferax sp. GW821-FHT10B06 | reverse complement strand
TTTGTTTCTGTTCTTTCCCATCCCGCGTCAAACGCACGATGTGCATTTGACGATGACACGCTTTTGTTAGCCGCTCTAAGAAAGAAACGCCATGGCGATCCTGATCACCGACGTCAAAGTCATCCTCACCGCGCCCGAAGGCATCAACCTGCTGGTGGTGAAGATCGAGACCAACCAGCCGGGCCTGTACGGCCTGGGCTGCGCCACCTTTGCCTACCGCCAGCTGGCGGTGCAATGCCTGCTGGAGCAGTATCTGAAGCCGCTGCTGCTGGGCCGCGACGCCACGGCCATCGAAGAGTTGTGGCAGCTGATGCACCAGAACGCTTACTGGCGCAACGGGCCTATCGAGAACAACGCCATCTCGGGCGTGGACATGGCGTTGTGGGACATCAAGGGCAAGATGGCCCAGATGCCGCTGTACCAGCTGTTCGGCGGCAAGTGCCGCGAGGGCGTGCCGATCTACCGCCATGCCGACGGCCGCGACCTGGCCGAGCTGTGCGACAACATCCAGAAGTACCGTGAGCAGGGCATCACCCACATCCGCTGCCAGAACGGTGGCTATGGCGGCGGTGGCTTCGGTGCGGCACCGGCCACGGCGCCGCAGGGCGCGCTGGACGGCATCTACCTGGACAGCAAGCAGTACATGCGCGACACGCTGAAGCTGTTCGAGGGCATACGCAGCCAGGTGGGCTTTGACGTGGCGCTGTGCCACGACGTGCACGAGCGCCTCAAGCCCAGCGAGGCCATCCAGTTCGCCTGCGCGCTGGAGCCTTTCGACCTGTTCTTTCTGGAAGATGCGATTGCGCTGGAGGAGGGCGAGTGGCTGCGCCAGCTGCGCGCCAAGACCACCACCCCGCTGGCGCAGGGCGAGCTTTTCAACCACCCGATGGAGTGGAAGTACCTGATCGTCGAGCGCTTGATCGACTACATCCGCGTGCACCTCAGCCAGATCGGCGGCATCACCGCCGGCCGCAAGCTGCAGATCTTTGCCGAGCAGTTTGGCGTGCGTACCGCCTGGCACGGCCCGGGCGATATGTCGCCTCTGGGCCATGCGGCGAATATCCATATCGACCTGGCGGCGCGCAATTTCGGGGTGCAGGAATGGTCGGGCACCGAGCCACCCAACTTCGTGATCCAGGAGCTCAAAGGCCCGCGCGATGCGCTGTTGGACGTGTTCCCCGGCCTGCCCGAATACCGCAACGGCTACGTCTACGCCAACGACAAGCCCGGTTTGGGCGTCGATATCGACGAGGCCGAGGCCCGCAAGTATCCCTGCGACAACGCCACCACGCTGTGGACCCAGACCCGGCTGCGCGACGGCACGCTGCAGACGCCATAAACATTTTGCTATTGAAAGCGTAGCTGTCTGCGCAGATATTACCTGCGCTGCAGCCTTAAAAGGCTTGTATTTTCAGGGGCTAAAATCGGGCCTGCCCATGGCCAAAATCGTCCTCTTCAACAAGCCTTTCAACGTGCTCACCCAGTTCCGCCCCGACGGCGACCGGCCGACGCTGGCGCAGTACATCCAGGACCCCAGCCTGCGCGTGGCCGGCCGGTTGGACCGCGATTCGGAAGGCCTGTTGCTGCTGACCGACGACGGCGCCTTGAATGCGCGCATCACCCAGCCCCGGCGCAAGCAGTTCAAAACCTACTGGGTGCAGGTGGACGGCCTGCCTACCGAGGCCGCGCTGCAGGCACTGCGCCAGGGCGTGCTGCTGAACGACGGTATGACGCTGCCGGCCAGCGCCCAGGCCATGGAGGCGCCCGCCGTCTGGGAGCGTACGCCGCCGGTGCGCTTTCGCGCGCAGCTGCCAACCTCCTGGCTGGAGATACGCATCTGCGAAGGGCGCAACCGCCAGGTGCGGCGCATGACGGCGGCGGTGGGCCTGCCCACCCTGCGCTTGATACGCGTGCAAATAGGCGACTACCAACTAGGGGATCTACCGCAGGGAGCCTGGCGACTTGCAGCTCCATAGGGCTGTAGCGCAAGTAATATCTGCGCAGGCAGCTATATTTTTGAGAGCGAAAGAGGTTCTTCTGTAAACCTGGCTTTACCCTGCCACCCTATACTGCAACGCAGCATTTTCTGCGTCTGAAAGGTGTTTGCATGAGCGCTTCTCCCATACCCTATCCCGAACAATGCACGCTGGTGCTGCAAGGCGGCGGCGCCCTGGGCGCCTACCAGGCGGGGGTGTATGAGGCCCTGCATACGCATGGTATTGCCCCGCATTGGGTCGCTGGTGTGTCTATCGGCGCCATTAACGCAGCCATCATTGCCGGCAACCCCCCGGAGCTGCGCGTGGCGCGCCTGCGCGAGTTCTGGGAGGGAGTGTCTGCCAACCTGCTGGCTCCCCCGCTGCCCAGCAATTTTGGTGTTGAGGCGCGCGAGTTTTTCAACGAGTCCAGCGCGGCCTGGGTGTCGCTGTTTGGTGTGCCAGGTTTCTTCAGCCCGCGCATGCCGCCCGCGCCCTTCCAGCCGCATGGCACGCCGGCGGCGCTGAGCTACTACGACACGTCTCCGTTGTACAAGACTCTGCAGCGCTTGGTGGACTTTGACCTTATCAATGCCAAGCAGGCCCGGGACAAGGTACGCCTCTCGGTGGGGGCGGTGCATGTCACCACCGGCAACTCCACGTATTTCGATTCTGTGGACAGTAAGTGCCACCGGGTCATCGGACCCGAGCACATCATGGCCAGCGGCGCTTTACCACCAGGTTTTGAACCGGTGGAGATCGGCGGCCATTTCTACTGGGACGGTGGGTTGGTGTCCAACACCCCTCTGCAGTATGTGATCGACCAGCCGGCGGACCATGACATGCTGGTGTTCCAGGTAGATCTGTTCAGTGCCAGGGGCCGGCTGCCGCGCAACCTGAGTGAGGTGGCCGAGCGCGGCAAGGACATCCAGTTTGCCAGCCGCACCCGCTTCAATACCGACCTGGTCGCAATGCAGCAAAAGATATCCAGTACGGCCGCAAACCTGGCTACCAAACTTCCACCAGAATTTGCCAGCGACCCGGACTTACAGCAATTGCTGAATGCCGGTACTGCCGCCGCTTTGACCATCGTGCACCTGATCCACCGCAGCAAGCACTACGAAACCCAATCCAAGGACTACGAGTTCTCGCGTGCCACGGTGCGTGAACACTGGGATGCCGGTCGCAAGGATGTGGAGCGCAGCCTGGCCGATCCGCGTTGGGCCGAGCGTTGCCGCTCGCAGGTCGGCATCACGGTGCTGGACTTGACCCGGCCCGACGAAGCTTAGGCGCCAAAGCCCTGTGCCAGCCGCCGGGTGATCTCCGCCGCCGGCAAGGCCAGGCACCCACTGGCGTTCTGCCCCGACCACAGTGGCGAAAAGTCGCCGCTGTCCAGGCGCTCCGCATGGGCGCGCAGCGGTGCCATGGCGGCCGTGGCCATGGGGAATGCGGGGGCTGCATCGTTCAGCGCGCCCAGCTCGCGTATCACCCGGTTGACGATGCCGCGCGCGGGCCGCCCGGTGAACAAATGGGTCAGCACCGTATGCCGTGCCGCAGGCGATTGCAGCACCGCGCGGTGTGCCTTGCTGGTGGTGGCTTCATCGCTCAGCAGGTAGGCCGTACCCACCAGCACCCCGGCCGCGCCCAGCGCCATGGCGGCGGCCACGCCCTGTGCATCGGCAATGCCGCCGGCAGCTATCACCGGCACCGAGACCGCGCGCACGATCTGCGGCAGCAGGGTGAAGCTGCCCATTTGCAATGACAGGTCGTGCGACAAGAAGTGGCCCCGGTGGCCGCCGGCCTCCAGCCCCTGGGCGATGATGGCGTCCACACCACGTGCCTGCAGCCACAGCGCCTCCTCCACCGTGGTGGCCGAGGCCAGTATCTTGCTGCCCCAGCTGCGCACCCGCTGCAGCAGCGCAGGCGTGGGCAGGCCGAAGTGGAAGCTCACCACCGGCGGGCGAAAGGCCTGCAGCACATCGGCCGCCGCATCGCTGAACGGCGCGCGTCCCGGGCCCGAGGCAATCTGCGCCATGTCCAGCCCCATCTCTGCGTAATAGGGTGCCAGCGCCGCATGCCAGCGTGCCGGCTGCCCGTCTTGCGGCGCGGGCAGTGTGTGGCAAAAGAAGTTGACGCAATAGGGCTTGCGGGTCTGCGCGTGGATGCGTTCCAGCTCGTCGCGCAAGGCATCCAGCCCCAGCAGCGCAGCAGGTAGTGAACCCAGGCCACCGGCCTCGCTCACCGCGACCGCCATGGCACTGCCTTGTACGCCGGCCATGGGGGCCTGGACCAGGGGCAGGGCGGTACCTAAGAGTTGGGTGAGTGACATGGCGTGTCCTGTCTGAAAAAAAATATGAAAAAACTATACAGAGCTTGTAAGAACCCTGGCGCTGCTGCGACTACTTCACAGCAAGCTTGCATACCGCACAGCGTGCTGAAGACACAACCCTTATTCACTTTTATTGACTGGAGATCACCATGACCGCTACCAACACCCGCTTCGCTTCCACCGCTGTTCTGGCCCTGGCTTTGGGTTCTGCCCTGGCCATGGCATCGGCCCCCGCATCGGCAGCCGACGACGCCAAGGAAAAGTGCTTCGGCGTGGCCATGGCCGGCAAGAACGACTGCGCTGCAGGCGCCGGCACCACCTGCGCAGGCACCTCCAAGATGGACTACCAGGCCAACTCCTGGAAGTTCGTGCCCGCCGGCACCTGCGAGACCATGAAGTCCACCACATCGCCCACGGGCATGGGCCAAAAAATGGCTTTCACTGCAAAGATGTAAGCACACCCCCAGGCTACACGCTGCGCGTTTCCGCCAACCCCCTTGCAGGGGGCGATACCAGCGGCCCGGCAAAGCCGGTTCCGCGGTATCCCTGGGGCACTGTTGCTCTCCATCCGGTGCGTAGTGCTGTTCGGCATTTCATCCAACTTCACGACCCAAGAAGCCATGTTTGATTCCGCATTTACGCTGCCTGCCCGCTCCGGCATAGGGCTCAAATCCACACATGTGGGCGAGATTTTGCAGACCTTGCCCGCGCTCGGTTTCTTCGAGGTGCATGCCGAAAACTATATGGTGGACGGCGGCCCTTTCCACCAGCACCTGGCCCGCGTTTGCGAGCACTACCCGCTGTCCATGCACGGAGTTGGCTTGTCCATAGGTGCCGAAGGCCCGCTGGACGCCTGCCATCTTGACGCTTTGGCGGCCCTGCTGGACCGCTACCAACCCGCATCCTTTTCTGAACATCTGGCCTGGTCCAGCCATGGCGGCGTGTTCCTGAACGACTTGCTGCCCATGCCCTATACGGGCCGCACCCTGCAGCGCGTGTGCGAGCATATCGACCAGGTGCAGACCCGTCTGCACCGGCGCATGCTGCTGGAGAACCCCGCCACCTATTTGCAGTTTGCCGAGTCCACCTGGGACGAACCGGCCTTCATCGCCGAGGTGCTGCGACGTACCGGTTGCGGCCTGCTGCTGGACGTAAACAATGTGTTTGTTAGCAGCGTCAACCACAACTTCGACGCCCATGCCTATGTGCGCGCATTGCCGCTGGACCAGGTGGGCGAGATCCATCTGGCCGGTTTTGCCGAACAATGTGACACCGCCGGCGACCCGCTGCTGATCGACCACCACGGCGCGCCGGTGGACGCGGCGGTCTGGCGGCTGTACGACTACACCCTGGGCTTGACCGGCCCGGTCGCCACGCTGATAGAGCGCGACAACGATTTGCCCGCCTTGCCTGTGCTGCTGGCCGAGGCCGGCATGGCCGAGCACCGGCTGCACACCATCCAGGTGACCGCATGAGCGCGCAAGCCCTATTCGCCCAGGCTCTGCTGCAGCCCGCACAGCCTTGCCCTGACGGCCTGCGCGTTTGGAATGGCTCCGACCCGGCGCTGCGTTTCGCGGTGTACCGCAACAACGTGCTGGTGTCGCTGGTCGAAGCGCTGGCCACCACTTTTCCCGTGGTGCAAGCCCTGGTGGGCGAGGAATTTTTCCGCGCCATGGCAGCGCTATTCGTGCGCGCCCATCCGCCGCAGTCGCGCATCCTGGCCTGGTATGGCGCGGACCTGGCCGATTTCATTGAGCACTTCGAGCCTGCTGGCAGCCTGCCCTATCTTGCCGATGTCGCGCGCTTGGAAATGGCCCGCGTGCGGGCCTACCACGCAGCCGATGTGGCCGCTGTGCCATCCGAGGCCCTGCAGGCTGCCCTGGCGCAGCCCGAGCGGTTGGCCAGCTTGCGGCTGGGCGTGCACCCGTCCCTGCAGGTACTGGCCTCGCGCTACGCGGTGTTCTCGCTTTGGGCCGCGCACCAGGGCCCGCTGGACTTGGCCAGCGTGGATCCGTGCCAGGCTGAGACCGTGCTGGTCTACCGCAATGGCATGCAGGTGGAGACCACGGCGGCCAGCCCGGCCAGCGGCCACTTCATCCGCGCTGTATTGCAAGGCGAAAGCCTGCTGGCCGCCGCCAGCGCCGACACCGATCTCAATCTACCGGCCACGCTGGCCCACCTGGTGCGCCAGCAGCTGATCACCCACCTCGATTTTGGAGACTGAACCATGGACACCGTACACACCCTATCGACCGCATCGCCCCCAGTTGCCGCACTGCGCAAGCTCATCGCCCTGTGCGCGCAGATACCGCACACGCTGATCGCCTTTCTGGCGCGCTTTTCCATCGCCGCGGTGTTCTGGAAGTCGGGCCAGACCAAGGTGCAGGGCCTGGCCGTCGACCTGGTGGGCGGCGAGTTCCACCTGGGCTGGCCGCATCTGTCGGACTCGGCGGTGGCCCTGTTCCGCGAGGAATACAAGCTGCCCCTGGTGCCGCCGGAGCTGGCCGCGCCCATGGCCGCCTGTGCTGAGCATTTCTTTCCACTGCTGATATTGCTGGGCCTGGGCACGCGCCTGTCGGCACTGGCTTTGCTGGGCATGACGCTGACCATCCAGCTTTTCGTCTACCCCGAGGCCTACCCCACCCACGGCACCTGGGCCGCCCTACTGCTGTACCTGGTGGCGCAAGGGCCAGGCAAGTTGTCGCTGGACCACGCCATCGCCCGCCGCTACGGTTAGTTAGGTTTGCTATGGTTTAAATAGCTGCTAGCGCAGGTAAATTCTGCGCTAGCGAGCCATTTGTTTAAATTTCTGCGGCGTGCTTGGTCTATGCCAACATGTAATAAATGCGGTTGCGCGATGGCCAACCTCTACGCAGCAGTGGCGTTCTCGGCAAGAATGGATGTGCTTTACTTTTCGTAACATGGACCGTGCTACACGGTCTCTGCCCGCACACCTCACTAGCGCCTGGAGCACCTATGCTTGCAATGTTTACCTCTCTTCGCGGCAAGATCGTCGCCATCACCGCCGCTGTACTGCTGGTGGGGCTGGTTGGCCTGTCGATCAACAACGTCTGGACCGCGCGCCAGTACGCGCTGGAGGCCTTGGACAGCCAGACCCGATCCTTGGCCAACTCGCACGCCGAAGGCGTGGCCGAATGGATCGCGCAGAACCACCGGGTGGTGGCGTCCATCGCGGCCGCGGTGCCCGAGGAAGACCCGCTCAAAGCCCTGGTACAGGCCAAGGTGGCGGGTGGTGTGGACTCGGCCTACATCGGCTATGCCGACAAGAAGGCCATCTTCTCCGAGGTGCGTACGCGGGCCCCGGACTACGACCCCACCGTACGCCCCTGGTACCAAAAGGCCTCGGCGGCAGACGGTCCGGTGGTCACCGACCCTTACATTGGCGCTGCCTCCAAGAAGTTGCTCATTACTTTTGCCGCCGCCGTGAAGGAGGGAGGCCAGGTCAAGGCCGTGACCGCCGCCGATGTGCTGATGGACACCGTGTCGCGCAACGTGGCTTCCATCCGCCCAACGCCCGGTAGTTACGGCTTTATCGTGTCCAAGGCCGGCAAAATCGTGGTGCACGAAGATGCCAACTTGCTGCTCAAGCCGGTGGCCGATATTGCACCTGACCTGGGCCAAGGCGGCTTTGCCGACCTGAAAGGTCTGACCGACATCAAGATCAATGGCGAGTCCCGCCTGGTCTATGCCGCACCCATCACCGGCACTGACTGGTCGCTGGTGGTGGCCCTGCAACGCGACGAGGCCACGGCCGGCATCCGCGCCATGGTCTGGTCATCGGTCGTCGGCGCCCTGGTGGTGGCGGTGGCAGTGCTGTTCATCATCGCAACGGTACTCAGCAAAACCCTGCGTCGTCTCACCGTGCTGCGCGATGCCATGCAAGAGGTGGGCTCGGGCGACGGCGACCTGACCCTGCGCGTGGCCACCAGTGGCAACGACGAGCTGGCCACCATTGCCTCCAGCTTCAATCAGTTCGTTGAGAAGATCCACGCCGTGATGCAGCAGGTACGCACCAGCGCCGATGGCGTGGCCATGGCCAGTGTGGAAATCTCGCAGGGCAATAACGACCTGAGCGCGCGCACCGAGAACCAGGCCAGCGCGCTGGAGCAGACCTCTGCCTCCATGGAAGAGCTGGGCGCCACCGTCAAACAAAACGCCGACAGCGCGCGCCAGGCCAACCAGCTGGCGATGACCGCGTCCTCGGTGGCCATCCAGGGCGGTGAGGTGGTGGGCCAGGTGGTCGAAACCATGAAGGGCATCAACGAGTCCTCGCGCAAGATCAGCGACATCATTGGTGTGATCGACGGCATAGCCTTCCAGACCAATATCCTGGCGCTGAACGCTGCCGTGGAAGCGGCCCGTGCGGGCGAGCAGGGCCGGGGCTTTGCCGTGGTGGCCAGCGAGGTGCGCAGCCTGGCCGGGCGTAGCGCCGATGCGGCCAAGGAAATCAAGCAACTCATTTCCACCAGTGTGCAGCGGGTGGAGCAGGGCACGGCCCTGGTGGACCAGGCCGGCGCCACCATGACCGAGGTGGTGGGCTCCATCCAACGCGTGACGCAGATCATGGGCGAGATCAGCGTCGCCAGTGCCGAGCAAAGCTCGGGCGTGTCGCAGATCGGAGAGGCCGTCACCCAGATGGACCAGGTGACCCAGCAGAACGCCGCGCTGGTGGAGCAGATGGCCGCAGCGGCCAGCAGCCTCAAGTCCCAGGCTGGTGATCTGGTGGACGTGGTGGGTGTGTTCAAGCTGGCATCGCATACAACCCAAACGTCCCACAAACCGCAGCGCAGTGCCTTGGCTCCGGTGGCCGCTCCGCACCGGACCAGCGTGGCGCCAGAGCCACGACCCGCAGCCAAGGCACCAGCCGCCAAACCTCTGGCCTCGGCGGCTAAGACCGCTGCGCCTGCACCTGCGCGGCCCGCGGCGGCCAAGCTGCCGGCGCCTTCGGCCCGCAAGCCCGTGCCGGCCAAACCCGCCAAGCCCGCGGGTGGAGAGGACGACTGGGAAACCTTTTAAGCACGCAGCCAGGCGCGCGCGCAGCAAGGGTGAAAGGGCCCGGCGCCGGTTAGCGTGCCGATTGGAATCGGCGCCTTTAGCGTCTTTAATGCGGGTGTTTTATGTCTGCGGCGCAGATATTCTCTGCGCAGGCAGCTATCAAAATAGAAGCAAGCGCGGCAATGTGCTTGCTTACCTCGTGTAGCCGCTAGGCGGTGGTGGCCTGTACCAGCTGGGCCAGTTTGGCCTTGGCCGCGCCGGATTCAATCGCGGTCCGTGCCAGCTGCAAGCCTGCTGCCAGCGAGTCGGCCACATTGGCGGCGTAGAGCGCGGCGCCGGCATTGAGGATCACGATGTCGCGCGGGGCACCATGGTCGTTGTTCAGCACGCCCATCAGCATGGCCTTGGATTGTTCGGGTGTGTCCACGCGCAGATTGCGGTGGCTGGTCATGGTCATGCCGAAGTCCTCAGGGTGGATTTCGTACTCGGTGATCTCGCCATTTTTTAGTTCGCCCACCAGGGTGGCCGCGCCCAGGCTGACTTCGTCCATGCCGTCCTTGCCGTAGACCACCAGCGCGTGCTCGGCGCCCAGGCGCTGTAGCGCCCGCACCTGGATGCCCACCAGGTCCTGGTGGAACACGCCCATCAGGATGTTGGGGGCTCCGGCGGGATTGGTCAGCGGGCCCAGGATGTTGAAGATGGTGCGCACGCCCAGCTCCTTGCGCACCGGTGCCACGTTCTTCATGGCCGGGTGGTGGTTGGGGGCGAACATAAAGCCTATGCCCACGTCGGCAATGCACTGCGCGATGGCCGGGGAGGCGAGGTTGATGTTTACGCCCAGGCTCTCCAGCACATCGGCGCTGCCGCTGCTGCTGCTGACGCTGCGCCCGCCGTGTTTGCTGACCTTGGCGCCGGCTGCTGCTGCTACGAACATGCTGCAGGTGGAGATGTTGAAGGTGTGGGCGCCATCGCCGCCGGTGCCCACGATGTCTACCATATGGGTGGTGTCGGCCACATGCACCTTGTTGGAGAACTCGCGCATCACCTGGGCGGCGGCGGTGATCTCGCCTATGGTTTCCTTCTTCACGCGCAGGCCGGTGATCAGCGCGGCCATCATCACCGGCGACATCTCGCCGTTCATGATCAGGCGCATCAGGTGCAGCATCTCGTCGTGGAAGATTTCGCGGTGTTCGATGGTGCGCTGCAGGGCTTCTTGGGGGGTGATCATGGGAGGCTCCGGTTCAATTGCTAGGGGTGCTGGACAAGGCCAGCTTCAGGCCAAAGCCGACAAACAGCGCACCGGCGCCGCGTTCCAGCCAGTGCATGCCGCGCCGCACCGCGCCCATGCGGCGGGCGGCCCAGGCGGCCAGCAAGGCATAGCCGAGGTTGATCGGCACCGCGTTCAGGTTGAACAGCAGGCCGAGCAGCACGAAGGACAGCGTGGGATGCGCGCTGCCCGGGGTGATGAACTGCGGTAGAAAGGCCAGAAAGAACAGCGCCACCTTGGGGTTCAGCGCATTGGTCCAGAAGCCTTGCAGAAATACTTTCTTTAAGCTTTTTGTGCCGCTGGCGCTGGTGGAATCTGCGGGAGCAGCTATCGAATCGGTAGCAATGGGCGGTTTCGGCGCGCGCAGCATCTGCACGCCAACCCACATCAGGTAGGCCGCGCCCACCCACTTCAGCACCGTGAAGGCGGTGGCCGAGGCGGTGATCAGCGCGCTGACGCCGACGGCGGCCGCGAAGATGTGGACGAAGCAGCCGGCGGTGATGCCAAAGGCCGCCACCACGCCGGCCCGCCAGCCGCCGCGCAGGCCGTTGCTGAGGATGTAGAACACGTCCGGGCCGGGTGTCAGGTTCAGCAGCCAGCCGGCGGCGATGAACAGCGGCAGGTGGACGATGCCCAGCGCGTCCAGGCTCATCGCGCCCCCTGGTCCAGGAAGTTCTTCAGCATCGCGTGGCCATGCTCGGTGAGGATGGACTCGGGGTGGAACTGCACGCCCTCGATGGCCAGCGTCTTGTGGCGCACGCCCATGATTTCGCCGTCATCGGTCCAGGCGGTGATTTCCAGTTCCGCCGGGCAGCTGCTGCGCTCGATGGACAGCGAGTGGTAGCGGTTGACGGTGAACTGCTCCGGCAGGCCTGCGAACACGCCTTGCTGGGTAGTGGTGATGACGCTGGTCTTGCCGTGCATCAGCTGCTGCGCCCGGATGATGGTTCCGCCAAAGGCTGCGCCAATCGCCTGGTGGCCCAGGCAGACGCCGAGGATGGGTAGCTTGCCGGCGAAGTGCTGGATCGCGGCGACGGAGATGCCGGCCTCTTTGGGCGAGCAGGGGCCGGGGGAGATCACCAGCCGGTCCGGTTTGCGCGCGGTGATTTCCTCGAGGGTGATTTCGTCGTTGCGCACCACCTCTACATCGGCGCCCAGTTCACCAAAGTACTGGACGATGTTGTAGGTGAAGCTGTCGTAGTTGTCGATCATCAGCAGTTTCATGCGGACTCTCCTGCGTGGATTTTGTCAAACGTGCGCTGCTCGTAGGCGATGGACGCGTCGATCATGGCGCGGTAAGTGGCTTCCAGAATCTCCGGCGGCGCACCCAGGCGGGCGGCCTGGGCTTTGACGCGGGCGACGATGAACTCGACCCGCTCCAGGTCGACGATCTGGTCGGCACGCTGCTTGATGCGCGCGGCCTGGGTCATGTAGTCGCTGCGCTCGGCCACCAAGGCCGTGATGCGTTCGTCCAGCGCGTCGATGTGCTGGCGCACTTCGGCCATGTTGTTGCAGTGCTGGGCTTTGATGGGCGTGCTCATTCCAGTCCTTCCTCTACCAATTCGCTGGCGCGCAGCAGGGCGCGGGCCTTGGCCTCGGTTTCTTTCCATTCCAGCTCGGGTACCGAGTCGGCCACGACGCCGGCTGCGGCCTGCACGAACAGGGTCTGGTTCTTGATGATGCCGGTGCGGATGGTGATGGCCACGTCCATGTCACCGGCGTAGCTGATGTAGCCGCAGGCGCCGCCGTACAGGCCGCGCTTGGTGGGCTCCAACTGGTCGATCAGCTCCATGGCATGCACCTTGGGCGCGCCGGTCAGCGTGCCGGCGGGGAAGGTGGCCTTGAGCACATCGATGGCACTCATGCCGTCGAGCAGCGTGCCTTCGACATTGCTGACGATGTGCATCACATGGCTGTAGCGCTCCACTGCAAAGGCCTCGGTGACCTTCACGCTGCCGATCTTGGCGATGCGGCCGATGTCGTTGCGTGCCAGGTCGATCAGCATCACGTGTTCGGCGCGTTCCTTGGGGTCGGCGATGAGTTCGGCTTCTGCCGCTTTGTCGGCCTCGGGCGAGGATCCGCGCGGGCGGGTGCCGGCCAGTGGGCGGATGGTGACTTTTTGTTCGCCACCGGGCATGGATTCCTGGCGCACCAGGATTTCCGGCGAGGCGGCGACTACGTGGAAGTCACCCATGTGGTAGAAAAACATATAGGGCGAGGGGTTCAGCGCCCGCAGTGCGCGGTACAGCGACAGCGGCGATTCGGTATAGCGCTTCTTGATGCGTTGGCCGATCTGCACCTGCATGAAGTCGCCGCCAGCGATCAGCTCCTTGGCGCGTTCGACGGCCGCAATGTAGTCGGCCTTGGCGAATTCGCGCTCGGTGGGGTGGCTTTGCGTGGGCTTGACGATGGGCGCGCTGACCGAATATTTGAGCTGTTCCTTGAGTTCGCGTAGACGCTTCTTGGCCGTGGCATAGGCCTCGGGCTGACTGGGGTCGGCATAGACGATCAGGTATAGCTTGCCCGACAGGTTGTCGATCACCGCCAGCTCTTCGCACTGCAGCAGCATGATGTCGGGGCAGCCCAGGGTGTCGGGTGGGCAAGTGGCTTCGAGTTTTTTCTCGATGTAGCGCACTGCGTCGTAGCCGAAGTAGCCAGCCAGGCCGCCGCAGAAGCGTGGCAGGCCGGGGCGCAGCGCGACCTTGAAGCGCTTCTGGTAGATTTCGATGAAGTCCAGCGGATTGCCCTTGTGGGTCTCTACCACCACGCCGTCACGCACGACTTCGGTTTGGGCTTCAGCACCAAAGCCGCTGGCGCGCAGGAAGCTGCGTGCCGGCAGGCCAATGAAGCTGTAGCGGCCAAAACGCTCGCCACCAACTACGGATTCCAGTAAAAAGCTGTAGGCGCCACCGTTACGTGTGTAGGCCAGTTTGAGGTAGAGAGAGAGCGGGGTTTCCAGGTCGGCGAAGGCTTCCAGCATCAAGGGGATGCGGTTGTACCCGTCCTGGGCTAGGCTTTTGAATTCAAGTTCGGTAATCACGAAATTCACCTTATGTGAAATGCCAAGCCGCTGGGGGCTGGGCGTCAGCACGGTGTGCTGGGTCTATCAGGCATTGCCTCTGGGCGAGGCGCGGGGCGCACGGCAGGGCCGTGCAGATCAGGTGCGCGCAGAAGTTGGCTTACGCCAAGACCAGGCTCCCTGGCCGAGGCAACCTGCAGTGATCGTGCATGGGATAGACATGGCTAAAGTGTAGCAAACCGTTGGCCACCGGTCGCCTAGGTGACCCGAGTTCAGGGTTTGTCAGGAGCCGCGCGGGCTGGGCTGGCCGTTGCAGGGGTGAGAATGCAGGTGTCGCGGCCCAGGCTGCTTACACAGGGTGATTGCATATGCATGCGAGGCGTTTCTTGGGCACGATTTTGCTGGGCTTGTGGGCGGCAGGGGCGGCCTACGGTGTGACCGTGGCCGGCGTGGCTTACCCGGATAGCGTGGAGCAGCGCGGCGTGGCGCTGCAACTGAATGGGGCGGGAGTGCGCTACAAGGCTGTTTTCAAGGTCTATAGCGCAGGCTTGTACCTGGGCAAGAAGGCCGGTACACCCGAGGACGTGCTCGCCATGCCGGGGCCCAAACGCGTCAGTATCACCATGCTGCGCGAGATCGATGCTAACGAGCTGGGCAAGCTGTTCACCCGTGGCGTGGAGGACAACACTAGCCGCAGCGAATTGTCCAAGCTGGTGCCCAGCTTGTTCCGCATGGGTCAGGTGTTTGCAGAGCAAAAGAAGCTGCTGCCGGGCGACAATTTTGTGCTGGAGTGGACGCCGGGCGAGGGTACGCTGTTGTTCGTCAAAGGTAAGCAACAGGGTGAGGTTTTTCCTGAGCCCGAGTTTTTCAATGCTTTGCTGCGTATCTGGCTGGGAAACAGCCCGGCGGACTGGAAGCTCAAGGACGCCCTGCTCGGCAAGCCAGGCTGATGTTTTTCAGGCTCTAATGGCTATCGACAAGCCTCCGAGCATGTTGTTACAGTCTTCTGCTTCGAAAAAATATTGAACAGGTATGTAGGGGTTCGCACTGTATTTTGGGCGATCATGTTAAAACTTGTAAAAAATCCAAATCCAGTTCTAATGGCACGCATTAAAGGGGAAAACTATGGCGACCGTACAGCAAGAGATTGACGAACGTACCAACCTGACCAGCAGCAACAAATTTGAGCTTTTGCTGTTCCGCCTCGGTGAAGCACCGCATTCGACCAATCGCGAGCTGTTTGGCATCAACGTGTTCAAGGTGCGTGAAATCATGGTGATGCCGACGATTACCGCCGTGGCGGGCTCGTCCAAGCACCTGCTGGGCATGACCAATATCCGGGGCCAGGTGATTCCGGTGATCGACTTGGCCGGTGCTGTGGGCTGCCTGCCCAAGAATGGCCTGAACATCCTGATGGTGACCGAATACGCCCGCTCGACCCAGGCGTTTGCAGTGGAAGAGGTGGACCAGATTGTGCGCCTGGACTGGGGCCAGGTGCTGTCGGCCGAGTCCAATACCGCGGGCGGCATGATCACCAGTATTGCCCGTCTCGACGGCGATATTGACAACACCCGTCTGGCCCAGGTGCTGGACGTGGAGCAGATTCTGCGCAACGTGATGCCTCCCAAAGAGCCGGATGTGGACCCCGCCAGCGTGGGGCCCAAGATCAATCTGCGCCCTGGCTCGGTGGTCATCGCCGCCGACGATTCTCCACTGGCGCGCACCTTGGTCGAGCAAGGTCTGACCGCTGTGGGCGTGCCCTACATCATGTGCAAGACCGGCAAGGAGGCCTGGGAGAAGGTCCAGGCTTTGTCCGAGGCGGCGCAGGCAGAAGGCAAGTCCATCCAGGACAAGATTGCTCTTGTGCTGACCGACCTGGAAATGCCCGAGATGGACGGCTTTACCTTGACCCGCAACATCAAAAAGGATTCGCGGCTCAAATCGATTCCGGTCATCATCCATTCGTCCCTGTCTGGCTCGGCCAACGAGGTGCATGTGAAGAGCGTGGGGGCAGACGCCTACGTCGGCAAGTTTGTGGCCGAGGAGCTGGCCGCGACCATCCGCAAAATTCTGGCCGCCGCGGGCTAAAGGCCCATGGGTTGGTGGCTGTCGCCAGCCATCACCCCAGGTAGCCCACCAGCTCCAAAATCAGCAAAACCGCATACGGAAAAGCCACTGTAGGCCGCAGCGCATGGCTGGCATATTCGGCCAGTAGCCCTGTGGTGCCGGGGCGGCTTGCCTGCCATTCGGTATGCAGCTGGCAGGCGTTGCTGGCCGGAGCCTCGCTCTGCACCAATTGCTCCACCCGCACCAGGCGGGCACCCAGGCGCGCCTGGGATGTGCGGTAGATGCTTTCCTGTATCCAGACCAGCAAGGCCAGGCCGGCCGTCAGTTCATACGGCAGCGCCAGCACATAGCCCGTGGCAAAAGCCACCAGGGCCGCCAGCTTCAGCAGCATGGCGCCTCGCTCGTATTGCTCATGGTTGTTCTGCAGCGTGCGCCATTCTTCGACCAGGGCGGAGTGGGGGGCAATAGGCATGGGTGGAGGTACCGGAGAGTTGCTTAGTCTTGCGGGGGCAGGGGGCGTGGTTCGCCATCTTCGGTAATGGCGACGTAGGTGAGCGAGGCTTCGGTGACCTTGGTGTAGCGGCCCTGGCGGTGCAGGCGCTCCGAATACACCTCGACCCGCACGGTGACCGAGGTGCGCCCGATGTGGGTGGCGGCCGCATACAGCGACAGGATGTCGCCCAGATGTACCGGCTGCTTGAATACGAATTCCTTCACGGCCACGGTTGCGACCCGTCCCTGCGCGACGCGCGCGGGGATGACCGATCCCGCCAGGTCTACTTGCGACATGACCCAGCCGCCAAAAATGTCGCCGCTGGCATTGCAGTTGTTCGGCATGGGAACTACTTTCAGTACCAGTTCCATATCGGAGGGTAAAGCCACATGCGTGTCGGAATGTGCGGACATCAGGGACAATCGGTTGGTAATAACACGTGAGATTCTCCCCGATGCGCCGCTCTGGCGAAATTGCCCCTCTTCCCGTCATGTCTGGCCATTCCGCTGCTGCGCCCACGCAGTCCGATTGGCATACCCTGCGTCGCCTGTTTCCCTATCTGTGGCAATACAAATGGCGCGTGGTGGCCGCGCTGAGCTTCATGGTTGCCGCCAAGGCCGCCAGCGTCAGCGTGCCCTTGTTGCTGAAAAAGCTTGTCGATGCCATGAGCCCCGCCGGGGGGCATGTGGCGGGGATGCCGACCCAGGCGCTGGTTCCCACCTTGGTACTGGCGGTGCCGGCTGCACTGCTGGTGGGCTATGGCTTGTTGCGCCTGTCTACCTCCTTGTTTACCGAGCTGCGCGAACTGGTGTTTGCCAAGGCCACGGCAGGCGCGGCGCGGCGCATTTCGCTGGAGGTGTTCCAGCACCTGCACGCTCTGAGCTTGCGCTTCCATCTGGAGCGCCAGACCGGCGGCATGACGCGCGACATCGAACGCGGGACGCGGGCGGTGAACTCGCTGATCTCATACTCGCTCTACAGCATCATTCCCACGCTGATCGAAGTCGGCTTTGTGCTGACCCTGCTGGCCGTGAAGTTCGATGTGTGGTTCGCCTGGATCACCTTGATTGCCCTGGTGGTGTACATCGCGTTTACCGTGACGGTGACCGAGTGGCGCACCCAGTTTCGCAAGACCATGAACGAGCTGGATTCGCATGCGCAAAGCCGCGCTATTGATTCGCTGCTGAACTTCGAGACCGTCAAGTACTTCAACAACGAAGCCTTTGAGGCCAAGCGCTACGACGAAAACCTGGAGCGCTACCGCCGCGCCTCGGTGAAGAGCCAGACCACGCTGAGCCTGCTCAATACCGGCCAGCAGCTCATCATCGCGGCCAGCCTGGTGGCCATGCTCTGGCGCGCAACCCAGGGCGTGGTGGACGGTCGCATGACGCTGGGCGACCTGGTGATGGTCAACGCCTTCATGATCCAGCTCTACATCCCGCTGGGCTTTCTGGGCGTGATCTACCGTGAGATCAAGCAAAGCCTGACCGACCTGGAAAAGATGTTCGCCCTGCTGGAGAAAGAGCGTGAAATTGCCGATCGCCCGGACGCTCAGCCGCTACAGCTGGACGCAAACGACGGCCATCCCGATGTGCGGTTTGAGCATGTGTTCTTTGCCTACGAGCCGGCGCGACCGATTCTGCAGGACGTGAGCCTGCATATTCCAGCGGGCAAGACGGTGGCGGTGGTTGGGCCCTCGGGCTCGGGCAAGTCCACCCTGGCACGCCTGTTGTTCCGCTTCTACGACGTGCAGCAAGGCGAGATCCTGATTGCCGGGCAGAACATCCAGAACGTGACCCAGGCCAGCGTGCGTCAGGCCATAGGCATCGTGCCGCAAGACACGGTGCTGTTCAACGACACGGTGGAATACAACATCGCCTACGGCCGCCCCGGCGCCAGCCGTGCCGAGGTGGAAGCGGCCGCCCAGGCCGCGCGCATCCATGGCTTCATCAGCGCGACGCCCAAGGGTTACGACACCATGGTGGGTGAACGTGGGCTGAAACTTTCGGGAGGCGAGAAGCAGCGCGTGGCCATTGCCCGCACCCTGCTGAAGAACCCGCCCATCCTGATCTTCGACGAAGCCACCTCGGCCTTGGATTCGGCCAACGAGCGTGCCATCCAGGCCGAGCTGCAAACCGCCGCACGCAACAAGACCACGCTGGTGATCGCCCACCGCCTGTCCACTGTTGTGGACGCGCACGAGATCCTGGTGATGGACGCGGGCCGCATCATCGAGCGTGGAACGCACAGCCAGCTGTTGCTGGCCAATGGCCGCTATGCAGCCATGTGGGCGCTGCAGCAAAGCGCTGAGTAGGGTTTGAGGAAATATGCCGCTAGCGCATATATTACCTGCGCTGGTAGCTATGAATTTAATAGTAAATGGTGGAGCCCACCAATTGGATAGACCGTTCTGACCATGCCATCACTACGTCCCAAACTGCTTGTCTTGAACTACATGGCCGATGTCCACCAGGCCATGATCACGCCATTCTTTGACCTGATTTACGCGCCCACGGCGGATTTGCGGGCCGCCCATGTAGCGGCCGATGGCCCGGCCATCCAGGTGGTGCTGACCATTGGCAGCGTAGGGCTGACGGCAGCCGAAATGGACGCCATGCCCGCGCTGCAACTGGTCTGCGCCCTGGGTGTGGGGTTTGAAAATATCGACCTGGCCCACGCCAGGGCGCGTGGCTTGGTGCTGGCCAACGGCGCCGGCACCAATGACGACTGCGTGGCCGACCACGCCATGGCCCTGCTGCTGGCCGTGGTGCGCAATGTACCCAAGCTGGACCAACAATGCCGCCAGGGCCTGTGGCGCGATGCCTTGCCGTTGCCGGCCAGCGTTTCATACCGCCGCCTGGGTATCGTCGGCCTGGGCGGCATTGGCCACAAGGTGGCCCAACGGGCGCTGGGCTTCGGCATGCAGATTGGCTACCACGGCCGCAAGCAGCAAGAGCAGGTACCGCACCGCTACTTTGCTGATCTGCTGTCTTTGGCTGCATGGGCCGACTTTCTGGTGGTGGCCACGCCCGGTGGGCCGGCGACGCGCCATCTGGTGAATGCCGAGGTGCTGGCTGCACTGGGGGCTGGAGGCTATCTGGTGAACGTGGCACGCGGTAGCGTGGTGGATACCGCTGCGCTGGCCGAAGCCTTGCGCAGCGGCCAGATCGCCGGTGCCGGCCTGGATGTGTACGAGAGCGAGCCCCTGCCGCCCGCAGAGCTGCTGGGCTTCGACAATCTGGTGCTGACGCCGCACCTGGGGGGCTGGTCGCCCCAGGCCATTGAGGCATCGGTGCAGCGCTTCATTGAGAACGCGACCCGGCACTTCGCGGGGCAGGCCGTGGTTTCCCCGATTTAGGATTGGCGTGTGGGTTTCGGGGCTGCGGCCATAATCTGGCCATGGAAACCAAATGGCTAGAAGATTTCATCAGCTTGGCTGAAACCCGCAGCTTCAGCCGCTCCGCCCAGTTGCGGCACGTGACCCAGCCGGCGTTCTCGCGCCGCATCCAGGCGCTGGAGGGCTGGGCCGGTACCGACCTGGTGGACCGCAGCTCGTACCCGACGCGGCTCACGCCCGCCGGCGAAACCCTTTACGCGCAATCGCTGGAGATGTTGCAGGCGCTGCAAAGTACACGCGCCATGCTGCGGGGCCACCATTCGGCCGGGCAGGACGTGATCGAGTTTGCCGTGCCGCATACCCTGGCGTTCACCTTCTTCCCGGCCTGGGTGTCTTTGCTGCGCGAAAAGTTTGGACCGATCAAAAGCCGTCTGATTGCCCTGAATGTGCACGACGCGGTGATGCGTCTGGTGGAAGGTAGCTGCGACCTGTTGATTGCCTACCACCACAGTTCCCAGCCCTTTCAGCTGGCCGCCGATCGCTATGAGATGGTGAGCCTGGGGCAGGAGGTGATTGCGCCCTACGTCAAGGCGGATTCCGAGGGCGCGCCGTTGTTCCAGCTGCCGGGTCGCCCAGGGCAACTGCTGCCCTACCTGGGCTACGCGCCGGGCGCCTATCTGGGCCAGACGGTGGACATGATTTTGAAGCAGTCGGCCACGCCCATCCACTTGGACCGGGTGTATGAGACCGACATGGCAGAGGGCCTGAAGGCCATGGCCCTGGAGGGCCACGGCATTGCGTTTTTGCCCTACAGTGCTGTCAAGAAAGAGTTGCGAACACGCAAACTGGTGAGTGCTGCGCCACCCGGTTTGACCGGGCTGGAGATGACCATGGATGTGCGGGCCTACCGCGAAAAGCCCAGTGGCCCCACGGCGGCCAAGGGTACCGCCCAGGCCTTGTGGACCTACCTGGCATCCCAAAAAACTGCGAAGTAAGCCGGCCGTTGGCGTTCATGCGTCGGTGGTCCAAATGCTGGAATCAGCGCACTCGGCGGACTATGAAAAGTTTGCATATGGCGGCGCGCAATCAGCATTGGTGTTTGGCGAAACAGACATTTACAGTTCGCCACCTTCATGAAGCCTGGAGACTTGCACACTGCGGATAGCCGCATTGCATGGAGGTTTTTGGGCGGTATGGCGCTTGGACGGGCGGTGTGCTTGTGCCGGGGGGCGGCGGATGTTAGCCCTGGACTTGCTGGCCATCCGCGCCATGGATCACCACGGCCCGTGCGGGGCATGAGCTTCCGCCGCGGGTCCGATGTACAGAAATAGGAAGACATATGAAACGCAAAATGCCTCCGGCAGTCACCATACTTTTAGCCATGCTGCTGGGCATCCTGATCGGCTACGTGGTGTTTCTCAACTTCCCCGACAAGAAGGCCGCCAGCGAGATTGCAGGCTACATCTCCATCATGTCGGACATCTTTCTGCGTCTGATCAAGATGCTGATTGCGCCGCTGGTGTTTTCTACGCTGGTGGTGGGCATCGCCCACATGGGCGATGCGTCGGCGGTAGGCCGGGTGTTCGGCAAGGCCCTGGGCTGGTTTGTGACCGCGTCGTTGATTTCGCTGGTGCTGGGATTGGTGATGGCCAATCTGCTGGAGCCCGGCAAAAACCTGGGTCTGCCCTTGCCCGACATTGGTGCGTCTGCCGGCTTGGCTACCTCCAAATTTACCCTCAAGGACTTTGTCAGCCATCTGGTGCCCAAGTCTTTTGCCGAAGCCATGGCGAATAACGAAATTCTGCAGATCGTGGTGTTCTCGATGTTCTTCGGCGTGGCCATGGCCGCATTGGGCGACAAGGCCAAGGTGCTGGTGACGGCCATCGACGAGCTTTCGCACGTCATGCTGAAGATTACCGGTTATGTGATGAAACTGGCGCCACTGGCCGTGCTGGCTGCGATGGCTGCTACAGTTTCTGTGAACGGGCTGGAGATTTTGCTGAAGTTCGCGGTCTTCATGGGCGACTTCTATCTGGGCCTGTTCCTGCTGTGGGGCGTGTTGATACTGGCAGGCTTTGCCTTTCTGGGGCCGCGCGTGTTCAAGCTGTTGGTGCTGATCAAGGAGGCGTTTTTGCTGTCGTTTGCTACCGCCAGTTCGGAAGCCGCCTACCCCAAGATTCTGGATGCGCTGGACCGTTTCGGCGTGAAGCGCAAGATTTCCAGCTTTGTGATGCCCATGGGATATTCGTTCAACCTGGACGGCTCCATGATGTACTGCACCTTTGCCACGCTATTCATTGCCCAGGCCTATGACATCCATCTGCCGCTGTCCACGCAGATCACCATGCTGCTGATTTTGATGATGACCTCCAAGGGCATGGCTGGCGTGCCACGTGCCTCCCTGGTGGTGATTGCGGCTACGCTGAACCAGTTCCATATTCCTGAGGCAGGTTTATTGCTGATTCTGGGCGTGGATACCTTCCTGGACATGGGGCGTTCGGCCACCAATGCGGTGGGCAATTCCATCGCCACTGCCGTCGTTGCAAAGTGGGAAAAAGAGTTGCTGCCAGAGGAGGCGGCTGAAATGAATGCCCGCGCCATGGATGCAGCGACCGTCCGGGTCGTCAGCCAGTAAAGGTGCACAGCATGCCGTTTAAGTGGACTCAATGCCTGCTGACCGGCGCAGTGGCAGTCCTGATGGCCAGCGCCGGCCATGCCCAGGCGCTGACCGGGACCTTGAAAAAGGCCTGGGATACCGGGGCTGTGACCATAGGCTACCGGGCTTCGTCGGTGCCTTTTTCCTATCTGTCAGTCCGGGGGGAGCCCATAGGCTACGCCATCGATATCTGCCGTGCCCTGGTGGCCTCCATGGAGGATGAGCTGGGCCGCGAGCTGGTACTGCGCTGGCAGCCGGTGACGGCCGAGTCGCGCATGCAGGCGGTGAGCTCGGGGCAGGTGGATTTGGAGTGCGGCTCCACCACCCATAACGTGGAGCGCGAAAAGCAGGTGGCGTTCTCTCCCGTCACCTTTGTGTCCGGCACCAAGTTGATGGTCCGCAAAGAGTCTGCGTTGCGTTCGTTCCGTGACCTGGTCGGTAAGCGCGTCGTGGTGTCCGAGGGCACCACGAATGAGAAAACCATGCGCGCCCTGTCGGACAAGTTCAAGCTTGGGCTGCAACTGGTGGTGGCGCGTGACCATGCTGAGTCGTTTGCCGAGCTCAAGGCGGGCAAGGTGGATGCGTTCGCTACCGATGATGTCCTGCTTTACGGCCTGCTGGCGCAGAACAAGGCCCAGGCCGAGTTTGCGGTGGTGGGCGAGTTTTTATCCTATGACCCCTACGGCATCATGTTCCGCAAGGACGACGCTGCGTTGGCGCAGCTGGTGGAGCAAAGTTTTCGCCGCCAGGCGGAAGAGGGAGATCTGGAGCGGCTGTATACCCGCTGGTTTCTGCGTCCTTTGCCATCTGGGCCCGGCATCAATCTACCCATGAGTCCTCAGTTGGCCACCATTTTCCAGTCCTTGGTGTCCAAACCGGAGTAAGTTATGCGGTAGTTGCATGATGGCAGGCACAGAGTCTGCATAGTGTGAAATGTGTATTTGTGCGCACATGATGTGCACCAAATGCGGGCGCAAGGGTTATCCCGCGGAGCGTAGTCCCTAAAATTTGCGTTGTGTAGTTCTTACTTTTATCCAGGAGTTTTTCATGAAGAAGCATTTGTTGGCTTTGGCTGTATCCGCTTTGGCAGTAGGCGGCGCTTTTGCGCAAGCCTCGGACACCATTGGCAAGGTCAAGGCATCGGGCGTGGTGACGATGGGTGTGCGTGATTCGTCTGGCGCGCTGTCCTACACCCTGGGTGATGGTAAGTTTGCCGGCTTCCACGTCGAAGTGTGCCAGCACATCATCGCCAATCTGGAAAAGGCAGCAGGCAAGAAGCTGGAAACCAAGTACCAGCTGGTGACTTCGCAAAACCGTATTCCACTGGTGCAAAACGGCACGGTGGATATTGAGTGCGGCTCCACCACCAACAACGCCACACGCCAAAAAGACGTGTCGTTTGCCAATACCGTGTATGTGGAAGAAGTGCGTATTGCCACCAAGGCCAATTCCGGCATTACCTCGATCGCCCAGTTGAATGGCAAGAGCGTAGCGACTACCACCGGAACAACTTCGGTTCAGCTGCTGCGCAAGCATGAGCGCGCCAATGGTGTGGACTTCAAGGAAGTTTTTGGCAAGGACCACGCCGACAGCTTCTTGCTGCTGGAATCCGGCCGTGCCGACGCGTTCGTGATGGACGGCCAGATTCTGGCCGGTAACATCGCCACCTCCAAGTCGCCTGCGGATTACAAGATTGTTGGCGAAGTGCTGAGCGTTGAGCCTATTGGCATCATGCTGCGCAAGGATGACCCTGCGTTCAAGAAGCTGGCAGACGACACGATTGCTGGCATGGTCAAGTCGGGCGAAATGGCAAAACTGTATGACAAGTGGTTCATGCAGCCCATTCCTCCGAAGAACACCAAGGTGGGGCTGCCTGCCAGCGATGCGACCAAGGCTGCCTGGGCAAATCTGAACGATAAGCCTGCCGAAGACTACGCAAAAAAATAAGTAAGTAGGTAAACCAAACCCCGCCCCCCTTTTTTATAGGGGCGGGGTTTTTGTTTGCCAAAGGGCTGCGCCATGGCCGCAACCCATCTGAGCGGCATATTTTTGGAGGAGAGCGTTATGGGTTTGGATTGGCAGATATTTCTCAACGATGACGGCAGTGGGCGTACCTATCTGCAGTGGATGATGGAGGCTTGGCGCTGGACCTTGGCCGTGGCCGGTTGTTCCTGGGTAGTGTCCATGGTGGTCGGGGCCTTGATGGGAACTCTGCGGACCTTGCCCAACAGTCCTTGGCTCGTGCGTTTCGCCAATCTGTGGGTGGAGCTGTTCCGCAATATTCCGCTGCTGGTGCAAATTTTTATTTGGTACTTTGTGGTGCCCAAGATTTTTCCTGCGATGCAAAAGGTACCGGGCTTTGCGCTGGTCGTTGTGTCGCTGGGCTTCTTTACCTCGGCGCGTATTGCCGAGCAGGTCCGTGCGGGCATCCAGGCTCTGCCCAAGGGGCAGCGCTATGCGGGCATGGCCATGGGTTTTTCTACTTTCCAGACCTATCGCTATGTGATTTTGCCGATGGCGTTTCGCATCATCTTCCCGCCGCTGACCAGCGAGTCCATGAACCTGTTGAAAAACTCGTCCGTGGCGTTTGCGGTATCGATTTCTGAGCTCACCATGTTTGCCATGCAAGCCCAGGAAGAAACCTCTCGCGGTATTGAGGTGTATCTGGGCGTGACCTTGTTGTATGCGGTTTCGGCCTTTGCCGTGAATCGCGTGATGGGTTTTGTTGAGAAAAAAATGGCGATCCCCGGCTTTATCGTAGCCGGCGGTACCGGAGGGGGACATTGATATGGGCGGACTAGACCTTTCGTTTTTCAGCTGGGAGATCATCAGCAAGTTCGTCCAGAAGGGGTTTCTCTTCAGTATTGAATTGACGGTGATTGCCACGATCGGCGGCATTTTGCTGGGCACGGTGCTGGCTTTGATGCGGCTGTCGGGCGCCAAGTTGCTGATGTGGCCGGCCACTGTCTACGTCAACGTGATGCGCTCCATCCCGCTGGTGATGGTGATTCTGTGGTTCTTCCTGCTGGTGCCTAGCAGCTTTTATTCGTATCTGCCCGACGGGGCTAACTACCGGTCGGAATATTCTGCCGCCATCACTTTCATTGCATTTGAAGCGGCCTACTTTAGCGAGATCATGCGCGCCGGTATCCAGTCCATCCCGCGTGGCCAGGTGCATGCCGGCCAGGCCTTGGGCATGACCTACGGGCAGAACATGAAGCTGGTGATACTGCCCCAGGCATTTCGCAACATGCTGCCGGTGCTGCTGACGCAGACCATCATCCTGTTCCAGGACACATCCTTGGTCTATGCCATTGGTGCCTACGATTTGCTTAAGGGCTTCACGACCGCCGGCAAGCTCTATGGACGCCCGGAAGAAGCCTACTTGCTGGCTGCGGTGGTGTATTTCCTGCTTTGCTTTGGCCTGTCCTATATCGTTAAAAAGCTGCAGCTCAAGATTGCGATCATTCGCTGATACAGATTCGTGGAGTAAAACATGATTGAAATTAAAAACGTTTCCAAATGGTATGGCCCGGTTCAGGTGCTGAACAACTGCAATGTCAGTATCAAAAAGGGCGATGTGGTGGTGGTGTGCGGTCCGTCAGGCTCGGGCAAATCGACGCTGATCAAAACCGTCAACGCGCTGGAGCCCTTCCAGAAGGGCGAGATTTTTGTGGACGGCATTGCGTTGCACGACCCCAAGACAGATTTGCCCAAGCTGCGCAGCCGCGTTGGCATGGTGTTCCAGCATTTCGAACTGTTCCCGCATCTGTCGGTAACCGAAAACCTGACCCTCGCGCAAATCAAGGTGTTGGGCCGCTCTGCCGACGACGCCAAGGTCCGTGGCCTGAAGATGCTGGACCGCGTGGGCCTGATGGCGCATAAGGACAAGTTCCCTGGTCAGCTCTCTGGCGGCCAGCAGCAGCGCGTGGCGATTGCCCGTGCGCTGAGCATGGACCCGATGGTCATGTTGTTTGATGAACCCACTTCTGCGCTTGACCCCGAAATGGTCGGCGAGGTGCTGGACGTGATGGTGACCTTGGCCAAGGAAGGCATGACCATGATGTGCGTAACCCATGAAATGGGCTTTGCACGCAAGGTCGCCAGCCGCGTGATCTTTATCGACGTGGGTGGCAAGATCCTGGAAGACTGCTCTAAAGACGAGTTCTTCAGCCATCCGGAAAACCGCCAGCCGCGCACCAAGGACTTTTTGAACAAGATCCTGGCGCACTAAGTCAGACCACCACACCTCCAGGGTACACAATGGCATTCCACCTCTCCCGCTCCCTCTCGATTGCCCGCCGTCTTACCCTGGGGTTTGTGAACATACTGGCTTTGCTGGTGGCCGTGGCCGCCACCAGCATGTATGCCATGCACCTCTTGGGAGCCCATGTGGACAGGATCGTCCACACCAATAACCGCAAGAGCGAGTTGGCCAACCAGCTGATGGGTTCGATCAGCAGTATGGCTATACAGAGCCGCTCGGTGGCCTTGTTCACCGAGCTGGACCCCAAGCAACTGGATGTCGAGTTCAAGGCCGCCCAGACTGCCGAAGCCACCTATCTGAAGACCGAGCAAGAGCTGAATGCGTTGCTGTCACAGCCAGGTGCGTCCGAGCAGGAGCGGGCTTTGATCGCCGATATTTCCCAGATCAGCAAAAAAGCTTTTCCAGAAGTCAGGGATGCGTTGAAGCAGGCCATGGATGGCGACAACGTGGCTGCAGTGATGACCTTGATGAAGCGGGTGCGCCCGGCCGAAGCCGATCTGCGGGCTAAGGTGTCCGAGCTGATCGAGCTGCAGCGTAAGCAGACCGAGGTTGCCGCCGCCGAGGTGCAGGATTTGGAGAAGCAGGCCTTCCTCGTGGAGGGCGTGCTGGTGGCGATTGCGCTGGTGGCCGGAGGTGTCATTACCTGGCACATCACAACGACTTTGACCGCTCCCATGAACCGCGCAGTGGTGCTGGCTGAACGCATTGCCACTGGTGACTTGTCGTCCCAGGTCGAGGTACGTATTTTTGACGAGACTGGCCGGGTGTTGCAGGCCATTTCCGCCATGCAGGAAAAACTCAAATCCCTGGTCGGTGGCATCCGCCTGGCGGCGGACTCCATTCAGGTGGCCAGCAGCGAGGTGGCTGCCGGCAACCAGGACCTAAGCCAGCGTACCGAGCAAACCGCATCCAATCTGCAGCAGACCGCGCATGCCATGGACAACCTGACCGGTATCGTTTCGCACAGCGCAGACGCTGCCCAGCAAGCTAACCAGCTGGCAATGTCGGCCGCGCAGGTGGCTGCGCGCGGCGGCGCGGTAGTGTCGGAAGTGGTGACCACCATGGACGACATCAACGGCAGCTCCAAGAAGATTGCAGACATCATCACCGTCATCGACGGCATAGCTTTCCAGACCAATATCCTGGCCTTGAACGCTGCAGTGGAAGCTGCACGTGCCGGCGAGCAGGGCCGTGGCTTTGCCGTGGTGGCCAGCGAGGTACGTAGCCTGGCCGGCCGGTCGGCCCAGGCCGCCAAGGAGATCAAGATCTTGATCGGCGCCAGCGTCGAGCGGGTCGAAAAAGGCACGCGTCTGGTCGCCGATGCGGGCGCCACCATGGGTGAAATCGTTAGCTCGGTGCAGCGTGTGACTGATACCCTCAGCGAAATCACGGCTGCGGCCACCGAGCAAAGCCGGGGCATTGGCCAGATCAACTCCGCCATTGCCGCGCTGGACCAGATGACGCAGCAGAACTCGGCCTTGGTTGAGCAAAGCGCTGCTGCCGCAGACACCATGAATGGCCATGCGGTGCAGCTGGCCGCAGCCGTCAGCACCTTCAAGCTGGAGCGCAATGGCAAGGTACCGGTCGCCGGTGGCTATGGCGGCAGCACCGGCCTCAGCCTGTCGGGGCCCAGCCAGGGCTGATACCGGCGGGGGCGGCTTCAGCGACAATCTGGGGCATGACCACCGCCTCCACCATTACCCTGACCCGGCCAGACGACTGGCATTTGCATGTGCGCGACGGCGCCGCGCTGCACACCGTTGTGCCGCACGCAGCCGCCCAGTTTGGCCGCGCCCTGATCATGCCGAACCTGCGCCCGCCGGTCACCAGTACCGCCCAGGCGCTGGCCTACAAAGAGCGCATTCTGGCCGCCGTGCCTGCAGGCGTAAGTTTCGAGCCCCTGATGTCGCTGTACCTGACGGACAGCCTGTCACCCGACGAGATTGCCCGCGCCAAAGACGCTGGTGTGGTCGCCGCCAAGCTGTACCCCGCTGGCGCCACCACCAATAGCGACGCCGGCGTGACCGACTTGCGCAAGATCTACAAGACGCTGGAAGCCATGCAGCGCGCCGGCATGCTGCTGCTGGTGCATGGCGAAGTGACCAACGCCGACATCGACCTGTTTGACCGCGAGGCCGTGTTCATCGACCGCCAAATGATCCCGCTGCGCCGCGACTTCCCCGAGCTGAAGATCGTCTTCGAGCACATCACGACCAAAGAGGCTGCGCAGTACGTGCAAGCTGCCGACCAGTTCACGGCTGCCACCATCACGGCCCACCACCTGCTGTACAACCGCAATGCCATCTTCATCGGTGGCATCCGCCCTCACTACTACTGCCTGCCGGTGCTGAAGCGCGAAACCCACCGTGTGGCATTGGTCGAGGCGGCTACCTGCGGCAGCCACAAGTTCTTCCTGGGAACGGACAGCGCACCACACGCCGCGCACCTGAAAGAGCATGCCAGCGGCTGCGCCGGCTGCTATACCTCCCATGCGGCGATGGAGCTGTATGCCGAAGCCTTCGACAACGCCGGTGCGCTGGACAAGTTGGAAGCCTTTGCCAGCTTCAACGGTCCGGACTTCTACAGCCTGCCGCGTAACCAGGGCACCATTACCTTGGTGAAGGAAAGCTGGACCCCGCCCGAGAGCTTCCCCTTCGGTGAAGCCCAGCTCAAGCCGCTGCGTTCGGGTGAAGCGCTGCCCTGGCGTCTGCTCTAAGTCGGCTTAAATTACCTTGCCTGGATTCAGAATGTTCTTCGGGTCCAGTGCGGCTTTGAGCGTGCGCATCAGGGCAATCTGCTCGGGCGAGCGCGCATGGGCTAGCCAGCGGCGCTTCATGGTACCAATGCCGTGCTCGGCCGACACCGTGCCGCCGTATTCGCGCACCAGGCCGTAGATGATTTCATCTGCTGCGTCCTTGGGCTGGGCGGCCACGCCGCTTTGGTAGGCCACGATGTGCACATTGCCGTCGCCGATGTGGCCGTAGAACACGGCCTCGCAGCCCGGTAGCTGGGCGCTGAGGGCGGCCTTGCAACGCACGGCGTATTCGTCCATGTTCACCACCGGCAGGCCGATGTCGTAAGCCAGGTGGCCGGGCCAGAGCTGGTGGAATTCGGCACAGGCGTCGCGCACGCCCCAGAAGGCTTTTTCATCGGCCAGCGACTGCGACACCACGGCGTTGGGAACGGTACCGTCTTCCAGCAACTGGGCCAGCCAGGCTTCGAAGTTGGGGCCGTCGCGCGCCGGATCGGTGCCCAGGGCCTCCACCAGCACATAAGCGCCGTAGCGGCGGCCATCGGCGGCGAAGGGGTTGCGCACGCCGCGCACTTTTTGCGTGGCCATATCCCAGTAGTCGGGCCACATCACCTCGAAGGCCGACAGCATCGGGCCCAGGCCGTTGCGCGCCGCGGTCAGCAGCTTCAGCACTGTGCCGTAGTCCTCGGCCGCACACAGCGCCACCATGGTGGAGGAGGGCTTGGGAAACAGGCGTAACACCACGCGCGTGATGATGCCCAGCGTGCCTTCGCTGCCGATGAAGATGTGCTTCAGGTCAAAACCCGCGTTGTTCTTGATCATTTTGTTCAGGCTGCTGACCACTGTGCCGTCGGCCAGCACTGCCTCCAGTCCCAGCACCATGTCGCGCGCCATGCCATAGCGGATGACGCGGTTGCCGCCGGCATTGGTGGACAGGTTGCCGCCAATCGCACACGAGCCGCGCGCGCCCAAGTCCAGCGGGCAGAAGAAGCCGGCTGCTGCTGCTGCCTGCTGCACCACCTCCAGCGGCGTGCCGGCCAGCACGGTCATGGTGGCCGAGGCGGAGTCAATTTCTTCAATCCCCACCAGGCGCTCCAGCGACAAGGCGATCTCGTCGTCCAGCGCGCGGGCGCCGCCGCACAGGCCGGTCAGGCCACCCTGGGGTACCACGGCAATACTGTGCGCGTGGCAGATGCGCAGGGCCGTGGCTACGCCTTCGGTATCGGCCGGGCGTACCATGGCCAACGGCGTGGTGGGCGGCAGGCCGCTGTAGTCATTGCGGTTACGGGCGGGCACCTCGTCGGCCAGAAAAACGGCGGAACCCAGCTGTTGGCGCAGGTCCTGAAGGGCAAGTTCGGCGGCGGTAGAGGAGGTCATAGGAGTGCAAAAAAACTGATGTATGTAAGGTTCTGGATACTGTACATTAATATTCAGGCGCAGAAAATAGCCGGTTACCACGGCAGCTGCATATAGTCCTCAGCAGGACATTGACCGATCCAGGAGACAAAAAATGAGCATTCAGCGCAGAACCCTCATTACCGCCGTTGGCGCCAGCGCCTTGTGCAGCAGCGCGCCGCTGTGGGCCCAGGGCGAGGCCATCAAAATCTTCAATGTGGTGGAGTTGTCCGGGGCTGGGGCCACGGCGGGCACCATGTTCAAGTCGGGCATAGAGCTGGCTGTGAAGGACATCAATGCCGCAGGCGGCATCCTGGGCCGCAAGATCGAGGTCACGAATATGGACACCCAGACCAACCCTGGCGTGGCCAAGGGCCTGGTGGTGCGGGCGATTGATGACGGCGCGTTTGCCATCTTCGGCCCGGTGTTCACCGGTTCTATCCTGGTCAGCCAGACCGAGACGCGGCGCGCTGAGGTGCCCAATTTCACTGCGGCCGCCGGAGCCCTGGTAACCCAGCAAGGCAGCCCCTACATCTTCCGCACCGGCCTGACGCAGACCAACTCCATGCCCAAGGCGGCGCGCTACATTGCGCAGAACCTGAAGGTGAAGAAGGTGGCGGTGATTTTTGTGAACAGCGACTTCGGCAAACCCGGCCGCGACGCCATCACCAGCGCGCTCAAAACCTACGGCGTGGACGTGGTGGCCGATGTTTCCACTGAAGCCGGCCAGGTGGACTTCTCTGCCGCCGTGGTGCGCACCAAGCAGGCCAATGCCGACGCGGTGTTCGTCTACCTGAACGAAGAAGAGTCGGCCCGCGCGGTGCGCGAGTTGCGTAAGCAGGGCTGGGACAAGCCCATCGTCGGTGATGTCACCCTGCTGGGCCAGAAGGTGATCGACTTGGCCGGTGACGCCGCCAATGGCGTGGTGGGCCATACCGAGATGTCGGCCGATGCGCCGATTGCCGGGATCAAGATGGTGCGCGACAAGTTCGTCAAGGCCTATAACTTCGTGCCCGACCACAACGGCATCAAAGGCTACCAGGGCGTCTACATGCTCAAGGCCGCGATCCAGAAGGTCGGCAAGTTCGACCGCGTGGCCGTGGCCAAACAGCTGCACGGCATGACCATCAAGGTGGCGGACGAGCCCGGCGTGCTGATGGACGTGACCTTTGACGACAAGGGCGACATCGACCGCGAAAGCTTCATCATCGAAATCAAGGGTGGTAAGCCCGTGGTGAAGGACGTCTTGCCGCCGCTGGGCAAGGGTTAAATCGGCCGCTAACGCAGGTATTTACTGCAGTAGCAGCTGCAGTTTTTGTAGCGTGGCCTGGAAGTCGGCGTCGGGCAGTGCTACCGGTCTGTCTTGCGTCAGCACAAAGGCCTGGCCCCAGTTGGGCCCGTTGCGGGTCTTGGGCACCAGGTGCATGTGGATGTGTTCGTTCAGGTCACCGTAAATGGCGTAGTTCACCTTGTCGCAGTGGCCTAGCTGGGTGATGGCGGCGGCCACCTGCGCCACCTCCTGCATGAAGCCGCCCAAAACCTGGGGCGCGAGCTCGAACAATTCCCGCGCATGCTGTTTCAGCAGCACGATGCAGCGGCCCCGGTGCGTCTGGTCGCGTAGCAGGAACACGCGTGAATGCTCCAGGTCGCGGATATGGACCATCAGGCTGTCTAGTTCCGCCAGGGTGGCGGTGCAGTAGCGGCAGGCGGGTGTGGTCATGTCAGGCTCCAAAGCGGTCATCTAAGTCTTTGTGGAAATCCAGGTCTACCAGGCTGCTGAATTCGGCGTAGCTGACCATGCCGCCTGCGCTGCCGCGTGGTGTGCCGGCACGCTGTAGCTCGGCCAGCGCATCGGACACGGCTTTCACTGCGGTGAATAGAGCTGTTACTGCGTAGAACACCACGGAGAAGCCCATGTCCTGCAGGTCCCGCGCGGTTAGCGCTGTGGTCTCATTGCCATCGACGATGGACACCACCTTGGGCCCCGGCACAGCCTTGGCAATCGCTTCTACCTCGGCGATCTTCTTGATGCCATCGACGAACACCAGGTCCACGCCTGCGGCCTGGTACAGATGGGCGCGGCGTATGGCTTCCTCCAGGCCCATGGCGGGCAGGGCGTCGGTGCGGCCGATCATCAGCAGCGGGTCGCTGCCCCGGGCTTCGATGGCGCACTGCAAGCGCAGCGCGTTTTCCTGCGCATCCATCAGGCGGATGCCGGCCATCTGGCCGCAGCGCTTGGGTGCCACCTGGTCTTCCAGATGGATGGCGGCCACGCCGGCCTGGATGTATTCGCGCACCGTACGCTGGATGTTGGACGGACCGCCGTAGCCAGTGTCGGCGTCGGCAATGATGGGGATGTCGACCACCCGCGCCATGTCGCGCGCGTGGCTGGTCATCTCGGTCTGGCTCAGCAGGCCGATGTCCGGCGTGCCGAGGCGGCTGGCGGTGGCGCCAAAGCCGGTCATGTAGACGGCGGGGAAGCCGGCCTTTTGCACCAGCCGGGCAGTGATGGCGTCGGGCGCGCCGGGCGCCATGACGATCTTGCCGCTCTGTAGCAACTGCTGAAGTCGGAGGGTGGGATGCATGGGGGCGCTTCTGGTGACGCGGTGGTTCAGGCGCTGGGGCGCAGCTTGGGCAATAGCGCACTGGCTTCCAACAGCGCGCTGGCACTGGCCAGGCGGAAGGCGTCCACTGTGCGGCCCACGTGCAGATTCAGCAATTGCTTCAATTGCTCGAAGTCGCCTGCGTCTACGCAGCGGATGATCTGCGCGTGCTCGTCCATGGACACGCTGCGGGCGTCTGAATACTGCTTGGACATATGCGTGCGCAGCGCCGCGATCTTGCCCGACACCAGGGCGTAGGAGTTCACCACATAGGGGTTGCCGCAGTGGGCAAACAGCGCTTCGTGGAAGGCCGAGTCGCAATGCCCATAAGTCACATCGTCGTCCGCGGCAATCGCGTCCTGCATCTGCTGGTAAATGCCTTGCAGCGTGGTCAACGTGGCCTCGCGACGCAGCGCGCGCGACAGCATGGCGCCGTGCAGCTCCAGCATGGCGCGGAAGTCGCAGATCGCCTGCACATCGGCCTCGTCTGGCTGGAATACAAAGCTGCCGCGCTTGGAGCGGATCACCACCAGGCCGGTGCTTTGCAGTAGCGTCAGAGCATCGCGCACCGGTGTACGGCTCACGCCAAATGACTCGGCCAGTGTTTCCTCCGAGATCATCTGGCCCAGTGCAAATTCACCGTCAATAATCGCCTGCCGCACACGCTGGGCCACGATTTCCGTGAGCGACTTGGGCATCTCGATGTCAAATTTTTGGGCCATGGTTCGGGTTCCTTCTGGCGTGCGGATGGCACAAGAATGCATTGTAGTTTTTATGAGGGACTAAGGTTCTGTATGCAAGATACAAACAGTGAAACGGAGGGGGTGGATTGGGCTCAGCCCTGGCTGCAGCCTCTGCGCGCGCTGGGCGAACCTGCTGGCCAAGCCTGGCAGCAGGGGGCGAGCGTGGCCGCTGCCTTGCACGCGGCCGGCCCGGCGCCGGTAGGCTTTGTGCCGCAAAGCGCCTTGCCGCCCGGCGAGGCCTATGAGGCCTTTATCTTCCGCACCCGCACCGTGCCCACGCGCGACAACCTGCACGATTTCTTCAACGGCTTATGCTGGCTGCATTTCCCGCAGACCAAGACCCGGCTGAACCAGCTGCAGGCGGCCGAGATTGCCGCGGCAGGCGTCAAGCCCTTGCGCGGCCCGGTGCGCGACGCGTTGACGGTGCTGGACGAGAACGGCGCCTTCCTCATCGCGCCGCCCGCGCTATGGGAGGCGCTGCGGACCCGCGATTGGCAGCGCTTGTTCGTCACCCTGCGTCCGCTGTGGGGTCAGGCCCAACTGCTGATGTTCGGCCATGCCCTCATGGAGAAGCTGGTTAAGCCTAGAAAACCCATGGTGGCGCACATATACTGCGCGCCGGTAGCTATACATTCAATAGCGGACGTGGACGCGCAGGTGGCGGCCCAACTGAGTGCCTCGGGTCTGGCCTGCAAGCCGTTCCTGCCCTTGCCAGTCCTGGGCGTGCCGGGTTGGTGGTCTGAAAACACCCAGTCGGAGTTTTATGACGATGCCCAGGTGTTCCGTCCTCCGCGCTGTGTGGCTTGAACTTCTTTCACGAAACCCCATCTAAACCCCAGTCATTCCACGGGAAAAACTATGAAACGCATTCTTCTGTTCATTCTTACCAATGTCTTGGTGGTCACGGTGCTGGGCATCGTGGCCAGCCTGCTGGGGGTGAACCGTTACCTGACGGCCAACGGCCTGAACCTGGGCTCCTTGCTCGGCTTCGCGCTGGTAATGGGCTTTGGCGGCGCCATCATTTCGCTGCTGATGAGCAAGCCCATGGCTAAGTGGAGCTCGGGCGTGCATGTGATCGAGCAGCCACAGAACGCCGACGAGGCCTGGATTGTGGACACTGTGCGCCGCCTGGCCGACAAGGCCCAGATTGGCATGCCCGAGGTCGGTATTTTTGAAGGCGCGCCGAATGCCTTCGCCACCGGCGCGTTCAAGAACTCGGCCCTGGTGGCCGTCTCCACCGGCCTGCTGCAAAGCATGACGCACGAAGAAATCGAAGCCGTGCTGGGCCACGAGATCGCCCACGTGGCGAATGGCGACATGGTCACCATGACCCTGATCCAGGGCGTGATGAACACCTTTGTGGTGTTCCTGAGCCGCGTCATCGGCTACGCGGTAGACAGCTTCCTGCGCAAGGGTGACGACCGCAACAGCGGCCCCGGCATTGGCTACTACATCAGCACCATCGTGCTGGACATCGTGCTCGGCTTTGCCGCCTCCATGGTGGTGGCCTGGTTCTCGCGCCACCGCGAATTCCGCGCCGATGCCGGTGCCGCCCAGCTGATGGGGCGCCGCCAGCCCATGATCAACGCCCTGGCGCGCCTGGGCGGCCTGCACACGGCAGAACTGCCCAAGAGCGTGGCCGCCTTCGGTATTGCCGGCAGCATAGGCCAGCTGTTTTCCACCCACCCGCCGATTGAGGCGCGTATCGCCGCTCTGCAAAACGCACAGGCATGACGCCTCTGCGCTTCCAGTGGGCGCGCATGGACGACCTGCGCGCCCGCGACTTCCACGCCGCCAAGCTGCTGCGTGATGCGGTGTTTGTGGTGGAGCAGAACTGCGTCTACCAGGACACCGATGCCTACGACCTGCAGTGCTGGCACCTGCTGGCCTGGGCGGGCGACGATCTGGCGGCTTATCTGCGCGTGACCGACCCTGGCAGCAAATACCCCGAACCTTCGCTGGGCCGGGTGCTTACCGCGCCGGCCTTTCGCGGCCAGGGCCTAGGCCAGCAGTTGCTGAGCGAGGCCTTGCGGCGCTGCGACCAGACCTGGCCTGGGCAAGCCAATCGCATCAGCGCCCAGCAGTACCTGCTGAAGTTCTACCAAAGCTTTGGATTTGAGGCTGTGGGCGAGATGTACCTGGAAGACGACATTCCGCACGTGGAAATGCTGCGCCCCGGCGTGCTGCAAAAATAATAGCTGACAGCGCAGGTAGTACCTGCGCCAGCGGCTCATTTCTTATAGATCGCTCTGCTCCGTCAGCAGCCGCACCCGCACACTCTTGCCCTTGATCTTGCCGGCGTTCAGCTTGCGCTCGGCCTCATGGGCGATGCGGCGGTCTACCGCCACGTAGGTGGAGTATTCGTTCACATTGATCTTGCCGATCTGTTCACGGGTGTAGCCGGCGTCACCGGTCAGCGCGCCCAGCACGTCGCCAGCGCGGATCTTTTCCTTGCGGCCGCCAGTGATCTGCAGCGTCATCATCGGCGGGCGCAGCGGTTCCTTGCTGGTGGGTGTCAGCTCGTCCAGCTTGTGCCACTCGGATTCGCGGCCCTGCAGCACTTCGATCTTGCCGACGAAGCCCATCTCGTTCATCGACGCCAGGTTCAGCGCCAAACCTTCCGCACCCGCGCGGCCGGTGCGGCCGATGCGGTGGATGTGCACCTCGGAGTCGGGTGTTACGTCCACGTTGATGACGGCAGCCAGGTCGGCGATGTCCAACCCGCGCGCGGCCACGTCGGTGGCCACCAGCACGCTGCAGCTGCGGTTGGCAAACTGCACCAGCACCTGGTCGCGCTCACGTTGCTCCAGCTCGCCGTACAGCGCCAGCGCGCTGAAGCCCTCGGCCTGCAGCGCGTCCACCAGTTCGCGGCACCGGGCCTTGGTGTTGCAGAAGGCCAGCGCACTCTCGGGGCGGAAGTGGTTTAGCAACTTGCCCACCGTAGTTAGGCGCTCGGACTTTTCCACCTGGTACCAGCGCTGCGAAATTTTGGTCGTGGCGTGCTGCGCCTGCACGGTGATGCTCTTGGGCGTGCGCATGAACTGCTGGCTCAGCTTCTCGATGCCCTCGGGGTAGGTGGCCGAGAACAGCAGGGTTTGGCGTTCTTTCGGGCACTGCTTGATGACGGTCACCATGTCTTCGAAGAAGCCCATGTCCAGCATGCGGTCGGCCTCGTCCAGCACCAGGGTGTTCAGTGCCGACAGGTCCAGATTGCCGCGCTCCAGGTGGTCCATGATGCGGCCCGGTGTGCCGACCACGATGTGGGCGCCGTGCTCCAGGCTGGCGTTCTGGCCGCGCAGGGCTACGCCGCCACACAGGGTGACGACCTTGATGTTCTCCTCGGCGCGCGCCAGGCGGCGGATTTCGGTGGTCACCTGGTCGGCCAGTTCGCGTGTGGGGCACAGCACCATGCTTTGGATGGCGAAGCGGCGTGGGTTCAGGTTGGCCAGCAGGGTCAGGGCAAAGGCGGCGGTCTTGCCGCTGCCAGTCATGGCCTGGGCGATCAAATCTTGCCCCAGCAAGGCCAGCGGCAGGCTGGCGGCCTGGATGGGCGTCATTTGCAAATAACCCAGTTGCTCCAGGTTGGCCAGCATGGCCGGTGCCAGGGGCAGGCTGCTGAAATCGGACGAGGAGGTGCCAGAAGTGGCGAGCGTGTGCGGTGTAGTCATGCCCCGATTATCGTTGGGGGGGCGGCCGGGGCGATTGGCGGCGCTTGGGCTTCGGGTATGCTCGTAATACTTATTTGGGCGTCGCCAAAATTCGTCCACAATGAGGCCCTCCCTCCGCCGTAAACCCTATGGATTTGCAATACCAACTCAAAGGTGGCAGCTACTACCTGTACGACATGTCCACGCCTCCCAGCGCGGTCACGGGTGAGCGTCGCTTTCGGTTGAAGACGGACACGGTGGCCATTGCCTTTGACGCCAGCACTGGCGAGCTGCACCAGCATGGCGACCCCACGCGCATCCAGTCCTGGGCCATGGGCGCGCGGCGCCGTCTGCGGGCGGCGGGGGCGCAAGACAGCGCCAACGACATCGTGGTGGTGTCCGGCCCGCTGCCGGTGGACGAGCTGAACAAATGCCTGGGCATACAGGGCTACTGCCGTTGGATGCTCAAGCGCCTGGCTACCTTGCCGCACGGCAAGTTCAATACCAAACCTTTCAAACCCGCCAGCAAGGCCAGCTCTACGGTTTAGCCACCTGGGTGTGGCGCCCGTTCGCCCTGAGCTTGTTGAAGGAGCCTGTCCTGGGCCTGCCGAAGGGCTTCGACAGGCTCAGTCCGAACGGGCGGTGGGTGAATCCTCGTCAGTTCTAAAAATCCACCAGGCTCAGGCCCACGCTCAGCACGGTGCGGCGGCGGTTGTAGTCGATCAGGCTGTCGCCGTAGCCGCTGAACAGCTGGGTGTGGAAGCGCAGGTCGCTCTTGTGGCTGTCGCTGCCGCCCAGGGCTTGCAGCCATTCCAGCCGCACCGAGCCGCGCGCGTCCTGCCGCATGGAGTGGCGCAGCGTTACGCCAAATGTGCTGTCTTTGCTGGCGTGCCACATGGCACTCAACTCGCCCCGGCCGATGTAGTCGCTGATGCCGGGGTTGTCGTCGTTGCCATTGCTTTCGTTGATGCGTTGCCAGATGCGGCCCTGCACATTCCACTGGCCGGCTTTTTCCAGTCCGGCCATCAGGTAGACGCGGTTCCAGCTGCGCGACAGCGGCAGGCTTTGGCCGTTGGACTGGTGCACCAGGCCTAGGCCGCTGTAGCGCAGTTTCCAGCCTTCCAGCAGGGAGCCGGGCAGCGCCATGGTGGTGGGGTAGACGTAGACCAGCTCGGGCTCGTGGTCGGTGCTGCGGAAGGGGCGCGACAGGTCGGCGCTGAACAGCTGCCAGTACGACTGCTGGGTGTAGCCAAACCATAGCGAGTCGCGCAGGCTGGGCTCGCCCTGGGTCAGCAGGCCCTGGGCCACCTTGGTCCGCACCGACAGCTGGATGCGCGTCTCGGTGCGCTTGTAGTCGATGGCGGTGGTGGCGGTGTGGCCGGCGGCGGGCGAACTGGGCAGGTCGTTTACGCTGTCGCTACCGATCACCGACAGGCTGATCGGCCGGTAACCGCGGATGCCAAAGGTGCCGCAGTCGCTGCCGGCCTCCAGCTCCCAGAAGCGCGAGGCTTCCGAATAGCGATTGTCTTCGCAGCCCTTGTCGGCGGCGATGGCCAGGGCCACGGCGACGGGTTGTGGTGGTAGCTCCGGCAGTGCGGCGGTGGACGTGGCCAGGGCAGGAGCGGGAGGTGCCACGGCCGCAGTCTGTTGCTCTGCCAGCTCGTCATAGCAAGCCAGCCGTGCCTCTTTGTCATTTACCAGGCGCGCGCAAGACAACCAGGGTGCCGACGGCACCGGGCCAGACGACGTAGCGCTGGCAGGAGCCACATTGGTGGTTGAGGCAATGGTGGGCACGGTGTTGGACGTCTGGGCCTGTGCGGCGGTGGTCCCTACGGCCAGCGCCAGCCCGGCGCAGAGGCGTGCCAGCGGGTTCATTCCCAGCCGCTTGATTTGCGCAGCACGAAGGCGAGCGGGGTGGCGTTGTCCTGCAGTGTGTTGGTCCATAGTCCCTTGATTTCTTTACCGCACGAGCCCTCGCTCACCTGGCCTGCCCAGGTGGCGCTGATGCGCGTGCCGTCGTCTGACTCTTCGAGGTTGAAGTTGCCCTGCTCGATTTCGCCCGCCACCTGGGCCAGCTTGCCTGCGCGGTTGATGCTGCCGACCAGGCTGTCGGGTTGCTCGGGGTCTTTTTCCAGGCGCAGGCTGGCAGGGCCGGGCTGGCCGGCGATTTGCACCTGCCATTGGCCGTAGAGCTGCAGCGGGCCCAGGTCCTGGGCAGCCGGGCAGGCCGTGGCCGCTGGATTTATAAGATTTTGGCCGCTGGCGCAGGTAACACCTGCGCAGGCAGCTATCAAAAGTAGAGCATTGCGAAACTTCATGGTTCTTGTGCTGCGCGGGCAGCGGCGCTGTCCTGCGACTTCTTGGCGAATTCGGCGCGCAGTGCACGCAGCTTTTCGCGCGGGTCTTCCTTGGCGGTATTGGCGTCCAGTGCCATTTCCTTGATGAATCGGCTGGGCTGGGCGGCCACCATCTCGCGGCCCTTTTTCTTCCTGCGCGTCCAGCTGACAGCCAGGCTGCGTTGCGCGCGGGTAATGCCCACGTACATCAGGCGGCGCTCTTCCTGCAGCTTCTGGGTGATGTCCTCGCTGACCACCTGTTGGCGGCCTTCGTCGTCGTCCAGCTTGAAGGGCAGCATGCCCTCGGTCACGCCGGCCATGATCACGTGCGGCCACTCCAGCCCCTTGGACGCGTGCAGGGTGGACAGGGTGACCACATCGGCTTCTTTCTCGCGCTGGCTGATGGTGGACAGCAGGGCGATGGTCTGCGCCACTTCCAGCAGGCTCTTGGTTTCGCGCTGGGTGGTGGTGCCCGCGTCTTCGTCGGTCTGGCCGCCGGCGCGCGCGGACATCCAGTCGCAAAACTCCAGCACATTGGTCCAGCGCGCGGCGGCGGCTTTTTCGCTGTCCTCGTTGTCGTACAGATGCTGCTCGTACTCGATGTCCTTCAGCCACTGCAACATGAAGGCCAGCGAGTCTTCGGCGCCTATGGTGCGCCGCGCCTGGTACTCCAGGTCGTTCACATAGCGGCCGAATTCGTGCAGGCCCTCCAGCCCACGTGCCGGCACCACGGCGCCCAGCGAGGCGGCGAACAGCGACTCGAACAGGCTCAGCTTGTACTGCGTAGCAAACTCACCCAACTTGGCCAGTGTGGTGTGGCCTATGCCGCGCTTGGGCGTGGTGATGCAGCGCAGAAAAGCCGGGTCGTCGTCGTTGTTGATCCACAGGCGGAACCAGGCGCACAGGTCCTTGATCTCAGCCCGGTCAAAAAATCCGGTGCCGCCCGACACCTTGTACGGAATACCCGCCTTGCGCAGCGCTTTTTCAAACGGCTTGGCCTGGTGGTTGGCGCGGTACAGGATGGCAAAGTGCTTGAAGTCCTGGAACTGCGGCCCCTGCGTCACCACCGTGCCCGCGCGCAGGCTCTGGATGCGGGCCACGGCGCGCTCGGCTTCGTGCTCTTCGTTGTCGGCGTCGATCACCCGCACCGGCTCGCCCTCGCCCAGTTCGCTGAACAGGGTCTTGGGGAACAGCTTGGGGTTGGGGCCGATCACGTTGTTGGCCGCACGCAGGATGGCGCTGGTGGAGCGGTAGTTCTGCTCCAGCTTGATCACCTTGAGCTGCGGAAAGTCCAGCGGCAGCTTGCGCAAATTGTCCAGCGTGGCGCCGCGCCAGCCGTAGATGGACTGGTCGTCGTCGCCCACGGCGGTGAAGCGCGCGTTCTCGCCCACCAGGTACTTCAGCACCTCGTACTGGGTGGCGTTGGTGTCCTGGTATTCATCCACCAGCACATGGCCCAGCACGGTCTGCCATTTGGCGCGCACTTCTTCAAAGTCGCGCAGCAGGCGCAGAGGCAGGCTGATCAGGTCGTCAAAGTCCACGCTCTGGTAGGCGGTCAGGCGCTCTTCGTACAGCGCCATCACGCGGGCGGTGATGGCCTCGTTGTCGTCCACTGCCTGGGCTGCGGCCTGCTCGGCGTTCAGGCCCATGTTCTTCCACTTGCTGATGGTCCACTGCCAGGTGCGTGCCGTGGCGACATCGGTGCTGCCGCCGGCGTCTTTCAGGATGCTGGTCACGTCGTCGGCGTCCAGGATGCTGAACTGCGGCTTCAGTCCGACGCGGAAGCCGTCCTCGCGCACCATGCGCACGCCCAGGGCGTGGAAGGTGCAGATCACCACGTCCTTCGCCTCGCGGCCAATCAGCGCCTTGGCCCGCTCGCGCATTTCCATCGCCGCCTTGTTGGTAAAGGTGATGGCGGCAATCTTCTTGGGCGCCATGCCGGACTGGATAAGCCGGCCAATCTTGTGCGTGATGACCCGCGTTTTGCCCGAGCCCGCGCCCGCCAGCACCAGGCAGGGTCCGTGCATGTAGTTCACTGCCTCCTGCTGGGCAGGGTTCATTCCGGCGGACATGGTGTGGGGGGATGCTTTAGACAAAGCTTTGGATGATAGCGGCTGAGGGGGATGGCGCAGCTGGGCGCGTAGAAAGCCCGTATTTGACAACCGTTAGTCGTCCGCTGGGCGCCGGTGGTCGGATTTTACACAACGTTAATAAATGGGAAATAATCCCACTTACAATGTGAAACATGTTAAATCCACCTCGTCCCACTCCTGTTTTGCATTCGGTGCAGCGGTCCCCAGGCGCGCCGGGCCGTCCCGCAGCCCGAGGCTTTACCTTGATCGAGCTGATGATCACAGTGGCCGTGGTGGCGATCCTCGCGGCGGTGGCCTTGCCCTCGTACCGGGACTACATCCTGCGCGGGCATCTGGTGACCATGGCGAACGACGTGCTGGCCACCCGCGCCAAGATGGAGCAGTTCTACCAAGACAACCGCACGTACGTGACGTCCACAGCCGCGCCTGCGCCATGCACCGCCACGGCGGTCACCTATACCAAGCCGACGCCGTATTCGCTGGTGTGTAGCGGCATTACATCTACGGCCTACACCGTCACCGCGACGGGTACCTCGGGCACGGCGACGGACGGCTTCAGCTACACCATCACCCAGACCGGCGTGCAGGGCAGCACCATGTCCACCGCCTGGGGTGGTGCCACCTATGCCTGCTGGATCCTGCGCAAGGGGGATACATGCTGACCCAGCGTCGATCCAGCGGCTTCACGCTGATCGAGCTGATGGTGACGCTGACCGTGGCCGCGTTGTTGCTGCTGGCGGTGGTGCCCTCGTTCAGCCAGTGGATCGCCAATGCCAAGGTGCGCAGCGTGGCGGAAGAAATCCAGAACGGCCTGCGCCAGGCCCAGGCCGAGGCCATCCGCCGCAACCGCCAGACCGTGTTCGCATTGACCAACGCCACGCCGGCATTGGCGGCCACCCCTGTGGCCAATGGCAAGAACTGGTACGTCCAGACCGTGGTGCTGACCGGCAGCGCAGAAACCAGCGCCGAGTTCGTACAAGGCAGCAATTACGGAACGCAGGCCGGTGTGGCCGTGACCGGCCCGGCAGCCGTCTGCTTCGGCTCCCTGGGCGGGCTGGTGACGCTGGCCTCCACCGCCACCGGGCTGAGCACCGCCTGCAGCTCCACGGCCACCAGCTACACCCTGGTCAGCTCCAGTGCGGTCACCGGCAACAACGCCTACCGGACCCTGAAAGTACTGCTCACTGCGGGTGGGCAGGTGCGCATGTGCGACCCCACACGCACCTTGTCTTCCACCGTGCCTGATGGCTGCCCCGCATCATGAAGCCGCCCCGCAAATTGCTGTCGCATCCCGCGCGCCCCGTACATACAGCGGGCCCGGCGCAGGTTGGCTTCGCCCTCATCGAGGTGCTGGTGTCCTTGCTGGTGTTTTCCTTGGGCGTGCTGGGCTTGGTGGCCATGCAGACCAAGGCGACTGGCTACGCCGTGGCCGCCGAGGACCGCACCCGTGCGGCCATGCTGGCCAATGAAATCATTGCCTGCATGTGGGCCGAGCAAAGCACCTCGCCGTCCACCCTCACGGCCTGGGCCGCGCGGGTAGCCGACCCTACGGTCTCGGGCCTGCCGAATGCAACGTCCAGCGTCAGCACGGACAGCAGCACGGGCATCACCACCGTCGCCATCAGTTGGAAGTCGCCGTCCAAGCTCAGTACCGAGACGAACAGCAAGTACTTTACCTACGTGGTCATACCGTGATGCGGGCCGGGCGACTTGCACGCCAGCGCGGCGTCACGCTGCTGGAGCTGATGGTGGCGCTGTTGATCGGCATGATCCTCTCGTTGGCCATGATGGTGGTGCTGACCACGGCCGAGGGGCGTAAGCGCACGCTCACCTCCACCAACGACATCAACCAGGCCGGCAACTACGCCGTCTATCTGCTTGACCAATGGGTGCGTAGCGCAGGCAGCGGCTTCACACAGGCAGCGGCCTACAACTACGGCTGCAAGCTGTATGCGAACCAGGCATCGCAAACCAATACACAGATATTGCCCACCTATAACGCGACCGCGTTGCCCGCACCATTTGCCAGCGTCACCGAGGCCACCGACAGCACCTTGGGCGTCTTCCGTCTGGCGCCGGTGGTGATACTGCCTGGCGCCACGACCCCAAGTGTCAGCGGCAAGACCTCGGATGTGCTGGTCGTCATGGGCGGCGCAGCCGGGCAGGGCGAAATCCCTACCGAGTTCTCTGGCTTCGCCTCGGCCGCGCAGCTGAACTTGACCAACACCGCCGCATTCTCCAACAGCGACCTGGTGCTGGTGGCCTCGGTGGAGCCCGATGCCAGCACATCAGGCATTACCAACTGTCTGCTGGACCAGGTGAGCGCCAGCGCGTTTTCCTCCACCGATGGGCGCGGTGGCGCGGCCTCGGCCATGCCGCTGGCGGGGGACTACCACGTGGCCGGCACCCGCTTGGCGGCACTGTCCGACAACAGCACCGCTATGCCGATGGGCAATGTGACGCTGGGCCGGCCCCCGCAGTTCCAGGTCCTAGGCGTAGGCGACAACAACACCTTGTATTCCTACGATTTGTTCAACACGGCGGCCGCCAGTACGCGCACCGTGCAAGCCCGGGCAGATGGCGTGTTTGAAATGCATGCCCTGTACGGCATAGACGCGGATTGCGACGGCAAGATCAGCAGCAGCGAGTGGTTCAAGCCCGTGACGACGGCAACCACCAGCAACCCCTATACGGTTGCCGCGTTGATGGCAGGCACCGTACAGGAAGTGCAGAACCGTCCGACCAGCGCAAGCGTACGCCTATCCAACTGCTCCAGCCTCACCACCGCCAACGACTATCTGCAGAAGATTCTGGCGATCCGCGTCGGCCTGATCCTGCGCACCAGCCTGCCAGAAAAAGACACTGTCACCACCGCCAGCAGCCTGACCCTATTCTCCGACCTGGGCAGCGGCGTGGCGTATACCCGCACGCTGACGGACGCAGAAAAGCTGTACCGCTACCGCACCGTTGAGACGACGATCCCGGTGCGCAACCCCATGATGTTGCCATGAGGCCCAGCATGCACAAATGCCGGCATACGCGCCCGCCGCACCAGGCCCAGCGCGGCATGGTGATGGTCATGACGCTGATCTGCCTGGTGCTGATGCTGGTGGCCTCGGTGGCCCTGATGCGATCGTCCACCAACAGCCTGTTGCTGGCCGGCAACTTTGCCTTCAAGCGCGACCTGCTGAACCAGGGCGAGCGTGGCATGGCCGCAGCCGTGGCCTTGCTCAACAGCGGCTCGTTGTCCACAGAATCCACGCGCATCGCCAACCAGCTGACGCTGAACTACTCAGCCTCCGCCCTGGCCTCGAATGCGCAAGGCATACCGTTGGTGCTGGTGAATGACAGCACCTTCACCTCGGCCGGAATGACCGACACCACGGCCATCAGCGACAGCACTGCGGGCGTCACCATCCGCACGGTGATAGACCGGCAGTGCGTGGCCGCCGGTGCCTACAGCTCTACCAGCTGCGTATCCAGCGCGACCAAGACCAACGCAGCCCAGGCGGGCACGATCTGGATCAAGCGCGCCAAGGCCCCCGGCAATGCCAGCTACCGCATCAGCGTGCGCGTGCGAGGTCCGCGCGGCACGGAAACCTACCACCAAATGATCGTGTCGCAGTGAGCGACATCGCCATACCCCGCCCTCGGCCGCAGGAGTTCGCCATGTTGATTTCTATCCTTCGCTCATATCTGGCCCGGGGGCTGACGGCCGCCTTGCTGGCCGTAGCCTGTGCCGCGTTGAGCTTGCCGGCATGCGCTATTGACCTGGCCGACTACCCCTTGTTCTCCACCGTCAAGGTGCCAGGTAATCTGGCCCTGGCCTTGTCGGTGGAGTGGCCCACGGCCACCACCCCAGCCTATTTGAGCACCACGGCCTATGCGACGGGCAGCACGTACATTGGCTACTTCGATTCCGAGAAGTGCTACAAGTACGTTTACAACTCCACCACGCCGTCCAGCAGCTACTTCTTGCCCATCAGTGCGGCCAGCAGCCATTCATGCGCCAGTGCCACCCAGCCCGCATGGAGTGGCAACTATATGAATTGGGCGTCCATGCAAACCTTGGACGAATTTCGCTGGATCATGACCGGAGGGTACCGAAGCACCGATACCAACACAGGCTCCACCACCGACACAATTCTGACCAAAACCTATGCAGTCAACAACGACACCAGCGTGGCCCCCGACAAAGCCACTACAACGGCGACCCTGACCGCGTCAGGCACACCATTTACTGGCTGGACCGTCGCGAAGTCCCGCATCCGCGGTTTGGGCAACAGCATGTGGATTACTGGCGGTGGTGAGCTGAGCAGTGCATCGACTTCAGGCTCCGGCACCACACTCTTGGTGGACTATTCCGGCCAGGGTAGCAGTGCCAGCAGCACCAGTGTTTACCAGCTCTATATCAACGTGGCCGTGTGCGTGTCGGCCGCATTGAAGGAAGATAACTGCGTGCTGTACGGCAGCACCTACAAGCCCGAGGGCTTGATGCAGACCTACGCCATGCAGCTGCGCTTCTCGGCCTTCAGCTACCTCAACCATAGCGGCGATAGCAGTGTGACCGGGCAGCAGCGAAACGGCGGGGTACTGCGCGCACGTATGAACTACATTGGCCCTTACCAGCCGGTGCCCGGCTCTGCAAATATCACCAACGCCGGTACCGTCACGATCGATGGCACTGCGCTCAACGGTGGCTATCCCGAGTGGAGCGCCACGACCGGCATCATGGCCACCAACCCGGACTACAACGACGCCTCAGATACGGTCAGCACCTTTGGTCTATCGTCTACCGCCGTAGTCCAAAGCGGAGTGATGAATTACCTGAACAAGTTTGGCAATTACTCGCATACCTATAAATCCAAAGACCCGGTTTCCGAGTTGTACAACACGGTGCTGCGCTACTACAAAGGTCTGGCGAACTGGGCGCCATACACATCCGCCACCTCTCAATCTAGTACCACCGCGACTACCACAGCGACTGCTTCGACCTATGCCACCTACGCAGATGGCTTTCCCGTCATCACCAAGTGGCGGGTGAGCGATAGCAGCAGCATGGGGGCCGACCCTATCCTCTATTCCTGCCAGAAAAACTTTATTTTGGGGATGGGCGACGTGAACACCCATCGCGATGCCAATCTGTATGGCAGTACTCTGCGCTCGGGCAGCACCCTCGATGCCACCCCCACCTATCCCACAGACGATACCTCCGTGAACGTGGCTACAGCCACCAATATGGTGGGCACGCTGGAGGGGAACTCGTCTTTGGGCAGTCTCTATTTCGATACGGGCACCAGCACCTGCAGCACGTCAACCTACCAATGGTGCGACACATACTACATCGCAGGCCTGGCCTACGACGCCCACACCGTGGATCTGCGGTCCGACTGGACCGGTACCCAAACCATCAATACCTATTGGCTGGATGTGATGGAAGACCAAACCTACCGGCATAAGAACCAGTACTGGCTGGCCGCCAAGTACGGGGGGTTCACCGTACCCAGCAGTTTTTCCCCTTACTCCAGTAGCAACAGTACCAGTACCTTGTCCGACAGTACCTGGTACACCAATTCGGACACCAACTCCGGTTTGACGACGATCACTAAATCCAAAGAATCGGGCAGTACCAGTGTGACGTTCTCGACAGACGCCACCTACGACTATCGTCCCGACAACTATTACTTCGGCAGTTCCCCTGCCACCATGAAGTCTGGCCTGACGGCGGCCTTCAACAAGATTTCCAGTGAACTGAGTGAGGCCAATAGCACCACCTACGCCATGGCCTCGCCCAACGTGGTGACCGGTAGCGCCAGCTATTCCGCCAGTTACGATCCTTCCAACTGGACGGGCAGCGTGATCGGCGCCACCGTGGCCTACGACACCAGCGGCAGCGCCACCATGACCGCGCAATGGAATGCCCGCGACCTGCTGGAGGCCACGACCAGCCCCGCCAGCACGCGCAAGATCATCACCTACTGCGACAGCGCCACCACGCCTGCCGGCATCGCTTTCACCGCCACGGCCATGGCCGCATGCCCCACCACCGGGCGGCTGTACTACCCCTCGTTTGCCAGCATCACCGGCACCACGTCCACCTCCAGCACGGCAGCGGCAGACTACCTGGCCTATTTGCGCGGCGACCGCACCAACGAACTCAGTGCCACCGTTACCGCCACCAACCGCATCTACCGCAAGCGCAGCTATCTGCTGGGCGACTTTGTGGGCTCCAAAACCACCGCCGTGGGCGCGCCCAGCATGCCCTATTACGAGATGTACAACCTGGGCTACACCGCCTTCAAGCAAAGCTACGCCAGCCGTAAAACCGTGGTGTTCGCAGGCTCGAACGACGGCATGCTGCACGCGTTTGACGGCACCATGCCCGGCACCACCAGCACGTCCAGCACCGCCAGCTGCAGTACCTGTGGGCAGGAGCTGTTTGGCTTCATCCCCAGCTTTGTGTACGGCACATCGTCCACCGCCGCCACCTCGGGCCTGGCGTCTTTTGGCAGCCCCACACGATCGCACTACTACCTGGTGGACGCCACGCCGTTGGACTTCGATGTGGACGTCAGCAAGGTCTGCAGTAGCGGCACCAGCACCACCACGGCGGTGTGCAGCAAGGTCAACAGCACGCCAGACTGGCGCACCCTGTTGATCGGCGGCCTGGGCAAAGGCGGCAAGGGCTACTACGCGATGGACATCACCAACCCCGGCACGCCCGAGATCACCAGCAGCGGCGTCACCACCAGCGCCACCTACGGCGACTGGACCAGCGAGGCCAACCTGGCCGCCCGCGTGCTGTGGGAGTTCCCCAAGACTAGCGACACCACCACCATTGCCCGCATGGGCTACAGCTTCGGCGCGCCCTCGGTCATGAAGACCGCCAAGTACGGCTGGGTGGTTGTTTTTACCTCTGGCTATAACAACAGCGACGGCAAAGGCTACTTCTTCTTCGTCAACCCACGCACCGGCGCCTTGCTGGAAACCGTGGTCACGCCCGAGGGCAGCACCACCACGCCGCTGAACATGGCGCACGCATCGGCCTACACCTATAACCAGACCGACTACACCGCCGACGCCATCTACGCCGGCGACCTGCAGGGCAATCTGTGGCGCGTGGACCTGACCGGCACCACCGCCGCCTATTCCATCGTCAAGATGGCCACCTTGTACAAGACCTCCGGCACGCCCCAGCCCGTGACCACCCGCCCCCTGATCGAGGTAGACCCCTCCACCAACAAGCGCTATGTGCTGGTAGGTACCGGCCGCCTGCTGGCCGATAGCGATATCAGCAGCACGGCCATCCAAAGCATCTATTCCATCTACGACGGTACCGTGGGCAACGGCGCCTTCCAGGCCGCCAGCGTCTACGCCACGCCGCTGACCCGCAGCAGCCTGGAGGCCAATACCAGCCTGCTCACCGGCATTGGCAGCGCGCCCACCTCTACCAGCGGCTGGTACTTCGACCTGTCGGCATCCACCACCAGCCCCTATGTGGCCGAGCGCGTCAACGTAACCCCCACGGCCTACAGCGGCTCGGCATTCTTTGGCGTGAACTTGCCCAATGGCAGCGTGTGCAGCCCTTCGGGCACGGGCTATGTGCTGGGCTTCAGCATCTCCACCGGCAAGAGCGTGCTGACCGACAGCGCGGGCACCTTGATCGCCAAGTCCAGCACCATGTCTGGCGTCATCACCGATTTGGTGGTGCAAAACGTGAACGGCAAGCTGCGTGTATTGGCCGGCGACAGCACCGGCACCACCGCCACCACGCCCGCCACCTTGACCACCGCCACAGGCGTCCGACGCTTGAACTGGCGCGAAGTCTCTGCGCAGTAGGTGTTTGCTATGGCGTGGGTGAAGAAGCGGTGCGTGCTGGTCGGCGCCATCCTGCTGTCCCTGTTGGGGCATCTGGCCGCATGGTGGGGCCTGCAGTCGGCCATACCCCCGGCACCGCCCGTGTCTGCGCTGCCGGCCACCCCTGTGCTGCAGGTGCAGCTGCTGGCATCTCCATCCGCCGTGGCTTCGATCACACAAGCTTCCAGCGCACGGGCACCGTCGGGTGCGGCTGCTGCGTATTCGTATCCAGCGCCTCCAGCGACCGCTGCGCAGGCCGAGCCAGACCCGTTCATTCCCGCCGAGTTGCTTGACCACCCCCTGGTCCCCCGGTCCGCACCCGACATGGCGCTGCTGGACGGCCTGAGCTTCACGGGCCTGCCTGTGCGTCTGCGCCTATACGTGGACGCCCTGGGCCGCGTGGTCGATGTGGTGGTACTGCAGGCCGACGCGGGCGACGAAGAGGCCGTGACCCACATGAAAGCCATGTTCCTGGCCACGGCCTACATCCCCGGCCAGCTGCAGGGGGCGGTCGTGCCGGCTCGGCAGGATATTGAGCTGAGCCTGGGCGACGCGTCTTAACGCCTCGTACCCCATCTCTCTGGTAGCCGGTGGGTTCAAGTAACCCGTGGGGCCAAACCACACGCTCAAGGCCTGCAGCGCCACCGACTCCTTCCGCGTTATATGGGACTACGGCGATGCGAGCACTTGACCTACAGCTCTTCTGGCGCCGTCTCCCTACACTGAATTGCTGGTCTTGGTGCCTGCTCAAGGGAGCGCCCTGGCACACCAGTTGAAGGAGTATGCGATGTCTCACGGAACGTATAGCGCGTGCATGCAAGCTTGCATTAGCTGCGCGACAGTTTGCAACCATTGCGCTGCGGCATGCCTGAAGGAATTCGACGTCCAGGCCATGACCAAGTGCATTGCGCTGGATACGGACTGCGCTCAGATCTGCACCGTAGCGGCCGCAATGATGGCGCGAGGCAGTGGCCATCTGCAGGAAATCTGCAAAGCGTGCGCCGTTATCTGCCAGTCGTGCGGTGACGAATGTGCGCAGCACGACATGGAGCACTGCCAGGCATGCGCGAAGGCCTGCCATCGCTGCGCTGAAGAGTGCCGCAACATAGCCGCAACGGCCTGAACCCGAACCCATGGAACCGAAATAGCCGTGAAATTCCGGCTGGATGCGGTGGCAAGCGCCGTCCTGGCTTATTGACTGCAGCGGCTTATGGAGAAAACATGCCCCTGGCGCAGGAAATTCCTGCGCAAGCAGCTATCAATTAAATAGCGTCAACGTGGTTTGGCAAAGCCGCCATCGGCCCAGGCCACGGCGCTGCTGCGGTTCAGCTTGAAGCTGGGCGCCACGCGCACTTCGGCCAGGGTGTCGCCGTTATCGTCTTCGGCGCGCAGGGTGGCGCTGGGGTTGTCTTCGTCGGGCGTGATGTCCAGGTAGACGGTGACGCGGCCTGCGTTGGCCGTGACGGTGATGCTCTGGTGCAGGCTGGCGTGCAGCTGCTGTTCATGCCGGCGCACGAACTCGTTGGCCGTCTTCACCAGGGTGCTGAAGGCGCTGCTGTCCAGCGGCTTGGGGTTCTTTTTGTCGCGGCCCATGGTCCAGGGGCCTACCAGTGCGGGCTCGGGCTCGCCGTCTTTCAGCATGGCCACGGCCCAGCCGTCGTCGTCTTCGTTCTTGATGACCTGGGCGGTCCAGCCGTCGCCGGTCCAGAGGCGGGGTTCTTGTATCTTGGGGGAGGCTTCGTTCAGTGGGGCGTTAGGCATGGGAAATTTTAAACGCCCGGTTTTTGCACCCTGGGCTGCCAGGCCAGCCCCAGCAGCGCCACGCCGCAAAAGCCCGCCCCCGCATAAAACGTGGCCGCCGCGCCCAGCCCGTCCCACAGCAGGCCGGCCAGCACGCTGGCCACCAGCATCGCCAGGCCGCTGACCAGGTTGAACAGGCCGTAGGCCGTGCCGCGCAGCGTGGCCGGCGCGGTGTCGGCCACCATGGTGGCCAGCAGGCCCTGGGTCATGCCCATGTGCACGCCCCACAGCGTTACGCCGGCCAGCACCACGCCCCAGTGGCTGCTGTGCGCCAGCACCAGGTCGGCGGCCACCAGCACCAGCAGGCCGATGGCCAGCAACTGCCTGTGCCCCACGCGGTCCGACAGCTTGCCAAACGGGTAGGCCGACGCGGCGTACACCAGGTTCATCGCCACCATCACCAGCGGCACCAGGGCCACAGGCATGCCGCCCTGCTGGGCGCGCAGCACCAGAAACGCCTCGCTGAAGCGCGCCAGCGTGAACACCGCGCCTATGGCCACCACCCACCAGTAGGCCGGGCTTAGCTGGTGCAGGTTCTCGCGGCTGATGGGGTTGCTGCGCTTGGCGCCGGGCTGGGGTGCGGGCTCCTGCAGGCCAAAGAACAGCAGGGCCACGGCCAGCGCACCCGGCACTACCGCCACCCAGAACACCGCGCGGAAGTCGTTGGCCCACAGCAGCATCAGCCCCACCGCCACCAGCGGCCCGGTGAAGGCGCCCACCGTGTCCAGCGACTGGCGCAGGCCAAACGCCGCGCCGCGCAGATGGGGCGGCGTGATGTCGGCCACCAGCGCGTCGCGTGGCGCACCGCGTATGCCCTTGCCCACCCGGTCCAGCAGGCGCGCCGTCAGCACCAGGCCTATGCCGGGGGCGATGGCAAACAGTGGCTTGGTCAGCGCGCCCAGGCCGTAGCCCAGCAGGGCCAGGCTCTTGCGCTTGCCCAGGTAGTCGCTCAGCGTGCCCGAAAACACCTTCACGATCAGCGCGGTGGATTCGGCCAGCCCTTCGATGATGCCCACCGTTAACGTGCTGGTGCCCAGCACCGTCACCATGAACAGCGGCAGCAGGCTGTGCACCATCTCTGAAGAAATATCCATCAGCATGCTGACGAAGCCCAGTACCCAGATGCCGCGCGGTATCTGGCCCAGCGTGCCGGGGGCGTGTGGTGCGGCCATGGGCTCAGCCCGCGCGCTGGGCTTGCGTGGCGGCGCGGCGCAGGTCGCGCGCCATGCCGGTGGCCAGCGCCAGGCGGCGCAGCAGCCAGGGCGTCAGGTCGTCCTGCTGCAGCGGGTCGGGCCGGGGCTGAAAGGGCTTGTCTATCAGCGCCTCGGGGCTTTCTTCGCCACTATCCACCTCGCCATCCAGGCCGGGTATGGCGGTGTCGGGCGCGTCCTTGGGCGGCGCGGTCAACGCGTCGCTGATCTGCTGTGCGGCTTTTTGCAAGGCCGGCGCGGCTACCGCCATGTCCAGCTGCGGGCGGCGCAGCAATAGCAGCGATTTGATGGCCGTCAGCTGCGCCAGCAGCCGGTAGCTGCGGCCCTGCACGGCCTCCAGTGGCTCCAGCGCCGGGCGCACCTGGCTGGGTTCGGCCAGGCTGCGCTGGGTGGCTTGTGTCAGGGCAGACAGGCTGTCATACGCCTCGCGCCGCGCCAGCCGCCAGGGCAGGTCAGACGCCTGTGCCGGCTCGCTCAGCGCCAGGGCCAGCTTGGCGTGCTGGCTCTGTGCCTGCAGGCTGCGCCGCACCAGGCCGGGCAGCTGGTTGCGTTCCCAGGCCGGCAGCACGTAGCTGAAGATCCAGGCCAGCGCTGCGCCCAGCAGCGTGTCGCCCACGCGCTCGGCCACTGCAAAGCTGGGCGCCACACCCACCAGCAGCATGTGCGCCTGCAGCAGCCCGGCCAGCGTGGCAAAGATGGTGGTGTACAGGTAGCGCCGCAGCGCAAACGCATGCGCCAGCCCCATGGACAGCGCGGTAATGGCCAGCAGCGTGCGTGCGCCCGGGTGCGTGGCCAGCACGCCCATCACCATCAGGCAGCCCAGCACCGTGCCTGCCACCCGCGCGTCACGCCGCTGCAGGGTCTGCGCCAGGTTGCCGCGCATCACCACCACGATGGTGGTCAATATCCAGTACTTGTGCGCCGCCCAGGGCAGGTGTTGTGACACCAGGTAGCCCACACCCACCGCCAGCGTGGCGCGCAGCGCATAACGCAGCGTGGGCGCGCGCCAGGTCAGCTGGCCCAGCAGCGGCGCCCAGGCCCAGCGCGTGGGGCTTACAAACAGCTGCCACTGCGTGCGCACCGCTGCCAGCTCGGGCGGCAGGTCGCCGCGCGCCAGGGCGGCTATGCGCACCGCCTCGTCGTTGATGTGGCTGATGCGGTCGGCCATGCTGTGCAGCAGGGCCACGGCGCGCCGCTCGGCCGGCAGCACCGCCTCGTCCATGAAGCTGTGGCGCGGCGGCAGCGACTTGACCAGGTCGCCGCGCAGCGGGGCGATGGGCGCCAGGGCCTGCAGGCGCTTGCCCAGCAGCAGCGACAGGCTCAGCTGCTCCAGCTGCAGCGCGGTGGTGTTCAGCACCTGCTGCAGCGCGGGCAGGCGCACGGCGCTGCTCTCTACCAGCAGCAGCATGTCCAGGTCCAGGTCGCAGGCCAGCTGGTGGTCGCGCGCCTCCAGCAGGCCCAGCAGCACCGCCGCCATGCGCATGCGCGCCGGGTTGGTGGGCGACTCCAGCACCACGTCGCGCGTGTTCTGCAGGTGGTCGGCAAAGGTGGCCTGCTGCTCCAGCATTTTGGCCAGCAGCGCCTGCGGGTCGGCACTGGGCGTGAAGCGCTGCGCCTGGGTGCGCAAAATCTGCGCAAAGCTGTGCATGCACTCGGCCAGCAGCTGCACGCGGTAGCGCCGGTTCAGCCAGTGCGTGGTGCACACGCCCCACACCAGGTACAGCCCCGCGCCCAGCGCAAACCAGCCGCCGTGCACCGCTATCTGGTCCAACTCGCCCACCGGCGGCGCAGCCATGGAAAACAGCATGGAGAACAGCAGCGAAAACGTCAGCGGCCCGCCGCGCTTGCCCCAGGCCATCACCATCACCGCCAGAAAGGTGCCCGCCACCAGCACCACGCCCAGCAGCAGCACGTCTTCACGCACCAGCTGCACCAGCATGAACAGCGGCGTGCCCAGCAGCGGCGCCGGCAGCATCTGCATGATCTTGCGCCGGCGCGGCGCGGGCACGTCCGGCAGGCTGGTGATCAGCACCCCCACCGCCGCGCTGGACGCACCCGCCAAGCCAGCCGATTCAAAGATCAGCAACATGATGGCGATCAGCCCCAGCGTCACGCTCAGCCCGTTGACCACGTAGTGGCTCAGCGCCACGCGCAAGAAGTTTTCGCCTCGGGAGAGGAGGCGGGTGGAGAAGTTGTTACGCGGGGGGCTAGACGGTGCAGCCATGGGCGGGGAGGGCAGTCATGGCGGGCAATTTAGCAGAGATGGGGGCGGGTCGGGCGCGGTGTGTGGGCTGGCAAACGTCCTCTACTTTGAGGATGCCGCTCCCCAGCGTGCGAGAGCCGGTGGGGCAACATGTAACAACGTTGCAATTAGAAACATAGAGAGGGCGCACCTGCGCCAATTGGTATGGTCGTTCTGTTCCCCTCACTCAGCTCTTGCGTGTCGCGCATGACTTCTGGCGAAAAGCGTTTAGCCGAGCGGCTGGAGCAAAAGCTGGCGGACGACTACCCCACCATAGACCTGTGCGTCCGCGCGCTGGAGCAACGCAGGCTGCCCTTCAACGTGCGCAAGCGGGCGGGCGACTTCAGACCCGGCGCGAACGCCATCCAGATCATGACCATGAAGGTCAGCAAGGGCCTGGAGTTTCCGTTGGTGGCGCTACCTGGTGTGGGGCATATGTCTGTGGCGGGGGAGGATGAGCAGGAGGCGGCGCGGGTGTTTTATGTGGCGGCCACGCGGGCGACGCAGAGGTTGGTGATTTGGGTGGGTGGGGATGGGGGCTTGGGGGTGCAGTTGAGAGTGTGAGGATTTGTACAAGTAGCGTGCGAGCAAATGTGTCCTAGGGTGGCCCCCCTAACTGTCAATTCTGACCACAAAGCAATGAAATCAATGATTTCGCCAAAGCATAAGAAGCACTAAATAAATGAAGCTTTCGGCGTGACGATTTACGGCAATTACTCTATTAGGGAGATCAATTTTTTCTCATGTCAACTACTCGCATTACATCCGTACACTTCAAGCGATATAAGGCCTTTGCGAATTTCAATATATCGCTTCAGGATTTCAACGTTCTTGTAGGCCCAAACAACGCGGGGAAATCGACAATTATTGGAGTGTTTCGCATACTTGCAGAGGGACTGCGCAGAGCACGTACTCGCAAAGCGGAACAAGTTCTGGCGAATGGTATTCGGAGATGGGGGCATCGTTTCAACATCGCAGATTTGCCAATATCTTCGGAAAATATATTTCACGACTATGATGAATCGGAGCCTGCAGAGGTTACGTTTAGGCTCTCAAACGGCAATAAATTGATTCTTCATTTCCCAGAACCAGGTTCATGTTTTCTCCTACCCGATTCATCGAGTGGAAAAGTTGATTCGCCAACCATCTTTAAACAAAAATTTGATATCAGTGTTGGCTTTGTGCCAATTCTCGGCCCTGTCGAGCAACATGAACTTCTATACCAAGAAGAGGCAGCACGGCGAGCATTAATGACCAGTGGCGCATCCCGAAATTTTCGAAATATTTGGCAACATTATCCCGAGGGGTTTGATCGTTTTAGAAGCCTGATCCAGAGCACATGGCCAGGCATGGATATCGAACGCCCTGAAATTCAGCAGGGAAACACTCCGCAGGCGAGAGTTTTGAAAATGTTTTGCCCTGAAGAACGTTTTCCACGAGAAATCTGTTGGGCAGGATACGGCTTTCAAGTTTGGTGTCAAATGCTTACGCACATTGTGAAATCGGTGGACGTTGATCTACTGGTCATTGATGAACCAGATATCTATTTACATGCTGATCTCCAAAGACAACTAGTCGCGTTGCTTCGTGACTTGGGGCCTGATATATTGATTGCCACGCACTCGACAGAAATAATCTCAGAGACCGAGCCAAGTAGTTTGCTGAGCATAAATAAGAAGAAGAGGTCCGCGTCTAGAGTGAAAGACGTTAGTCAGATAAAACGGGTCTTCTTTGCCTTGGGTTCAAATCTCAATCCAACACTTACTCAAATAACAAAAACACGCCGCGTGATATTTGTCGAAGGATTGGACTTCGATATATTGGCCCGCTTTGCGCGAACAATGTTATTTGATCGTTTAGCAAATCGAACTGATTTTGCATTGGTAAAGCTTGACGGATTCAATCCCAAAAGAATGGAAGACTTGGCAGCTGGCATTGAACTGACGGTGGGTTCAAAAATGAAAAGAGCCGTAGTGCTTGACAGAGACTATCGTACTAAAGAAGACGTTCAACAAATAGCAGGCGAACTAAAGAAGCACGCAACTCTCATCTACATACATAAATGCAAAGAAATTGAAAACTATCTTCTAAGTCCAAATGTATTGACTAGGGCGGTGAAATCACGACTCGCTGAACGGGTGCGTCGTGCGGGCGGTGAATTACCTCCGTGCCCCGACGTTGCATTGCTACTTGAAGAGATCACGGCAGAGTTAAAGAGTGAAGTGTTATCGCAAATCGTAGCGCGACAACTAGATATGGCGAGGAAAAATCATCCCAATTTGGATGCAGCTACAGTCACCCAAAAAGCATTTGAAGATTTCGAAGAAATTTGGAAAGATCCAAAATCACGGTTAACAATTGTTCCAGGCAAAGAGGTTTTGGCGCGTCTAAATACACGTTTGCAGGCAAGCATTTCAATTTCGGTCAGCGATGTCCAAGTGGCATCGCATTTTTTAGTTGCTGACATTCCTGAAGATCTTCGCAACTTGATCAATGCCCTCGAAGTATTCAGAAGCACCGCCATTGATGGCGATTGATCCTACTAAGGATGCGAGGGGGGCTTTGCTAAGCAACTACTACGAGCAACTTTTCCAGCGACGCACTTTCGCGGGCGAAGAACGGTTATTCGCTGTGGAACATACGACGGAGGCATACCTCGACAGCAAGCCAACCCGCAACGGCAAACCACTCATCCGCCCCGAGCGCCACGCCGCCTTCTGGTCCAGTAGTTTCCTGACCGACTTGTCCGCGCAAGCGTGGCGTGTGGTGCGCTGGTTTGCTCATTATTTGATAGCTGGTTGCGCATATTCCACGGAGGCTACAGGCACGGTTGGTATCAATACTGCGGCAAATATTTGTCCAACAAGGTTTGCACGGTATCCGCCTGAAGCACATCCCGGCGTCGTTTGAGAGCTTCTCGATCGGCCTGGTTGGCCATCCACCGTTTGAACGCGACAAACGTGGCGGGGTGCACGGTGTTCATGCGCGCCATGGTGCCGTTGGTGGCCACAATGACGGCAGAAAAGGCGGGGGAGTCCAGCAGCACATTGGCGCGGCGCGCCTGCACTACCCAGAAGTCTTCGTCTTCATCGCTCAGTTTGATGGGGTGCGGGTCGTCGCCTGCACGTTCGCGGCGGATGATGTCGACTTCAAAGCCGTCTTTGTTGACGGCGGTGTATTTTTGACCCTTGCGGATACGAAAGCTGCTGTCCACTTTTTTCAGCACGCCCAGCATGGAGCTGTCTACCTTGGCAAGCTGGGTCTGGAAGAGGATGCGCTTGCGGGTGTCCCACAGCAGGTCCATGTCGCGGGTGGCCAGCGCGTCCGAGTCCAGCCGCACCCCGGCAGTGGCCTCATAAGCGTAGAGCGCGTGGGTGCCCACCACCCGGAAGTGCGGGCTTAATTGGGTGCTGGCTAAACGACCCAGCAGCGCCACCACCAAAGGGTCCACCCGGCCCACGCGTAAGGCGCGGTTGAGGCGCTGGTGTTGTTCCAGGGCAGCTTTGAGGCCAGATACGCGCTCTGCGCTTTCTTGCTTGCGCTTGGTAAAGCGCTCATAAATGGCTTCAGTCTCGGTTGTGCGGGCTCCGAGGCTGGTTTCGGCTCCGGCAGGTGTGGTGCGCACCAGATATTTGGCTTCGGGGGTGGCAGGTGGCCCGGCATGCCAGTACATGCCGCCGCGCACGTGGGCAGCTTCCTCTTGGGCTTCTTCCAAAGCCTCGAAGGTGGAGACGGCATCAATGTATTGGCGTGCAATGGTGGCGCTGGTTTCTAGCATTTCGGTATGTTAGCGTTTTTCTATATTTCATACCGTAAACTATTTAAATTCATGCACTTATGGGTTTTTATTTGGTTTTTAATAGGTTGGGCTAGACCATTCGCTAGCGAGACATTTCAAGGGCTTTCGTCGCGCGCCAACTTTGCCAGCAGCTCCGCCATGCGCTTCTGCCGCGTTTCGGGGCGCTTGGCGCTGTGCAGTCGGTGGTAGATGGTGAACAGGCTCTGGCGTTTGAGCGTGGCGTAGAAGGCGTGGGCTGCGGGGTCTTGTTGCAGCGCCGCCAAAAAGTCCTCGGGCATCACCATGGTGGCGCTGCCGGCGTAGGCGGTGGCCCAGCGCCCGTCACTGCGCGCGGCTTCTACCTGCGCCAGGCCGGTGGGCTGCATATGCCCTTGTGCGATGAGCCGCTCGGCGTGCTGCACGTTTTTCTGCGACCAGCCTGAGCGCGCGCGGCGCGGCGTCAGGCGTTGCAGGAATGAGGTGTCGTCCAAGCCCTTGCGCAGCCCGTCGATCCAGCCCCATGTGATGGCGGCCACCACGCAGTCGTCCCACGTCACGCTGGGCTGGCCGGTGGCCTTTTTGAAGATGCGCACCCACAGCTCGGTCTCGCTGGCGTGGTTTGCCTGCAGCCAGGCGTGGAGCTGCTCGGGCGCCTCGAACGTGTAGTGTGCTGGTTTGCTCATGATTTGATAGCTGCTGGAGCATATTCCACCTGCGTCAGTGGCCTGTTTGGCATCTAGGTCACGGCGTCGGTGGCGCGCGGCGGCGGGCTAGCTACCCTGCTGCTGTGCAGCCGCTTTCTGCACTTCTTCCCATTGGTGTTTGGGAATATGGCCTGTCAGGCGTTCGAGCACCAGGTCCATGACTTCGTCAGTAATTTCATGTGCCAGAAAGGGGATGACGTCTGCCGTAAGGTCGCCGCCCAGTCCCACCAGGCGCTCTGCGGCGGCTACGCAGTGGCCGTAGTGGATGACGGGGTCCGCCTTGCCGTGGATGAAATGCAGCGTGGTCTTCTCGGGCGCGCTGCTGGGCAGCTGCGCATAGCGGCTGGATAGCACGATGATGCGGGCAGCCAACGCGGGTTCGACCTGCGCGGCTTCCAGCGCCATGGTGGCGCCCTGCGCAAAGCCAAAGAGGGCCGTGGCACCGGGCTCTACGCCACTCTGGGTTTGCCAGTAGCGCAGGTTGTGCACAAAGGCGGGCACGGCCTGTGCCACGTGTGCGGCGCGCTGCTCGTCATCGATGTCTTGCGTTGGGTACCACTGGCCACCCACTTCTGCGTCGGCAGGTTGGGACTCCGCCCCGTCGTAGGGGTACGGCGCCTGCACGCTGACGATGAAGGCATGGGGGAAATGCGCGGCCAGGCGCTGCCCCAGGGGCTCCATGTGCCGCGCACTGCCGCCCTCGCCGTGGTGCAGCACCATGAGTTGCTGGGCCGGCAGGGCGGGTTGCTGGATGACGATGGAGTCTGACACGAAGAGTCCTTTTAAAACATGCCGTGCATTTTCTGCGGGAATGGCGCTGCAGAGGGATGGGGGGCTTCTCCAGGTCTACGACTGACCCATGGCCTTATGCGCCGGCTCTGCCCAAGTGCTTGCCAAAGAACAGTGCAGCGCCCGGTCCCAGGCCGGCTGGGCCCACACGGGGAGTACTGAGCAGCCTTGCGTGGCCCATTGGCAGCCACAGGGTATGTGCTCGCCAGCAGCAGGCAGCGACCAACGCTGGCATTTACCCCGTCAGCAGGGCCTTGAGTCGCGCCAAGTCCACCGTCTCACGCTGGGTCATATCGACAAAGTACCGCAGTTGCCATGCCTGTGTGCGCTGCGCCTGGCGGCTGGTGGTGGTGTCCCACGGCGGGTACACGCGCAGAGCACGCTTGCCGCCTTGGTCGCTGCTGGCCACCACGCCCTGCGCTGCCAGCACGGCTGTGGTGAAGATGAATTGCCCAAAGTGCGGGCCGCTTCGGCTGCTGACCACAAACACGTCCACCGGGTCGCCCAGGTCAAACGGCTGTATGGGGCCGCCACCTATGCGCTTCCACAGGGTGACGAATTGGCCCACCTTGGTGGGCGTGGTTTTGGCCACGCGAAAGCAGCAGCGCAAGCCGTTGAGCCGCAGCGTGCAGGCCGCGTAGTCGGCGCTTTCTGCCTCGGGCTGCAGCTGTGTGAAGTGGTAGCCGCAGGGCCCATAGGCCAGGTCTTGCGCGGCCAGTAGGTCGGGGTGGGGGTTATGCATGTGGCCGGTACGGGGTGCGGGTGAGGTGTGAACGGCGGCGTGGGTTCCGATGGGCGATCAGCCGGTGCTGGTTTGGTGCCGGGGCGAAGTGGCGATGGGGCGATGGGGCGATTGTGCCAAGCGCGCATTGGTCGCTGCTGCTTTGGTGCCCATGCATTGCTCTGCGCAGCCAACACCTAGCGAGTGCCGGCACGGAGGTTGTCTGTAGGACGCGGTGCTTCTCTTTTTGTAGCTGCTGGCGCTTATTTTATCTGCGCCAGAGGCCATTTTGGCATGTAAGCCGCAGCGGCCCACATGCCAGCCTGGTCAACCCAGATGTTTGCCAAAGAAGTGCAGCGCCCGGTCCCAGGCCTGCTGGGCCCACACCGGGTCGTACTGCGTGGCCGGGATGCGGCCGGGGCCGACGGCTTCTTCGTTGGCAAACGCGTGGTGGGCCAGGTAGCGGTGGAACTCGAAGCTGACGTCTGCGGCCTTGAGCTTTTCTTCCAGCGCGGCCACGGTGTCGATCTTGAAGAACTCGTCTTGCGTGGCCCAGTGGCCTTGCAGGGGGATCTTGATTTTGCTGGCGTCTATGTATTCCAGCGGCGGGCAGCCGTACCAGACGACGGCGGCATCCAGCTCGGGGGCCTGGGCGGCCAGCAGGGTGAGTGCGCCGCCCATACAGAAGCCGGTGAGGCCCAGCTTGGGTGAGCGGGCCTTCATGAACTGCAGCGCCCCGCGGATGTCCTGGCTGGCGGCGTCGCCGAAGTCCAGGCCGGTCATCAGGTGGTGGGCTTCTTCCTGCTCCACAGTGGCTTTGCCACGGTACAGGTCGGGCACCAGGGCCTGGAAGCCGGCGGTGGCCAGGCGGTCGGCCACGCCCTTGATCTGGTCGTTCAGGCCCCACCATTCCTGGATGACCACAATGGCCGGGGCATTGCTGGCGGCTGGCTCGGCCAGGTAGCCCTGCACGGTTTTGCCGTCGGGGCGTGCGAAGTTGACTAGGGTTCCCATCGTTGCTCCTTGTTGGTTGAGAGGGTCAGCGCGGTATTGTGGTCAGAACGCGTGGCCTAGGGTGGTGTGGGGGGATTGGGTGTGGGCTGGATGGCGGTCGTGCCGGCGCACCGCACGGGCTTGCAAAGTGGCGCGCTAGTTTTTTGATAGCTGCTTGCGCAAGTGCTATCTGCGCTGGAGGCCGATTTTCTTCGAATATTTTGAGCGGGCTGCTGAGCCGTATGGTTGGGGGGCGTGCGCGTGCGACTGGCCCCATCGAGCCAGCTTTGCACCCGGCCGGTACAGGGCGCCGTAGCCCCGACAATGCAAGCCCCACCGCGCTACCCATCATGCCCATGCCACTCTCCTTGCCCCGCTCCTTCGCCACCTTGTGCTCCTGGGCTGCACTGTCCACCGCTCTGGCGGCCAAGCCTGTCGATTCGTACCCCCGGCTGTCCGACAACACCGCCGGTTCGCAGAGCCTGGAGGTGCGCAAGGTCTTGCATGGCGATGTGGATGGGGTGTTTGCCGTGCCGCGCACGCGGCAGGTGGTGGCTGCGGCGGGAGGGTATTTGTGGAAGTTCAGCGCCCAGGGCGAGCTGCTGGATTCGCTGCGCGAGCCTTCCAACCTGTACACCTCGGGTGTGGCGTTTACGCCGCTGTACTACATCGACTGGGTGTTCACCGGCGAGCGGCAGCGCAAGGCCTATGGCCCGCCGTTGAATGGCAATGCGCTGAGCCCTGCCGAGCTGTGGGCTACGCTGGACAAGGCCGACCTGGTGGAGTTTGGCGAAACCGACACCACGGCCTGGGCCTATATCTGGAAGGCGGGCAAGGCGCAGATCATGGACATCACCGCCCACCACAACCAGGTGGATGACTACTGCCACCCGCGTACCCACTCGGCCGAGGCGCTGCGCTGGAACGCCACCTGCCTGGACGGCTACCGCACCCGCCCCCAGGCCTGGAAAGAGGTGGAGCCCGAGCAGTTTGACGGCTACAGCGACAGCCCGCCCCCGCGCGCGACGGTGGTGGACTTTGACCGCCGCAAATACCACATGGAAGAGGGCCTGGGTGGCCAACTGTTTGGCGCCACCATTGGCCGGGCGCTGAAGGCCTGGGGCGTGCCCGGCGGGCTGCCCGAGCGCTATTGGTTTGGCGATGCGCACACGCAGCTGCACGTGGGCAGCGAGGTGATCCAGTTCAAAACCTTTGTGGCCCATGCGCGGGGCGATTACCGCTTCTCCGACATGCGCTGGTGGGACCCGGCGCCGGTGGTGCCCGGTGCCAGCCCCTGGTTCACCCAGCATATGCGGACCTATATGGAACGCTCGGGCGAAGAGGCGCTGCTGCCCTATTACGAAAAAGACATTGGCCTGTATGTGGTGCGCCCCAAGGGCACGGGCCAGCCCGCCGCAGCGCAAGGCCCGCTGCCCGAATGGCGGCCTGTGTTTGAAGGCCCAGATACGCGCAACGCGGCGGTGACCGGCATGGTGGAGTTTGCAGCCCAGCCGTCCGCACACTATTGGCTGCGCAGCCCGCCCCCGGCCAAGCGCTTGGGGGGCATGGGCCCCAAGGTGGACGTACGTGCGCTGTGGCCCACGTTGCGCCAGCTGCCCGCCGCGCTGCAAGTGCAGTGGAACACCGCGTACGACCAGGACGCCACCGTGCTGCGCGTGACACTGGATGCCGAGGAAACCGCCTCCGCCTTCCAGCAGCTGCGCAGCAACAAGGCCCAGGCCGTACCGCTGGAGCTGGTGGTGCGGGTGCCCGACTTGCGCGGCAGCATGGACGGCATGCAGGTGCAACTGCGCAGTGGCAGCACGCTGCTGCCCTTGACGCAGGCGCGCTTCAGCTATGTGCTGAAGCCACCGGTGGAAAAGGTGTCTGACCACGCCTTGCGCGGCGTGCTGCAGACTGCCACGGCCGCCGCCAAGCTGCCGGGTGCCGCGGGCCTGCCCGCCTTCCTGAAGCAGGCGCAGACCTTGGCGCAAGACAAGGAGCGTGCCGAAGCCCTGGCACCCAACGTCACAGCCGCCTACGCCGAGCTGATCAACGCCTACAACGGGCAGAAGGATTTCAAGGCCGCGGCCACGCTGGTCCGGCACTACCTGCAAGAGGTACACCCGCTCATAGGCCACTACAGCAAAGACCCTGGCCAACCCTACAACATCACCGTGATCGCCAGCCAGACGCTGGCCATCTACAGCCAGCTGGCGCCGCAAGACAAGGACCTGGTCCCCGCAGTGATGGCCACGCTGATCGGCCCCAACTTCAACCCGCAAAAGCAAACCAACGGCACGCTGATGTACAACCTGGCCTGCCACTACGCCGTGACCGGCGATAAAGCCCGCATGCTGGAAGCCCTGGCCGTAGCCCGCCGCCTGGGCAAGCGCCCAGAACAGTTCATGGCCGACTCAGACTTTGCGCCGTACCAGAAGGACGCGGAGTTTTTGCAGGCATTGGCGGCCGCACAGCCGTGATGCCTGGGTGGGGCAGGGGGGCATCCAGTCGCCTTTGAGTCCCGCGTATTTGCTGCAGTTTTTGTAGCTGCTGGCGCAGGTATTGCCTGCGCTAGATGCTGATTTTCCTGATTGGATACATGCCTCAGATGGCGACCCCGCACATCAAAGCCCCCGTTCGCCCTGAGCTTGTCGAAGGGCCTGCGAATGGAGCCCTTCGACACCTCAGGGCGAACGGTTGTGGTGGTGCGTCTGAGGTATGAACCAGGTGGTTTTCTCTAAACTTGGCTTGTCAGCGGCCGCGCTATAGCGTCCTTGGTCGTGAGGTTGCGTCGTGGGTGGCTACATCCAGTCCACGCCGTAGTGGTTGTACACCTTGCGTCCATACGCGTCCGAGTATTCCGGGGTTTCGTCGGAAGCGTAGTGGGGTGCACCTTCGAGCTGCGTTTTGTCCACAGGGACAACATAGCCCTCGCGCTGGGTGTCGTACTTGAGCATGCTCCACGGAAGCGGGAACCGGTCTGTGCCCATGCCCAGAAAGCCACCAAACTCCATGACGGCATAGCGCACCACGCCAGATTGTCGGTCGATCATCAGGTCGTCGATGGACCCCAGCTTGTCGCCATTGCCGTTGTAGACAGCACTGCCTTCAACCTTGTCCGAAGAAATAATTTGGCTATCAATCATCTTGAATCTCCTTCAGGTACAGCCAGCCAACAAGATGTTGGCGGGTCTGAAGAATGGTTATCCGCCGTTCGGCTTGAAGCGGCCAGCGGTGTGCAGGCTGAACCCGCGTAGGACCATGCGCCTTGCGCCCGGCGGCACCACTTTTGCGGAGGGGCCGGGCTTTACGCAAACAAGCGCTGCACGGCCGGGTCCAGGCTCAGGTCTTGGGGCGTCAGCTCGCCGGTGCTGCACTGCTGCAACCAGGCCAGCGCAATGCGGCACAGCAGGGTTTGCTTGTCTGCTTGCAGCGGGGTGCCGGTGGTGACGGAGACCACGGCGTCTATCTTTTCCAGACCCGATCCGCCCATCGCCGTACCCTAACTGTCCACGTGCACTGCATTGGCGGCGGCGATGGCCCTGAAGTCTGCGGACACCCGTGTGTCGCTGGCGGCGGTGTGCCAGAACGTGGTGGCCAGGGCGCGGGCCTGTTCCCATTCGGGCAGGGTGGCGGCGGTGGGCTGCAGCGGGCGGGCTGCAAAGTCGCGGGGCACCAGCTCGCCGCCCACGGGGGCGTACAGCATGGGCAGCATGTCGTAGGTGGGGGACAGCACCCAGTCGTCGTCTTGCAGCAGTAGCGAGATGTTGCCGTAGTGGCGGTCGGTGTTGGCGATGAGGGTGCCAAACGCCTCCAGCAGGCGTAGCGTGTGGGCGTCGGTGGCGGTAAGCAGATGGCGGGCGGCCATGCGGTTGGCGGTGGCGGCCCAGTTGTCCATGTCGCCGACGTACTGCGCGTCGTATACCTGCAGCGACACCATGCCGATGCGGCCTACTTGCCCCTGTGGCGTGCCAGGTGCCACGCGGTCAAACCGCTCTGACTCCAGAAACACGCGCCCCGCCTCCAGGAACACCTGGGAGCGCGCCGCAGGCAGGCCGGCAGCTTGCAGGGTTTGCAGCGCCAGGTGTTCGCACACCAGCAGGTCGCGCAGGCGTTGGTCCACCGGTGCGTCGCCAGCGGGCGAGAACTTCACCAACACCGGGCGTCCAGCGGTGATGGTGCAAAACTTGGGCTGCTCGCCCCCGGCGGACGAGCCGCCGTGCGTGCCTTGCATGGCCTGGTCGGCCAGGCGGGGGTAGTCGGCGGCGGAGTCCACCCGCGAGGCGCGCTGGGGCAGGGTGTGAAAGCGCTGGAATGCCGTTTCGCCCAGCACCAGGTTGCCGGGCAGGTCGTCGCCAAACAGGGTGAGGGCACGCAGCACGTCGTCGTCGCTCCACTGGCGCGGGTCGCTGCCGAGTTGCAGCTCGGGGTGGGCGTGGGCGAAGGTGCGGCCCATGAAGCCCTGGGGCCGCATATCGTCCAGAAACCAGGGCAGGCCGCCGTGCAGGGCGCTGACGCCATCGGCTTCGTCCACCCAAAAGGCTCCGCCCACCAGCGGCACCAGGCGCGCAAATGGCGAGGCCTGGCCCTGGGTGTCGATGCGCATGATGGGCACTTCGTGGCCCACACCAGGCACGGTGCGTGGCAGCACGTAACGCTGCGAGCGCGCGGCCCCCACTTTTTGCACCTGTCCCGACTGGATGAGCGGCGCCAGCGCGCGCGACACCGTGGGCTGGCTCACGCCCAGCAGGGCTTGCAGCTCGGCGCTGGTCAGCACGCCGCCTTGGCGGCGCAGGGCTTGCAGGGCGGTTTGGGTCAGGTTGGGGGATGCCGGCATGGATGGATTTGTGAATATATTATTTTTACATAAAACCCATTTAAATCAAATAATTAGAGTCTACTGTGAATAGATAAATTAAATTCAATGCGGGTTGTGCAGGCAGTGTGGCCGCACGCTGCGAATTTGCTGCGGTTTTGATAGCTGGTAGCGTAGGTATTTACTGCGCTACCAGCTATTTTTGCGTGGATTTTCTTTACGCAAACAAGCGCTGCACGGCCGGGTCCAGGCTCAGGTCTTGGGGCGCCAGCTCGCCGGTGCTGCACTGTTGCAGCCAGGCTAGCGCAATGCGGCACAGCAGGGTTTGTTTGTCTGCTTGCAGCGGGGTGCTGGTGGTGACGGAGACCACGGCGTCTATCAGCGATACGGCGTTGGGGTCGGTGGTGGTGCGCAGGGCTTGCAGGGTGCGGGTGTCGATATCGATCATGCCGCCCAGGGCGTCGACGCGCAGCGCGAATTCACGCTGTCTGCCGTCTTCCATCGGTATCTGCAGCACCAGCATCTGGCGCGTGGGGTCGGGCTCGCGCGAGGGGGGCGTGCCGTGGGCGCCGATGACGCCGTGCAGGTCCAGCACCTGGTAAACCTTGCCTTCAATTTGCGCGAAGCCCAGCATCGGTGGGCGGGCACTGCCGGCGCTCATCACGGCGGTGTCAGCCGCCGCGTTCAGGATGTAGCGCACGTCCAGGCCCAGCCAGTGACCGGCGATGCCAAAGGTGCCCATCTGCAGGTGGTGCTCGGCGGGAATGCGTGGCGTCTGGCGCACCACGGGCAGGTCGGCGTTGTCCTTGCCGCTGCGCGGGCAAAGGTGCCGCAGCGCCTGGCAGCGCAGGCCGTGCGTGTAGTGGTCCACAGTGCCGAACTCGCGGTAGCCGCGCCCGGGGGCGTCGCCCACGCCGTACAGCTGGCCTTGCATGTCGATCACCGGCTGGCCAGACATGGCCTCTTGCAGCGGTGCGTTGCTGGGCCGCTGCATGCTGTTCGGGCTGGTGTGCAGCAGTTGGCCGCTGGGGTCTACAAAAGCCAGCAGGTCTTGCGTGCCCATGCCTTCGGAGCAGTCTTGCAGTATGGATTGCATTTGCGCATGCGCATCCCAGACGATGGCGATGCCACCCAGCGCTGCCGCCTGGCGGGCCTGCGGGTTGTGAATGGCCGCGGCATAGACATAGGTGGGGCCATCGGCATAGAAGCGGCTGGGTGCAAAGGGGCTGACGGTGTAGTCCTGCTCGCCACCCAGGCGCAACGTGGTGGCTACCCAGGTCTCATCCAGCACCGTGCCCACGTGGTGGGACTGGCTGGGTTGGGACAAGGCCAGCACCTGGCCTTGGCGGTCAAACAGCACCAGGCAGGCATAGACGGTGTACAGCCCGTTGATCTGCTGCAGCACGGCGGTGGATTGGCCGCAGCCGATGGTGCCGGCCTGCAGCGTGGCCGCGAACTGCGGCGTCAGCGCCCACCAGCGGCAGTCGTTGGCGCGCTCGTACAGGTTGCGGTCCAAGATCTGCATGGCCAGGTCGGCGCGGTGCTGTACATCGCGCAGCATGGCGCGCATGACCACCTCGTGCAGATCGCGCAGGGCGCTGGCAAAAGCCTGGGCGGTCTTGTGGGCCGTGGCGCCGATTTCAGACAGCAGGGTTTTGGCGAACAAGGTGTCGCGGGCCTGCGACTCGGAGCCGTTGGCGGCCAGATGGTTCAGCTCCAGCAGCCCGTTCCAGACCGAGCGCTCCAGGGCCGACTGGATGGCGGCCGAGCGCTTGGGGATGTGGCTGAGCTCGCCAGCCAGAAAGTCCGGGTTGGCACAGACTTCGTCCATCAGCGCGAAGGTGCTGTCGTTGTCGTCCGCGTCAAAGGCGCCGTCCAGCGGGCGCATGGCCAGGCCGCGCCAGCCCGGGCCGGTATAGCCCTGGAAGCCCACGCTGTCGCGCACCACGGCCAGGTATTTGCGGCCCAGATGGCGCAGCATGAACGTGCCTGGGCTGGCGGCCTGGGGCAGTTGCCAGCCCTGTGGGAGTTGCAGGGCGTCGCTGGAATGCAGCACCTGGCCCTGGGGGCTGACCAGGGCCAGCACGGCGTCGTGGCCCTGCGGGTTGTCGCCCTGTACCTGGGCAAAGATGGCGGCGGCCTCGTCGGCCAGCTTGAACTGCAGGCACAGCACGCCCGACGGCCGGCCGGCCACGGCGACTGGTTGGGCGTAGAGCAGCGTGGGGGCTGTGCCCTCGCAAAAGCCGTGCACGGCATAGTGCTCGGTATAGGCGGCCTGGCTGCTGCGCACCTCCTGCAAAAAGGCTGCGTCTTGCGCACTGACTGGGGGGCTGTGTGTTGCTGCCGCAGGCAGGGAGGCCTGCAACTCCGACTGCGCGTCAAACAGAAAAATATTGCCGTACACCGTGTACTTGCTGGCATAGCTGCGCAGGCGGGCTTCCATGGCCGGGCGCTGGCTGGCATCGGCCTGCGCCAGGTAGTCGGCAATGGCCACGTCGGTGGCAAAGAAGCCGATGTCGGCCGTGCGCTCGAACAGGTTGCGCACCAGGATGTCGATGCTGACCTGGGCCTGCGCGCCCAGGTCGTCCAGCGCGGTCTTCAGCGCTTCGCTGGACAGGCCAAGCATCATCTCTTCGGACAGCGCGGCAAAGTCCTGCCGGGCACGGGCCAGATCGCCACCGGACGAGGCTTTGGCCGATAGTGGCGAGAGCGAGGACAGCAGCGACAGGCTGTCCCACGCAGCCTCTATGAGTCGTAATTCTTGGCGTTGTTGCTGAACGCTGGGCATGTGGCTCAGCAGTTGTTTGGGGTGTAGGAGTGGATGGGGCTGCTGCATGGTCACTGTTGGAAATAACGGGGCAGGCACAATTCTTTGTGTTTGTGTTCCTGCGTATCAAATGTAAGCAACTGTTATGCCCATGGGGCCAATGGTAGATCACTCAGGCGACACCCGACCACGCCCGACGACACCCGACGACACCCGACAATAGGGCCTCTGCCCACGCCATTCCCAAGACTCCCCATGCCCCACGCCACGCCCTTCGCGCACCATGCACCCCACGCGGTGTCCCGCCTGCGCTCTGCCCGTTTGGCGCGCAGCGCCAAGCCTTTTCTGGCGCGGGGCGGCTCCAAGGTAGAGCGCTGCACAGGTTGTCGGCTGGCACCCAGCCACTGCATGTGCGCGCTGCGTCCGGCGGTACCTACGCGGGCCGGGGTGTGCCTGTTGATGGCCGATATCGAGCCGCTCAAGCCCAGCAACACCGGCTGGCTGATCGCCGACGTGGTGGCCGACACCTGGGCCTTTGGCTGGGCCCGCACCGAGGTGGACCCGGCCCTGCTGACCCTGCTGGCCGACCCGCAGTGGCAGCCCTACCTGGTGTTCCCCGGTGAGTTCGTGGCCCCCGGGCGCGTGGTGACGGACCTGCTGCCGGTGGCTGACACTGCCCCTGCCCCTGCCCCGGCCAAGCGCCCGCTGTTCGTGCTGCTGGACGCCACCTGGCCCGAGGCGCGCAAGATGTTCCGCAAAAGCCCGTATCTGGACCGGTTGCCGGTGCTGAGCCTGCAGGCCGAACGCATCTCGCGCTACAAGCTGCGCCGGTCCCGCCGCGACGACCACTTTTGCACCTCCGAGGTAGCCGGCCTGTGCCTGGAACTGGCTGGCGAACTGCACGCCGCACAGACCCTGGAGGCCTATCTGGACGTCTTCACCCACCGCTATCTGCAAGCCAAGCAGCAGCAGCCCGTTGACGCGGACAACGCGGCGCACCAGCAGCTGCGGGGGCTGCGGTTGGTGTGAGTTTGCTATTTTTATGATAGCTGATGGCGCAGTATTTATATGCGCTAGGGGCTTGCTGGGTATGGATTTTGGATGCCCCTAAAGTCCCGCCTGTGCTCTGAATAGCCCTGCACACCGCAGGTTCACAGGGCGTCTATAAACTTTGCGGCTTTCCTCTTTTGGAGCCGTTCCATGTTGTTGATGACACGCCGCACTGCGGCCTTTGCTCTGTGTATGGCTGCCAACCTGGCGTTTGCCCAAGCCGCCCCTGCCCCTACCGTGCGCGTGCGCGGCACGGTGCAGAGCGTGGCGCCCGGCCTGCTGACGGTGAAAGACCGCAGCGGCGAGGTGGTTGACCTGGTGCTGCCCGAGAAGACGCCGGTGTCCGAGGTGTTCCCCATGGCCATGTCGGACATTAAGCCCGGCAGCTTCATCGGCACGGCGGCCATGCCGCAGGCCGACGGCACCGAGCGCGCCATCGCGGTGATGGTGTTCCCTGAATCGGCGCGCGGCGTGGGTGAAGGCCACCGGCCCTTCGACATGCTGCCGCAAAGCACCATGACCAACGCCACCGTGGCCGATGTGGTGGCCGCGCCCAAGGGCCGCACCATGCAGCTGAAATACAAGGACGGCGCCCGCGACATCGTGGTGCCGGAAGACGCGCCGGTGGTCAGCTTCAAGCCCGGCGACAGCAGCCTGCTGGTGCCCGGCGCCAGCGTGTCGTTGTCGGCCCAGGTGCTGAACGACAAGCCCACCGTCACGCGCATCAGCGCCGGGCGCAACGGCTTCCAACTGCCGTATTGATTTGCTCTTGATTCCGTAGCTGCTGGCATAGGTACTGCCTGCGTCAGAGGCATTTTTTATCTATACCCCGGATTTGCCCATGACCGATCTCTCCGCCTTCCCCATCACCCGCAAATGGCCCGCCCAGCACCCGGAGCGGCTGCAGTTGTATTCGCTGCCCACGCCCAACGGCGTGAAGGTGTCCATTGCGCTGGAGGAAATCGGCCTGCCGTACGAGGTGCACCTGGTGAGCTTCGAGAAGAACGACCAGATGTCGCCAGAATTTTTGTCGCTGAACCCGAACAACAAGATCCCCGCCATCCTGGACCCGAATGGGCCCGGCGGCCAGCCGCTGGCGCTGTTTGAGTCCGGCGCCATCCTGATTTACCTGGCCGACAAGACCGGCCAGCTGGTCCCGCAAGACGCGGCACGGCGCTACGAATGCATCCAATGGCTGATGTTCCAGATGGGCGGCATCGGCCCCATGTTTGGCCAGGTTGGCTTCTTCCACAAGTTCGCCGGCAAGGACTATGAAGACAAGCGCCCGCGCGACCGCTACCTGGCCGAGAGCAAGCGCCTGCTGGCCGTGCTGGACCAGCGGCTGCAGGGCCGCAGCTGGATCATGGGCGACGACTACAGCATTGCCGACATCGCCATCCTGCCCTGGGTGCGAAACCTGGTGGGCTTTTATGGCGCGGGCGACCTGGTGGGTTTCTCCGACTTTGCCAACGTGCAGCGCGTGCTGGCCGCCTTTGTGGACCGCCCCGCCGTGGTCAAGGGCTTGAACATTCCCCCGCGCGGTTAAGGCCGCCGTTTTTTTTGCTCCTGTTTGTATAGCTGCTGGCGCAGGTATTGCCTGCGCTGGAGGCTTTTCTTGCGGGTTCATAGCCCAGTCGCTTGCCGGCCCCGGCCGCCCGCGTTATGGTTGCCGCCATGTCCGATTTGCTGTTGCCTACCCCTGGTCCGCGTTCTGCCGTCGCCCGTGCCGGACGCGATGCCGCGCGGTTGTGGCGTAGCCCTTTGCTGCCGAATATCGAGTTGCTGACCGCCGAGTACTACGCCCAGAAATTCGCGCCACACTGGCACGAGGGCTTCTCCATCCCGGTGATACAGACCGGTGCCCAGAGCTACCGCTACCGTGGTGCACTGTGCGTGGCCGGCGTGGGTAGCATTGCGGCCATCAACCCCGGCGAGATCCATACCGGCGAGCGGGCCACCGCCAACGGCTGGACCTATCGAGCGTTCTACCCATCGCTTGACTGGATGCAAGGCCTGGCCAACGACGTGGCGGGGCGTCCGGTCGGCGTGCCCTGGCTGCCGGACGGTGCTATTCACGATGCCGGCTTGGCCGGCCTGCTCAGCCAAGCCCATCGGCTGCTGGACGCCGGCAGCGACGCGCTGGCCGCAGAGTCGGCGCTGACCAATGCCTTTGCCCTGATGCTGGTACGCCATGCGCGCAACCGGGTCTCGGTGCAGACCCTGCACGCCGATGCGCAACGGGTGGCGCGCATGAAGGCCAGACTGGTGGAAGACCTGGCCGAGGCCCTGCCTTTATCGGCGCTGGCTGCCGAGGTGGGTTTGTCGCCGTTCTACGCCAGCCGTCTGTTCTCGCGCACCGTCGGCATGCCGCCGCACGCATGGCGCAACCAGATGCGGCTGAACCGCGCCCAGGGCCTGCTGCGCCAGGGCCTGTCGGTTACCGAAGTGGCGGCGGCCCAGGGCTTTAGCGACCAAAGCCATTTCACCCGGCATTTCAAACGCGCCTTCGGCGTCGCGCCAGGACGCTGGCAGTACAGCTAGCGCAAGAACGTACAAGCGCCGCGCCGGCGTCCTGCCTAGGATGTTGTTCTGCCCAAACAACAGGAACCCTTATGGCTTTGACTTCCGCGCGCGCCAGCTGGCTGGCCGGTGCCCGCGACACCTTTCCCATGCTGGTCGGCGCCGCGCCGTTTGGCGTTATTTTTGGTGCGCTGGTGGCCAGCGCGCCGCTGGCGTCCTGGCAGGGGCAGTTGATGTCGCTCAGCGTGTTTGCCGGCTCCAGCCAGTTCATCGCGGTGGGGCTGATGGGCGGTGCGGCCGGAGCCCTGGTGGTCTGGCTGGCCACGGCCATCGTCAACCTGCGCCACCTGCTGTACGCAGCGGCGCTGCTGCCGTATGTGCGTCATCTGCCGGTGCGCTGGCGCTGGCTGCTGGGCTTTTTGCTGACCGACGAGAGCTTTGCGGTGGTGGAGCGCTATTACCGCCAGCATCCGCAGGCGCCCAACGGACATTGGTACTTTCTGGGCTCGGGCCTGGCCATGTATGCCAACTGGCAGGCCTGGACGCTGCTGGGCCTGGTGTTCGGCGCGGCGTTTCCGCAGTTGCAACGCCTGGGACTGGACTTTGCAATGGTGGTCACCTTCATCGCCATCGTGGTTCCGCAGCTGCGCCGCTGGCCGCATCTGCTGGCGGCTGGGGCGGCGGGCGGCGTGGCCTATCTGCTGAAAGACCTGCCGTTCAAGCTGGGCCTGCTGGTGGCGGTACTGGTAGGTGTAGCCGTGGGCCTGCTGCTGAGTCAGACGGGGGCTGAAGCCCCGGCCGAAGGGCGGGCCGCATGAGTGCCAGCCTTACCATACTCGGCATGGCGCTGATTACTTTGCTGATCAAGGCGCTGGTCTTTGTGTTGGGCGACCGGGTGGCCTTTTCGCCACGGCTGCGACAGGCCCTGGGCTTTGTGCCGGTGACGGTGCTTACCGCCATCGTCGTGCCTATGGTGCTGGCGCCGCACGGCCAGGGCCTGGAGCTGTACTGGCGTAACCCGCAGCTGGTGGCTGCCGGCTTTGCGACGGCGTTGTGCGTCTGGACGCAGCGCCCGCTGCTGACCATCATGGCCGGTTTGGCGTTGTTTTTTGCTTGGCAGTACGGCTTGAGCGCTTGAGTTCGTAGCTCGTTGCTCTTGAAAGATAACTCTCAATGCGGGTGTTTACTGCGTCAGTAACTGATGTGGCTTGGGTGGTGTAGGACATGTCCCACGTGGCTGCGGGCGTCTGGCTGCTGGGGGCCGGCGGCATGTGGGCGCACACTGGTCGCTGGCGAGTTCGAACGGGTCGAGGTCGTGCACACGCTCTTTATGACCAGGCAGTCCCATGCATATCCAGATCGGGTTCGACATCGAACTCTCCATCACCTCGCCCATGGCGTTCATTTACCTGCTGCACGTGCACCCCTCGCGCAGCGGCGATTTGTGGGCTCCGGAGCAGATCCAGGTGGGGCCTGGCCTGGTGCCGGAAGAGTATTTCGACGCCTTTGGCAATTTGTGCGGCCGGGTGAATGCGCCGGCTGGCATGGGCCAGGTGCGCTTCAGCAGCCGGGCCGTGGTGCGCGACCATGGCCTGCCCGACGAGATCAACCTGGGCGTCTGGCAGCACGACCCTACCGAGCTGCCCACCGCCACCCTGCAGTTCCTGCTGCCCAGCCGCTACTGCGAGGTGGACAGCGAGCTGCTGCAGTTCGCCTGGAACCAGTTTGGCCAGACGCCGCTGGGCTGGGCCCGGGTGCAGGCGATTTGCGACTTTGTGCACAACCACATCCGCTTTGACTACATGGCTGCCCGCGCCACCCGCACCGCGGTGGAGGGCTTCCGCGAAGGTACCGGCGTGTGCCGCGACTACACGCATCTGGCCATCACCCTGTGCCGCTGCATGAACATTCCGGCGCGCTACTGCACTGGCTACCTGGGCGATATCGGCATACCACCGGTGCCGTACCCGATGGACTTCAGCGCCTGGTTCGAGGTCTACCTGGGCGACCGCTGGTACACCTTCGACGCACGCCACAACACGCCGCGCATCGGCCGCGTGGTCATGGCGCGTGGCCGCGACGCTGGCGACGTGCCCATCACCATGGCTTTCGGCGAGAACACCCTGAGCCGTTTCGACGTGACCACCTATGAGGTGGATGAGTGGGGCAACCCGGTAGAGAACATACTGTAACCTGGCCTTTGGAACTTTGGTCTGCCGTGCGGACCAGAGTGAGACTAGGAGGCATATGCAACGTAGACATTGCTTGATAGCCAGCGCTAGATGGGCGCTTCTGGGGATGGGCGTGCTGGCCATGGACACAGCACGGGCGCAGCCCAGCTACACCGTGTCTGCCCAGGTGCTGCAGCAAACGCTGGCCCAGCGCTTTCCGCTGCGCTATCCGGTGCAGGGCCTACTGAACCTGGACGTGCAAACCCCGCGCCTGCGCCTGCTGCCCGCGCAGAACCGGCTGAGCGCCGCTATGCAGCTGGAGGCCGCCGGCCCGGTGTTGGGCCGCAGCTATAGCGGCAGCTTCGATGTGGACTTTGCGCTGCGCTACGAGGCCAGCGACCAGACCATACGCGCCTACCAGTTGCACTTTCAGAACCTGCAGTTTCCCGAGCTGCCGCCGGAGTTGCAGGTGATGCTCAGCAGCATGGGGCCGGCGCTGGCCAAGCAGTCCCTGCAGGAGGTGGTGCTGCATACCCTGCGCCCGCAAGATCTGGCCTTGGCCGACACCATGGGCCTGCAGCCGGGCAGCATTACCGTGACGGACAAGGGGCTGGTGATCGGCTTTGTGAACAAGCCGGCCTGATCTTTAAACTAGAGCCGGAGCGGCCAGGCGCTGCGCCAGCGCGGAGGGGCGCTGGCTTAAAAACCGGCGTAGCAGCTCGGGGTAGTTACCGCCCACGGCACCTATGACAGATGGTCGGGCGGCCAGGGCCTGGCGCCAGGCGCGCAGCTTGGGTGTAGCGGCAAAAAAGCCGAAGTCGCCCAGGCCGTCGAACACATCGAAGTAGCGGAATACCGGGCCGAAGACCGCATCCACCATCGAAAAGCGTTGGCCCGCAAAGTAGGGGCCGTCCTGTAAGGCAGCTTCCAGCTGTGCCGACTGGGTGCGCAGCTCGGCGGCCTTGCGCCCCAGTGCGGCGTCGTCGGGCGCGTTGTAGAAGCCGGCGATGGTGTTCAGCATGGCCGAGCCAAACTCCATCCAGGCGCGGTGGCGTGCGCGCTGCAGCGCGTCTTCGGGGTGCAGCCGGGGCGTGAGCGTGTCCTCCAGGTATTCGCAGATCACGGCCGACTCGAAGATGGCTTGGCCGTCCACCTGCAGCACCGGCGTCTTGCCCAGCGGCGAGATCTGCAAAAACCAGTCGGGCTTGTGGGCCAGGTCGATGTGGATGCGTTCAAAGGGCAGGTTCTTTTCTGCCAGCACGATGGCGGCGCGTTGCACATAGGGGCAGAGTGGGTGGCTGATAAGTGTGGGCATGGCGTGGGTCTGTTGCGTGGAGATGCCCAGACTGTAGGATTGCAGAAACACAATGAAAATAGGTAATTCTGCAAATCATGCATGCAAAAACGCAATACAAGCTGAGTGCTGCCGATGTGGAAACCGTGCTGGCCCTGGTGCGTGCCGGCACCCTGGCGGGGGCCGGTGAACGGCTGGCGCTGGATGCGTCCACCGTGTTCCGCAGCATCCAGCGCCTGGAGAAGGGCCTGGGCCAGCGCCTGTTTGCGCGCTCGCGCACCGGCTATTTGCCGTTGGAACTGGCGCAGGAGCTGGCCAGCCGTGGCGAGCAGATGGAGGCCCAGCTGGAGGCCGCCCGCTCGGCTGCACAGGCCTTGCCCGAGCAGGTCGCGGGCACGGTGCGCATCACCAGCACCGACACCATCTTGCATGCGCTGGTGGCGCCGGCTTTGCAGGCTTTGCACGCCCAGCACCCGCTGCTGGCCTATGAGCTGCATGCGGGCAATGAACTGGCCAGCCTGACGCGGCGTGACGCCGATATCGCGGTGCGCGCCACCCAGCGGCCGCCGCCGCACCTGGTGGGCAAGCACATAGGTCCGATCCGCGTGGCGCTGTTCGCAGGTTTGCAGAGCGGTATTGAACGGTTCGATGCAGAGACGGCCGCCCAGGCCCGTTGGGTGGCACCCGACGAAGGGCTGCCCGAGCACCCGTCTGTGGTTTGGCGCAAAAAGCATTACCCCAAGGTGGTGCCCGCGTACCGGGTCAACAGCATCCTGACCGTGGCCGAGCTGGTCGCCCAAGGCCTGGGTATAGGTGTGCTGCCGCTATTTCTGGCGCAGCGCCGCAATGACCTGCGCCAGCTAAGCGATCCGCTGGACGAAGCCCAGACTGAACTCTGGCTACTAACGCACACCGAGTCCCGCCACCTGCGGCGGGTGCATGCGGTGTACAGCCATTTGGCACAGCACCTGGCGCTGGTGTAGCGCTGCGGCGCTAAGGGCTCGGGTTTACTTCTTCATGGCATCGGTTGCCATGCCGTCCTTCATCATGGTGTCGTCTTTCTTCATCATGTCGTCCTTCTTCATGGTGTCCTTTTTCGCCATGGCGTGCTTCTTGGTCATGGGCTTCTTCATGTGATCTTTCTGCATCATGCTGTCCTGGGCCATGCCGTCCTTTTTCATCATGTCGTCTTTTTTCATGGTGTCTTCGGCCATGGCGCCGGCGGTGGCCATCAGCAGGCAGGCGGAGATCAGGGTGGCGGAGAATTTGTTCATGGTGGTTCCTGTTGTGGGCTAAGGCAGGCGCTGCAGCGGAGTGCGGCAGCTGTCTGTAAGCTTTAGTCCGGTGGGGGCCGCAAACCTTACACACCGGCAAGATTTATTTGTGCGCCAGGGCCGGGTGTAAGGATCTGGCACCTGGGCCGACCAAGAGGCAATGAACCTTGTGAACCTTGCACTCCGCAGCGACTCAGACCGCCACAAAGGACTTGCCATGCCACGTACCGCCCCCGCCCCATCCCGCCCCGCCATCCCCAAGACGCTGCTGCTGTTGATCGCCGGCGCGCTGCTGCTGGCCATCGTCTACCTGAGCCCGAACGCTGCGGCCGAAAAGGCGGTCAGCATTCCACCGCCCTCGGCCCAGGCGCTGGCGGGCGTGCCGCCGGCCAGCCAGGCCAGCGAGACCGTGGTGTTCGCCGGTGGTTGTTTCTGGGGTATCCAGGCGGTGTTCCAGCACACCAACGGCGTGCTGGAGGCGGTGTCCGGTTATGCCGGCGGCAAGCAGTCGGATGCGCACTACGAGACCGTCAGCGGTGGTGGCACCGGCCATGCGGAAGCGGTGCAGGTGCGCTTCGACCCCAAGCAGGTCAGCTACGCTCAGCTGCTGCAAATCTACTTCTCGGTGGCCCATGACCCCACGCAAATGAACCGGCAGTACCCCGACGTCGGCACGCAGTACCGCTCGGCGCTGTTCTACACCAGCCCCGCCCAGAAGGCCGTGGCCGAGCGCTACATCGCCGAGCTGGATGCCGCTAAGGTCTTCCCCAGCAAGATAGTGACCCAGCTCAGCCCGCTGCAGGGTTTTTACCCGGCAGAGAAGTACCACCAGAATTACGCCACCCTGCACCCCACGGCGTCCTATATCGCGCAGTTCGATCTGCCCAAGATTGCCAACCTGAAGAGCCTGCTGCCAGCGGTGTACCGCGAGCAGCCTGTGCTGGTGGCGAATTGACGCCTGCGCAGGCGCTCAGCCGGCCCGCCGCCGTGGCTTTTTGGCCGGGATCAGCTCGTGTGGCTGCAGCACGAACTGCGGGTTGCCCACCAGCCGCTCCACCGCCAGGTCGATGAAGGCGCGCACCCGTGCCGGTTGGGCCGTGCGGCTGCCGTAGTACACGTACAGGCCCAGATGGTCGGTCACGTGTTCGGTGAGTAAGGGCACTAGTTGCCCGGCGCGTACTAGCGGCGTGGCCGTTGTGCCCACCAGCTGGCCAATCGCGTGGCCGGCCAGCACGGCGCGGGCTTCCAGCTCCACATCGTTGCAGATCAGGGTCGAGGCGATGTTGCGGGCCACGATCTCTTCGCCCACCTTGAATTCCCAGGGCATGGGTTTGCCTGTGCTGGCATGGCGAAAGCCGCTGCAACGGTGCTGTGCCAGCGCGTCGATGCTGGTGGGCGCGCCATGCTGGGCGATGTAGGCGGGGGCTGCGCAGACCACCAACTGCAAGGACAGCAGCCGCCGAGAGATGCTGCCCTCGGGTGGCGAGCCGGCCCTGAAGCCGACGTCGACCCGGTCTTCCACCCAGTTGCTGAGGCGGTCGTCCATCTGCACATCGGGTTCGATCTGCGGATGGCGGCGGCAATATTCTTCCAGCACCGGCCACAGCACCTCCAGCATGATGGAGCGCGGCGCCACGATGCGCAGCGGCCCGGCGATCTCTTCGCGGCCCCGGCGCGCCCCGTGCAGCGCGCGCTGCAGGGTCGACAGGCCTGGCTGCGCGGCGTGGAGGAATTGTTCGCCTTCTTCCGTCAGGCTCAGGCTGCGGGTGGTGCGGTGGAACAGGCGCACGCCCAGGTGCTGCTCCAGCTGCACCAGCGCCTGGCTGGCGGCCTGCGGGCTGATGCCTTGCGCCGCGGCCGCCTTGCGCAGGCTGCCGAGTTCGGCGGCTTTGACGAAGGTGGCAACTGCGCGCAGTTCGTTGATAGCCATGGGTTTCTACATTGTCATGAATTTCTTGATTATGAAGCCAGCGATTGCTGGCTATTCAAATGCGGATGCAAAAACTACATTGCCTTACCGCAACATTGATTCAAGGACTTCAGCATGACAAGCAACACTTCTTTTCCCCGCATCTGGATGGTCACCGGCGCATCGCGTGGCATAGGCGCGCGCATCACCGAGGCCGCGCTGGCCCAGGGCGACGCCGTGGTCGCCACAGCCCGCGACGCGGCGGCGCTGCAGCAGCGCTTCGGCCACAGCGAGGCCTTGCTGGCCCTGCCGCTGGACGTGACCGACGAAGCCCAGGCCGCGCGCGCCGTGGCAGCCGCGCTGGACCGCTTTGGCCGCATCGACGTGCTGGTCAACAACGCTGGCTACGGCCTGCTGGGCGCGGTGGAAGAAGCCAGTGCCGACGAAGTGCGCCGCTTGTATGAGACCAATGTGTTCGGCCTGCTGAACGTGACCCGCGCCGTGCTGCCCGCCATGCGCGTACGCCGCCAGGGCCATGTCATCAACATCTCGTCGCTGGGCGGCTACCAGTCGGCGGCGGGCTTTGGCCTGTACTGCTCGACCAAGTTCGCGGTCGAAGGCCTGACCGAAGCCCTGCACGCCGAGCTGGCGCCGCTGGGCATCCACGTGACGGCGGTGCAACCGGGCTACTTCCGCACCGACTTTCTGGATGCCGCATCGCTGGCCGTGTCGCCGCGCATCCTGGACGACTACGCCGCCAGCGCCGGCCAGGTGCGCGTGGCCGCCACGCAGATCAACCACCAGCAGCCCGGCGACCCGCTGCGGTTGGCCCAGGCGCTGTTGGCCTTGGTGGCATCGCCGACGCCGCCGCTGCGCCTGCCACTGGGTACCGACACGCTGCAAACCATTGCCGACAAGCATGCGTTTGTAGAGCGCGAAACCGCGCAGTGGCGTGGATTGGCTGCGTCGACGGATTTCCCTAAACAGGTTGCAGCGGTGGTTGTCTGATTTGCTATAAAAATAGCAGCTGCTTGCGCTTGTTCTTCCTACGCTAGCGCTTGGTTTTGCGTGAAGTTTTGGCGGCCTGCGCATCTGATACCACCCCCCGCTGCGCATGCCATTCGGCCAGCGAAAAGTCGGGGTAGCCGCCAAAGCGTGGGTCGCCCTTGTGGCCTTCTACCCGTACCCACGAGGCCTTGGAGTCCAGCAGGCAGTGCACGTTCTCGGGCGGCGTCGGCAGCGGTGTGTCGATGGCGCCGGCATGCGGGTGCACCAGGTCGGGCCAGGCCGGGTCCCACAGCCAGAGCGCCGTGCCGCAGCGGCTACAGAAGTGGCGCTGGCCGCTGCTGTGGCGCACCGCGTCGCCCTGCTGGATGGTGGCTTGGTAGATTCTCAGATAGCGCTTGCCGGTGAAGCGCAGCGTGCGGTGGTCGGCGCCCAGGTTGATGGCGTAGCCGCCGGTGCCGGCGGTCTTGCGGCAGATGCTGCAGTAGCAGCGCATGAAGGGCACCGGCTCGTGGGATTCGACCGAAAACTTGACCTTGCCGCAGTGGCAGGAGCCTTCCAGATGCATGCTGTGTCCTAGGGTTTCAATTCGCCCAGCAAGGCGGGGATCAGCTCCACCACCGTGGGGTGGTTGTGCATGGTGTGCATGGCCTGCTGCAGTACCGGGTAGTGCGCCTCGGCGACCATCATGTTCATCGCTAGCCGCCGCCCAGGCTGGGGTCTGAAAGTCAGTGTATCGTTGGATATGTCTCCCTGCCGTCGGCCGGGTCTTGGCCTGCATGCCGGAGCTGGCGGTTGAAGTGGCGGCCTGCGCCTCCATGTATAGCTTTTGAAGAAGGAACGTCTGCCATGTCCGCCCCCTCCGCTGTCTTGAGCGTTCAGCCCCTCGGTTTTCCGTGGCCGACGATGGATCCGTTTCTGTTCTGCGTCTACCACGATGACGCTTATCCGCAGGCGAATGGCGAACTAGGCCCGGCTGCATCGCTGGCGGGTCGCGCTATCGGCCAGGACTTCAGCCGCAAGGACGGCTGGAGCATGTACCACGGTGAGTCCGTACCTGGCTTTCCGCCACACCCGCACCGCGGTTTCGAGACCGTGACCATTGTGCGCAAAGGTCTGGTGGACCACGCGGATTCGTTGGGTGCCAGTGCCCGTTATGGCGCGGGGGATGTCCAGTGGCTGACCACCGGTCGCGGCATCGTGCATGCCGAGATGTTTCCGCTGCTCGACCAGAGCCAGCCGAATCCGCTGGAGCTGTTCCAGATCTGGCTGAACCTGCCCGCGCGCAACAAAATGGTGGAGCCCCACTTCACCATGTTCTGGCAGCATGAAGTGCCGCGGCAGACCTTTTCCGATGCGCAAGGGTTGGCCACCGATGTGCGTGTCACCGCCGGCCAGTTGGGCGATGTGACGCCCCTGGCGCCGCCCCCAGGGTCCTTCGCTGCGCAGACGGATGCGGATGTAGCCATCTGGACCATCACCATGGCGCCCGGCGCGCGCTGGACGCTGCCCGCCGCCAGCGGCGCGCAGACCCAGCGCAGACTGTATTTCTTCAAGGGTGCATCGGTGCAACTGGCCGGCCAGGCCGTATCCGGCCAAACCGCCGTCACGCTGGATGCCTCGCAGCCAGTGAAGCTGGTCAACGGCCCCGAGCTGGCTGAATTTCTGCTGCTGCAAGGCCGACCGCTGGGCGAGCCGGTGGCGCAGTACGGCCCCTTCGTGATGAACACCCATGCCGAGATCGAGCAGGCCATGGCCGACTACCGCCGCACCCAGTTTGGCGGCTGGCCCTGGGGCGATGCGGAGCCGGTACATGGGCAGGACCCGGCGCGTTTCACCCAGATGCTGGGCGGCGAGAAGCAGTTGCCACCCACTGCCTAGCGACCGCCCCCGGGGGATGTGGCATGGAAATCGCTCTGTGTCCAGGCCACTAACCCAAGGAGCCCTATGCAGGCGAACGTCCCCCAGAAGACCATCTACAAAGTCATTGCTGCCGCATCTATCGGCAATTTTGTAGAGTGGTTTGATTTCGCGGTCTATGGCTTTTTGGCCACCGCCATTTCCCAGCAGTTTTTCCCGGGGGACGATCCGCAGGCCGGCTTGCTCAAGACCTTCGTGGTGTTCGCCGTGGCGTTTGCCTTCCGCCCCCTGGGCGGCGTGGTGTTCGGCATGCTGGGCGACCGCATAGGCCGCAAGCGTACGTTGGCCTTGACCATTTTGCTCATGGCCGCCGCCACCACGGCGATTGGCTTCCTGCCCAACTACGCGGCCATTGGCGTGGCCGCGCCTCTGGCCCTGACGCTGGCGCGTTGCGTGCAGGGCTTTTCCGCCGGCGGCGAATACGCCGGTGCCTGTGCCTATGTGATGGAGCACGCACCGCGCGGCCAGCGTGCCCGTTATGCCAGCTTCTTGCCGGTGTCCACCTTCTCGGCCTTCGCCAGCGCGGCGGTGGTGGCCTATGCCCTGGGTGTGTGGCTGGGGCCACAGGCCATGGCCGACTGGGGCTGGCGGCTGCCGTTCATCCTGTCCGCGCCGCTGGGCTTGATCGGCCTGTACCTGCGCACCAAGCTGGCGGAAACGCCGGCCTTCCAGGCGGTGGAGGAGGAAGACCATGGCGCGCAGCATGCCTCGCTGCGCGAGACCTTTGGCAGCCATGGCCTGCGCATTCTGTGGTTGAGCTTGTTTATCGCCGTCACAGCGCTGTCCTTCTACACCTTCACGACCTATTTCTCGACCTATGTGCAGGTGGTGGGCCAACTGAGCCGCAACCAGGCGCTGCTGGTGGGCGTATGTGGCTTGCTGGTGGCGATTGCGCTGTGCCCGCTGGCGGGGCGTTACAGCGACCATGTGGGGCGCAAGCGCACGATGTACACCGTGTGTGTGTTGGCGATTGTGTGTGCCTACCCTTCGTTCCAGCTGGCCAAGTCGGGCAGTGTGCCGCTGGCTCTGCTGGGCGCGGCTTTGCAGGCCTTGGCGGCCGTGCTGTCGGGCGTGGTGACGGCGGTGCTGCTGTCCGAGCTGTTCCCCACGCGCATCCGCTACACCGCCTCGGCCATCAGCTACAACCTGGCCTACACCGTGTTTGGCGGGACTGCGCCGCTGATGGCCACCTATCTGATCGAGCGCACCGGCAACCACCTGGCACCGGCCTTCTATCTGATGCTGATCGCCGTACTGGCGCTGCTGGGCGCCTCGCGCCTGCCCGAGACGGCGCAGGTAGATCTGGCCGACGTGCGCTCCTGAATCGATAGCTGCCAGCGTAGGTATTGATTGCGCTGGCGGCTGTTTTTGCGTGTGTAGAAACAGCTGGCTGCAGCCTGCGCGAAAATAGGCTGCACCTGTCCTATTTCCGCCCCTGGCGGCTTCCAGCATGAAAATCGAAAAAAACACCGCCGTCACCCTGCGCTACAAGGTAGCCGACGCCAAGGGCAAGCTCATCGAAGCACCCAAGAACCCCATGGTCTACCTGCACGGCGGCTACAACAACACCCTGCCCAAGATCGAAGAAGCCCTGGAAGGCCGCGTGGCCGGCTACCAGGTCACCTTGAACCTGCAACCGGAAGACGCCTTCGGTGTGCGCGACGAGTCGCTGGTGCGCAGCATCCCCAAGAGTGAATTCCCACCCGGCGTGAAGGTCGGCGGCCAGCTCAAGGGGCGCACCGACGACGGCCGCGAGCACATCTACAACGTGGTCAAGATCAAGGGCCCCGAGGTGCTGCTGGACGGCAACCACGCCCTGGCCGGCCAGGCCCTGCAGTTCACCGTGACGGTGGTCAGCGTGCGTGCCGCGTCGGACGAAGAGGTGGCGCACCAGCACGTACACGGCGAGCACGGCCACCATCATTGATTTCGCTCCCAGTTCAACCCGAGATGTCGTTACTTCGCCCTCGTCCAGCCCCAGAGGGGATGGGCGACATGCCGTGGCAAGCCACTGTCTGCGGCTTCGCGCCTAATCTCGGATTGAACTGGAAACGAAATAGCGCCTATCCCTGCCGCGGGGATAGGTGGATGCCTGCAATCATGCAGCGCACCGATCCCCCTGCCATCTCTATCGTCGGCACGGCCAGCGGCAGCAGGTGGGCCGACTTTTCGATAACCGCTTTCTGCGCGGTTGTCAGGCTGTTGCAGGCACGCTGCGATAGCGCCAGCACCCGGCCGTTGCGGCCTGAGAGTTCGATGGCATTGCCGGCAAATTCGGCAATCTGCGCTGCGCTCAGCACAATGACCTCGCGCCCCGACTCCTCCAGCCGCGTCCGCACCTGGGCTGCCCGCTGCGCATCCGGGATCATGTCCATGCCCACCAGCGCGAATTCCGTGGCCACGCACATCAGCACATTGGTGTGGTAAATCGGCTTGCCCGTCGCATCGGTGGTGTCGAACAGCATGGGCTCGAAGTTGAAATGGGTGCTGAAGCGCTCCAGCAGCACCGGGTCGGCCCGGTGCGAACGGGCGGTGTAGGCCACGCGGGCCAGGTGGTCGAACACCATGGCGCCCGTGCCTTCCAGGAATAGGTTGTCCTGCTCCAGGCCGGAATAGTCGATCACGTCCTGCACGCGGTACTGCGTTTTCAGCATCTCGATCACGTCGCTGCGTCGTTCGCGGCGGCGGCTGGGCGAGTACATGGCATAGATGGCGATGTGCCCGCCGGGGTGGGTGGAGAACCAGTTGTTGGGGAACACCGCGTCCGGTGTGTCGCGTTCGCCCGTGTCTTCGAACAGGTGCACGCGCACACCCGCTGCCTCCAGCTGGGCCACCGCGTCGGTGACTTCGCGGTAGGCAGCAGCGGCAATGCTGTGCGCGGCCTCCTGGGCGGCCGGGCTCTGGAAGGCGTTGTCGGCGGCGGTTTCGGGGTTGGGGGTGAAGCGGTGCGGCCGGACCATGACGACGGCGCTGGGCGCCTGGATGGAGGCCGCGCGGGAAGGGGTGGTAGGTGTGTGCATGGCGGTATTTTTCCGCCCGGGGGCGCCAAAATGAAGCATGCAACTTGGCAGGTCTTACGGTAAACCTTACATTTGGCCCATTAATATGGGCACTATGGCTAATTTATGATGGACGATACCGACCGCCAACTGATCGCGCTGCTGCGCGACGACGCCCGCATGCCGGTGGTGGCCATCGCCAAAAAGCTGCGCCTGGCGCGTGCCACGGTGCAAAACCGCATCGCCAAGCTGGAGGCCGATGGCACCATCGTCGGCTATTCGGTGCGGCTGCGGCCCGAGGTAGAGGCGCACCGCATCCGCGCCAGCATGGGCATCGCAGTGGACGGCCCGCATGGCGAGGAGGTGCGCCGCACCCTGCGCGGCCACCCCAACGTGGTGACCCTGCACACCACCAACGGCCGCTGGGACCTGATCGCCGAGCTGCGCGCCGACACGCTGGAGGCGTTTGACAAGGTGCTCAACACCATACGTACCATTCCCGGCATTTCCAACACTGAGACCAGCATCCTGCTGTCGACCCACAAGCTGTAAAACTGCCACGGCAGCCTTATATGATTCAGCCTTAGCCTTTATTTGGGAACCCCGCTCCATGTCTACCCCGATTGCCCCCCGCGACAAAGCCGAAATCCTGGCCCAGGCCCTGCCATACATACGCAAGTACCACGGCAAGACCATGGTCATCAAATACGGCGGCAACGCCATGACCGAGCCGGCGCTGCAAAAAGCCTTTGCCGAAGACGTGGTGCTGCTCAAGCTGGTGGGCATCAATCCGGTGGTGGTGCACGGCGGTGGCCCGCAGATCGAGTCGGCGCTGGGCCGCTTGGGCAAGAAGGGCCAGTTCATCCAGGGCATGCGCGTCACCGACGAAGAAACCATGGAAGTGGTCGAATGGGTGCTGGCCGGCCAGGTGCAGCAGGACATCGTGGGCCTGATCAACCAGGCCGGCGGCAAGGCCGTGGGCCTGACCGGCCGCGACGGCGCCATGATCCGTGCCAAGAAGCTGCGCATGGCCGACAACGCCGACCCCAGCATCGAGCATGACATCGGCCAGGTCGGCGATATCGAGAGCATCGACGCCAGCGTGGTCAAGTCGCTGCAAGACGACGCCTTCATCCCCGTGGTCAGCCCCATCGGTTTTGGTGTGGACAACGAAAGCTACAACATCAACGCTGACGTGGTGGCCGGCAAGCTGGCCATCCAACTGCAGGCTGAAAAGCTGCTGATGCTGAGCAACATCCCTGGCGTGCTGAACAAGGCCGGCGCGCTGCTGACCGACCTGACCGCTACCGACATCGACGGCCTGTTCGCTGACGGCACCCTGTCGGGCGGCATGTTGCCCAAGATTGCCGGCGCGCTGGACGCGGCCAAGAGCGGCGTGAAGGCCGTGCACATCATCGACGGCCGTGTGCCGCATGCGCTGTTGCTAGAGATCCTGGGCGACCAGGCCTTTGGCACCATGATTCGCTCCAACTAAAGCGCCCGCATGGCCGAAGACACCGAGCTGGTAGAGACCAGCGCACCGCGCAAGCGCCCCAAGCCGGGTGAGCGCAGGGTGCAGATTCTGCAGACCCTGGCCAGCATGCTGCAGCAGCCGGGTGCCGAGCGCATCACCACCGCAGCGCTGGCTGCTCGGCTGGAGGTGAGCGAAGCGGCGCTGTACCGGCATTTCGCCAGCAAGGCGCAGATGTTCGAGGGCCTGATTGAGTTCATCGAGCAGTCGGTGTTCTCGCTGGTCAACCAGATCATGGCGAACGACGACGGCAACGGCCTGCGCCAAGCCAGCCGCATTGTCTCGGTGCTGCTGCAGTTCGGCGAGAAGAACCCCGGCATGACCCGGGTGATGGTGGGCGACGCTCTGGTGTTCGAGAATGACCGTCTGCAGCAGCGCATGAACCTGTTCTTCGACAAGATAGAAGCTACCTTGCGCCAGTGCCTGCGCACGGCCAGCGCCGGCAGCGACACTCCCACGGTGGACGCCCAGGTGCGGGCATCGGTGCTGACCTCTTTTGCCGCCGGGCGGCTGCAGCGCTTTGCGCGGTCTGGGTTTACCAGGCTGCCGACCGAACACCTGGAAGGCAGTTTGCGGAGTTTGCTGGCGGCTGCGGGCTAGACCGCGATGGGCGCCTAGTTCAAGTATTTGGTGTAAATGGCATCGAAGGACTTGTCCTTCTTCATGGATGCCAGTGCCTTGTCAAATTCGGCGCTGATTTTCGCGTAGTCACGCTTCTTGTTGAAAGCCAGGTAACTGGGAATGGACTCAACGGCGGGGCTTAACTCCTTGATTTTGCCGATGGAGCCCGCCTGTTTTGCGGCATCCAGAAATACCGCCCGGTAACTGGGTGCAAAATCAATTCTCTTGGCGGCAAGCATGGCAACGAGGCTGTCAACGCTGCTGGTATAGGTGATGTTCTGCCAGGCTCCATTCTTGACTAGCTTATCGATATCCAGACCGTAGCTTGTGTCGCGAATGATGCCCGCTCTGAGGTGCGATAACTCGGCTAAATTGCCAGTAAATCGAATATCCGAATCTGCATGGATAAAAAGGACTTCGATTTGCGTGATGACCGGGTTCTCGGTGTAGGCAAGAAACGCCTCTCGCTCAGGCAGTCTGAAAACCGAGAATATGCCATCTACATTGCCCTCGCGTACTTCGGCCAAGCAACGTGCCCATGGCATTAACTGGATTTTTACGGAGTGGCCAGAGCGTCGGAAGGCCTCGGTCACCACGTCCACCAGAATACCCGTCGGCTTGCCGTCCACGATGTAGGCTGTGGGACGGCTGTCGGCTGCAACCAGAACCAGGTTTTCAGCATTGGCCACATTGAACGCCATGGTGACGGTGAACGCAGCCCATAACCAAAGTTTCAATGTATGCAACAACGGAACCCTCTTGTTGATTGCCATCTTGAGTTCCTCGGTGGTATGCGTTGTGGCATTTGCCAGGGCAGCAAATACTAAACGCTGATATTTATACCCCGACTTTGTAGCCGCAAAGGGGTTAAATTTCAGTGGCTAGTGTTACCTGCAGCTGTACTGCTGCACGTACACTGTGAATGGGTGGATACCAGCATGTGCGAAGAGATGCATGTGTTTGGCAAGACGCATGCGGACCCGGCTTTCAAGGTCACTCAGGTGCTTGGTGGCCTTTACGGGAAGAGGAGCGACAGGCGCATCTTTGATCCAACGCCCAACAGCTGGAGAGCTGATGACACTTGCCGACGTTTTTAAATGGAATTTTTTCAATAAGGCGCTGATTCGTAACAACGGCATCGCGCGCAGGATCATGTTGGCCGTGGTCTTGTTCAGCTCCGCCGTCACCGCAGTCATCACCGCGGTGGAGCTCTACCTGGACTATCGGGGGGACATACGCGGTATCCACGAGCGGGTGGAGTCGATCCGCAAGGTGTATTTGCCCTCCCTGGTGGAAAGCGTCTGGGTAGTGGAGCCTATCCAGATCCAGAACCATCTGAACGGCCTGATGAATCTGGGCGATATCGAGTACCTGGGTATTGTTTCCGATGGCAAGACCCAGTGGTCGGCTGGCAAGCGGTCCTCCAAACGTCAGATCGAAACCGTTTTTCCCCTGAACCATGACAGTCCTGGAGAAAGCGTATCCATTGGTGAGCTGCATGTGGTCGCCAGCGTGGACAACGTGGTGTCGCGGCTGTGGTCCAAATTCATGGTCATGTTGGTGAGCAATGCCATCAAAACCTTTTTGGTCACCGCCTTCGTTTTGCTGATCTTCCAGGCCTTGGTGGGCCAGCACCTAGAGCATATTGCCGGCTATCTGCGGCAGTTTTCAAAGAACGCATCCAGTGAGCAGCCCCTGCGGCTCAACCGCCGCGAGGAGGGGCGCTGGCGTCCCGATGCGCTGGACCACGTGGCGAACGCCGTCAACCACATGCGGGAAGAAATCATGCGTTCGGACGCCGAGCTCAAAGCCAGCAACGAACGGTTGGAGTCGATGGTGAAGAACTCGCCGCTGGCCATCTACACCAGCGATATCAACTACATCGTAAGCAGCTGGAACCCGGCTGCACAGAAGATGTTTGGCTGGAGTGCTGAGGAGGCCATTGGCCATAAGGTACGGTTCATTCCAAAAGACAAGGAGCAGGAGTACGACAGCATTGTTTCCAGGTTGCGGAACGGGGAATCGCTCAACCAGGTCGAGCTGGTCCGCCAACGCCGTGACGGCTCCGTCATCCACATCAGCTTGTCTACCGCGCCCTTGTTCACTGCGGACGGGCAACCCGATGCCCACATATTCCTTGTGGCCGACATTACCCAGCGCAAGCTGGCCGAGCAGCAAATCCAGTTCCAGGCTTTCCATGACGCGCTCACCGGTCTGCCCAACCGTCTGCTGCTGCAAGATCGTTTCGAGCAGGCCAAGGCCCGAGCGAGCCGGACAAACTGGCGCGTGATGCTGCTGTTTTTGGATCTGGACAACTTCAAAAGCATTAACGATACGCTGGGCCACGATAGCGGTGATGCCTTCCTCAAACAGATCGCCGTCCGCCTGAGCGCCTGCATGCGCGAAACCGACACCATCAGCCGGTTGGGCGGTGATGAGTTCCTCATTCTTTTGCCGGACCTGACCCAGGCGGAAGATGCGGCGCCGATTCTGACCAAGCTCATGGAGCAGATGCAGCTGCCCTTCTTTGCTGAAGGCCAGGAAATTTCGACTTCGGTGTCCATGGGGGTGACCATCTTTCCCGAAGATGGCACGAGTTTTGAGAGCCTGCTCAAGAAAGCCGACATGGCCATGTACAAAGCCAAGGGTGATGGGCGCAACACTTACCGTTATTTCGACGATGCGATGGACGTGGAGGCGATCGAGCACCAGTTCATCCGCAATGGCCTACGTCGCGCGCTGGAGCGCAATGAATTCGTTTTGCATTACCAGCCCCAGATTGACCTCGCCAGCGGCGCCATCATTGGAGTCGAGGCCCTGATCCGGTGGAACCACCCCCAGCTCGGCATGGTGTCGCCTGCGCGGTTCATACCGGTGTCCGAAGAGAGCGGACTGATCGTGCCCATCGGCGACTGGGTCCTGCGTGAAGCCTGCCTCCAGGCCATGGCTTGGCGGCGCGACGGACTGCCTGAACTGTGCATGGCGGTGAACCTCTCGGCCGTGCAGTTCAAACGCGGTAGCGTGGAACAGTCGGTGATCCATGCGCTGGAAGAAAGCCAACTGAACCCCGCGCTGCTGGAGCTTGAGCTGACCGAGTCGATCCTGATCCAGAACGTGGAGCGCGCGCTGGACTGCGTCAAGCGCTTGAAGCTGCTGGGTGTGAAGCTGTCCATCGACGATTTTGGTACCGGCTATTCCAGCCTGTCGTATTTGAAGCGTTTTGACATCGACAAGCTCAAGATCGACCAGTCCTTCGTGCGCGATCTGGGCTCTGACCCCGATGACGCCGCCATCGTGCGCGCCATCATCCAGATGGCCCGCAGCCTGAATTTGCACACCATCGCCGAAGGCGTTGAAACCGCCGACATGCTGCACCAGCTACGCGTCTTCGGTTGCGATGAGGCACAGGGCTACTATTTTGCGCGGCCAATGTCGGCGGATGCCGTTGCCAGTTACATCCGCCAGGCGATGACCGCTGCGCTGGGGGCGGCGATCTAGAGCCACACAAGGAATCGATACTCTTCTTATGCGCTTCTAGTTGTCAAAGTTTGCCAATTCTCATCCTCAGGAGAACCCACATGACTACCTTCCAAACGTTCAGAATCTTCACGGCATCCCCAGAGGCTGTATTCGCGGCATTTGCTGCGCCCGAGCGTTTGGCCAGGTGGTGGGGGCCGGACGGTTTTCACAACAGCTTTGACGTCTTCGAGTTCAAGCCCGGCGGTCAGTGGCGCTTCACCATGCACGGGCCGGACGGCTCTAGCTACCCCAACGAATCCACCTTCGGGCAGATTGAGCCGGCACGCAAGATCGTCGTGCAGCATCTGTCGCAGCCGCATTTTGTGCTCACCATCGGCCTGGAGCCCACGGCGGCGGGTACGCGGGTGACTTGGGAGCAGGCTTTCGAGAGCGCGGAAGTCGCGGCCGCTGTGCGTCACATCGTGGAGCCGGCCAACGAGCAGAACCTGGACCGCTGGCAGGCCGAACTGGCGACGGGAGCTTGATTTACATTTGCTATTAAAAAGGTAGCTTCTTGCGCAGGTTTTACCTGCGTCAGAGCCTGTTTTTATGCATGCTGTTCGGCATACTGTGGCTGGAGCCTACATCACCGCGCCGACCTGCCAGGGCACGAACTCGTTCTGCCCGTAGCCGTGGCGCTCGCTCTTGCTTTGCTCGCCCGAGGCGGTGGCCAGAACCAGCTCGAAGATGCGCTGGCCCATCTCCTGTACCGAGCTGCTGCCGTCGATGATCTCGCCGCAGTTGATGTCCATGTCCTCCTCTTGCCGCTGCCATAGCGCCGAGTTGGTGGCCAGCTTCAGCGAGGGCGAGGGGGCGCAGCCGTAGGCGCTGCCGCGGCCGGTGGTGAAGCAGATCACGTTGGCGCCGCCCGCGACCTGGCCAGTAGCGCTGACCGGGTCGTAGCCCGGCGTGTCCATGAAGACGAAGCCGTGGGCTGTCACCGGCTCGGCGTATTCATACACGCCCTCCAGGTTCGTTGTGCCTCCTTTGGCAACTGCGCCAAGTGACTTCTCCAGGATGGTCGTCAGGCCGCCGGCCTTGTTGCCGGGCGAGGGGTTGTTGTTCATCTCGCCGCCGTTGATCTCGGTGTAGTTCTCCCACCATTTGATGCGGCCGATCAGCTTCTCGGCGATCTCCGGTTTGACCGCACGGCGCGTCAGCAAATGCTCGGCGCCATAGACTTCGGGGGTTTCGCTGAGGATGGCGGTGCCGCCGTGGGCCACCAGCAGATCCACCGCTGCGCCCAGCGCCGGGTTGGCGCTGACACCCGAGTAGCCATCCGATCCACCGCATTGCAGGCCGATGGTGATGTGGGAGACGCTGCAGGGCTCGCGCTGCACATTGTTAGCGCTGGCGAGCATATTGCTCACCAAGGCAATGCCTTTTTCGACGGCATGGCGGGTGCCACCTGCGTCCTGGATGTTGTAGGTCTGCAGGGTGTCGCCTTCGCGCAGGCTGCTGCGGGCCAGCCAGGCGCTGGTCTGGTTGACTTCGCAGCCCAGGCCGATGACCACCACGGCGCCGAAGTTGGGGTGGGTGGCGTAGCCGGCCAGCGTGCGTTCCAGCAGTTGCAGGCCCAGGCCCTCACCATCCATGCCACAGCCGGTGCCGTGGGTCAACGCGACCACACCGTCGATGTTCGGGTAGCCAGCCAGCGCGGCGGGATTGGTCTGGCGCGAAAAATGGGCTGCGATGGCGCGGGCCACGGTGGCCGAGCAGTTCACGCTGCTGAGGATGCCGATGTAGTTGCGCGTGGCGACCCGGCCGTCGGCGCGTTTGATGCCCATGAACGTGGCCTCACGGCGTGGCGCGGCGGGTTTCACATCGGCGCCAAACGCGTAGTCGCGGGCAAAGTCGCCCTTGTCCGGGCCCATATTCAGGTTGTGGGTGTGCACATGTTCGCCCGGACCAATGGCGCGGGATGCAAAGCCGATGATCTGGTTGTAGCGCCGTACGGGCTCGCCAGCAGCAATCGCGTGGGTGGCGATCTTGTGGCCGGGGGGAATCATGCCTTTGACGGAAATGCCCTCGACGCTGGCGCCGCTGAGCAGCTGGGCGCGGGCGATGAGCACGTCATCGGCAGGGTGGAGGCGGATGAAAGGGGCGGAAGTGGTGGTCATGGTGGCGGTGCGGTTCAGGCGGGGTTGGCTTTTTGCCAGCTGGCGTTCAGCCGGTGGTGGGATTTGTCCATGTGGGCATGCATGGCGGCACGGGCGGCATCAGCGTCCTGGACCTGGATGGCGGCCAGGATGGCCTGGTGCTCCTTCAGCGCCATGCGCCAGGAACGCGGGCTTTCAAAGTAGCCGCCCAGCCGGGTGAACAGGTGGCCGCGCCGCGCGTCCCAGAAGCCGTGGATGGTTTCCACCAGCACGGCGTTGCCACTGGCCTGCACGATGGCGGAATGGAAGTCTCGGTCGCCGTCCAGCGGCGCCTTGCCTTGTGCGGCTTCGTCCTGCATGGTCTGCAGGGCCCGCTGCATGGCGGCGATGTGTTCGGGTAGGGCCAGGGTGGCGGCCAGAGCCGCGGTTTCACCCTCGATGACGCGGCGGGCGCGGATCAGCTCCAGCGGGCCCCATTCGGCGGCGGCCACGGCGGCGTCCGGGCTGCGTGGCCCGCGCTCCAGCACGTACACGCCAGAGCCAGTACGCACCTCCACCCAGCCTTCTACCTCCAGCGCAATCAGCGCCTCGCGCACCGAGGGCCGGCTCACACCGAGCTGCAGGGCCAGCTCGCGCTCCGCCGGCAGCCGCGTGCCCACCGGGAACTCGCCGGACAGCATGCCCTTGCGCATCTGCTCGGCGATCTGGCGGTACAGGCGTTGGGGTTCCAGGGGGTGTAGCGGCATGGATCAGAAAGGTTCAGGCAGGGTAGAGAATAGAGTTAAGGGTTAGCCTTAATTGGCCAAGTGGTAAGGCCAATTAATAATCGCATACATCATGCCAGGTGGCATCCGGCAAAACCCAGGGGCCTGTGCCGCGGCAGACCCCTGCGGCCCATAGGCCTGGTTGGGGCTTTGAATCGCTTTTTTTACACACAAAGGAAATCCATGAAACTCGTTCGTTATGGCAACCCCGGCAAGGAAAAGCCCGGCCTGATCGATGCCGAAGGCAAGCTGCGCGACCTCAGTGCGGTAGTCAAGGACATCGGCCCGGCACAGCTCGGCGACGCCGCGCTGGCCAAGATCGCCAAGCTGAATCCGGCCAAGCTGCCGTTGGTCAAGGGCAAGCCGCGCATGGGCAGCCCGGTGGCGAACGTGGGCAAGTTCATCGCCATTGGCCTGAACTACGCCGACCACGCGGCCGAGTCCGGTCTGCCGATCCCGGCCGAACCCGTGGTGTTCATGAAGGCCACTTCCTGCATCCAGGGCCCGAACGACCCGGTGATGCTGCCCAAGGGTTCGAAGAAGACCGACTGGGAAGTCGAACTGGGTGTGGTGATCGGCACGCAAGCCCGCTACGTGTCGCAAAAGGACGCGCTGAATTTCGTCGCCGGCTACTGCACCATCAACGATGTGAGCGAGCGCGAATACCAGATCGAGCGCGGCGGTACCTGGGACAAGGGCAAAGGCTGTGACACCTTCGGCCCGCTAGGCCCCTGGCTGGTGACGCGCGACGAAGTGCCGAACCCGCAAAAGCTCAGCATGTGGCTGGACGTGAACGGCAAGCGCGTGCAGACCGGCAACACCAAGACCATGATCTTCAGTGTGGCCAAGATCGTCAGCTACGTCAGCCAGTTCATGACCTTGATGCCGGGTGACGTGATCACCACCGGCACCCCGCCCGGCGTGGGCCTGGGCATGAAGCCGCCGGTGTTCCTGAAGAAGGGCGACACCATGGCCCTGGGCATTGAAGGCCTGGGCGAGCAGCACCAAGTAGTGGTGCCGTTCAAACTTTAGAACACCCCCAGGCTACGCACTGCCCCGGGATCGGCCCTTTGGGCCGATAACGCAAGTCGCCGCCAACCCCCTTGCAGGGGGCGATTCCAGCGGCCTGGCGAAGCCAGTTCCGCGGAATCTTTGGAAGGGGTGTCTGTACGCAGTTTGCAAGACTTTTAGGGCTGCAGCGCTGATGGAATAAGCGCGAGTAGCTACTGAATCTGTAGCGCCTGCTTATTGGCGCCGGCCGCGCAGCCACTCCAGCGCCAGCAGCAGGCTGGTGGTGAAGATGATCAGCAGCGTGGCCACGGCCGCAATGGTGGGGCTGATGTTCTCGCGGATGCCATTGAACATCTGGCGCGGCAGCGTGGACTGCGAAGGGCCGGCCAGGAACAGGGTCACCACCACTTCGTCGAAGGATGTCGCAAAGGCGAACAGTGCACCTGAAAATACGCCGGGAGCGATGATCGGCAAGGTCACGCGCCAGAAGGTCAGCCACGGCGAGGCGCCCAGCGACTGGCTGGCGCGTACCAGGTTCTGGTTGAAGCCCTGCAGCGTAGCCAGCACGGTGGTCAGCACAAACGGTGCACCAAGTGCGGCGTGCACCATGATCAAACCGGCGTACGAATCGGTCAGACCGACCTTGGCAAAGCTCAGGTACGAGGCCACGCCGACCACCACGATGGGCACCACCATCGGCGAGATCAGCACGCCCATCAGCAGCCCTTTGCCAGGAAAGTTTTCGCGCGCCAGGCCGACCGCTGCTAGCGTACCGAGGATGGTTGCCAATACCGTGGCGGCGGGTGCCACGATGAAACTGTTCTGCGCGGCACGCTTCCATTCGTCCGAACCAAACAGGTTCTGGTACCACTGCATGGACCAGCCGGGAATCGGGTACGACAAGAAGGAGCTGGACGAGAACGACAGGGGAATGATCACCACGATGGGCAGCAGCAGGAACACCAGCATGCCGACGCCGAACGCGCGCAGCGCCCACCAGCCGAGCTTGTCGAGCCAGGTGCTGTACGCGGGGAAGACGGGGAGGAACTTGCTCATATCAGGTCATGCTCAGTTCGGTTTTTAGCAAACGGCGGTACAGCGCGTACAGCACCAGCGTAGTGGCCAGCAGCACGGTGGACAGCGCGGCGGCCACACCCCAGTTCACATCCACGTTGATGTACTGGGCCACGTAATACGACAGCATCTGGTCGTCGGCACCACCGAGCAGCGCCGGGGTTACGTAATAGCCGATGGACAGGATGAACACCATCAGCGCACCGGCGCCGATGCCGGCATAGGTCTGTGGCACATACACGCGCCAGAAGGCGGCGATGGGTGTGCTGCCCAGCGACACGGCAGCGCGCTGGAAGGTTGAGGGCACGGACTTCATCACGCTGTACAACGGTAGGATCATGAAGGGCAGCAGCACGTGCACCATGGCAATGACCACGCCAGTACGGTTGAACAACAGGGCCAGCGGGTCGTTGATGAGGCCCAGGTTTTGCAGGCCGTGGTTGATCAGGCCTTCACGCTGCAGCAGCACGATCCAGGCGGCGATGCGCACCAGGATCGAGGTCCAGAAAGGCACCAGCACCAGAATCATCAGCAGATTGGCTTTGCGGGCCGGCAGGCTGCTCAGCCAGTAGGCTAGTGGGTAGGCCAGCAGCAGGCACCAGAGGGTGACGATGAAGCTGGTGGAGCAAGTGCGCCAAAGTATCTTGGTGAACACCGCACGCGATGGGTCTACAGCAACTATGTGGCCGGCTTCGCGCTGCAGGTCTAGCGCCGTCAGCAGGTAGTCGGGTGTCCAGCGCGAGCCGTTCTTGGCGATGGCGATCCAGTATTTACCTTCGTTCCAGCGCGGGTCGATTTCCAGAATACGGCTGCGGTATTCCTCGTCGGACAGGCCTGGCGGCAGGGGCATGGCGCGGAAGGTGTTCATCACCAGCGAGCGTGCGCCAGGGGTTTCGGTATTCAGCCGTCGGGCCAGGCCGCCGGCTTGGCCGCCACCGCCGGGCAGCTGGGACAGGTCCAGCGCCAGGGCGGTGAAGGCGCGGGGCGGGGCCGTCATGGCCTCGTCCCAGCCGTCCAGCGCACGCGCGGTGCGCGGCAGGGCAGACACGACCTCGGGGTTCTCTACCCCGCGCACCAGCAGCACCGCAATCGGCGCCAGCAGGATGACCAGCAGGTAGGCCAGCAAAGGCGTGGCCAAAGCAAAGGCCCAGAGCCGGGCGCGGCGCTTGGCCTTGGCCAGTTGGCGCATCAGCAGGTCGCGGTCCTCTATGCCGGGTGCATCTGCAGAGGTCAAGGTAGCGTCTCCCATGGTCATGACAGCCTGGCGGTGTTTACTGGGTGGCCCAGGCGGCGAAGCGCTTTTCCAGCTCTTCGCCCTGGTCGGCCCAGAACTTCACGTTGAACTGCAGCGAGTCCTTGGCGTTGGCGGGAGAGGTGGGCAGATTCGCCAGCACTTCCTTGCTCAGCTGTGGCAAGGCCTTGTTGTTCACCGGACCGTAGGCGATGTTGCGGGCGTATTCGGCCTGGGCGGCGGGGGCCGTGGCGTAGGCGATGAACTTCATGGCCGCGTCCTTGTTCGGCGTGCCCTTGGGGATGACCCAGTAGTCCAGGTCGTAGATGCCGCCGGTCCAGCCTATGCCCAGGTTCTTGCCTTCGCGGTTGGCGGCGTCGATGCGGCCGTTGTAGACCGTGCTCATGACCACATCGCCGGCGACCAGGAATTGGGGTGGTTGCGCACCGGCTTCCCACCACTGGATGTTGGGCTTGAGCTGGGTCAGCTTGGCGAAGGCGCGGTCGGCGCCGGCCTTGGTGGCCAGTACCTTGTAGACGTCGGCGGTGGCGACACCGTCGGCCATCAGCGCGAATTCCAGGTTGTAGCGCGCGCCCTTGCGCATGCCGCGCTTGCCGGCGACCTTCTTGACGTCCCAGAAATCGGCCCAGGTTTTGGGTGGGGTCTTGAGTTTGTCGGCGTTGTAGGCCATGACGGTGGACCAGACGAACACGCCGACGCCGCATTCGTGCACGGCGGCGGGCACGAAGTCGGACTTGTTGCCGACCTTGGCCCAGTCCATCTTCTCGAACAGGCCCTCATCACAGCCGCGGCTGACGTCGGGGGACTCCACTTCGACCACGTCCCAAGTGACCTTGCCGGCTTCGACCATGGCTTTGATCTTGGCTTGCTCGCCGTTGTATTCGACGGCAACGATCTTGGCGGCACCCGTTTTCTCATAGGGCTCGTAAAACGCCTTCTTTTGTGCGTTGGCGTTGGCACCGCCAAAGTTGATCACATTGAGTTGCGTCTGGGCCAGGGCGGGCAGGGTGGCGACAGCCGCCAGCAGGGACAGGTATTTCAGCTTCATCACGGAAAACTCCATTTAAAAAAGAGGCAAACAAGGAAAGTGAACAGACTTACAGGTACACACGCAGGTGTTCGGGGGGGACGTGCAGCCACAGGGTGTCGCCGCGCTCAGGTGGGCGGGCGACGGACAGGGGCAGCTTCACGGTGGCCAGGCCCTGGCCTTCGATGGCGCAGCGCAGGCGCAGGTGGTCACCGAAATACATGGTGTCGGCCAGTTGGGCCTTGAACACATTCAACTCGGGCAGCGCACTTTCCGTATGCACGGCGATGCGCTCTGGGCGCACGCTGGCGACGATGTTGGCGCCGACGTGGGCGGTGTTGACGTTCACGCCCAGGCAGCGGGTCACGGCACCGGGGATGTTCAGTTCGCACAGGCCGCCTTCGCTGCTGCCGCAGGTGCCTTTGAGCGGAGTGTTGTCGCCCACAAAGCCTGCTACAAAGCGGTTCGCCGGGGTCTCGTACAGTGACAGCACTGGGGCCAGTTGCTGCACCACGCCGTCGTTGAACACGGCGACTCGGTCACTCATGGTCAGGGCTTCGCTTTGGTCATGGGTCACGTAGACAAAGGTCACCCCCAGCTTCTTGTGCAGGTCTTTCAGCTCGATCTGCATGTGTTCGCGCAGCTGTTTGTCCAGTGCACCCAGCGGCTCGTCCATCAGCACCAGCTGGGGCTCAAACACCATGGCCCGGGCCAGTGCCACGCGCTGCTGCTGGCCACCGGAAAGCTGGGTGGGGTAGCGGTCCTGCTTGCCGCGCAGCTGCACCATGTCCAGCGCCCGGGCCACGCGCTCGGCGCGCTGGTCCTTGGGCACGTTGCGCACGCTCAAGGGGTAGGCCACGTTGTCGCCCACCGTCATGTGCGGGAACAGTGCGTAGTTCTGGAACACCATGCCGAAGTTGCGCTTGTGCGGTGGCGTGCGGGTGATGGATTTTTCGTTCAGGAAGATTTCGCCCGAGGTGGGTGATTCGAATCCGGCCAGCATCATCAGCGTGGTGGTCTTGCCGGAACCGGACGGGCCGAGCAGCGTCAGAAACTCGCCGCTCTGGATTTGCAGGTCCAGGTTCTGCACAACCAGCTGGCTGCCGTCGTAGGTTTTCTGGACGGCTGAAAACCGGACCAAAGGCTGGCTGGTGGTTTGCGCGTGGGTTGCCATGGATGTTGTTCGCCGCTTGTCGTTGCAATGCCGTTATTTTTGGGCGAAGCTTGATCTGGCACCATGTACACCCGCGCTGTGTGTGGCACGGTACGTGTAGGTCCGCAGACCGGTACACACAAACCCTACGCAAAATACACGTCGCTAGCGCTTCCAATACCGCCATGTTTAAGTTTGAATTTCGCCAAGGCACGCCGTTGGTGGCGCAGATCGTTGCGCGTATAGGAGAGATGGTCGATACGGGGCGGCTGCGGGCAGGCGCCAAGCTGCCATCCATACGCCAGTTCGCCCATCAAAACGGGGTCAGCATCTTTACCGTGGTGGAGGCGTATGACCGTTTGGTGGCTTCGGGCTATGTAGTGTCCCGGTTGAATGCGGGGTTTTTCGTCTGTGCTCGCACTGCTTCGGTGCACTCACCGGTCTCAGAGGCTCCGTCGGCCTTGTCCGCCGGTAGTTTTGACAACAGCTGGTATCTGCAGCGCATCTTTGAAAACCACCACCTGCCGCACAAGCCCGGTTGTGGCTGGTTGCCGCCAAGCTGGTTGTTTGAAGATGGCGTGCGCCGCGCCATGCGTTCGCTCACGGCTGCGGACCCCATGCCGCTGGGCGACTATGGTGACCCTCTGGGCTACCCGCCTTTACGGGCCTGGATCTGCGAGAGCATGCGCCAGCATGCCATCCACATCCAGCCGCAGCAGGTCTTACTGACCCAGGGCGCGAGCCAGGCCTTGGACCTGGCAGTGCGCTGGCTGGTGGGGCCGGGTGACGTGGTGCTGGTGGATGAGCCGGGCTACCCGAACCTCATCAACGCGCTGCGCTTTGTGGGTGTGCGCCCACACGGTGTACCCCGAACGCCTGATGGCTGGGATCTTGCCGCGCTGGAGGACCTGATTGTGCGGCTGCGGCCCAAGGTTTTCTTTACCCAGCCGCGCTTCCATAGCCCTACCGGGTCGGTGGCCACGCTGCAGCAGTTGCACAAGGTGTTGCGACTGGCCGAGAAGTACGACGTGCTGCTGGTGGAGAACGATATTTACTGCGACCTGGATACCGAGGCCCGCCCTTCGCTGGCCAGCCTGGATAACCTTTCACGCGTGGTGTACGTGGGCAGTTTTTCGAAGTCGATTGCCCCGAGCCTGCGTTGTGGCTACCTGCTGGCCCACGCCGACATCATGGGGGATTTTTCTCGTCTCAAGATGTTCTCCGGGTTGACCAGCTCGGAGCTGATCGAGCGCATCGTGCATGTGGCTTTGAGCGACTCGCACCGTCCACGCTATCTGCGCAGTCTGCGCACCCGTATGACCCAGGCCCACGAGCGCTGCGCCCAAAGGCTGCGGCAAATGGGTTTTGAGTTGTTCTGCGAACCCCGGGGCGGCCTGTTTTTATGGGCCTGGCATCCGCGTATCCAGAACGTGGTGGACTTGGCCGCGCGGGCCAGTGTGCACGGCATCATGCTGGCACCAGGACATTTGTTCAGCACGGTGGCTGCGACGCAGAACTGGATGCGCTTCAACGTGGCCCAGTGCGAGAGCGATGCCGATGCCTTTGTGTACCAGTGGCTGGAGAAAGAGTTGGCTGCCTGATTTCCGGCCATTGTCGGTACGGCAAGGCTTGCGCTGGGCTGTTGTGCTGCAGCTGAACTGAGGTAATGCATTGCCTTGCAGTCAAAGATGGGCGTGTTTTATAGCCAACCTAGGGTTAGTACTTGGGCTTATTGCATGGGCCTTCCCAAAAAATGCATTGCTAAAAGCATTGGCTTCGAATATCCTTAAATAGCACGATCGTTCGTTTTATTTTTGCGTAAGGAATGCCATGTCTGCCAAAGGAGACCCTGTGGATGCCACCCGCGCCCCTGCGGTAGAGGGCGTGCGGGATGGTCGCGCCCTGATCAAGGGCCGGCAGACCAAGGCATCCATCATCGAGGCGGCGCTGCGTCTGGCCAGCCATATCGGGCTGGAGGGCTTGAGCATCGGCGCCCTGGCCGAAGTCACGCGCATGAGCAAGTCCGGTGTGTTCGCGCATTTCGGTTCACGCGAAGAGTTGCAGATCTCGGTGATCCGCGAGTACCACCGCCAGTTCGAGGCCGAGGTGTTCTACCCCGCCATGCAGGCTCCGCGTGGCATGCCACGGGTGAAGGCGCTGTTCGCCAACTGGATGCAGCGCGTGTCCATCGAGCTGCAGTCGGGTTGCATCTTCATTAGCGGCGCGGTTGAGTTTGACGACCGGCCCGGCCCGGTGCGTGACGCCCTGGCCAGCTCGGTCCAGGCCTGGCTGTCGGCATTTTGTCGGGCGCTGGAGCAGGCCAAGGAAGAGGGCGATTTGCGCCCCGATGCGGACGAGCGTCAGGCCGCGTTCGAGATCCATGGCCTGATCCTGTCGCTGCACTACGAAGCCCGATTTTTGAAAACCCCCGGTGCCGTGGCCCGCGCCAACACCGGGTTTGACAACATCCTGGCGCGCTACGGTGTTACCGCGCCAGTCTCTACTTCCAACCCTTCCCGTATTTCCAAGGACTAACCATGCCCACTTACACGCCCCCCCTGCGCGACATGCAATTTGTGATGCACGAAGTGCTCAAGGTTACCGACGATCTGAAGCTGTGCCCGCAGCATGTGGACACCGATGCCGACACCATCAACGCCGTGCTGGAAGAAGGCGGCAAGTTCGCCGCCGAGGTCGCCTTCCCGCTGAACATTAGCGGCGATGCCGAAGGCTGCACACTGGACAAAACCACGCACGAAGTCACTGCCCCCAAGGGCTTCAAGCAAGCTTATGCGCAGTACGTCGAAGGCGGCTGGGCCGCGCTCAGTTGCGACCCGGCCTACGGCGGCCAGGGCCTGCCGTTTGTGGTGAACCAGTGCTTCTATGAAATGCTGAACTCGGCCAACCAGGCCTGGACCATGTACCCCGGCCTGTCACATGGCGCTTACGAAGCCCTGCTGGCCCACGGTACCGATGCGCAAAAGGCGCTGTATCTGCCCAAGCTGGTCAGCGGCCAATGGACCGGCTCCATGTGCCTGACCGAGCCGCATTGCGGTACCGACCTGGGCTTGCTGCGTACCAAGGCCGAGCCTCTGGCCGATGGTAGCTACGCCATCACCGGCAACAAGATTTTCATCAGCGCGGGTGAGCACGATCTGGCCGAGAACATCGTCCACCTGGTGCTGGCCCGCCTGCCCGATGCGCCCCAAGGCAGCAAGGGCATCAGCCTGTTTGCCGTGCCCAAGTTCCATGCCAACGCCGACGGTAATGGCAATGTGACCATGGGTGAGCGCAACGGCATCTATTGCGGCGGCCTGGAACACAAGATGGGCATCCACGGCAACTCCACTTGCCAGATGGTGCTGGACGGCGCCATCGGCACTATCGTGGGCCAGCCCAACAAGGGCTTGGCGGCGATGTTCGTGATGATGAACGCAGCCCGCCTGGGTGTGGGCAACCAGTCGCTGGGCTTGACCGAGGTGGCCTACCAGAACGCCCTGGCCTACGCCAAGGACCGCATCCAGATGCGCTCGCTGACCGGTAACAAGGCCAAGGACAAACCGGCCGACCCCATCATCGTGCACCCCGATGTGCGCAAGATGCTGCTCACCGCCAAGGCCTACGCCGAAGGCGGCCGCGCGCTGGGCATCTTCTGTGGTGTGCTGCTGGACAAGGAACACAGCCACCCCGACGAGAAGGTACGTGCCGACTCCGGCGACATGCTGGCTCTGTTGACGCCTATCGTCAAAGCCTTCCTGACCGACAACGGCCATATCTCCACCAACGCCTGCATGCAGGTGTTTGGCGGCCATGGCTTCATCAAGGAATGGGGCATGGAGCAGTATGTGCGCGACAACCGCATCAACATGATCTACGAAGGCACCAACACCATCCAGAGCCTGGATCTGCTGGGCCGCAAGATCCTGGGCAACAACGGCGCCACCCTGAAGAAGTTCGGCAAGCTGGTCGCCGCGCTGGTAGAAGAAGAGGGCGTGAACGAGAAGATGGGCGAGTTCATCACCCCCATCGCCATCCTGGGTGACCAGGTCACCAAGTTGACCACCGAGCTGGGCTTCAAGGGCTTCCAGAACGCCGATGAGGTGGGCGCGGCCGCCGTGGACTATCTGCGCGTGGTGGGCCATCTGGTATTTGGCTATTTCTGGGCCCGCATGGCGCAGGTGGCTTTGCGCGAGATCGCAGCTGGCAACACCGACCCGTTCTACCAGGCCAAGCTGCAGACCGCGCGCTTCTATTTCGCCAAGCTGTTCCCTGAAACCGCTACGCTGATGCGCACCATCCGCAGCGGCAGCAAGGCGCTGATGGACACCGACGCAGCTCTTGCTTAAAACCGCATCGGAGACATGCCATGAAAAAATTGATAGCACTCTGCGCAGGATTCGTCTGCGCTAGCGGCGTATTTGCCCAAATGACACCCGAAGGGCTGTGGCGTAATATCGACGACAAGACCGGTGAGCCCAAGGCAGAGATCCGCATCACCGCCAATAACGGCGTGCTCTCCGGTGTGGTGGAAAAAGCCTTGGTCACCAGCGGTGAGCCCAACTGCACGCAGTGCACGGACGATCGCAAAGACAAGCCCAAGGTCGGCATGGAAATCATCCGCGGCGCCAAGAAGGCCGAGGGCAAGGACCTGTGGGAAGACGGCAAGATCCTAGACCCCGACAACGGCAAGAACTACACCCTGCGCATGGTGCCGCTGGAAGATGGCAAGAAGCTGCAGGTGCGTGGCTACATCGGCCCGTTCTACCGCACCCAGATCTGGCTGCGCGTGCAATAAATCGAAAGAATGTGATGTCTAAATTTCCCATCAAAAAAGTCGCCGTGCTAGGCGCAGGCGTGATGGGTGCGCAGATTGCTGCGCACCTGGTCAACGTCAAAGTGCAGGTCGTGCTGTTCGACCTGAAGGCCAAAGAAGGCCCGGCCAACGGCATCACCGCCAAGGCCATCGCCAACCTGAAGAAGCTCAAGCCTGCACCTCTCGGCGTGGCCGAAGATGCGGACCTGATCCAGCAGGCCAACTACGACGACCACCTGGAGCAGTTGAAAGACTGCGACCTAGTCATTGAAGCCATCGCCGAGCGCATGGACTGGAAGCTCGATCTGTACAAGAAGATCGCGCCCTTTGTGGCCCCGCATGCGCTGGTGGCGTCCAACACCTCCGGCCTGTCGATCACCAAGCTCAGCGAAGCCTTGCCTGAAGAAATCAAGCCGCGCTTCTGCGGCATCCACTTCTTCAACCCGCCGCGCTACATGTACCTGGTGGAGCTGATCAACACGCCCACCACCCGGCCTGAAGCGCTGGACCAGCTCGAAGCCTTTGTCACCACCAGCCTGGGCAAGGGCGTGGTGCGCGCCAAGGACACGCCGAACTTCATCGCCAACCGCGTCGGCATTGCCGGCATGCTGGGCATCATCGGCGAGACCGCCAAGTTCGGCCTGACCTATGACGTGGTCGACGACCTGACCGGCAAGCGCCTGGGCCGGGCCAGCTCGGGCACCTTCCGCACCGCCGACGTGGTGGGCCTGGACACCATGGCCCATGTGGTCAAGACCTTGCAAGACAATTTGAGCCTGGAAACCGATCCGTTCTACGGCAGCTACGGCACGCCGCCGGTGCTGGCCAAGCTGCTGGAGATGGGCAACCTGGGTCAGAAGGCCAAGGCCGGTTTCTTCAAGAAAGTGGGCCGCGACATCCTGCGCTTCGACATGGCTTCGGGCAACTACGTGGCCGGTGGCGAGAAGGCCGACGAGGTCTACGGCCGCATGCTGAAAAAGCCCGCCGCCGAGCGCCTGGCCCTGCTGCGCAACAGCGAAGGACCGCAAGGCCAGTTCCTGTGGGCCGTTCTGCGCAACAGCTTCCACTACGCCGCCGTGCACCTGCAAACCATTGCCGAAACCGCGCGCGACGTGGATCTGGCGATGCGCTGGGGCTTCGGCATGCAGCAAGGCCCGTTCGAGCTCTGGCAGGAAGCCGGTTGGCTGACCGTGGCGAATTGGATCAAGGAAGACATCGCCGCCGGCAAGGCGCTGAGCAACGCGCCGCTGCCCGACTGGGTGTTCAACGGCCCGGTAGCGGAGGCCGGCGGCGTCCACACGGCCGAAGGCTCATGGAATCCATCCACTTCCAAATTTGTAGCGCGCCACGCACTGCCTGTCTACGCCCGGCAGCTATTTCCCGAAAAAATCTCCGGCCACACCCAGGGCCTGGGCTTGGGCGGCGGTTTCGAGACCGCTGGCAAGACCTTGCATGAAGACAAGGCGATCCGCCTCTGGACCTTGGATGGAGATGAGTGCCCCTCCGGTAGCGGAATCATCATCGCCAGCATCAAGACCAAGATGCACGCCATCAGCCCCGAAGTCTCAGAAGGCCTGGCCCGCGCGGTCGATCTGGCCGAGAAGGACTACGCCGGCGTGGTGATCTGGTCGGGCGACGAGCCCTTCAGCGCCGGTGCCGATCTGCAGGCCATGCTGCCCGGCTTCATGATGGGCGGCGCCGGTGCCATCAACAAGATGGAAAAAGCGTTGCAGCAAGTGATGCTGAAAATCCGTTACGCCAACGTGCCCGTCGTCTCGGCCGTGCGCGGCCTGGCGCTGGGCGGCGGCTGCGAGTTGGCCGTGCACTCGGCCCGCCGCGTGGTGGCGATGGAAAGCTATATCGGCTTGGTGGAAGTCGGCGTGGGCCTGGTGCCGGGTGCAGGCGGCCTGACCTATATCGCCCGCCGGGCTGCGGAGAATGCCGCGCTGTCGACGCACAAGGACTTGCTGCCCTTCCTGACCGAAGGCTTCACCGCCGCGGCCATGGCCAAGGTCGGCACCAGTGCGCTGGAAAGCCGCAAGCTCGGCTATTTGCTGGACAGCGACGTGATCGTGCCGAACAAGGACGAGCTGCTGTTTGTGGCGCTGAATGAGGCTAAGGCCATGGCCGCTGGCGGCTACCGCGCGCCGCACAAGCGCCAGTTCCTGGTGGCAGGCCGCAATGGCAAGGCCACCATCCAGGGACAGTTGGTCAATATGCGCGACGGCGGCTTCATCAGCCAGCACGACTTCCACATCGCCAGCCTGATCGCCGGTGTGGTGACCGGCGGCGACGTTGACAGCGGCACGCTGGTGACCGAGGAATACCTGATGAGCCTGGAACGCAAAGCCTTCTGCAGCCTGCTGGACAACGCAAAAACGCAGGAACGCATCATGGGCATGCTGAACACCGGCAAGCCCGTGCGCAACTAAGGAACGAATATGAGCAAGCAAATCCAAGACGCCTACATCGTCGCCGCCACCCGCACGCCGATCGGCCGTTCGCACAAAGGCTATCTGCGCAACACCCGGCCCGACGAACTGCTGGCCACCACGCTGCGCGCGGCCCTTGCCCAGGTGCCGGGCCTCGACCCGGCGACCATTGAAGACGTGATCTGCGGCTGCGCGATTCCCGAAGCCCAACAGGGCCTGAACGTGGCGCGCATCGGCGCGGTGCTGGCCGGCCTGCCGAATTCGGTGGGCGGCATCACCGTCAACCGCTTCTGCGCCTCCGGCATCAGCGCGGTGCAGATGGCGGCCGACCGCATCCGCGTCGGCGAAGCCGATGTGATGTTTGCCGCCGGCGTCGAGAGCATGAGCATGGTGCCAATGATGGGCAACGGGCCCAGCCTGTCGCCGAACATCTTCAGCAACACCGACGACGTGGACAACTACGGCATCGCCTACGGCATGGGCCTGACCGCCGAGAAGGTGGCGCAGCAGTGGAAGATCAGCCGCAGCGCGCAAGACGAGTTCGCCTACGCATCGCACATGAAGGCACTGGCGGCGATGAAGGCCGGCGCCTTTACCGACGAGATCACGCCGATCACCGTGGACGACCGCAGCGTCGATCTGGACAGCGCCAAGGTCACGGTGACCCAGCGTACCGTCAATCTGGACGAAGGCGTGCGCCCCGAAACCACGGTGGAAGGACTCGGCAAGCTGAAGACGGTGTTCTCGGCCCGCGGTTCGGTCACGGCCGGCAATAGCTCGCAGACCTCCGACGGCGCCGGCGCGTTGATCCTGGCCAGCGAATCGGCCATCAAGCGTTTCGGCCTGACGCCGCTGGCCCGTTTCGTCAGCTTTGCCAGCAAGGGCGTGCCGCCGCACATCATGGGCATAGGCCCGATCGAGGCGATTCCCGCTGCGCTGCGCTACGCCGGCCTGCAACACCAGGACATCGACTGGTTTGAGCTGAACGAAGCCTTCGCGGCCCAGTCGCTGGCCGTCATCAACACGCTGGGCCTGGACCCGTCCAAGGTGAACCCGATGGGCGGCGCGATTGCGCTCGGCCACCCGTTGGGCGCCACCGGTGCCATCCGCGCGGCGACCGTGATCCACGCACTGCGCCGCAACAACCTGAAGTACGGCATGGTGACCATGTGCGTAGGCATGGGCCAGGGCGCGGCCGGAATCTTCGAACGCGTTTAATAGGCTCACCCCCAGGCTAAGTGCTGCGCACTTTCCGCCAACCCCCCTCGCATCGGTTTGAAAAACCGATGCGACACGCAGGGGGCGAACTCTGTGGCTTGGCGGAGCCAGTTCCACGGGTTCTCTGGAAGGGGCGGCTACTGTGCGGGTTTAAGTCTTTTAGGCCGCTGGCGCTTATTCCAATTGCGCAAGCAGCTATTTAAATGATAGTGACATTGCGGTTGTTAACATCCGCATTTTTCTACCGAGTGACCCCATGACTGACATCCTGACCCACACCGAAGACGGCATCCTGACCATCACGCTGAATCGCGTGGCCAAGAAGAATTCGCTGACCTCGGTGATGTACGCCGCCATTGCCGATGCGCTGGAAGGCGCTGCGGCCGACGCCAGTGTGCGTGTGGCCGTCATCCAGGGCCACGAAACCATCTTCTCGGCCGGTAACGACATTGGTGATTTTTTGAATGCGCCAGCGCCTACGGCAGAGTCGCCGGTGATCCGCTTCCTGCGCGTTATCAGCACATTCCCCAAGCCGCTGGTGGCCGCTGTGTGCGGCGCAGCGGTGGGCGTGGGCACCACCATGCTGTTGCATTGCGACCTGGTCTATGCAGGGGATAACGCTGCGTTTTCGCTACCGTTCGTCAATCTGGGCCTGTGCCCCGAAGCCGGCTCCAGCTACCTGCTGCCGCGTCTCATGGGCCACCAGCGTGCCGCAGAGGCATTGCTGCTGGGCGACCCGTTCACTGCAGAGACGGCGCTGGAGGTGGGCTTGATCAACCGCATCGTGCCGCCCGCCGAGGTACATGCGCTGGCACATCGGCAGGCCTTGCGCCTGGCAGCCAAGCCGCTGGCGTCCTTGGTCACCAGCAAGCGCTTAATGAAGCAGGAATTGGCCGCACCGGTAGCCGAGCGCATGGCCGAGGAAATCGGCCTTTTCGGCAAGATGCTGCGTGAGCCGGCGGCCAAGGAGGCGTTGACGGCTTTCATGGAGAACCGCAAGCCTGATTTCAGCAACTGCTGAGCTGCGAATGTATAAGAAATACGACTCTGGCGCAGGCAATGCCTGTGCTGGTAGCTATAAATAAAATAGCATTTAGGGTTTGTTAAGCTTCCGTTGCCCGGTTGACGCGGGCTTTGATGTCGCCTGCGGTCCACCAAGGCCGTGCCGTATTGACTAGCAACGAGAGCCAACTATGCTGAACCAGGGTATGGGTCGTAGAGGTGTTTTGTCCAAGCTGTCGGGCGCAGCCCTGGCCGCCATCGCTCCAGCGCTGTACGCGCAAACCAAAGTAGTCGCCAAAGATGCCAGCAAGCCGCTGGCTCAGCGTCTGCGTATCGTTATTCCTGCCAACGAGGGTGGCGGTTGGGACCAGACCGGCCGGGCCATAGGCGCAGCGATGGTGGCGGCAGGCGCCTGCGAGCAGGTGGACTACGAGAACTTGGGTGGCAAGGGCGGCACCATCGGCTTGGCCACGTTTGTCCAGCGCTACAGCCAGGACCCGAATGCATTGATGGTGGGCGGTGCCGTGATGGTGGGCGCCGTAGCCCTGCAGCGGCCTGCGGTAACGTTGGCCCAGGTCCAGCCGCTGGCCCGCTTGACTGGCGACTACTTGGTGCTGGTGGTCAAGGCAGACTCTCCGATACGCTCGGTGACCGACCTGGTTGCCATGGTGAAGGCCGACCCCAAGCAGGTACCGTTTACCGGCGGGTCCGCTGGCGGCATCGACCATATTTTTGCCGGTTTGTTTGCGCGGGCCGCCGGGGCGCCGGTGGTCGATATGGTGTACCTGCCGTTCACCAGTGGAGTGCAGTCGGCCGAGGCTGTGTTGTCGGGTAAGGCGGTGGCTGGCGTGTCGGGGTATAGCGAGTTCGCCGACCTGCTGGCCAGCGGCAAGCTGCGGGCGATCGGCGTGTCGGCGCGCAAGCCGATGTTTGGCATTCCCGCTATCCGCGACCAAAAGGTGGATGCCGTCATGTCCAACTGGCGTGGCCTGTTCGTGGGCAGCGGCGTGCTGCCAGCACGGGTGGCGGAGTTGCTGGCGGGGGTTAAAAATGCGACTGCACATGCAAGCTGGCAGAAAGCACTGAAGCAGAACCGCTGGGAGTCCAGCTGGCTGGATGGGGCCGATCTGCGCAGCTTCATAGAGATCGACCAGACTACCGCCTCGGCCATCATCTACATGCTGAAGCTCAAGGCCTGAGCATGGCGGGCGCTGACGCTACAGCGTGAGCTCGGCGAGCGAGTCCAGCAGGCCGTCACAGTCCACTGCCTCTACCGGCTCGCCGTGGTTGTAGCCGTAGCGCACCAGCAGCACCGGGCAGCCGGCGGCGCGCGCGGCCTGCGCATCGTTTTGCGAGTCACCCAGCATCAGCGTGTGCTGGGGCAGCGTGCCCAGGGCTTCGCAGGTTTTTTGCAGGGGCAGCGGGTCGGGCTTTTTGCGCTCAAACGCATCGCCGCCAAATACGTGGCTGAAGAAGCCGTCCAGGCCCTTGGCCTGCAGCAGGGGCAGGGCGAAAGCGGTGGGCTTGTTGGTCAGGCAGGCCAGCTTCCAGCCCCTGCCTTGCAGGGCCCGCAAGCCCTCCAGGACACCGGGGTAAACCTGCGAAAACTGCCCGTTGATGGCCAGGTAATGGTGTTGGTAGCGTGTCCAGGCCTGCGCGTAGAGTGCTTCTATATTGATAGCTTCGGGTGTAGGCGGTGTCTGCGCTAGGGCATGATTGAGTACGGAGTGCAACAGATGTTCCGTACCCTTGCCTACCATGGTTTCTATGGTCTGCGGCGTGATGGCGGGCAGGTCCAGATCGGCCAGCATGCCGTTCAGGGCCGCAGCGAAGTCAGCCAGGGTGTCCACCATGGTGCCGTCCAGGTCCACGATGGCTGCCTGTATCAAAGTTTGCTTTGACTGGATGGCGTTTAGAAGCATGTCATGGGGTCCGAAAAATACAGCGATTTTCGACCATTCAACGCCTCAAAGTTCCGCCTTTCGGCTAGGGCTGGACGGTATACGGCAGCAACCGGGCCTGTGATGCCGACAGCAGCGCCGTCATGGCGGCGGCTGCGGCGTCTGGTTCGTGGGCCAGGATGTGGCGATGTACGTCGGCGTGCAGTGCCAGGTCTTCGCTGGGACGGGTGGCATGGCGCAGCAGCATTTCGGACGACACCCGCAGCGCGGTTTTGATGCCGTTGCCGATGGTAATGAACATGCCGTTGCGCGACACCTCAATGATGGTCATGTGGAAGGCCAGGTCGGCCTCGGCTGCGGCGCGCACCTCGTTGCTGGTGTAGGCCTCGGCCAGCTCGCGGTAGCGGCGGTCCAGCAACTGCATGTCGGCGGCATTGCCTGCGCGGGCGGCGAGAAAGCAGGCGCGCGGCTCGAAGCACAGCCGCATCTCGTAGATGTCTTCGATGATCTTGCTGTCGAACTGGGCGTGCAGGCGCCAGGCCAGCACGTCGCGGTCCAGCAGGTTCCAGTCGGCAAAGGGCAGCACGCGGGTGCCGATCTTGGGCGACACGTCGATCAGCCGCTTGCTGGACAGCTGCTTGATGGCTTCGCGCACGGTGGTGCGGCTGACGCCGTAGGCACTGCACAGCTCGCTTTCCACCGGCAGTGCGTCGCCCGGTAAGAACTCTCCGCCGACGACGCGCATGCCAATGATTTTTGCGACCTGTGCGGTCATCGTGCCCACCAGTGGTTCACGTTCGAACATGCGTTTTCCTTGTGCGGCAAGGGGCACGGGGGCCCCTGCCTCTTTAAATACGACCGATGGCGGTGGTGACGATCACGTTCCACGAGCCGGGTTGCAGCTCCGCCAGAATGGTTTCACCGTCTACCTGTACGTTCGGATTATTCTCCGGCACCACGGTGTTCGGCGCATCCTTGGTGTTGGTGGCCTTCATATTGCTGTGGTGCAGGGCCAGCGCATGGTCCAGCGTGCGCGACGTGCCCAGACCGCGCAGCTCGACGCGCAGCTGCATGGTTTCGGTCAGATGGCGGTTCAGCGCGAACACGGTGGTGGTGCCGGTGCTCTCGTCGTCCACCACGCAGGCGCAGAGGTAGGGGATTTCCGGGTGGCTCTTGGCTTCGTAGCTGGGCGACTCGATCACCGGGCGCAGCACCTTGCCATGCGCAAAGCGGGTGGCCTGGGCGAAGGGGTAGAAGATGGTCTGGCGCCAGGCCGGGCCACCGGGCTCGGTCATGATGGGGCCGATCACGTTCACCAGCTGCGCCAGGCAGGCCGCTTTTACGCGGTCGGCGTTGTTCATCATCACGATCAGCGCGCCGCCGACCACCAGGGCGTCTTCGGTGTTGTAGATTTCTTCCAGCAGGCGCGGGGCTTGCGGCCAGCCGGGCTTGCGCAGGTCGTTGATGGAGCGGGCCTTGTACCAGACGTTCCACTCGTCGAAGGACAGCATGATGCGCTTGGTTGAATGCTTGCGCGCCGCCACGCCATCGGCCACGGCGACGATCTCCTTGATCGATACGTCCATTTGCTCGATGCAACCAAAGAACTCGGGCGTGGAGTCGCCGCGGTTTTCGAAATAGGTGTGCAGCGAGATGAAGTCCACGTCGTCGAAGCAGTGCTCGAGCACCGTGTCTTCCCAGCTGCCGTAGGTCGGCATATTGTGTTGCGACGAACCGCAGGCGGCGAGCTGGATGGTCGGGTCGACCAGGCGCATCAGCTTGGCGGTTTCATGGGCGATGCGGCCATATTCGTCGGCGGTTTTGGAGCAGATCTGCCAGGGGCCGTCCATCTCGTTGCCTAGGCACCAGAACTTGATGTCGTGCGGGGCCTCTACGCCGTGCGACTTGCGCAGCTCCGACAAGGCCGTGCCACCGGGGTGGTTGCAGTATTCGAGGAACTCGCGGGCTTCGTCCGGGCCGCGCGTGCCCAGGTTGACGGCCCACATCGGTTCGATGTCGGTGGCCTTGCACCACTCCATGAATTCATTGGTGCCGAACTGGTTGGTCTCGGTGGAAGCCCAGGCCAGGTCCAGCCGTACCGGGCGGTCGGCGGCGGGGCCTACGCCGTCTTCCCAGTTGTAGCCTGAGACAAAGTTGCCGCCGGGGTAGCGCACGATGGTGGGGCCAAGCTCGCGGGTCAGCTCCATCACGTCGCCGCGGAAGCCGCGTTCGTCGGCCGTGGGGTGGCCGGGTTCGTAAATGCCGGTGTAGACCGCGCGGCCGAGGTGTTCGACGAAGGAGCCGAAGATGCGTCGGTCGAGATCGGAGACGACGAAGTCGCGGTCTACGACCAGGCGGGTGGAGATCATGGTGTGCTTCCTGTAAAAAAGTGGGTGGGCTGGGGCGGTGCGCCCCAGCAAAATGGTGGTGTGAACTAGCGAACGCCTGCCAGCAGCTTGTTGACGCGTTCTTCGGCCGACTTCTGCACTGTATCGATCGGCTTTTTGGCGACCATCATGTTGACCATCTCTTCGCCAACGATGGACTCGATCGCGCGCTGGCGTGGCACGCTGTTGGGCAGGGATACGCCGATGGAGCTGATCTCCAGGATGTTGTTGCGGAACGGCAGCTTCTTGAAGTCATCGCGCTCGGCAGCGGTTTTGTTGGCTGGCAAGTGGCCGGTGCGGGCCCACTCGTAGTCGCGGTCCCACAGGAACTTCATGAAGGTCAGCGCAGCCTTGCGGGTCTTGTCGTCCTTGGCGCCGCCCTTGAGCATTACCCAGCTATGGCCATCGGCAAATGCGGCTTTCTTGGCGTAGAGCTTGGCAAATGGCACGACCGAGTAGCCGCCTTTGAGGGGCGAGTCGGCTTTTTCTGCGGCAGCGACAAAGTCGCCAATCGTCCAGGTGCCGACGATGTGCACGCCCACGTCGCCGTTCACAAAGGCCTGGTTGCCGGCGCTGTAGTCCAGATTCGGCTTGATCAGGCCTTCGCTGTACAGCGTGTTGGCCAGTTCCAGTGCGTTGCGCACGGCTTTGGAATGCATGTCGATCTGCTTGCCGCTGGTCGGGAACAGGCTGGCGTTTTGCTGGGCTACCAGGGTCACCAGGCTGCGGAAGTTGCCGGCCACATCGGCGGCCGGCCAGCTCAGATAGGGCTTGCCGGTGGCTTCCTTGAACTTGCGCGCCTGGGTCAGCAGCTCTTCGGGGCTTTGCGGCAGGATCACCGTGCCGTCGGCCTTGGCTAAGCCGGCCTTCTTCATCAGATTGCCGTTGATGTGCCACAGCCAGGACCAGGTGTCGAAGGGCAGGGCGTAGGCCTTGCCGCCGATGATGGCGCCGGTCTTGGCCTGCTCGCTGAACTGGTCGGTGCTGATGCCGACCGACTTGAAGCCATCGTCCAGCGGCTCCACCAGTTTGCGCGCCACGTAGTCGCCCAGCACCGACTCATGCATCACGCTGATGGTCGGCACGTCTTTGGAGACGATGCGGGCGCTCAGCTGGTCGTAGAACGGCTGCCATTCGGCGATCTGCGGCTTGACCACAATGCCCTGTTTGTTGGTGGCGTTGAATTCATTCACCAGCGTGGTGATGATGCCGCACTCGCCCTGGGCCTTGCTGGCATCCGTCGCCTTGCCGTAGTCGGCCTCGCAGGCGCCGAAGAAGCGGGCCAGGGTGATTTCCGTTTCCTCCTGGGCGGCGCAGAGCGCGGCGCTGCTGGCCAGAGTGACCGCCAGCAGGCGGATGGTGAGCTTTCTGAAATGCATGCTTGTCTCCTTTTTATCCAGGCCCCACCGCAGCGGCTGGCCGTTTTCCATGTGCAGCGGATCGGCGCTGCCCCGTTTGGGGTGTGTCAGCGCACGGCGGTGCCAGCGACTGCGGTGACGATGTATTTCTGGAAGAACAGGTACAGGATGAACAGCGGCAACCCGGCAAACACTGCCTGCGACATCAGGTAGCCAATGCCTTCGCTTTGGGCAAAGTTCGATTGCGTCGAGGCCAGGCCCAGGGTGATGGTGTACATCTCGGACTTGGATGCCGACACCAGTGGCCACAGGTAGTCGTTCCACGAGTTCAGGAAGGTGAAGATGCCCAGCGTGGCCTGCGCCGGTACCGATAGCGGCAGGATGATGCGCCAGAAGATCTTCAGACGTGAGGCGTTGTCCAGCAGCGCGGCCTCTTCCAGCTCCATCGGTATGCCCTTGAAATACTGGGCCATCAGGTACACGCCAAACGGTGCTGCCAGCCGCGGCAGGATCAGCGCGCTGTAGGTGTTGTGCAGCTCCAGGTCGGCAAACATGCGGTGCAGCGGCACGATGATGGCCTGCTCGGGCACAGCCAGCCCGGCCAGCACGAAGGCAAACAATATGCGCCTGCCCGGAAACGTTGTGCGGGCAAAGCCATAGCCGGCCAGCGAGGCGATCACCAGCGTCAAGAAGGTTTGGCCCAGCGAAACGATGGCGCTGTTCATCAGCCAGCGGAATACCGACGAGGTGCCCAAAATATCGCTGTAGTTCTTCAAGGTGAACGGCGGTGCAAACAGCACATCGGTGCGCGCCGCCAGCACGTCATTGGGTTTGAACGACAGCATCAGAACCCATAGCAAGGGTGCAACCCACAGGCAGGCCAGCGCGATCGCCGCACCCAGCACCAGCCGGTCGCCCCAGCCTTTTCCAACCATATTTGACATTGCGGGGATCCTTTAACCTAGATGCCGTGGTTGGACACGTCCGAGTGTGCCGCTGGGGACGTGGCTGGATAGGCGCGACAACGCAGCGGGCTCATGCCCGCTAGGCGGAGCAACGAAGCCAGACGCGGCGCCAGTGGTGCAATCGGAGGTGTAGCGTGGTCCACCCAAGAGGTGCACAACTAGAGAGTCACAAAATTCAATAGCCATAGGGTGTTCCATGTGATAACGAGCGGTCAACTGCGGCATCTAGGTTTAAGCGTTGCGGCGGTTCAGCCAGGCTTGCAGGCTGACGCCGAGCAGCATCAGCATGAACAGCACCTGGGCGGCGGCGGCCGAGTAGCCCAGCGCCCACTGCCGGAAGCCGGTCTCATAAATGAACTGGACGATGGGGCGCGAGGTGTTGTTCGGCCCGCCGGCCGTCATCAGATAGGACTGGCCGAACAGCTGGAACTGCTGGATGACTTCGATCACCGCCACCAGCGCCACCGTGCGCTTGATCGACGGCAGGGTGATGGACACAAAGGTGCGCCAGCGGCCGGCGTTGTCCAGCGCCGCGGCTTCGTACATCTCTTGCGGTATCTGCTGCAGTGCGGCCAGGAACAGCATCATGGGCAGGCCAATAATCCACCACACGGTGACCAGTGCCACCGACGGCAGGGCCAGGCTCTCGCTGACCAAGGGGGCAATCGGTGCCAGGCCCATGCCCTGCATCAGGTTCGACAGCAGGCCCCGGTCGGGCATCAGCACCAGCCGCCAGACCAGGGTGACGATGGTCACCGACAGCACCGATGATCCAAAAAAGATAGCGCGTAACGCAGCGCCGGTACGCCCAGGGCGGTTTAAAGCCAAGGCAAGCGCCAGGCCTAGTGCGACGAATACCGGCGTCGTCATGCCCACAAAGTAAAAGGTGTTGCGCACCGCGCCCATGAAGATGTCGTCGTGCAGCAGGTCGGCGTAGTTCTTCAGGCCGATGAAGTCGCTGGTGTCGGCCAGCATGTCCACATCGCGCAGGCTCAGCCACCAGCCGGTGGCCAGCGGCAGTACCAGCAGCAGGACGTAGACCACCAGAAAGGGCAGCACGAACAAGGCGTTGCCCCAGTGCTTGGGTTGTTTGCGGGGTTTTTGCATGGCAGGCCTTATAGCGGCGCGTGGTGGGCCAGGCCCGCCGCGTCGAATACATGCAGGCGCGCGCTGTTGATGCGCAGCGCCACGGCCTCGCCGGGAGCGGCCGCACTGTCGCGATGGGCTTCGGCCACCACGCTGCTGCCATCGGCCAGGCCTACGTGCACCAGCGTGCGGTCACCCAGGCGCTCCACGATGTCGATGCGGCCGGGCAACTCCCCCTGTGGGTCCACGGTGATGGATTCGGCGCGGATGCCCAGGGTCAGCGGACCGGTGTGCGGCACGTCGGCATCCATCAGCGTGGTGCGCAGCACACTGCCGTGGGCCAGTTGCAGGCACAGCCGGCCGTCTTGCGGGGTCATGCGCTCGGTGTTTAAGAAGTTCATCGCCGGCTGGCCAATGAAGCCCGCCACAAAGCGCGTGGCTGGGCGGCGGTAGATGTCCATGGGCGCGCCGATCTGTTCGATCTGGCCTTTGTTCATCACCACGATGCGGGTCGCCAGCGTCATGGCTTCGACCTGGTCGTGGGTGACGAACACCATGGTCGATTGCAGCCGTTGATGCAGCCGCGCCAGCTCGACCCGGGTGCGGGTGCGCAGGGCGGCGTCCAGATTCGACAGGGGTTCGTCAAACAAAAACGCGCTGGGGTTCTTCACGATGGAGCGGCCAATCGCCACGCGCTGGCGCTGCCCGCCCGACAGCTGGCCGGGCTTGCGTTGCAGCAGCGGCTCCAGTTCCAGCATGCGGGCGGCGTCGGTGATGCGGGTGCCGATCTCGGCCTCGGCCAGGCCGATGTTGCGCATGCCGAAGGCCATGTTGTCGTACACGCTCATGTGCGGGTACAGCGCGTAGTGCTGGAACACCATGGCCACGCCGCGCTGGCCGGGAGGCAGGTCGGTCACGTCCTTGCCTGCAATGGTGATGCTGCCGCTGGTGACAGGCTCCAGGCCGGCCATCATGCGCAGCAGTGTCGATTTGCCGCAGCCCGAGGGGCCGAGGAAGACCAGGAACTCGCCTTGCGCGATGTCCAGGCTCAGATCGTTCATCACCGCTACGTTGCCGTAGTGCTTGCTGACCCGGTTCAGTTGAATGCCTGCCACGTCTTGTCTCCAATATGTCTTTGGTATTATGAAAGACAATCATAGAGGCGGCAAAGTTGGACTGTCAACCGCATTCGATGTTGCATCGCAGCATGGCTGCCGGCTTCGTGTGATTTTGTTTGCTATAAATTAAATAGCTTCTTCCGCAGGTACTACCTGCGTTGTAGCCGTATTTCGTCTATGCCACCAGTGGCGGTGGGTCAGCCCGCTTTGCGCAGGGTCAAGTTGATGCGCTGCGCGCCCAGCAGCGGGTGTTCTGCTTGCGCCACGGGCAGCACGCCGTGGTAGCGCAGGCGGTCGGCGCCGCCCCAGACCACTACGTCGCCGTGCACCAGCGGTACGCGCAGGGTCTTGCCGACGCGGTCAAAGCCGCCCAGCAGAAAGGTGGCCGGTATACCCAGTGATACCGAGACGATGGGCGCGCTGTAGTCGCGCTCGTCCTTGTCCTGGTGCAGCGACAGGCGCGCGCCCGGCAGGTAGCGGTTGACCAGGCAGGCGTCCGGCACAAAGCCGGCGAAGCCCGCGCGCGCCGCGGCTTCTTGTGCCAGTTGCAGCAGCACCTCGGGCAGGGGCGGCCAGGGTTGGCCGGTATCGGGGTCGCGCGGGCTGTAGCGGTAGCCGTGGCGGTCGCTGGTCCAGCCCAGCGCAACCGACATGGGCTGGCCGCCCGGCGTGACCATGTGGCGGAAGGGTGCGGTGTGCTGGATCTGCTCCAGCGCTGCCAGCAGGCGGGGCACATAGGGCAGAGCCAGTCCCTGCAGCAGCTTGGCCTGCGGGGCCAGCACCAGCTCGGCTGGCGTGCCGCCAAAAAGATCGGCTTGCATGGGGAGGGCTTAGTTGCGACAGGCCAGCGCGCTGGCTGCGGGGCTGTCACCCATGCTGGACAGCAAGGTGGGCGCCAGCGACTTCAGTAGCTGGGCCGAGAGTGCGCTGGTGAAGCGGTAGTTGGCCGCATAGGGCTCGTGCACATAAGCCGTCATGGTGCCAAAGAAGCGGTCGCCCAGCAGAAACACAAAGGTGGCCGAGCGGTTCACCGCGCGCGAGGACACCAGCCGCCCGCCGGGCCCATAGGTTTCAAAGCGGTGGTCGCCGGTGCCGGTTTTGCCGCCGATGTCGATGCTGCTGCCATTGGCCAGCTTGAAGCCGTCGCGCAGCCGGCTGGCGGTGCCGCCGTTCACCACGTCCAGCAGCGAGCGGCGCACCACCTCGGTCAGCTCCTCGGGCAGCAGCCGCTCGGCGACGGGTGGGGCGCTTTCAAAGCGGGTGGCATAGGGTGTGCCGCTGGCGAAATCCAGGCTGTGCAGCTTGCGCAACGGCAGGCGCATACCCTTGTTGACGATGATGCCCATCAGTTCGGCCAGGGCTGCCGGGCGGTCGCCCGAAGCGCCCAGGGCGGTGGCCAGCGACGGGGTCAGCGACTCAAAAGGGTAGCCCAACCGGCGCCAGTCCTGGGCAATTTCCTGAAAGGCCTCCAGCTCCAGCATCTGGCGTATGCGCTTATCCTGCGCCACCTTGCGGTTGCTTTTGAACAGCCAGCTGTAGACATCCTGGCGCACGCTGCTGCTGGCCTGCAGGGTCTGCGCCAGCGTGGCGGCGGGTTGCTGGTGCATATAGCTGACCACCCATAGCTCCAGCGGGTGGATGCCGGCGATGTAGCCCCGGTCGGCCAGCGAAAATTTGTCCACCGCGTACTTGGCGTACAGCTCCTGCAGCTGGGCATCGGACAAGGCCATGCCGGGCAGGCGTTGGCGCAGGAAGGCCGTGAACTGCGCCAGATCCGCATCGGGCTGCAGGCTGCGGAACACCGTGGCCAGCCGTGCCGGCACCGGGCGCATGGTTTGCAGCAGCAGGTCCTGGGCGGCGTCGGGCGCCAGCCCCTGGTATTTGCGGTAGAAGCGGGCCATGAACTGGCGGCCCTCCTTGTCGGCAAAGCGGGCCAGAATTTCCTGCCGCGCCGGCGAGTCTACGGCTGGCAGCGCGGCGCTGCTGGCACCCGAGCGCTGGAACTGGTAGTACTGCACCACGTCACGCATCAGCCGCACAAACACCAGGTTCACCGAGTGCTGGAAGCTCTCGCGCACCGTCATCACCTTGTAGTTTTCTTCGGGCTCGAAGTTCTCAAAGCTTTGCACGCCGCCGCCGGTGACGAAGCTCTCGCCCGGGTTGCCGGAGTAGCTGCGCTCCATGGCGGCCTCCAGCATGGGGTGCAGGCTTTTGTCCTGCGCCTGGACGATGTAGGCGCGGGCCCAGCGGCTCAGAGTGTCGGCGTCGTCGCCCTTGGCGGCGGCCAGCTCCTGTGGGCCCATATCTGCATAGCGCTGGTGCAGCTCGGTGATGATTTCCAGGTAGGTGATCAGCGTGCGCAGTTTGGCGGTGGAGCCCAGGTTGAGCCGTGCGCCTTCGTTGATGTCAAAGGGCTGGTCGAAGTTGTCGGTCTGCACGCGCAGCAGGTTGGCGCCGTCGCGCTGCTCAAACAGCGTGAAGCTGAACACCAGCTTGCTCGGGTCGTCGCCGGGGCTGAGCATATTGTGGCCATACAGGCCGGCAGCCTTGGCGCTGGCGGGCTCGCTCAACTGGCGCAGCACGGTGCTGACCTCGCGCTGCACCTCGCCGTTCAAGGTGGCGCTGGCCGCCATATCAAAGCGGTCCAGGTCGTACAGGTGTTTCACCTGCAACAGGCTGGACAGGTGGCTGCGCAATGCGGTCACCGCCTTGCGTGAAACAAAGGACACCGGTGGTTCAGCGCCGGTGTCTTGCTGCAGCTTGAGCTGGATGGGCAAGGCCGCGTCCCGCAGCGCGGGCGAGATGATGCCGGCGCTGGCCAGCACGCGCAAATGGCTATCGGCCAGCTGCTGCAGCGCGGCCCGGCCCTCGCGCAGATAGTATGAGGGCCGGCGCTGCGCAATCATCAGCGACATTGCCTGTTTGAAGGCCTCGGCCCGGCTTTGCAGCGCGGTACCCGTTTCAGCCGCGTTGTCTTGCAGCAGCTGGTTGGCCTCATTGAAATCGCGCCCGTACCAGGCCCACAGGCCGTCGCCCATGCCGTTGACTTCGCCGTAGCCGGGCTTGGCGGCCAGCGGCACGGTGTTCAGGTAGTCGACCACGGTTTGCTGGCGGAAGGCCAGGGTGTTTTCGCCGTCCAGATAGGTCTTGATGGAGGCGCTGGCCATTTGCCGCAGCTTCTCGCGTGGCGAGGCGGTGCGGCCCTCGGGCGAGTGGCGGTATTTGTCGATCTGCGTGACCAGCGTGCTGGCGCCGGGGGCTTCGTGCGACTTGTCCACCGCGTGCACGACCTGGTCGGTCAGGGCCTTGCTGAAGCGCCCCCAGTTGATGGCGGGGTTGTGCTTGGGCTGGCTGTCGTCCAGCAGGTCGCGGTCTTCGATGAACAGCAAGGTGTTCACCAGCAGCGAGGGCACGGAGCGGAAGTCCGCATAGCCGCGCTCAGGGAAGCGTTCGGCATACAGCGTTTGGGCATTGCAGTCGCGCAGGTTCAGCCCGGCTTGGTTCTTTTCTGCGTAGGGCAGCGGCAGCCCGTTGTCGGCCAGTTCGGCCATGCGTGGCGAGATACGCGCTTGCTGGGTGACGGTATAGCCGTGTGCGCTCAGGGACTGGGTGAAGGACGGAATCTGGCTATAGCCCAGGCGTTCGTCGTAGGGCCCGCTGTGTGGAAAGCGGATGGAGTCTTCGGGGCTGGGCCCCGGTTCCGGCGCAAAGCGCAACTCTTGCCCCAGCCGTGACAGATAGCGCGCCTGCAGCCGGGAGGTGTTCAGCTCATCCGCGACCAGCCAAGCCAATAGCGCCATCAATCCCAGCAGGATGGCCAGTAAGAGCAGTTTCCACCATGAACGGAGCAACAATTTTTAGACGTGGGAAATGCAACTTGGAAGCCCTATGGTAGAGGCAAATTCGGCCGCATCCCGCGTCTTTTTCATGCTGTTTATGCAGGTAGAAACCCGTCTACCGACAGGTAGCGTTCACCGGTGTCGTAATTGAAGCCCAGCACGCGTGCGCCTGCGCCCAGTTCGGGCAGCTTTTGCGCGATCGCCGCCAGCGTGGCTCCGCTGGAAATGCCCACCAGCATGCCTTCTTCGCGCGCGCTGCGACGGGCCATTTCGCGGGCTGGCTCGGCGTCTACCTGGATGGTGCCGTCCAGCAGGGCTACGTCCAGGTTTTTGGGGATGAAGCCCGCGCCTATGCCCTGGATGGGGTGGGGGGCAGGGGCGCCGCCGGAGATCACGGGCGAGGCCGTGGGCTCCACCGCAAACACCTTCAGGTTGGGCCATTTTTCCTTCAGGACACGGGCGCAGCCGCTGATGTGGCCGCCAGTGCCCACGCCGGTGATGAGGGCATCCAGCCCTTCGGGGAAGTCGGCCAGGATTTCCTGCGCCGTGGTGCGTACATGCACGTCGATGTTGGCGGGATTTTCAAACTGCTGCGGCATCCAGCTGCCGGGCGTAGCGGCGACCAGCTCCTGGGCGCGGGCGATGGCGCCCTTCATGCCTTTTTCGCGCGGCGTCAGGTCAAAGCTGGCGCCGTAGGCCAGCATCAGGCGGCGGCGTTCAACCGACATGCTGTCAGGCATCACCAGCACCAGCTTGTAGCCCTTGACCGCAGCCACCATGGCCAGGCCCACGCCGGTGTTGCCGGATGTGGGTTCGATGATGGTGCCGCCGGGTCGCAGCACGCCGGATTTCTCCGCGTCTTCCACCATGCTGAGCGCAATGCGGTCCTTGATCGAGCCGCCGGGGTTGCTGCGCTCGGACTTGATCCACACATTGGCAGCCGGGCCAAACAGGCGCTGGATGCGTACGTGCGGGGTGTTGCCAATGGTGTGCAGGATGGTGTCGGCGCGCATGGAATGTCTTTCGATAACGTGAAAGTTGAAGCTGCAGAAAAAGAAATGCATTGTGGCACTGCGATAATGCACCCCGTGAAGCCCGCCAGACCGCCGCTGGTGCAATCTGGGAAACCAGGCACTGGAGGAACGTCCGGACTGCATAGGGCAGCGTAGCAGCTAACGGCTGTCCACCGTGAGGTGAGGATTAGAGCAACAGAGACGAGTCAAGTCAGGTCAGCCTAGCAAGGGTGGTCTGTGCGATGCCAGCGCAAGCTGGCAAAGGGCGGCGTAAGCCGACCGGTCCCGGCGCAAGCCGGGAAAGCACAGCACCCAAGTCGGGCAAAGCCCGACTTGGGTGAAACGGGCAATCTCTACGCGCAGCAATACCAAGTAGGCCAACGTTGACGGGGCCCCCGGAGTTGGCGGGTAGGTAGCATTGAGCCGGTGGGGCGACCCCCGGCCCAGATTAATGGCGGTCACGCCGAGGGCAACCTCGGTGCACAGAATCCGGCTTATCGGTGGGCTTCACACTTTTATATGAAAAATAGGCCGTTGGCGCTTATTTCACCAGCGCGAGAAGCTATTGATTCAATAGCGTATGCGCTCTAGCGCAGGGGGCTGGGCTTGAATCGCCCTGCTGCTTAAAAATACGTGCGCCACAGCGGATAATTCGGCCATGCACATCCCATTTACCAAAATGCAGGGCGCGGGCAACGACTTTGTGGTGCTCGATGAAACCCAGGGGCGCCTGGGGCTGAGCGCCGCCCAGTACCGCTTCCTGGCCGACCGCCACTTTGGCGTCGGCGCCGATCAAATTCTGTCCGTGCGCCGCGCCAGCGCACCGGGCATCGATTTCGAATACGCCATCCACAACGCCGACGGCGGCGAGGTGGAGCACTGCGGCAATGGCGCGCGCTGCTTTATGCGCTTCGTCCACAGCCGCGGACTCACCACGCAAAGCAGCGTGCGCGTGCAAACCATGGAGCGCGTGCTGCAACTGAACATGCAGGATGACGGCCGCGTCACCGTGGACATGGGCCTGCCGGTGTTCGATCTGCCGCAGATTCCGTTTGACCCGCAAGGCCTGCAGCCCGTGGCCGTGAATGATTGGCAAATATGGCCGCTGGCGCAGGTGGAATCTGCGCAGGGTGCTACATTTAGCGTAGCGGTTGTGTCCATGGGCAACCCGCATGCCGTGCACCTGGTGGACGACGCCGAGGCCACGCCGGTCGCCAGTCTGGGCCCGCTGGTGCAGGCCCAGTCCTGCTTCCCGAATGGCGTGAACGTCGGCTTCCTGCAGGTGGTCAGTCGCAGCCAGGTGCGTCTGCGTGTCTATGAGCGCGGCGCCGGCGAAACCCTGGCCTGCGGCACCGGCGCCTGCGCGGCGGTGGTAGCGGGCATACGCCTGGGCTTGCTGGACGCGCGGGTGGACGTGGACACCCATGGCGGCCGCCTGACCATCGAATGGGCCGGCATGGGCCAGCCAGTGCGGATGACTGGCCCGGCCACTACGGTTTTTGACGGCTCGATCACGATTCCAGACTAATTGATTGCACCCCCTATGAACACCACCAATCCGATCACCGAAGACGACATCGCCAACTTCCTGGCCAACACGCCCGAGTTTTTCGAGCGCCATTCCCAGGTGCTGGCCTCGGTGCAGCTGTCCAGCCCGCACGGCAACCGCGCCGTTAGCCTGCAGGAGCGCCAGGCCGAGATGCTGCGCGAGAAGATCAAGGGCCTGGAGCACCGCATCATGGACATGGTGCGCCACGGCAACGAGAACGTCATCATTGCCGACAAGCTGCAGCGCTGGGCGCGCAGCCTGTTGCTGACGCGTTCGCCCGCCGATCTGCCCGAACGCATCGCGCGCGAGATCGAGGTCCAGTTTTCCGTGCCGCAGGCAGCCATCAAGGTCTGGGGCGTGGCCGATGAATACGCGCACGCCGCCTGGGCGCGCGGTGTCAGCGATGACGCGAAGATTTTTGCCTCCTCGCTGACCGCGCCGTTCTGCGGCGTGAACTCGGGTTTCGAGGCGGTCAGCTGGCTGGCCGAGCCGTCGGCTGCCATGTCGCTGGCGCTGATGCCGCTGCGTACCGGCGTGTTGAACAGCCCTAGCCCGGCTTTTGGCATGCTGGTGCTGGCCTCGCCCGACGCCCACCGTTTCGAGTCGGCCATGGGCACCGACTTCCTGGAGCGCATCGCCGAACTGGCTGGCGCCGCTTTGTCGCGCTTGCGCGCTTAATCAATATGGCAGAGGCCAGCGTACCGCCGCCATTGGTCGTGCAGTACCTGGACCATGTGCGCTTTGAAAAGCGTCTGGCCGAGCGTACCGTGGCGCTGTACACGCTGGACCTGCAGAGGCTGGCGCAGGAGGCTGACAAGGCCGGCGTGGCGTTGACTGCCGTGGCCCACCACCACATTCGCCGCTGGGTGGCGCAAATGCACAGCCAGGGCCGCACCGGGCGTGGCATCGCGCTCATTCTGTCGGGCTGGCGCGGTTTCTATACCTGGCTGGGCCGCCAAGGCCTGGTGGCCAGCAACCCGGTGCAGGACGTGCGCGCACCTAAAGCCGCCAAGCCCCTGCCTAAAGCCCTCGGCTTGAATGAGGCCGTGGGTCTGGCCGACTTTGAAAACGAGGCCGACGATCCCTGGCTTGAGGCGCGCGACGCCGCCATGGTCGAGCTGCTGTACGGCGGCGGCCTGCGCGTGGGCGAGTTGACCGGACTGGACGCCAAGCCCAGCCCACAGGCGCGTGGCTGGATCGACCTGGATGCCGGCGAAGCCCATGTGCTGGGCAAGGGCAGCAAGCGGCGCAGCGTGCCGATTGGCCGAAAGGCCGTCGAAGCACTGGAGCACTGGCTGGCCCTGCGTGCCGAAGGGCAGGGCGCACAGTTCTCGCCGGCTTTGTTTCTGGGCCGCTATGGCACGCGGCTGACCGCCCAGTCGGTCTGGCAGCGCTTGCGCCGACGCAGCCAATTGGCCGGCACCGCCACCCCGGTGCATCCGCACATGCTGCGCCATTCGTTCGCCAGCCACGTGCTGCAAAGCAGCGGCGACCTGCGCGCGGTGCAGGAGCTGCTGGGCCACGCCAATATCAGCACCACCCAGGTCTACACCCGGCTGGACTTCCAGCATCTGGCCAAGGTGTATGACGCTGCCCATCCCCGGGCCAAGCTGCCGCCGGGCAAGTAGTCGGGAGGTCTGGGCAAATAGGCCCGACAATCCCGTCCATGAAAGTTATTCGTTTACGTGAAGGCAAGGAACGCTCGCTGCAGCGCCGCCACCCCTGGATTTTTGACTCCGCCATCGCCAAAGGCGGCGGTGACGCGGGCGAAACCGTGCGCGTGGAGTCGCATGAGGGCAAGTTTCTGGGCTGGGCGGCGTTCAGCCCCACGTCCAAGATCCGCGCCCGGGTCTGGAGCTTTGACGAAACCCAGCGTATTGATGCTGCGTTTTTTGTAGCTGCTGTCGCAGCTGCTATCAGCGCCAGAGCCCGATTTGATGTCAATAGTGACGGCGTACGTCTGATCCATGGCGAGTCCGACGGCCTGCCGGGCCTGATCGTTGACCGCTATGGCGACACCCTGGTGGCGCAGTTCCTGTTTGCCGGTGTGGAGCGCTGGAAGGCCGTGCTGGTCGACGCGATCCTGGCCGCCACCGGCCTGACCAAGCTGTACGAACGTTCCGACACCAATACCCGTTCGCTGGAAGGCCTGGAGCCCACCACCGGCTGGCTGCGTGGCGACAGCGCCACCGGCCTGACCATCCAGGAGCACCAGTGGCGCCTCGGCCTGGACATCGCTGAGGGCCACAAGACCGGCTTCTATCTGGACCAGCGCGACAGCCGCAAGAAAATGGCCGATTACGCCCAGCGCCTGCAGCTCCAGCGCGTGCTGAACTGCTATTGCTATACAGGGGGCTTTACCGTGGCGGCCCTGGCCGGCATGCGGGCCGGCGGCAGCCAGGGGCATGTCACGTCCATCGACTCGTCCGGCCCGGCGCTGGAGCAGGCAGCGGCGAATGTGGCGCTGAACGGCTTTGCGGCGGACCGCGTCACCTTTATGGATGCCGACGTGAACGCCTCGCTGCGCCAGTTTGCGGCCCAGGGCCAGACTTTCGACTGCATCGTACTGGACCCGCCCAAGTTCGCCCCCACGGCAGTCCACGCCGACCGCGCGGCCCGCGCTTATAAAGATATCAACCGGCTGGCCTTCAAGATCCTGGAGCCGGGCGGCGTGCTGTTTACCTATTCGTGTTCGGGCGGCATCAACGCCGACCTGTTCCACAAGATCGTGGCCTCGGCCGGCATTGACGCGGGTGTCGACGGCTATATCAGCGAGCGCCTGGGCGGCGCCCCCGACCACCCCATGACCATCAATTTCCCCGAAGGCGAGTACCTCAAAGGCCTTGTAATTCTGAGGAAATAGCCCCATCTAAAGCCCGCCTGAATTGGCCGCTACACTCCCCACCTGTTAATTTCCACGAAATCGCGGGAGCGGCGCTGTTCCCAGTGACAAATTAGCAATGAAAGAACCCATGGCACTCATTCCCGTCACCATCCTGACCGGCTTTCTGGGCTCGGGCAAGACCACGCTGCTCAAGCGCGTGCTGACCGAGGCCCACGGCCAGAAAATCGCCGTCGTCGAGAACGAATTCGGTGAAGAGAACATCGACAACGAGATCCTGGTCTCCGAGCCGGGTGAGCAAATCATCCAGCTGAACAACGGCTGCATCTGCTGCTCGATCCGCGAAGACCTGCGCGCCACCCTGAGCCTACTGGCCGCCAAAAAGCGCAAGGGCCTGCTGGATTTTGAACGCGTGGTCATCGAAACCACCGGCCTGGCCGATCCTGGCCCGGTAGCCCAGACCTTTTTCATGGACGACGAGATCGCCGAAAGCTATCTGCTGGACTCGATCCTGACCCTGGTGGACGCGAAACACGCCGCGACCCAGCTGAATGACCGCCAGGAAGCCCGCCGCCAGGTGGGTTTTGCCGACCAGATTTTCATCAGCAAGACTGACTTGGTGGAGCCCGCCGAGGTCGATGCGCTGATGCACCGCCTCAAGCACATGAACCCGCGGGCGCCGCAAAAGGCCGTGCACTTCGGCGAAGTGCCCTTGAGCGAGGTGTTTGACCTGCGCGGCTTCAACCTGAATGCGAAACTGGACATCGACCCCGACTTCCTCAAGGAAGACGACCACGACCACCATGACCATGCCGAGGGCGAGCACTGCGACCACCCCTCGCACCAGCATGACCATGGTCACGGCCATGAGGGGCACCACCATCACCATGACGACGACGTGAAAAGCTTTGTGTTCAAAGCCGATCGCCCGTTTGATCCGGCCAAGCTGGAAGATTTTCTCGGCGCTGTTGTTAATATTTACGGCCCGCGCATGTTGCGCTACAAAGGCGTCTTGAATATGCAAGGCACCGAGCGTAAAGTCATTTTCCAGGGCGTGCACCAGTTGATGGGCAGCGACCTGGGCCCAGCTTGGGCCGAAGATGAGAAGCGCAGCAGCAAAATGGTGTTTATTGGCATTGATCTGCCGAAAGACATCTTTTTGCAAGGCATGGAGCAGTGTTTGGTGTAAGGTCAATGTTGGTGAAAGGGCCCCGCTGCAGCGGGTGAATACATGATGGCTTCGTTCTTGCATGGAAATACGGCTGGCGGCTTCAAGTCTGCGGGTCAGTGCATGCGTGCGAAGCTGTATGCTCGCTTCACCACGTACCCACCCACAAAATCTAAGAAGTCAGCGGCGGTAGCAATTGCCCCGCGCCAACCGTGAGTACCCCCCCAAAGTGACAACCGCACCCAAGCCGGCGACCCCGGAAGCTACGACCGAAACGACCCAGACCGGGCCGCGGTACATGGCCATCCCAGCAAAAAGTACCCGCCCGTCCTCGCGGTTGGCCCAGCTGACCGTGCCTTCCATGGCGCCCACCGTGGCCTCCACGGCCGCCAAGTCCAGCTATATGCAGAACGCGCCAGAGCCCATGATTGCGCCGCCACCGCACGTTGCCGCCAAGAAGGACCCCAAGCTGGCCAACAACTGGAAGACAACGCCGGCCGACAAATTGACCGATGCCGAAGTCATGGCCATGCCTGACAGCGAGTACATGAACGAAAAGCAGACGGCTTTCTTCCGTCTCAAGCTGGTGGCGCTGAAGCAGGATATGCTGAACAACGCCGGTGAAACCACCGAACATTTGCGTGAAGACACGGTGGTCGTGCCCGATCCAGCCGACCGCGCCACGATCGAGGAAGAGCATGCCCTGGAGTTGCGTACCCGTGACCGTGAGCGCAAGCTGCTCAAGAAGATCGAGCAGTCCATCAACCGCATCGATGCGGGCGACTATGGCTACTGCGACGAAACCGGGGAGCCTATCGGCGTCGGTCGCTTGCTGGCGCGTCCTACCGCCACGCTGTCGCTGGAAGCCCAGCAGCGTCGCGAGCTCAAGCAGAAGATGTTCGGCGATTGAGCATATTGCTGTTTCACTCTGATTCCCCGGTCGTACCAGGTTAGCCATGCCCCCTAACGAACCTTCTGGTTTGCTGTCCAAGGTCGTCAAGTTCGTTCGTAACCCGACGACGAACTGGTCCGACCTTGACCAGCCGGAGACGGACAAGGAAAGCCAGTACAGCAAGCAGATGCTCAAGGAAATGATTGAGCGCAAGCGCCGCAATGACTTTGTGCGGCGCCGTGAGTTTGACCAGCTGCGTAAGTTGCGCCAGAACGAAGCCCAGCCGCAGGCGGCGGATGCGGCGGAGCGGCCTTCTTTCTTTCAGAGCAGCATGCAGTCCATCCAGTCCAAGCTGGATGACCGCGCGGGTACGATCAAGAAGATCGATGAGATTGAAGAGCAGATGTCGCGCCAATGGTGGAAAGCCAAGGATGCAACGGGCGGCAAGTCTGCCGTGCCCCTGTCGTCTCGGGCGGGGCTGCTGCCAGCCGAGTCTGTGCCGGCAGCGGGTACTGCCACTTCTTTTGCTCCGACGGTGCCATCTCCCTTGTCCCCCACGGTGGCCTCCACGGCGTTTGCACCGACCGAGGTTGCTCCGCTGCGGGAAAATACGCCATCGAGCGAGCCCATGGTGGATATGTTGGCGGCGCTGGATACCCAGATCAATTTTTCCGCTGACGCACAGGGTGCTGGCGGGTTGGACGACGTGGATTTTGTGCATATCCCCGAGCTGGACGAGGCGGCGATCCGTTTCGCCAACGGAGATGTGGATGCGGTAGAGGCCCTCATCCAGGCTTTGCTGCGGGCCGAGCATGGCGCGGACGGCAATTCCGAACTCTGGGCCACCTTGTTTGACTTTTACCGCGCGACCGATCGGGCTGATCGGTTTGACGTTGCGGGCATTGATTACGCGACCCGGTTTGGCCGCTCTGCGCCCAACTGGTTTTCCATTCCAGAGCAGGCGGGGCGCTGGGGAACTGCCAGTACACCGGCGGCGCAGGCGGACAATGATTTCAACTGGACCAGCCCCAGTGTGCTGGGTGCTACCACGGTGGCGAATCTGCGGCTCGCGCTGCAGCGCGGTGCGCCGTCCAGGTTGCAGATCGATTGGTCCCATTTGGTTTCTATCGATGGAGCGGCGCTGGAGGGGCTGAATGCCCTGCTGGACGGTTGGACGCACCAGGCCGTGCGCCTGAGTTTTTTGCGTATCGATCGCCTGGAAGCCGTGGTGCAGAGCCAAGCCCGAACGGGGGATGCGGGCGTCAACCAGGCCTGGTGGCGTTTGCGGCTGGATTTGCTGCGTATTTTGCGCAACCACGATGCATTTGACATGGTTGCGCTGGAGTACTGCATCACCTACGAGGTGTCCCCGCCCTCATGGCAGGATGTGCAATGTTCCTGCGTGGTCTTGTCCGCGCCCGATGAGGAGGCAGTACCCGGTGCGCCGTTATCCCGTCAACCAGCTGACTCCATGTTCAAACATACCGATATGGGGGTATCCGACTCCATCCAGGGTATGCAGCACACGGGCTTAAGCGGCGTGGTGGAGGGCGATGCAGCAGATATATTGGCCAGGGTAGACGTTTGGGCGGATGGCGCCGCCACTGTGGTCGTGCCTTGTGACTACCTGGTTCGCATTGATTTTTCGGCGGCCGGTTCTGTACTGAACTGGGCTGCGCTTCACCATGCTGCAGGGCGCAGCGTGCGTTTTACCGGCCTGCACAGACTGGCTGCGATTTTCTTCAACATTGTCGGCATCAATGAACATGCCAAGGTGATTCCGCGCAGGAATTGAGCCTTGGCTGCCGGCACAGTCGGGCCGGCTGCATGGATGGCGCTCACCTCTTATTTGGATCCTATGGAGCAGTTTCACGGTACCACCATCCTCAGTGTGCGGCGCAAAACCCCGACCGGTATGCAGGTTGCGATTGGCGGGGATGGCCAGGTCACGCTGGGCAATATCGTGGTCAAGGGTACGGCGCGCAAGGTGCGTAAATTGCACCATGACCGGGTGCTGGCTGGTTTTGCCGGTGCTACGGCAGATGCATTCACGCTGTTTGAACGGTTTGAGGGCAAGCTGGAAAAGCACCAGGGCCACTTGGTGCGTGCGGCCATCGAGCTGACCAAGGATTGGCGTACCGACCGCGTGCTGCGCCGCCTGGAGGCCATGCTGGCGGTGGCAGATAGTACGGCTTCGCTGATCATCACGGGCAATGGCGATGTGCTGGAGCCGGAAAATGGCATTGTGGCTATCGGGTCGGGCGGTGCCTTTGCACAGTCTGCCGCCAAGGCCTTGCTGGACAACACCGATTTGTCTGCCCAGGAGATAGTCAAAAAGTCGCTGGAAATCGCCGGCGAACTGTGCATCTACACCAATATGCACCACACCATTGAAGTCCTTTGAGTTTGCGCGTCAGCCGCAGCCATTGCCCAGAAAATAGAGTAAGCACCATGTCCTCGATGACACCCCAAGAAATCGTTTCTGAACTCGACCGCCATATCGTTGGCCAGCACCAGGCCAAGCGTGCGGTTGCGATCGCACTGCGCAATCGTTGGCGCCGCCAGCAGGTGCCAGAGGCCCTGCGCTTTGAGATCACGCCCAAGAACATTCTCATGATTGGCCCCACCGGTGTGGGTAAAACCGAAATCGCCCGTCGTTTGGCTCGCCTGGCGGATGCGCCTTTCATCAAGGTCGAAGCCACCAAGTTCACTGAGGTGGGTTATGTGGGCAAGGATGTGGATGCCATCATCCGTGACCTGGCCGATATTGCCGTCAAACAAACCCGCGAAACTGAAATGCGTAAGGTGCGCACCCGCGCTGAGGATGCTGCCGAAGAGCGTATTTTGGATATTCTGATTCCCCCTGCCCGCAGTGCTGCCAGCGGAGCGGATTTCGGTTTTACGCCGACCACGCCTGCCGTGGCGGACAGTGCTGCGCGCCAGGCGTTCCGCAAGAAGCTGCGCGAGCACCAGCTGGACGACAAGGAAATCGAGCTGGAGCTTGCGGATGCCAAGGCTCAGCTGGAGATCATGGGGCCGCCAGGCATGGAGGAAATGACCGAGCAGCTGCGCGGCATGTTCAGTCAGATTGGGCAACCCAAGCGCAAGACCCGCAAGCTGCGTATTGACGAGGCCATGAAGCTCCTGGTCGAGGAAGAGGCCGCCAAGCTGGTGAATGAAGAAGATATCAGAACCCAGGCCATCCATAATGCAGAGCAAAACGGCATAGTCTTTATCGATGAAATCGACAAGGTGACATCTCGTTCCGAAGGTTCTGGAGCCGAGGTTTCGCGCCAGGGTGTGCAGCGTGATTTGCTACCCTTGGTTGAAGGTACCACGGTATCGACCAAATATGGCACGGTGAAAACCGACCACATCCTGTTCATCGCCTCGGGGGCTTTTCATTTGAGCAAACCCAGCGACCTGATCCCCGAGCTGCAAGGCCGCTTCCCGATACGGGTGGAGCTGCAGTCCTTGTCTGTGCAGGACTTCGAGGCCATCCTCACCCAAACCCATGCATCTTTGGTCAAGCAGTACCAGGCTTTGCTGGCGACGGAGAGTGTGACTCTGGAGTTCACGTCTGAGGGGATCACCCGGCTGGCCCACATTGCGTTTGACGTGAACGAGCGTACAGAGAACATTGGTGCGCGGCGGCTGTCCACGGTGTTGGAGCGCCTGCTGGATGAGGTTAGCTTTGCGGCTGCCGAGTTGACTGGACAGACGGTTGTTGTGGACGCTGCATATGTGGACGTGCGCCTGCAAGAGCTGAGCAAAAACGAAGATTTATCCCGCTATATCCTCTGAGCACCGAAGTCTGGCCCCCTGCCGGACTTTTTTGTTACCGCCTGTCGTGTCGCCCATCTGAGTTGGCACATTCAGAATGTGCGCTAAGTGCTTAATTTAGAACGTATTTTGCACTTCCCTACTTGCAAGGCAGCGTCTAAGTCCTTGATTTGATTACAAAAAATACCAGTTGCGGAATGGGCGCAGCCTTTTTTTCCTGCTACAGTGCAAAAAAGTGCAATTAAGTGGTGAAAAGTGCCTTCGCACGCTCCATCGGATTGCAACTCTCAAGCAAGGTGGGCAGTAGTTGTGTTTCAAGGGGCTTCGTCTCTCAGTCTGGATGCCAAGGGGCGTTTATCGGTGCCGACCCGGCACCGGGACGTGCTGAGCGCGACTGCGGGCGGTCAGCTGACCATCACCAAGCACCCGCACGGCTGCTTGATGCTGTTCCCCCGCCCGGAGTGGGAGAAGTTCCGCGAACGTATTGCCGAGCTACCTATGTCGGCCCAGTGGTGGAAGCGCATCTTCCTGGGTAACGCTATGGATGTGGATATGGACGCCACCGGCCGGGTGCTGGTGTCGCCTGAGTTGCGTGAAGCGGCGGGTATTGCCAAAGACACCATGCTGCTGGGCATGGGGCGGCATTTTGAACTCTGGGACAAGGCCACCTACGATGCCCAGGAGGCCAAGGCCATGCAGGGTGAGATGCCCGAGGTTTTTCAGGATTTTTCTTTCTAAGGCCCTACGGTGGATACGTTGTGGAAACATACCACCGTCTTGTTGGATGAAGCGATTGACGCGCTTCTCGACAAGCCGGATTCCCCTTCCCACAGCGCCGATGGCGCTGTGGCTACTTACGTCGATGCTACTTTCGGTCGGGGTGGCCATTCGCGTCTGTTGTTATCCAAAATGGCGGAAGGCGATCGCTTGATCGCCTTTGACCACGATCCCGAGGCGATTGCCGAAGCCGCCACCATTGCCGACCCGCGCTTTTCCATCCGCCACCAGGGCTTTCGCCATCTGTCTGAGCTGCCCGACGCCAGTGTGGCCGGCGTGTTGATGGACCTGGGCATCAGCTCGCCCCAAATTGACAACCCGGCCCGGGGGTTCAGTTTCCGCTCCGATGGCCCGCTGGATATGCGCATGGACCCCACGCGCGGTGAAAGTGTGGCCGAATGGCTGGCAACAGCCGAAGTTCAACAGATCGCAGAGGTGGTACGTGACTACGGTGAAGAACGGTTTGCTGGCCCCATTGCAAAGGCGATTGTCGCGCGCCGACAAGAGCGCGGCCCGATCACCACTACCTCCGAACTGGCCGACCTCGTGGCTGGCGCGGTCAAGACCCGCGAAGCGGGGCAAAACCCGGCAACGCGCACATTTCAGGCTTTTCGGATTTTCATCAATGCCGAGCTGGAAGAGTTGCAGCTTGCGCTGAACGCCAGCCTGCGCGTGCTGCAGCCCGGTGGGCGGCTGGTGGTGATCAGCTTCCATTCGCTGGAAGACCGTATTGTTAAGCAATTCATCGCCAAACATGCCCGTGAGGTGGTGGACCGCCGCGCACCCGACTGGATGTTGGGCGGCTCTAGCCCTATGCCGTTGGAGTCCTTGGGCCGCGTCAAGCCCAGCGCTCAAGAGGTGGCCGGCAATAAGCGTTCGCGTAGCGCGGTGATGCGCGTGGCACGCAGGACGGCGGCGCCATGACCCGGCTGAACTTGGTGTTGCTGCTCGCCGTACTGGCCAGCGCCTTGTATCTGGTGCGCATCCAGTACGAGTCACGCAGCCTGTTTGTTGAGGTGGACCGTGCGGTCGCCTTATCGCAAAAGCTGGAAATTGAAAACGAACGCTTGCAGGTGGAAAAGCGCGCCCAGGCCACGCCTTTGCGGGTGGAGAAGCTGGCCAAAGAACAGTTGCAGATGCGCACCAGCTCACCCGCCATCACCCAGTACGTGACGGTGGCTCCCTTGGCATCCGCCGCGGGAGGGACGCCATGAGCCGCAGCGTTCGCTATACCTCCAGCCCTTTGCTGGCCAGTAAAACACCGGTATGGCGTAGCAAGCTGGTGGTGGCCGCGATTGCCGTTGGCTTTCTGGGGCTGACGGCGCGTGCTGCCTATATCCAGGTGATTGGCAATGCCTTCTACCAGCACCAGGGCGAGGTGCGCTTTGCCCGTACCCTGGAACTGCCGGCCAATCGGGGCCGCATTCTAGATCGCAACGGCTTGATCCTGGCCTCCAGCGTGATTGCGCCCAGCGTCTGGGCGATCCCGGAGGACGTGGACCACGATCCGGCCAAACTCAAGCAATTGGCCAAGCTGCTGGAAATGCCGCTGGCTGACCTGAACAAGAAGCTGGACGAAGACAAGAGCTTTGTCTGGATCAAGCGCCAGGTGGATGAGCCGATTACCCAACAGATCACAGCCCTGGGTATCAAGGGTATTTATCTGCGCAAAGAATACAAGCGCCAGTACCCTGAGGGCGAGGCGATTGCCCACGTGGTTGGTTTTACCAACGTGGAAGACAACGGCCAGGATGGCATCGAACTGGCTTTCAACAAGGAATTGGGCGGTAAGCCCGGTTCGCGCCGCGTCATCAAGGACCGCATGGGGCGCGTGGTGGAAGACATCGGCGACCAGGTGCCGCCGGTCGATGGCCGCGAGATCCAGCTCAGCATCGACAGCAAGGTGCAGTTCTTCGCCTACCAGAAGCTGCGCGATGCCGTGATCGCCAACAAGGCCAAGGCCGGCAGCGTGGTGGTGTTGGACACCATCACCGGTGAAGTGCTGGCACTAGCCAACTATCCCAGCTATTCGCCGGACAACCGCAAGAACCTGACTGGTGAACAGCTGCGCAACCGCGCCCTGACCGATACCTTCGAGCCCGGCTCCACCATGAAGCCCATCACCGTGGCGACAGCCCTGGAGTTGGGCCGCATCACGCCGCAAACGCCGATCGACACCTCGCCGGGGCGTTACACCGTAACCGGCTCCACCATCACCGACACGCACAACTATGGTTTGCTGACGGTGGAGGGCGTGATCCAGAAGTCCAGCAACGTGGGCGCCACCAAGATATCGCAGCGCATGAGTCCGCACGAAATGTGGGACTCGTTTACCGCGGTGGGCTTCGGCCAGAAGCCGCAGCTGACCTTCCCGGGTGCCGTGACCGGGCGTTTGCGTCCCTGGAAGTCATGGCGCCCTATCGAGCAGGCCACCATGTCCTACGGCTACGGCCTCTCGGCCTCGCTGTTCCAGATGGCGCATTCCTATACGGCTTTTGCCCACGACGGAAAAATCATTCCAGCCACCATGCTCAAGTCGGATGAACCGGCTGTGGGCGTGCAGGTGTTCTCGGCGCAGAACGCGGCCGCTGTGCGCAAGATGCTGCAACTGGCCGCCGGCCCGGGGGGCACAGGCCCTTTGGCACAGACCGTGGGTTATTCGGTGGGCGGCAAGTCCGGCACGGCGCACAAGCAGGTTGGCAAGGGCTATGCCAGCAACAAATACCGCGCCTGGTTTACCGGCATGGCACCCATTGAAAAGCCGCGCATCATCGTTGCCGTGATGGTGGACGAACCCAGCGCGGGCTCGTACTACGGCGGCATCGTGGCCGCGCCGGTGTTCAGCGAAGTGGTGCAGCAAACCTTGCGCATGATGGGCGTGCAGCCCGATCTGGACGTCAAGGCCCAGGTGGTGTCCAAGGCCGTGGAGGAGTCGTTCTGATGCTGGAACTACACACGCCTGCCGAAGCGGTAGCCTGGCTGCAAAGCCGGGTAACGGGTGCGCTGCGCGTTGATAGCCGCGCCATCCAGCGCGGTGATGGTTTCATCGCCTGGCCGGGGGCTGCCACCGATGGCCGTAATTTCGTCCAGGCCGCACTGGCCCAGGGCGCAAGTGCCTGCCTGGTCGAGCACGAAGGCAGTGCTGCCTTCGGCTTCACCAGCGACGCGGTGGCCAGCTATGCCGGCTTGAAGGCCAGCACCGGGCCGATTGCTGCCGCGTATTTCAAGCACCCCAGCCAGCAGCTCGATGTATTGGCGGTGACCGGCACCAACGGCAAAACCTCTACCACCTGGTGGCTAGCCCAGGCGCTATCAAAAGTGCAGCGCTATGCGCAGGCGCCTTGCGCGGTAGTGGGCACTTTGGGTGTGGGAATTCCGCCCGATGTGCTGGCCACCGGCCTGACCACGCCCGATCCGGTTTTGTTGCAAAACGCCTTCCGCGGCTTTGTGGACCTGGGCCTGGGCGCTTGCGCCATCGAAGCTTCCAGCATCGGCGTCGTAGAGCGTCGGCTGGACGGCACGAAGATCCGCGTGGCGGTCTTCACCAATTTCACCCAGGACCATCTGGACTACCACGGCAGTACCGAAGCGTATTGGCAGGCCAAGGAAGCCTTGTTCCGTTGGCCCGGCCTGCAAGCGGCCGTGGTGAATGTGGACGATCCACAGGGCTCTGTGCTGGCTGCCTCCCTGAGCGGGCTGGACGTGTGGACCCTATCGTGTGCCCACAGCGCCCGTCTGCAGGCGCGCGATATCCGCTACGAGGCCGCAGGTCTGAGTTTTGAGGTGGTGGAAGGCGCGCAGTCCTGCCGCCTGCAATCTTCCGTGATTGGCCAGTACAACGTGGCCAATCTGCTGGGCGTGATCGGCACCATGCGGGCGCTGGGCGTGCCGCTGGACGAAGCAGTGCGTGCCTGCGATGGACTGCTGCCGGTGCCTGGCCGCATGGACTGCCTGAACCCGCCCGGCCAGCCCCTGGTGGCGATTGACTATGCCCACACGCCCGATGCCCTGGACAAGGCGTTGCTGGCGCTACGGCCCTTGGCCGAGGCGCGTGGCGGCAAGCTGTGGTGCGTGTTTGGCTGCGGTGGCGACCGCGACAACTCCAAGCGCCCGCTAATGGCTGCAGTGGCCGAGAAGAATGCGGACTTTGTACTGGTGACCAGCGACAACCCGCGCAGCGAGCGCCCCGAGGCCATCATCAGCCAGATTTTGCTGGGCCTGAGCCACAACGCCTGCGTGCGGGTCCAGTCAGACCGTGCCGAGGCCATCGCCGAAGCCATTGCCCAGGCCGCGCCGAAGGACGTTGTCCTGTTGGCAGGCAAGGGCCACGAGGCTACCCAGGAAGTGGCCGGGGTCAAGCATCCTTTTTCCGACAAAACACATGCAGAAGCAGCACTGTCCCAGCGTGCCCAGGGAGGCCAGGTATGAGCGCCATGATGACGCTGCAGCAGGCGGCTGCCTGGATTCCCGGCGCACGCATCAGCGGCGATGCGACGGTGGCTATCCACCGTGTGCACTCCGATACCCGCAGCCTGCAGTCCGGTGATCTCTTCGTGGCGCTGAAGGGCGACAACTTCGACGCCAATCTGCTGCTGGAGCGTGCCCGTGTGCAGGGTGCCGCAGCCGCAATCTGCCACCACGGCCATGCGCTGCCTGGCCTGCCGTGCATCGAAGTGGATGACAGTCTGGCGGCGCTGGGGGCCTTGGCGACCGGCTGGCGCGCCCAATACAGTTTGCCGCTGATCGCGGTGACCGGCAGCAATGGCAAGACCACGGTGACGCAAATGCTGGCGTCCATACTGCGGGCCGCGCAGCCGGACGCCATGTTGGCCACCCAGGGCAATTACAACAACGCCATCGGCGTGCCGCTGACCCTGTTGCGTCTGCGCGCCCACCACCGCCTGGCGGTGGTTGAGTTGGGTATGAACCACCCCGGCGAAATTGCCGCTCTGGCCGCCATGGCACAGCCCACGGTAGCCCTGGTGAACAACGCCCAGCGCGAGCACCTGGAGTTCATGGCCACGGTAGAGGCTGTCGCCCAGGAAAACGGCAGCGTGCTGGCCGCACTGCCTGCGGATGGCGTCGCCGTCTTCCCGGCAGACGATGACTACACGCCGGTATGGCGGGGCCTGGCGGGCGTACACCGCTGCCTGCAGTTTTCACTGGCCGATGCCGACGTGTATGCCGAAACCCCAGTCTGGGCCGATGGCGCCTGGCAGGTCCGAGCCCACACCCCGGCGGGAACGCTGTCCTACCGCTTGCGTATTGCCGGCTTGCACAACGTCAAGAATTCATTGGCCGCCGCCGCGTGCGCCTTGGCGGCCGGCGTGCCGTTGACAGCCGTGGTCCAGGGTTTGTCTGTGTTCGAGCCCGTCAAGGGCCGCTCGCGTGCGCTGGCCGTGCCCATGGGCGGGCGCAGCCTGACCGTGGTGGACGACACCTATAACGCCAACCCTGATTCCGTCAAAGCGGCCGTACAGGTGCTGGCCGCGCTGCCCGGGCCGCGCATGCTGGTGCTGGGCGATATGGGTGAGGTGGGTGACCAGGGGCCGCAGTTCCACGCCGAGGCAGGCACCCAGGCCCAGGACAGCGGCATCGACAGCCTGCTGACGCTGGGAAGCTTGTCGGCCCACGCCAGTGCGCAGTTTGCCGGTGCCGTGCATTTCGAAGACATCGACACGCTGCTGGCCGCCGTGCAGCAGCAATTACCCCACATGGCCAGCGTGCTGGTCAAAGGCTCGCGCTTCATGCAGATGGAGCGCGTGGTCGCTTTCATTGCAGCCCAGGCTGAACCACAAGAACAACATCCAAAGGAACCGTCCCGTGCTGCTTAGTCTTGCCCAGTGGCTGCAAACCCTGGCGCCCGAGTTCGGGTTTTTTCGCGTTTTCCAGTACCTCACCTTCCGTGCGGTGATGGCGGCCATGACGGCCTTGTTGATCGGCATTGCTGCCGGTCCGGCAGTGATCCGCCGCCTGACCGCGCTGAAGATCGGCCAGCCCATCCGCGGCTATGGCATGGAAAGCCACCTGGTCAAACAGGGCACGCCCACCATGGGCGGCGTGCTGATCCTGCTGTCCATTGCCATCTCCACCCTGCTGTGGGTGGATCTGTCGAACCGTTTTGTCTGGATCGTGCTGCTGGTGACCCTGGGCTTTGGTGGCATAGGGTGGGTGGACGACTGGCGCAAGGTGGTCAACAAAGACCCAGAAGGCATGCGTTCACGTGAGAAATACATGTGGCAGTCGCTGATCGGCCTGGTGGCCGCTTTGTATTTGGTGTTCAGCATTTCTGAAAACTCCAATTTGCGGGTGCTGGAGCTGTTCCTGAGCTGGGTGCAGTCTGGCTTTGATTTGAACCTGCCGCCCAAGGCCGGCTTGATGCTGCCCTTCTTCAAAGAGGTGAGCTACCCCCTGGGCGTGCTGGGCTTTGTGGTGCTGACCTATCTGGTGATCGTGGGCTCCAGCAATGCGGTGAACCTGACCGACGGCTTGGACGGCCTAGCCATCATGCCGGTGGTGCTGGTGGGCTCGGCGCTGGGCGTGTTTGCCTATGTGACGGGCAGCTCGGTGTTTTCACGTTATCTGTTTCTGCCGCACATCACGGGTGCGGGCGAGCTGCTGGTGTTCTGTACCGCCATGGCCGGCGCAGGCCTGGCCTTTCTGTGGTTCAACGCCTATCCGGCCCAGGTGTTCATGGGCGATGTGGGGGCGCTGGCCCTGGGTGGCGCTTTAGGCACCATTGCCGTCATCGTGCGCCAGGAAGTGGTGCTGTCCATCATGGGCGGCATCTTCGTGGTCGAGGCCTTGTCCGTGATGCTGCAGGTCAGCTGGTTCAAGTTCACCAAGAAAAAATACGGTACCGGTCGGCGCATCCTGAAGATGGCGCCACTGCACCACCATTTCGAGAAAAGCGGCTGGAAGGAAACGCAGGTCGTCGTGCGTTTCTGGATCATCACCATGTTGCTATGCCTGGTGGGCTTGTCCACCCTGAAGCTGCGTTAAGCCCATGCGCCACCTGCAAGACCTTCCTGTCGTGATCCTGGGCCTGGGTGCGTCCGGCCTGGCCATGGCGCGCTGGTGCGCCCGCCACGGCGCGCAGGTCACGGTGGCGGACACGCGCGAGGCGCCGCCGCAGCTGGCCACTTTGCAGCAGGAAGTACCTGGCGCCGTGTTTATCGGTGGCCCGTTTACGGCGGCACTGGCGAACGGCATGCAGGCGATCTACCGCTCGCCGGGCCTGGCTCCCGAGGTGTTGGCCCCGGTGCTGGACGAGGCGCAGCGCGCCGGCCTGCGTGTGGGCGGCGAGCTGGACCTGTTTGCCCAGGCGCTGGCCGATTTGCGCCAGACCGCCGCCGCGCCAGAGAGCGAAGTCCAGCCCGAGCCCGAGGAAGAAGCGGCTCCCGTAGAGCTGTCGGATGAAGGCGAGGCCCCGGTGATTGCGGCCCCGGCTGAAGTCCTGGGTTACCAACCCGCCGTGTTGGCTATTACCGGCACCAATGGCAAGACCACGGTGACCTCGCTGACCGGCCAACTGGTGGCGCGTGCGGGCAAGACCGTGGCCGTGGCCGGCAATATCGGCCCCACGCTGCTGGACACCCTGGCCGGCCATATGGATGCCGCTACCTTGCCCGAGGTCTGGGTGCTGGAGCTGTCCAGTTTCCAACTGGATGCGGCAAGGGGCTTCGAGCCCACGGCGGCGGCGGTATTGAACCTGACGCAGGATCACCTGGACTGGCACGGCAGCATGCAGGCCTATGCCGCAGCCAAGGCCCGTATCTTCGGCCAACATGGCCTGATGCTGCTGAACCGCGAAGACCCGGGCGTGATGGCCATGTTGCCCGCGCCCATCAAGTTGCGCTTGCAGAAACCGCAGCTGCGTCGTCACATCACCTTTGGTGCAGATATGCCGCAGCGGCCCGGCGACTTTGGTATCGAAATCGTCAACGGCATGGCCTGGCTGGTGCGCGCGCTGGAGGCAGACGAGACCAAGCGCAAACGTAGCGAAGCTGCCGACGACTTGTACATCCAGCGCCTGATGCCGGCCGATGCCCTGCGCATCCGCGGTCGGCACAACGCGGTGAACGCATTGGCCGCCCTGGCACTGGCCAGTGCCGCTGGTTGCGCGCTGGCGCCCATGCTGTACGGCCTGCGCGAATACCAGGGCGAGCCGCACCGCGTGGAGTCGGTGAACACGGTGCGCGAAGTCGAGTATTTCGACGACAGCAAGGGCACCAATGTCGGGGCCACCGTGGCGGCCCTGGTCGGCCTGGGCGCCGATCGTCGCATTGTTTTGATTCTGGGCGGCGAGGGCAAGGGCCAGGACTTCACGCCGCTGGCAGCGCCCGTCGCCCGCTATGCGCGTGCTGTGGTGCTGATCGGCCGCGACGCGCCGCTGATCCGCAGTGCGCTGGAAGGTGCTGGCGTGGCATTGGTGGATGCAGCCAGCATGGCAGATGCCGTGCAACTGGCGGCGCAGCGCGCCCACCCGGGCGACGCGGTGCTGATGTCACCCGCCTGCGCCAGTTTTGACATGTTCAAGAACTACGAACACCGGGCCCAGGTGTTCGTTGAGGCCGTGCAGGCGCTGGCCAATGGCGACATCGGGGACGCGGCATGAGCGGCCTGTCCCTGCGCTTCAGCGACTGGTTCAAGGGCCTGCCCAAGGCAGCGGCCGATGCCCTGCCTGTGCGTTTGGGTGCCAGTGGCTTTTCGCGCACGCCCAGCCAGCCAGCACGCGTGCATGGCTTTGACCAGGCCCTGGTATGGGTCACCGTGGCGCTGCTGGCCTGGGGGCTGGTGATGGTGTATTCCGCCTCCATCGCCATGCCGGACAACCCGCGCTTCGCCAAGTACGACCACAACTTCTTTTTGGTGCGCCACGCGGCCTTTCTGTGTGTGGCCTTTGTGGCTGCCTTGATCTCCTTCCAGGTGCCGATGCGCACCTGGGAGCGCTGGGCACCCTGGCTATTCATCGTTTCGCTGCTGCTGTTGGTGGCGGTGCTGATTCCCGGGGTGGGTCGGGTGGTGTACGGCGCGCGGCGCTGGCTGCCCCTGGGCATCATGAATTTTCAGCCGTCGGAGATGGCCAAGTTCGCCATCGTGGTGTACGCGGCCGACTACATGGTGCGCAAGATGGACGTGAAGGAAAACTTCTTGCGCGCCGTGCTGCCGATGGGCGCGGCCGTGGCCGTGATTGGCGTGCTGCTGCTGGCCGAGCCGGACATGGGCGCCTTCATGGTGATCGCCGTGATCGCCATGGGCATTCTGTTTCTGGGCGGCGTGAATGCACGCATGTTCTTTCTGATCGCCACCATCCTGGTCACCGCGTTTGGCCTGATGATCGCCTTCAGCGAGTGGCGGCGCGAGCGCATCTTTGCCTACCTCGACCCGTGGAGCGAGAAGCATGCCTTGGGCAAGGGCTACCAGCTGTCGCACTCGCTGATCGCCTTTGGGCGCGGCGAGATTTTTGGCGTGGGCCTGGGTGGCAGCGTAGAGAAGCTGAGCTGGTTGCCCGAGGCGCACACCGACTTTTTGCTGGCCGTGATCGGCGAAGAATTTGGCTTGGTTGGCGTGATTTGCGTGATCGGCCTGTTCTTCTGGTTGATACGCCGCATCATGCACATAGGCCGCCAATCCATCGCCCTGGACCGTCTGTTCGCCGGCTTGGTTGCGCAGGGTGTGGGTCTGTGGATGGGCTTCCAGACCTTCATCAATATGGGCGTGAACCTGGGCGCCTTGCCGACCAAGGGCCTGACTCTGCCGCTGATGAGCTTCGGCGGTTCGGCTATTTTGTGGAATTTGATTGCGCTGGCCGTGGTGCTGCGCGTGGATTTTGAAAACAGGCAACTGATGCACGGAGTGCGCGTATGACCCAGAAGTGCGCACTGGTGATGGCCGGCGGAACCGGGGGGCATATCTTCCCCGGCCTGGCTGTGGCCGAGGCCCTGCGCGAACGCGGCTGGCGCGTGCATTGGCTGGGCGTGCCTGGCAGCATGGAGCAGCAGCTGGTGCCGCCGCGTGGCTTTGCCTTTGAATCGGTGGAGTTTGGCGGTGTGCGTGGCAAGGGCCTGGGCACGCTGCTGCGCCTGCCGTTGCGCCTGAGCAAGGCCTGCTGGCAAAGCCTGCAGGTGCTGCGCCGGGTGCGCCCGGACGTGGTACTGGGCCTGGGGGGCTACATCACCTTCCCTGGCGGCGTGATGGCTGCGCTGATGGGCAAACCTTTGGTGCTGCACGAGCAAAACTCTGTGGCCGGTACGGCCAATAAGCTGCTGGCGCGGCTGGCCAAGCGGGTGTTCACTGCCTTCCCGGATGTGCTGCCGCGTGGCCGCTGGGTGGGCAATCCGCTGCGTACAGCCTTCCTGCACCAGGCCGATCCGGCCAGCCGGTTCGCGCAGCGCAGCGGGCCTTTGCGCCTGCTGGTGGTGGGCGGCAGCCTGGGGGCCAAGGCCTTGAACGACGCCGTTCCCCAGGCACTGGCCATGATTCCCGCTGTGCAGCGCCCCAGTGTGCTGCACCAGAGCGGCGCCAAGCAGATAGACGCCTTGCGCGCCAGCTACGCCGCAGCCGGCGTGGAGGCCGAGTTGACGCCTTTTATCGACGACACGGCCCAAGCCTATGCGGATGCGGATCTGGTGATTTGCCGTGCTGGTGCCAGCACGGTGACCGAGCTGGCCGCTGTGGGCGCGGCAGCGCTGTTCGTGCCGTTCCCGGCGGCCGTGGACGACCACCAGACAGTGAACGCCCGGTTCCTGGTGCAGGCCGGCGCAGGCTGGCTGCTGCCGCAGCGCGAACTGACGCCCCAGGGATTGGCAGAAATGCTACAGAAATTAGAGCGATCCACGCTGGTGGAATCTGCGCAAAAGGCAAAAATGATGCAAAAAATAGGGGCTACCGAAGCCGTAGTCGCCGCCTGTGAGGAGCTCGCCGCATGAAACACGCTGTAAGACATTTGCACTTTGTCGGCATTGGCGGCTCGGGCATGTCGGCGATTGCCGAGGTGCTGCACAAGCTGGGCTATGTGGTGTCGGGCTCGGACCAGTCCGACAGCGCCACGCTGCGCCGTCTGGGCGGCCTGGGCATCCACACCTTTATCGGCCACGACCCGGCGAACGTGTCAGGGGCGGATGCCATCGTCACCTCCACGGCGGTCAAGGCCGACAACCCCGAGGTGTTGGCGGCGCGCGAGAACCATGTGCCCATCGTGCCGCGCGCCCTGATGCTTGCCGAGCTGATGCGCCTCAAGCAAGGCATTGCCATCGCCGGCACGCACGGCAAGACCACCACTACCAGCCTGGTGTCCAGTGTGCTGATGGAAGCCGGTCTGGACCCGACCTTTGTGATCGGCGGCCGGCTGAACAGCGCGGGTGCCAACGCCAAGCTGGGCAATGGCGACTACATCGTGGTCGAGGCCGACGAGTCCGACGCGTCCTTTCTGCACCTGCTGCCGGTGATGGCCGTGGTGACGAATATCGACGCCGACCACATGGAAACCTATGGCCATGACCTGGGCCGCCTGAAGCAGGCCTTTGTGGACTTTCTGCACCGCATGCCGTTCTACGGCACGGCCATTCTGTGCACCGATGACCCCGGCGTGCGCTCCATCCTGGAGGATGTGACCTGCCCCATTACCAGCTACGGCTTCGACGAGGGCGCCCAGGTGCGCGCCATCGATGTGCGCGCCGTGGGCGGGCAAATGCACTTCACGGTGGAGCGGCGCAACGGCGTCACCTTGCCCGATCTGCCAGTGGTTTTGAATCTGGCCGGCCGGCACAACGTGCTGAATGCGCTGTCGGCAATCGCCGTGGCGGTGGAGCTGAATATTCCGGACGAAGCCGTGCAGCGTGCCCTGGCCAGCTTCCAGGGCGTGGGCCGGCGCTTCCAGCCTTATGGCGATCTGCCAGCGCAGGGTGGCGGGCAGTTCAGCGTGGTGGACGACTACGGCCACCACCCGGTGGAAATGGCGGCCACCCTGGCTGCAGCGCGCGGCGCCTTCCCCGGGCGGCGTCTGGTGCTGGCCTTCCAGCCGCACCGTTACAGCCGCACCCGCGACTGCTTCGAGGACTTCGTCAAGGTGATTGGCGAGGCTGACGTGGTGCTGTTGTCTGAAATCTATGCCGCAGGCGAGGCGCCCATCGTGGCGGCAGACGGCCGTGCGCTGGCACGCGCGCTGCGCGTGGCGGGCAAGGTGGAGCCGGTGTTTGTGGACGACATCGCCACCATGCCGCAGGCCATTTACGACAACGCCCGCGATGGTGACGTGGTGCTGTGCATGGGGGCGGGCTCCATCGGCACCGTGCCGGCCAAGGTGGTCGAAATGCTATCGAAAAAAGAGCATGCAGTGGAGGCAGCGTCTGCGCTATGACCGCAAATAACTTAAACCTCGGAAAAGTCGCCGTGCTGATGGGCGGCGCATCGGCGGAGCGCGAGGTCTCGCTAATGTCGGGCACCGGCGTGCTGGTCGCACTGCGCAGCCAGGGCGTGGACGCCCATGCCTTCGACACCGGCGAGCGTGATCTGTCGGAACTTAAACGGGATGGCTTTGCACGTTGCTTCATCGCCTTGCATGGCCGCTTCGGTGAAGACGGCACGGTCCAGGGCGCGCTGGAGTTGTTGAGCATTCCTTACACCGGCTCTGGCGTGATGGCCTCCAGCATCGGTATCGACAAGGTCATGACTAAGCGCATCTGGCGCGCCGAAGGCCTGCCTACCCCTGGTTGGTTTGTGGTGGACAGCGCCGAGGCTGCGCGCACCGCCTTCGCCCAGCTGGGCGCACCCATGATCGTCAAGCCTGCGCGCGAAGGCTCCACCATCGGCCTGACCAAGGTCATGAGCCTGGAGCAGTGCGATGCTGCTTATGCCTTGGCTGCACAGCTGGACCCCAGCGTGCTGTGCGAACAATTCGTCAGCGGTGACGAGGTGACCGTACCCGTGCTGGGCAGCGGCGCACAGGCCGAGGTGCTGCCGGTGATACGCATCGTGGCGCCCGAAGGCAATTACGACTACCAGAACAAATACTTTACCGACGTGACCCAGTACCTGGTGCCCTGCGGCCTGCCCGACGGCGAAGAGGCCGCCATCCAGGCCATGGTGCGCCAGGCTTATCTGACGCTGGGCTGCCGCGGCTGGGCCCGTGCTGACGTGATGATTGACGCCAAGACGCGCAAGCCCTATCTGCTGGAAATCAACACCTCGCCCGGCATGACCGGCCATTCCCTGGTACCCATGTCGGCGCGCGCGGCAGGCCTGTCGTATGAGGCGCTGTGCCTGCGCCTGCTGCAGTCGGCGGCCCTGGATTACGGAAGCTAGGCCACCTGAGTATGCAAAAGCTGCCCACCCCCATGGACGTGAAACTCATGAACGCCACCGCCTCGGTGCTGTTCCTGGGCGCGCTCGTCCTGGGCGTGGCCGGCCTGGTGAAATGGGCCGCGCGCCAGCCCATGTTTGCCATCCAGTCGATCTCGGTGGTGGGCGACGTGGCGCACAACAACGAAGTCACGTTGCGCGCCAACCTGGGCGGCAAGATCAAGGGCACGTTCTTCACCGTGGACCTGGCTGCGACCCGTGCCGCCTTCGAGGCCGTGCCCTGGGTGCGCCGGGCCGTTGTGCGCCGTGAGTTTCCCAATCGTTTGAAGGTGGTGCTGCAGGAGCACCAGGTGGCGGCTTATTGGGGGGATGAGGATTCGTCCCGCCTGCTGAACAACTTCGGCGAAGTCTTCGAGGCCAACGTGGACGAGGTGGAGCGCGATGACCTGCCTCACCTCAACGGTCCCGACGGGCAGTCCAGCCAGGTGCTGGGCATGTACCACACGCTGGAGCCCATGTTTACCCCGTTGGATGTGTCGCTGGACGAGTTGGAGCTGACCAACCGGGGCGGCTGGCGCGCCCAACTGGATTCCGGCGGTGTGATCGAGCTGGGTCGCGGCACCAGCGACGAGATCACGCAGCGCCTGCAGCGTTTTCTGGGCACGGTGACCCAGGTGGCGCGCCAATACGGACGTGGAGCGAATGCGGTGGAGCAAGCAGATTTGCGTTACGGCGAGGGTTATGCGCTGCGCTTGCGTGGCGTGACGACAGTGGCTGCACCCGCAGTGCGCAAAGCGCTGCCGGTGGACCACTGAATCCATTTCCCACAGCGCCCTGGCGGCCCGCAAGCCGGCCAGGGTGCTTTGGAAAATAGACTGATACAGGACGAACTATGGCAAAAGAGTACAAAGACTTGGTCGTCGGCGTAGACATTGGCACGGCCAAGGTGATGGTCGTGGTGGCGGAAGTCATGCCCGGTGGCGAGCTGAAGCTGGCCGGCTTTGGCGTGGCCCCGAGCAACGGGCTGAAGCGCGGCGTGGTGGTGAATATCGACGCCACGGTGCAAAGCATCCAGCTGGCACTGAAAGAGGCCGAACTAATGGCCGATTGCAAGATCTCGCACGTTTATACCGGCATCACCGGCAGCCATATCCGCGGCATCAATTCCAGCGGCATGGTGGCGGTGAAAGACCGCGAAGTCACGGCCGCCGACGTGGCCCGGGTGGTGGAAACCGCCAAGGCGATCAACATCAGTACCGACCAGCGCCTGCTGCTGGTCGAGCCGCAGGAGTTCGTGATCGACGGCCAGGACGTGAAAGAGCCCATCGGCATGAGCGGCATCCGCCTGGAGGCCAAGGTGCATATCGTGACCGGTGCCCAGAGCGCGGCAGAGAACATCATCAAATGCGTGCGCCGCTGCGGTCTGGATGTGGACCAGCTGATGCTGAACCCCTTGGCCAGCAGCCTGTCGGTACTGACCGAAGACGAACGCGAGCTCGGTGTGGCATTGGTGGACATTGGCGCGGGCACGACTGATGTGGCTATCTTCACCAACGGCGCGATCCGTCACACGGCGGTGATTCCGATCGCCGGCGACCTGATCACCAGCGACATCGCCATGGCCTTGCGCACGCCGACCAAGGACGCGGAAGACATCAAGGTCGAAAGCGGCTACGCCAAGCAACTGTTGGCCGACCCGGAAGCCCAGGTGGAAGTGCCTGGCTTGGGCGACCGTGGCCCGCGCATGCTGAGCCGCCAGGCACTGGCTGGTGTGATCGAGCCGCGTGTCGAAGAAATTTATTCGTTGGTGGCCCAGGTCATCCGTGAATCAGGTTTTGAAGAAGTGCTGTCCAGCGGCATCGTCTTGACAGGCGGTAGCGTGGTCATGCCCGGCATGGTCGAGCTGGGTGAAGACATCTTTTTGAAACCGGTGCGCCGTGGCGTGCCCAAGTACCGCGGTGCCTTGTCCGATATGGTGGCCCAGCCGCGTGCGGCCACCGTCATGGGCTTGCTGGAAGAGGCGCGTATCGGCCGTCTGCGCGGCTTCAAGGTAGCGCAGAAAAACGGCTCGATGAAGACTGCGGTGGGCCGCGTCAAAGACTGGTTCGTGGGGAATTTCTGACCATGCAAACCAAGATCTGGCTGGCGCGGGGAAGTCCCCCTTTAAACGGGCGATGGCGAAGTTGCCATCCGCCCTGGAGGTGAAATGCCTCTTAGAAAAACAACAAACACATTCATACACGCAACTGCATTTAATTGGAATATCAGGAGAAACACATGCCTATCGAAATGATTGAAGTCGAAGAATTTAACCTGGGCACCCAGATCAAAGTGATCGGTGTCGGCGGCGGCGGCGGCAATGCTGTCGAGCACATGATTGGTTGCTCGGTGCAAGGCGTGGAGTTCATCAGCGCCAACACCGACGCGCAGGCCTTGGGCCGCAGCGTGGCGCACAAGACCATCCAGCTGGGCCAGAGCGGCCTGGGCGCTGGGAGTAAGCCCGACAAGGGGCGTGAAGCAGCCGAAATGGCGGTGGACGATATCCGCGCTGCGATCGATGGTGCACACATGCTGTTCATCACTGCCGGCATGGGCGGCGGTACCGGCACCGGCGCAGCACCCGTGATCGCGCGCGTGGCCAAGGAAATGGGCATTCTGACCGTGGGCGTGATCACCAAGCCTTTCGACTTTGAAGGCCCGAAGCGCATGGCCAATGCTGACAACGGCCTGGCCGAGCTGGAAGCCAATGTGGACTCGCTGATCGTGGTACTGAACGAGAAGCTGCTGGAAGTGCTGGGCGACGACGTCACCCAGGACGAGGCCTTTGCCCATGCCAACGACGTGTTGAAGAACGCGGTGGGCGGTATTGCCGAAATCATCAATGTGCCCGGCCACGTGAACGTCGACTTTGAAGACGTGCGCACCGTCATGGGCGAGCCTGGCAAGGCCATGATGGGTACCGCCGTATCCGACGGCCCGGACCGTGCCCGTATCGCTGCCGAGCAGGCTGTGGCCTGCCCGCTGCTGGAAGGCATCGACCTGTCGGGCGCCAAGGGCGTGCTGGTGTTGATCACCGCCGCCAAGGGCTCGCTGAAACTGAGCGAATCCAAGCTGGCCATGAATACCATCCGCGCCTACGCTTCGCCTGACGCGCATGTGATTTACGGTACGGCTTATGACGACAGCCTGGGCGAGAAGATCCGCGTGACTGTGGTGGCCACCGGCTTGAGCAAGCGCCGCGCAGCGGCCCCGCTGCAGGTGGTGGTGCAACGCACAGGTACCGACAACGTCGGCTTCACCTTGCCTGCGACCAGCATGGGTGCTGGCGCCGCTGCCGTGGGTGGCATTGCCCAACCTGATTACGAAGCCCTGCGTGGCCCAGCTGTGTGGCGTACGCCCAACCGTACCCAGGCCAGCGCCCGCGTGGATGCCTTGTCTTCGGGCGGCATGGACGACTACGAGATCCCAGCGTTTCTACGCAAGCAAGCCGACTGATGAAGCCCTCTTGGGTGGGCCAGGCCTGCCCGGGAGGCGCTGCAAAAGCAGTTCGGGGATGAATTTCGCCAATCTCCGCCATCAACCATGCTGATCGTGGATGGCGGGGCGGGCAACTAAAATCGCAGCATGCTCAAGCAAAGAACTCTCAAGTCCCTGACCAGTGCCGTCGGTGTGGGCGTGCATACCGGTCAGCGGGTCGAGCTGACCTTGCGGCCGGCACCGCCGGATACTGGCATTGTGTTTCGGCGCATCGACCTGGCTGTGCCTGTCGAGATCCCCATGACGGTGACGGCCGTGACCGATACCCGTATGGCCACTACCGTGTCCGTCGGTTCGGCCAAGGTGTCTACTGTCGAGCATCTGATGTCGGCTTGCTCCGGCCTGGGTATCGACAATATGTATGTGGATATCACTGCCGAAGAAGTGCCTATCCTGGACGGTTCGGCGGCGGCTTTTGTGTATCTGCTGCAAACGGCGGGCATCGAGCTGCAAAACGCGCCACGCCGCTTCCTGCGCGTGACCCAGCCAGTGGAAGTGCGCGAAGGCACGGGCAGCGCCGAGAAATGGGCGCGGCTGGAGCCCTACTACGGCTACAAGCTCAGCTTCGACATCATCTTTGACCACCCGGCGGTGGATTCCACTGGCCAGCATGTGGAGTTCGACCTAGGTTCTGGCTCCTATACCCGCGACATCGCCCGCGCCCGTACCTTTGGCTTCACCCGCGATGCCGAGATGCTGCGTGCCAACGGCCTGGGCCTGGGCGGCGGCATGGACAACGCCATTCTGATGGATGACTACAAGGTGCTAAATGCCGGCGGCCTGCGCTATGACGACGAGTTCGTGAAGCACAAGGTGCTGGATGCCATGGGCGACCTGTACATGCTGGGCAAGCCGCTGCTGGCCAGCTATACCGCCATGAAGTCCGGCCATGCCTTGAATAACAAATTGGTTCGTGAACTAATGTTGCGCCCGGATGCCTGGGAGATCGTGACCTTCGAAGACGCCGCCAAGGCGCCTAGCGGCTTCGCCCAGCTCGCGCGGGCCTGGTAGCCCTCAGCCATGCTGCTGTTTCGTTGGGCCGTGCTGTTCCTGTTGCTGGGGGCCGGTGTGTGCTTTGCGTTCTATGTCGGCACGGGGCAGCAGCGCTTTCGACTCTGGGGGCTGCGCATCTTGAAGTGGACCGTGCTGGCGGCACTGGGGTTTTTCGGTGTTCTGATACTCGAACGTATTGCATAGCGCCGTCGCTGGAGGTGGTCCGGTATTCGCTGCGCTAATGCCCAGCAAAGTTTTTGACATTCCGGTAGTTGCCTGGATTACCCTCTTAGGCTGGAACGAAAGTTGCGTTATCGTAACCTTTTGATACACAAGGGGTGCCCTGTGCTTGCTATGAAAATGTTGTCCATCCGCGCCAGGCTGTACTTCAGCATGGCATTTTCATTGGCTGTGCTTCTCTTGGTCGGCGTGGTCGGCACCTGGGCACTGAACGACACCCGTTCCACCATGGATGCCATGGTGGACGACCAGGTGCAGGTGCTGGTGGACGTGGGCGAGCTGCGCTTCTCGCTGGCACAGGTGCGGCGTATTGAAAAAGACGCCATCGTCAACGCCAATAACGCGGTTGAGGTGGCCACTCTGCGAACCTCCTGGGGGCAGTCCCTGGCCTCGCTGCGCAAGCAGATGGGCCAGCTGTTGCAAGGCAAATACGCGGCCACCGGCCCAGTGCAGACACTCAGCAAGGCGCCGGCCCTGCTCAAGGAATACGAAGATGCGATCACCCCGGTGCTGGGGCAGATCGAGGCTGCTCAGATCGATGGATCGGTGGCAGCCGCTTATGCCGGGCGTGTGGCTCCGCAAATGGATACGGTAGACAAGTTATTGGGTGAATTGTCGGTCAACTCGCACGCCCAGATGCGTGCGGCGGTGCACGACATCGATACACGCACCAATATGCTGCTGCGTTTGCAGATTGGCATCGTAGTGCTGGCGTTGTTGGTTTTGGTGCCTGTGACAGTCATAACGGTACGCTCCATTACCGGTTCGCTGTCCCGTGCTCAGGAGTTGGCCAACCGTATCGCCCAGGGTGATTTGTCGGACGAGGTCAGTGCGACACGCCAGGACGAGGTAGGCCAATTGGTGCAGGCCATGGGCTTGATGCAGGACGCGTTGCGCGGCCTGGTCCGTCAGGTGATGGAGGCCGGCGAGCGTATTGCCTTGGCTAGCGGCGAAATGGCGTCCGGCAACCAGGACTTGAGCAACCGCACCGAACAAACCGCAGCCAGCCTGGAAGAGGCCTCCGCCTCCATGGAGCAGCTGCATGAAACCACCCAGAAGAACAGCGACTCGTCTGCCCACGCCAATCGCCTGGCTGCGAGTGCTGCCGAGGTGGCCGAGCGCGGCGGCGCTGCGGTGTCCAAGGTGGTGCGCACTATGGACGACATCAATGCCAGCTCCAAGAAAATCGCTGACATCATTGGTGTGATCGATGGCATCGCTTTCCAGACCAATATCCTGGCGCTGAATGCCGCCGTGGAAGCCGCGCGGGCGGGCGAGCAGGGCCGTGGTTTTGCCGTGGTGGCCAGCGAAGTGCGCAGTTTGGCCCAGCGCTCGGCCCAGGCCGCGGGAGAGATCAAATCCCTGATCGGCGCCTCGGTGGTCAGCGTCAATAGCGGTGCCCAGCAGGTGCGCGATGCAGGGCAGACCATGGGTGAAATCGTGGGTAGCGTGCGCGGCGTGGCAGACATCATTCGGGAGATCGCCACTTCGGCCGCTGAGCAGGGCCGTGGCATCGGCGAGATGGGTGCCACGGTGCAGCATCTGGACACCATGACGCAGCAAAACGCCGCGCTGGTGGAAGAGTCTGCTGCCGCTTCGGAATCGCTGCGTGAGCAGTGCGCGCATCTGAACAGCGCGGTGCGCCGCTTCAAGCTCAACGACGAACCGGCCAGTTCACACCTCGCCATTGGCCACAGCTGATCTAGTGCGTGCGCCCGTCGCGGTACATGCCGCTGGTCTTGCGCGCCAGCGGTGTGGCCTGGGCCAGCCGGGCCATGGCGTGGCCTACGTGGGCGTGGGTGATGGCCATGCCCAGCGCATCGGCGGCGTCCTTGCCCGGCAGCACGGGAAGCTTCAGCAGGCGCTTGACCATTTCCTGCACCTGCGATTTGTCAGCCCGGCCGTGGCCGACCACGGCTTTCTTCATCTGCAGCGCGGTGTACTCGGATACCGGCAGGTTGCTGTGGCCTAGTGCCGCCAGGCTGGCGCCACGCGCCTGGCCCAGCAGCAGGGTGGACTGCGGGTTCACGTTGACGAAGATGATTTCCACCGAGGCTGCGTCCGGCTGGTAGCGCGCACAGACCTCGCAGATGCCGTCGAACAAGATCTTGATGCGCGCCGGCAGCTGGCCCAGGTCCAGGTGCGTGGTCTTGATGGTGCCGCTGGCCACATAGCCGAGATTGGAGCCATCCACGTCGATGATGCCGAAGCCGGTGGTCTGCAGGCCGGGGTCTATGCCAAGAAGTCGCATGCTATTTAATTCGTAGCGGGTAGTGCAGGTGGGGTCTGCGTAGAAGGCTTATCGACTCAATCAAGTGTGCATGTTCGGGGAGTCTGGATGGACGCGTATCCGGGTGTGGACAACTAGCCTCGGATCGTATTTCGTCTGCGCATGCAGTGTATATAAACAAAGCCAAGGTGGGGTGCGAGGAGGGTACTCATTCAATGGCCTTGCCCATGTCTTCCACCACCTTCTTGGCATCGCCAAACACCATCATGGTCTTGTCCATGTAGAACAGCTCATTGTCCAGCCCCGCGTAGCCGGCGGCCATACTGCGCTTGTTGACGATGATGGTCTTGGCCTTGTAGGCCTCCAGGATGGGCATGCCGTAGATCGGGCTGCCCTTCACATGCGCGGCCGGGTTCACCACGTCGTTGGCACCCAGGATGATGGCCACGTCGACCTGGCCGAACTCGCCGTTGATGTCTTCCATCTCAAACACCTGGTCGTAAGGGACCTCGGCCTCGGCCAGCAACACGTTCATGTGGCCTGGCATACGGCCGGCCACTGGGTGGATGGCGTATTTGACGTTGACGCCCTTCGCTGTGAGCTTTTGCGCCAACTCTTTGACTGCGTGCTGGGCCCGTGCCACGGCCAGGCCGTAGCCGGGCACGATGACCACGGTTTCGGCATTGCCCAGCACAAAGGCCGCATCGTCGGCGCTACCGCTCTTCACCGCGCGCTGCACAGCCGCGCCGGACGCTGCAGCCGCCGCATCGCCACCAAAGCCACCGCCGATCACATTGAAGAACGAGCGGTTCATGGCCTTGCACATGATGTAGCTCAGGATGGCGCCACTGGAGCCCACCAGGCTGCCGGCAATGATCAGCATGCTGTTGTTCAGGCTGAAGCCGATGCCGGCCGCGGCCCAGCCGGAGTAGCTGTTCAGCATCGATACCACCACCGGCATGTCGGCGCCACCGATAGGGATGATCAGCAGCACACCCATCACGAAGGCCAGTGCCAGCATGGCGAAGAAGGCCGGCCAGCTCTCGGTGGCCGCAAACACCAGGCCCAGAGCTATGGTGGCCAGGCCCAGCACCAGGTTCAGCTTGTGCTGGCCGGGGAACACCACCGGCGCGCCCTTGAACAGGCGGAACTTGTAGGTACCCGAGAGCTTGCCGAAGGCGATCACCGAGCCGCTGAAGGTCACCGCACCGATGGCCGCGCCCAGGAACAGCTCGAGTCGGTTGCCCACCGGGATCGGCAAGCCCTTGGCCACGATGCCAAAGGCATAGGGCTCGGCCACGGCCGCCACGGCGATGAACACCGCGGCCAGGCCGATCATGCTGTGGAAGAAGGCTACCAGCTCGGGCATCTTGGTCATCTCCACCGTCTTGGCGCGCCAGGCGCCGTAGGCGGCGCCGGCCAGCAGGCCGACCAGCACATACAGCATGCCGCCCAGGTTGCCCTGCGCCAGCTTGACGATCAGTGCCGCCGTGGTCAGCACGGCAATCGCCATGCCGACCATGCCGAACAGATTGCCGCGGATGGAGGTGGTGGGATGGCTCAGGCCCTTGAGCGCCTGGATGAAGCAGACACTGGCCACCAGGTACAGCAGCGTGACGAGATTCATGCTCATTTGGCTGCTCCTGGCTCAGCCGCAGGTGCCTTCTTGTCTTTCTTCTTGAACATCTCCAGCATGCGCCGGGTCACCATGAAGCCGCCGAACACATTGACCGCCGCCAGGGCCACGGCCAGCACGCCCATGGTCTTGCCCAAGGTGGTTTCGGTCAGTGCAGCCGCCAGCATGGCGCCGACGATGACGATGGCCGAGATGGCGTTGGTCACCGCCATCAGCGGCGTGTGCAGGGCCGGGGTGACGGTCCAGACCACGTGGTAGCCCACGTAGATGGCCAGCACGAAGATGATCAGGTTGGTGATCGTCGGGGAAAAAATGTCCATGTCTTGCTCCTTGTTCTTGTCTTTGTGGCTTGTCGTTGTTATTTGCGGGTTACCGCGCCGGCCTGGGTCACCAGGCAAGCCGCGACGATGTCGTCGGCCATGTCGACGTTCAGCGTGCCTTCCTTGGTCAGCACCAGCTTGAGGAAGTCGAGCAGGTTGCGCGCGTACAGGGCCGAGGCGTCGGCCGCCACCAGGGCTGGCAGGTTGGTTTCGCCGATCAGGGTCACGCCGTGTTTGACCACGGTCTTGTCGGCTTCGGACAGCGGGCAGTTGCCGCCACCGTTGGCGCCTTTGCCGGCGGCGATGTCGACGATCACCGAGCCGGGCTTCATGCTTTTGACCATGTCCTCGGTGATCAGCGTGGGCGCGGCGCGGCCGGGGATCAGCGCGGTGGAGATCACCACGTCGGCCAGGGCCACACGCTTGGCGACTTCGATCTGCTGGCGCGCCAGCCAGCTGGGCGGCATGGGCTTGGCGTAGCCGCCGACGCCGACGGCGGCTTCTTTCTCTTCCGGCGTGTCGTAGGACACTTCGATGAACTTGCCGCCCAGGGATTCGACCTGTTCCTTGACGCTGGGGCGCACGTCGCTGGCTTCGATGACGGCGCCGAGGCGCTTGGCGGTGGCGATGGCCTGCAGGCCGGCCACGCCGACGCCGAGGATCACCACGCGGGCGGCCTTGACGGTGCCGGCGGCGGTCATCAGCATGGGGAAGAAGCGCTGGTATGTGTCGGCGGCCATCATGACGGCCTTGTAGCCGGCGATGTTGGCCTGGCTGGATAGCACGTCCATGCTCTGGGCCCGGCTGCTGCGGGGGGCGGCTTCCAGCGCGAAGCTGGTCAGGCCGGCGGCGGCCAGGCGCTCCAGGCCAGGGGCGTCAAAGGGGTTGAGCATGCCGACCAGGGTGGTGCCGGGGCGCATCAGCGCGGCTTCGGCGTCCGAGGGGCTGCGTACCTTGAGCACCAGATCGCAGTCGAAGGCGCCGGCGGCGTCTACGATCTCGGCCCCAGCGGCTGCATAGGCGGCATCGGTCACGCTGGCGGCGATGCCAGCACCGCTTTGTACGCGTACCGTATGGCCAAGCGCTGCGAGCTTCTTGGCGGTTTCGGGGGTCAGGGCAACTCGGGTTTCTCCGGTCGCCGTCTCTTGCGGCACGCCTATCAGCATTCATGTCTCCTTGAAGAATTTGAAAACCATGGCGTATGGATTCGCCACGAAGTCAATCGAAGTTCAGCAACACTTTCATCGCCTGCGAGCGGTCGGCCGCGAGGGCGAACGCACGGGCGGAGTCGCGGTACGACAGCGTGGCCGAGATCAGCGGCTTCACATCCACCAGGCCCTTGTTCAAAAACTCCACTGCCATGGCGAATTCCTCGTGGAAGCGGAAGGCGCCGCGCAGGTCGAATTCCTTGGCCACAATGACGTTCATCGGCAGGTTCATGTCTCCGCCCAGGCCCACCTGCAGGATGATGCCGCGCGGGCGCAGCGTATCCAGGGCGCCGCGCAGCGCGCGTTCGTTGCCGCTGGCTTCGAACAGCACGTCAAACGTACCCTTGTCGGCGGTGAAATGCTTCAGGCCGTCCGGTTCTTCGGCTATGTTGATGATTTCGTCGGCGCCCACTTTCTGCGCCTTGCCCAGGGGATGGTGGCTCATGTCGGTGGCCACGATGTGGGCGGCGCCGGCGCGGCGTGCGGCGATGATGATCAGCGCGCCGATCGGACCACAGCCAGTGACCAGCACCTTCTTGCCCAGCAGCGGGCCGGCGCGGCGCACAGCGTGTAGCGCCACGGACAGCGGTTCGGCCATGGCGCCTTCGCCGTCGCTCACGCGGTCGGCCAGCTTGTGCGCCTGGTGGGTCTCGACCACGATCTCTTGGCGGAACGCGCCCTGCACGTGCGGATTGCGCATGGCGCTGCCGTAGTAGCGCATGTCCAGGCAATGGTTTTGAAGGCCTTCCTGGCAGTAGCGGCATAGGCCGCAGGGGCGGCTCGGACTTACAGCGATGCGTTCGCCGACGGAAAAGCCGACCACGCCTTCACCCACGGCGTCGATGACGCCGGCGACCTCATGGCCGAGCACCATAGGCTCCTGGATACGGATAGTGCCAAAACCGCCGTGGTTGTAGTAATGCAGGTCCGAGCCGCAGATGCCGCCGCAGCGCACGCGCACGCGCAGCTGGCCGGGGCCGAGTTCGGCGGTGGGAAAAGTTTCGACGCGCAGGTCGCCTGGTGCGTGGATGACGAGTGCTTCCATAGGAGTTTCTTTCAGAGCGTCGCGGTCACGCCGCCATCCACGTACAGGATGTGGCCATTGACAAAGTCGGAGGCCGCGCTGCTGAGGAAGACCGCCGCGCCGCAGAGGTCTTCCACATCGCCCCAGCGGCGCGAAGGTGTGCGGTTGACCAGCCACTGGGTGAACTCGGCGTTCTTCACCAACGCATCGGTGAGTTCGGTCTTGAAGTAGCCCGGGCCGAGGCCGTTGACCTGGATGCCGTGCTGCCCCCAGTCGATGGCCATGCCCTTGGTCAGCATCTTCACCGCGCCTTTGCTGGCGGTGTAGGGCGCGATGCCGGGGCGGCCCATTTCGCTCTGTACCGAGCAGATGTTGACGATCTTGCCGCGCCCGCGTGGAATCATGCACCGGGCCACGGCCTGTCCGACCAGGAAGACGCTGTCTACATTGGTCTTCATCAGTTCGTGCCACTGCGCTTCCTCGAACTGATCAAGCGGGCCGCGGCGCTGCATGCCGGCGTTGTTGACCAAGATGTCGATGGGTGCGATATCACGCTCGATCTGGGCCACCGCCTTTGCTACGGCCGCACCGTCGGTCACATCGAAAGCTGCTGTATGGACAGTCGCGCCCTCGGCACGCAGCGTAGCGGCCGCGGCCTCCAGCTTCTCGGTGCTGCGCGCGTTGAGCACAACGGCGGCGCCCGCCTGTGCCAGGCCGCGCGCCAGCGCGAATCCGATGCCCGCACTGGAACCGGTGATGAGGGCGGTGCGCCCGGTCAGGTCGAATTTTTGAATGAATGTATTCACGGATAAGCCCGGTCGGAGTGTGAAGAAGCCATGGATAGGCCCGCTTGCGCGGTCGGCAGCAGCCAGTTCGAGACCGCCTCCATCTGCTTCGGCAAAGGTAGCATGGATGCAATCCGGAAGACGCCGGGCTCGCCGACCGGCGGCTCCAGCGCCATAAACTGGCTGGCAACCAGTTGAGGATGGAAAAAATGGCCCTGGCGTGCGCCGAGTCGCCGCGTCGCTTCTTCCATGTCGAGCTCCATGAAGACGATGCGTAAACCCGGCACCGCGGCGCGCAGGCGTTCTCGGTAGCTGCGTTTGAGCGCGGAGCAGGTGAGCACGGCGGGGCCGCTCGAGGCCGCCAGACGCGTCCCTAGCAGGTCGAGCCAGGGCAGGCGGTCGGCGTCGTCGAGCGCGATGCCGCGCCGCATTTTGTCCACGTTCGTAGCCGGGTGGTAGTCGTCGCCTTCGATCAGCTGGCCACCGAGCCCTTGCGCCAACTGGGCGGCCAGTGTGGACTTGCCGCAGCCGGCAACCCCCATCACCAGCAACCGGCAGGTCGGTCCGTCCGCCAAATGCGCGGCCACGTCAGCTCCGCACATGCGGCCTTACCGCGTTCACCGGTGTCAGCGGCGCACCGGCCTGAGGGCCGTAGCCGAGCGATGCGATCAGGTTGTCGATGGCCAATGCGGCCATGGCGCGCCGGGTGCGCACCGAGGCGCTCCCGATATGGGCTGTGAGCACCGTGTTGGGTGCGGCCAGCAAGTCGGCGTGCACCTTGGGTTCGCCTTCGAAAACGTCCAGGCCGGCTGCCGCGATGGTGCCCGCGCGCAGGGCCGCCGCCAGTGCCGCGTCGTCGACGATGCCGCCGCGCGCGATATTGGTGAGTGTGGCCGTGGGCTTCATCAGTGCAATTTCGGCTGCGCCGATGGTGTGGTGGGCAGCTGGCGAATAAGGCAGCACCAGCACCAGGTGGTCGGCCTCCTTGAGTAGCGTCTGCTTGTCTACATACTGTGCGCCGGCTTCGGCCTCCTGCGCCGCGTCGAGTTTCGAGCGGTTGTGGTAGATCACCCGCATGCCGAAGCCGAGTGCGCCACGGCGTGCGATGCCGCGGCCGATGCGGCCCATGCCCAGGATGCCGAGCGTCGCGCCCTGGATGTCGCCGCCGACGAAGTGGTCGTGGATGCCGGTCTTGGTCCATGCGCCGGTACGCACGAAGCGGTCGGATTCGGCGATGCGGCGGGCCGTGGCCATCATCAGCCCGAAGCCATAGTCGGCGGTGGTCTCGGTCAGCACGTCGGGCGTGTTGGTAACGACCACGCCGTGCGCGGTGCAGGCCGCCACGTCGATGTTGTTGTAGCCGACGCCGACGTTGCACACCGCCTTGAGGTCGGGACAGGCGTCGAGCAGGGCTGCGTCGATGCGTTCGCTGCCGGTGCTCATCACGCCGGATTTTCCCTGTAGGCGTTCGATGAGTTCAGTCGGGCTCCAGATAGTGTCGGAAGGGTTGTCGGTGACATCGAAATACTGGCGCAGGCGGTCGGCGATGTCTGGGAAGGTGGCACGGGTGGCCAGGACGGAAGGTCGCATGGTGTTTTGGGGTCAGTTGTTGCAGCGTGCTTCGAGTGCATCGATGAAGCTGCGGTCCCAGCGGCCTTCACGCATGGCTGCCATGGTTTTCTCTTCGGCCACCAGCACCGCACGAGCCTTCTCGATGATCTGTTCGGCACCTTGGGGAGGGATCGCCAGCAAGCCATCCTGGTCGCCGACCAGGATGTCGCCGGGGTTGACCACCATGCCGCCTACACTGATCGGCACGTTGATCTCGCCAGGGCCGTCTTTGTACGGGCCACGGTGGGTCACGCCACGCGCGTACACCGGGAAGTCGCGCTCGCGGATCTCGGCCACATCGCGGATCGCACCGTCGATGACCACGCCCGACAGTCCGATCCTGGCTGCATAGAAGGACAAGATGCCGCCGACGACGGCGTTGTTCAGGTCTCCGCCGGCGTCAACCACCAGCACGTCGCCAGGGCGGCAGAACTCCAGGGCGCGCAGGTAGGTCAGGTTGTCGCCGCCGCGCGAACGCGCCGTGACCGCCGTGCCGGCCATGGTTTCCTTGCCGGGACGGTGGTAGGGGCTCAGACCCGAGGTGCCGATATTGCGGTGCATGCTGTCGCTGAGCGCAGCCAGTGGGAGTGAGCGCAGGGTTTCGAGGATTTTGGTATCCGCTTGGTCGGCAGACGCATTCTTGCGCAGGGCTTTGTATTCCATGGGTGGGCTTTCGGAGCGGGTTTCAACTGGAAAGATTCAATGCAAGGCGGCCACGGCACGCCCGATGCGGGCGCAACCTTCTTCGATGACTTCGATGCTGGTGGCGATCGACATGCGGAAATACGGTGCTACGCCATAGGACGAGCCCGGGATCATTGCCACGCCTTCTGCGTCGAGCAGGTACAGGGCCACGTCCACATCGCTGTCGATCTGTTTGCCGCCCGGAGTGGTGCGGCCGATGAGACCGCTGCAATTGACGAACAGGTAGAAGGCACCGCCCGGCGTGCGGCAGCCCAGGCCCGGGATGGCGTTGATCAGCGCCAGCGCGCGGTCCCGGCGCTGGCGGTAGGTCTCGACGAAATCTTTGAGGAAACCGTGGTCACCCTGCAGCGCCGCCAGCGCCGCGGCCTGGCTGATGGTGCAGGCATTGCTGGTGGACTGGGACTGCAGCGTTTCCATCGCACCGATCAGGTCCGCCGGGCCGGCCGCGTAGCCGATGCGCCAGCCGGTCATGGCATAGGTCTTCGACACGCCGTTGATGACCACGCTGCGCTCGTGCAGTTGCGGCTCTATGGCCACGATGTGCGGGAGGGCCTCGCCGTCGAAACGGATGTGTTCATAGATGTCGTCGGTCATGAGAAGCACCTGGGGATGGCGCAACAGCACATCGGCCAGGGCACGCAAGTCCGCCGCGCTATAGGCTGCGCCCGTCGGGTTGGTGGGTGAATTGAGCAGCAGCCAGCGCGTGTTGGGTGTGATGGCGGCTTCCAGTGCGGCAGCGGTCAAGCGAAAGCCATCGGCCTCATCGCAGGCCACTACCACCGGCGTGCCGTCGCAGGCCAGGACCATGTCCGGATAGGACACCCAGTACGGCGCGGGAATGATGACCTCATCGCCGGGCTCCAGCGTGGCCGATAAGGCGTTGAAGATCGCGTGCTTGGCACCGCAGGTCACGACCACGTTGCCAGGCTTGTAGCCCAGGCCGTTTTCGCGCAGCAGCTTGTCGCAGATGGCTTGGCGCAGGGCCGGCGTACCCGCCGACATGGTGTAGCGCGTCTCGCCGCGCTCGATGGCCGCGCAGGCCGCCTGGCGGATGTGCGCCGGCGTGTCGAAGTCGGGCTCACCGACCACCAGGTTGACGATGTCGCGGCCCTGGCGGCGCAGCTCGTTGGCGCGGTCTGCTGCTGCACTGCTGGGCGATGGTTTGATACGGCGCACTCGCGCGGCAATGCGGGAGTCGGAGGGGGAACGGGACACGGCTTTTCCTTTGGGCTGTGAGATCGGCGTAGCCATGGCGATGGCTGGATGGACAGGCCTGAACGTTACGCGCAGTCGTTTTGGAAAGCCAAGACAAGTTCGCTCTGGCGATATAGGTAGAGCTTATGACCGGCGTTGCCCATAGTTTTCCCGCCAGAGCCCACCGGGTTAGCACTCTGGCCGCCACGGGTGGGTCGATGCTAGGCTCGCCTTTTGCTTGCTCTCCTCTGAATGAACCTGCGTCGACTCAAATATTTCGTCAAGATCGTGGACATCGGCAGCCTCACACAGGCCGCCCAGGTCTTGTTCATCGCCCAGCCGGCGCTGAGCCAGCAACTCGCCACGCTTGAGGCCGAGGTCGGCCAGCAACTGCTGGTGCGAACCCAGCGCGGCGTCACCCCCACCGAGGCTGGCAAGGCCCTGTACCGCCATGCACAGATCATCCTTCGCCAATGTGATCAGGCGATGAGCGATATGGCCGCCGCCGGCCAGGGGCTTTCGGGCCAGGTGTCGGTGGGCATGGCGCCTGGTACCGCCGCCGCCACGCTGGCCTTGCCGCTGCTGCGCCGGGTGCGCGCGCGCCACCCGGGCATCCTGCTCTACCTGAACGAGAGCTACGGTACGACGCTGAGCGAACTCATCATGAACGGCCGCATGGACCTGGCCGTGCTCTACGGCGACAAGGCCATCCACGGCCTGAAGTTCCTGCCCCTGGTGAAAGAAGCGCTGTACCTGGTCGGCCCTTCCACCGAGCCCCAGCCCGGCGAGAACATCCGCCTCGAAGACCTGCGCGAGGTGCAGCTGCTGATGCCGCGGCCCTACAACATCGTGCGCAAGCTGGTGAACGAGGCCTTCATGCGCGCCGGCATGACGCCGCGCGTGGTGGCCGAGGTGGAGTCGGCCATCACCTTGACTGCGGCCATTGCCGATGGCCTGGGCTCGACCATCCTGCCGGCCTCCATGGCGCGTGGCTTCGTGGCGTCGGGCATGGCCTGGCAGAGCCGCATCGTCGAGCCGGTCATCGAGGCGCCGCTGGCCTTGTGCCAGTCGGACCACTTGCCCCTGTCGGAACCGGCGCAGGCGGTGCGCGAGATCTTGCTCGAGCTGGTGAGTGATCTCCATGTCGATACGGACCCGGGCTTCCCGTCCGAGAAAGCCATGGCGCTGGCGTCCGCGTCCTGATCGCGCCAAGCAGGCGCGCCAAGCGTCATAAGACGTCCTTATCCCGGCAAAGCCAAACGGTCTTGGCGTCGCGGCCCATCTCTGGGTAACTTAACGGCATTCGAACACGCTGATGCACAGCGCGTGAACGCCGCCCGCGAGGGCAGGAAACCCGAGATGAACCTACAGGAAATCAAGGCACTGATCGATGCGATGGCCGCGTCGGACCTCAGCGAGATGGCGCTGACCCGCGACGGTACGCAGCTGCGTCTGGTGCGCAGGAAAACGGCGTCCGGTGCCCCCGCGCCGCAGCAGACGCCAGACCCGCAGGCGGCAACACCCGTGTCAACACCTGCACCAGTACGTGCCCGGCGCCAGAGTCCACAGCCAGCCGTTGCAGCCACGCCAGCGCCTAGTGCCATCACCACGCCCTTGTATGGCGTCGTGCACTGGCGTCCATCGCCTGATGCGCCGCCCTTCGTCGCGCCGGGGCAGGCCATCCAGGCGGGCCAGGTGGTGTGCGTGGTCGAAGCCATGAAAGTCTTCAACGAAATCCGCACTGACGTCGATGCCACGGTGCTGGCGCTGCTGGTCGAGTCGGGTGCCGAGGTCGAAGCCGGTCAACCGCTGTTGAGTCTGGGTTGAGCATGTTCGACACCGTTTTGATCGCCAACCGGGGGGAGATCGCCTTGCGCATCCAGCGCGCTTGCCGCAGCCTGGGGTTGCGCACTGTGGCAGTCTATTCCGAGGCCGACCGCGATGCGGTCTACGTCACCCAGGCCGACCAGGCCCTGTGCATAGGCCCAGCCTCACCCGCGCAGAGCTACCTGAACCAGGCCGCGCTGCTGTATGCCGCCAAGCTCAGCGGCGCGCAGGCCATCCATCCGGGCTACGGCTTCCTGTCCGAGAACGCCGGTTTCGCCGCGCGTGTGGAAGCGGCCGGCCTGAGCTTCATCGGTCCGCCGTCGTCATGCATCCGCACCATGGGCGACAAGGTGGCCGCCAAGCGCGCGATGCGGGCGGCCGGCGTGCCCTGCGTGCCCGGGCCCGACGGCTCGCTGCCCGACGACAACGCGGCCATCCTGGAGATCGCACGCGAGATCGGCTACCCGGTGATGGTCAAGGCCGCTGGCGGTGGCGGCGGGCGCGGCATGCGCATCGTGCAAGCCGAGGCCGAGCTGCTGGACGCCATGGCGCTGACCCGCGAGGAAGCCCGCCGGGCCTTCGGCAACCCCGAGGTCTACATCGAGAAATTCCTGGGCCATCCGCGCCACGTGGAAATCCAGGTGCTGTGTGATCGCCATGGCCATGCTCTGTGGCTCGGCAGCCGCGACTGCTCGCTGCAGCGGCGCCACCAGAAGGTGCTGGAGGAAGCCCCGGCACCAGGCATTGACCGCATTCTGCTGGCCAAGGTGGGCGCGCGCTGCGCCGATGCCTGCCGGCAGATCGGCTACGTGGGCGTGGGCACATTCGAGTTTTTGTTCGAAGACGGCGAGTTCTTCTTCATCGAGATGAACACCCGGCTACAGGTCGAGCACACGGTCACCGAGATGACCACCGGCATCGACATCGTGCAGCAGCAGATCCGCATGGCGCGCGGCGAACAACTGGCGCTGACGCAAGACCAGGTCGGCTGTTTCGGCCACGCGCTGGAATGCCGCATTAACGCCGAGAACCCCGAAACCTTCGCCCCGGCACCGGGCCGCATCACCGCCTGGCAGCCCCCGGGCGGCTTTGGCGTGCGCGTGGATTCCCACGTGAGCGCGGGCTACCGCGTGCCGCCCTATTACGACTCAATGATCGCCAAGCTGATCGTGCACGGTAGCTCGCGCGCCGACGCCCTGGCCCGCATGCGCCTGGCGCTGGCCGAGATGCATGTCGAGGGCATAGCCACCAATCTGCCGCTGCACCGCGAGATCATCGAAGACCCCGGCTTCCAGCAAGGCGGCGTCGACATCCACCACCTTGAACGCTGGCTGCAGCGGCGCTCATCCGAACGAGCCACCGAGCGTGCAACCGAAAAAGAGCGTCCATGAACCGCGCCAAGACCAAGACCCACTCTCCGAACCTGACTCTGCTCGGCACCACGGCGCTGCTGTTCGAGGCGCCCGGCCCGCTGGCCCTGGCGCCGCAGCAGCGCATCTGGGCCATGGCAGGCCGGCTGCAGGCCCTACCCGAAGTGCGCGAAGCCGTGCCCGGCATGAACAACCTGATGCTGACCTTCGCCCGGCCGCCGCGCACACTGGCCGCGCTGCAGGCGCTCGAGGCCAGCGTGCTGCAGGCCTGGGAGGAAACCGAACCCTTGCCGCTGCAGGGGCGCATCATCGAGCTGCCCGTGGTCTATGGCGGCGCGGGCGGTCCGCACCTGGCCGACGTGGTGGCGCACACTGGGCTCAGCATCGACGAAGTGGTGGCGCTGCACTGCGCGCCACTCTATCCGGTGTATGCGCTGGGCAGCCATCCCGGCTACTGCTACCTGGGCGGCATGGACGAGCGCATCGCCACGCCGCGCCGCGCCGTGCCCATCGTGAACCTGCCCGGCGGCTCGGTGTCGATCGGCGGGGTGCAGACCGGCGTGTCGGCCTCGGCCGGCCCGAGCGGCTGGAACACCATCGGCAGCACCACCATGGACTTCTTCCACCCGGAGCAGGACCCACCGGCCGTGCTGCAGCCGGGCGACTGCGTGCGCTTCCGTGTTCAGGATATCGTTCGATGATTGAAATACTTTCCTCCACCGCACTCGCCACCGTGCAGGACGCGGGCCGCCTGGGCAGTCTGCGCTTCGGCGTTGGCGGCGCAGGCGCGATGGACCAGCTGGCACTGGCCGTCGGCAACCTGCTGCTGGGCAATCCTGCAGGTGCTGCCGCGCTGGAAATTCCCGTCTATCCGTTCCAGGTTCGCTTCACCGAGGATTGCGCCTTTGCGCTCACCGGCGCCGATTGTCAGGCGCGGCTAGACCAACGCGCGCTCGCACCCTGGTGGGGCCACCAGGCGCGCCAAGGGCAGGTGCTGACGCTGGGCCTGCCGCTGGTGGGCTCGGGCAGCCGGGCCTACCTGGCGCTGGCCGGCGGCATCGACGTGCCCGAAGTCCTGGCCTCGCGCAGCACCCAGCTGCGCGGCGCCTTCGGTGGCTTGAATGGCCGCTCCGTGCGGCAAGGCGACGTGCTGCGTGCGGCCAGACCGGGGGGGGAACCTGCGGTGGACTTCGGCGTCGTGCCCCCGGCCATCACCCTGCCGCTGACGCGCGATGGCCTGCCCGCCGTGCGGGTGCTGCCCGCGGCGGAATACGCCTGCTTCAAGGAAGATTCGCGCGCCGCCTTCTGGGCCGGTGCATGGAAGATCACCGCGCAAAGCGACCGCTACGGCTACCGCATGCAGGGCACGCCGCTGGTGCCGATCGAGACGATGGAGATCCGCTCGCACGGCATCGTGCCCGGCGTGATCCAGGTGCCTTCGGGCGGCCAGCCCATCGTGCAGATGCGCGACGCCCAACCTTCGGGCGGTTACCCCAAGTTCGGTACCGTGATCGAGGCCGACCTCTGGCGGCTCGGTCAGGCCGCGATTGGCAGCCGCATGCGTTTCGTCGAGGTCGACTACGAGGCGGCCGTGGTCGCCCTCGACGAAGTGCAGGCCTGGCTGGACGAGGTCGGCCGGATGATCGATCTGCAGCGCTGGGCGCTGCAAAGGAATTGACAATGCAGACCCAAGACATACGCCAACTGGCCGCATGGCTGGCCGAAACCGACATCGACTTCCTGGAGCTGCGTGGCCCGGACGTGCAGATCGAGATCCACCGGGATGGCAGCGCCAACGCGGCCATCGTGCAGCCGATGCCACCCGAGCCAATACCTGCTCACAGGACGGCCCACACGCCGGTCCGCGCCACATCTGTCGGCGTGCTGCTGGACCGCATTCCCAGCCGCGCCACGCCACTGTGGTTGCCCGGCAGCGCTGTCCAGGCCGGCAGCCTGCTCGGCCTGCTGCAGGTCGGGCCGCTGCTGCTGCCGGTGCACGCCCCCTGCGACGGCTGGCCGGGCGAATGGCAGGTGCCACCGGGCAGCACTGTCGGTTATGGCACAACGCTTTTGGATATCGACACCGAGTCTGTGGCCGACGCAATTTAAGGAGAAGTTTGCAATGGACATCGACTTGAACGCGGACCTCGGCGAAGGCTTCGGCCCTTGGCGCATGGGCGACGACGAAGCTTTGCTGAAGATCATCTCCTCGGCCAATATCGCCTGCGGCTTTCACGCGGGCGACCCGGTCATCATGGAGCGCACGGTACGACTGGCTGCGACCCGCGGCATCGACATCGACATCGGCGCGCATGTTGGCTTCCCCGATCTCATGGGTTTCGGGCGCCGGCAGATGCAGATCGACCCGACCGAGCTGGCCAGCCATGTGATCTACCAACTGGGTGCACTGGCCGGCATCACCCAGGCCTGCGGCCGGCGCATGACACACATGAGTTTCCATGGCGCGCTCGGCAACATGGCTGCAGCCGATCCGGCGCTGGCGATGGTGCTGGTCGAAGCCGTGGCCCGCTTCGATGCGGGACTGATCATCAGCTCGTCGGCCAGCGTGGCCATCGAACGCGCGGGCGACCACCACGGGCTGCGCGTGGCCAGCAGCTTCCTGGCAGACCGCGCCTGCGACGACAACGGCCTGCTGGTGCCACGCAAGCTGCCCGATTCGGTGATCCACAACAGCGAAAAAGTGCTTGAGCGGGTGACGCAACTGCTGGAAGAAGGTACGGTCACCAGCTACAGCGGACGCAAGATCCCCATGCGGGCCAGCTCCATCCTGCTGCATGGCGACACCCCTGGCTCGGTGGCCCTGGCCGAGGCCGTGCGGGCCAAGATCGAAGCCACTGGCGGGCGCATTGTGCCGATCTCGCGGCAGTCGCCATGAAGACCCGCACTCCACCCCATAGGGCACCAATGTGGCGTTTTTCTGCCTGGCCGTGCACTGTAGCGGAGCAACATAAGGGCAGCTTATCGCCTCACAGTCAATCCGTCTTGGCGCGATCGACACCGCGTCGATAAAGTCAGTCCATTCGTGGTCACGCCGCCTGCACGACGCAGGTATCCAGGCCTCGGCCCCCCACAAGAAAGAAACCCGACATGCCTTTTTCTGACTACAAAACTGCCTTCGTGACCGGAGCCTCCTCGGGCATCGGCGCGGCCACCGTCGAACGCCTTTGCGCCGAAGGCCTGCAGGTCCACGCGCTGGCGCGCAGCGCCGGCAAGCTGGCCGAACTCGCCGCGCGCACCGGCTGCATTCCACACGCCATCGACGTCAGCGACCTGGCCAGCGTGACGCGCCTGGCCCAGGAAATCGAATTCGACGTGGTTGTCAACAATGCCGGCGTGGACCGGCCAGGCTCGATCCTGAAGGCCGACGCGGAAGGCATCGACTTGCTCATCGATGTGAACCTGCGTGCTGTGCTGCACATCTGCCGGCTGACCTTGCCTGGCATGGTGGCGCGCGACCGCGGCCACATCATCAACATCAGCTCCATTGCCGGGGCCTACAACTTCGGCGGTAACAGCACCTACCACGCAACCAAGGCCGCGGTCAGCATGTTGTCGCGCCAGTTGCGCATCGATGCTTTTGGCAAACGCGTGCGTGTCACCGAAATCTGCCCCGGCCGCGTGGCCACCGACATCTTTGCCCATGTGCACGGCGACAGCGCCGAGATACACGAACGCTTTGTTGAAGGCTTCGAGCTACCGCAGGCCGAAGACATCGCCAACGCCATCGCCTTCGCCATTGCTGCACCGATTGCCGTCAACGTCGGCCACATGGAAATCACCCCGACGCTACAGGTGCCCGGCGGGCTGTCGACGACACGCCCCGAACGCCCGCAAGTCTGAGGCCGCAGCTGCACCACCAGCCTGGTAGAAGCCACGCATGAAAAACTTCGATCTGATGGCCATATTGCTGAACGCTGAGTTCAGTGCCATGCTCCTCAAAGGCGTGCGGATGACTCTGCAAATCGCCGCGGGCTCCTGGCTTCTGGCGATGGCCTTGGCGGTGGTGCTGCTGGTCGTGCGCCTGATGCCCGTTCGCGTCACGGAGCGTGCCGTGGAGGCCTATGTGTCCTACCACCGCAACGTGCCCACGCTGGTGCAGCTGATGCTGTGGTACTTCGGCATCTCCAGCCTCTTGCCCGACGAACTGCAGAGCTGGCTGTCGGAACACAACGGCGAGGCTTTGTTCGCCATCGTCGCGCTCGGCCTGTGCCAGGCTGCTTACTTCAGCGAAGACCTGCGCTCCGGACTTCGTTCCATACCCGACGGGCAGACCGAGGCCGCTCGCGCCCTGGGGCACAGCTATCTCAGCGCGATGCGCTACGTGATCCTGCCGCAAGCGGTGCGCAATGCAGTCCCGGCCCTGGTGAATCACAGCGTCTCTTTGTTCAAGAACAGCAGCCTGGCCATGGCCATCGGTGTGGCCGAGTTGACCCACGCAGTGAAGGAAATTGAAAGCCAGAGCTTTCGCACCTTTGAGGCCTACCTCGTCGCCACGGTGGTCTACCTGGGCTTCTCGCTGCTGATCATGGCCGCCGGAGCCTGGTTGTCCAAGCGCTACAGCATTGCCGGGGCGAGGTAAGCATGATCGATCTGTTCAACATCTTGCGCGACAACTGGCTGCTGCTGCTGGTTGGCCAGTACCCGAACGGCCCCATGGGCGGCATCGTCTGCACGCTGGTGCTGTCGGTACTGGGCATTGTGCTGGCCTTCCCGCTGAGCGTGCTGCTGGCGCTGGCCCGGCTCTCGCCCTGGCGCGTGCTGCGCTGGCCCACCACCGGCCTGATCTATGTGGTGCGCGGCGTGCCGCTATTGATGGTCATCCTGTGGGTGTATTTCCTGGTGCCGCTGCTGATCGGTCGCAACGTCTCCGGCTTCACCACCATGCTGTGCACGCTGGTGATCTACGAAGGCGCCTATCTGTCGGAAGTGGTGCGCGCCGGCATCCAGGCGCTGCCGCGCGGCCAGTTGGAAGCTGCCCGGGCCCTGGGCAATAGCTACCTCGGCGCGATGTGGAGCGTCATCCTGCCGCAGGCGCTCTACAACATGCTGCCCAGCCTGCTGAGCCAGTTCGTGTCGGCGATCAAAGAGACCACGCTGGGTTATGTGATCAACGTGCAGGAGCTGACATTCGCGGCCAACCAGATCAACAACCAGCTGCTGACCAAGCCCTTCCACGTGTTCTTCATCCTGGCGGTGACTTACTACGTGGTCTGCTACAGCCTTACCCAGTTGGCGCACTGGTTGGAGCGGCGCGTGGCGCGCAAGCGCCGGGGCCTGCTGGGCACCGCACCTGCCGCGTTGCAGCCCGCGGGCGCAACGGTTGAATCCTGAACTTTCCGTCCAAAGAGACCACCATGATCTGTTTCAACGAAATCAACAAATGGTACGGCAGCTACCATGCTCTGATCGACATCAATGCCGAGGTCAAGAAGGGTGAGGTGGTGGTGGTGTGCGGCCCCTCGGGGTCGGGCAAGTCCACGCTGATCCGCACAGTCAACCGGCTGGAAGAAATCAAGTCGGGTCAGCTGCTTTTTGATGGCAGCGACATCCACGCGCCGATGAGCAGCCAGGCGTTGAACCGCCTGCGTAGCCGAATCGGCTTCGTCTTCCAGAGCTTCAATCTGTTCCCGCATCTATCGGTGCTGGAGAACATCATGATGTCGCCTATGCGGGTGCGCGGCGTGGGCCGCAGCGACGCCAAGGCCAAGGCGCAGCAACTGCTGGACCGTGTGGGCTTGTCGAGCAAGGCCGGCGCCTACCCTGCGCAGCTGTCGGGCGGCCAGCAGCAGCGTGTGGCGATCGCACGGGCGCTGGCCATGGAGCCGCCGGCAATGCTGTTCGATGAGCCTACCAGCGCTCTCGACCCGGAAATGGTGGGTGAGGTGCTGTCGGTGATGCGCAGCCTGGCCAACGACGGCATGACCATGATGTGCGTGACCCACGAGATGAACTTCGCCCGCGAAGTGGCCGATCAGATCTGGTTCATGGATGCCGGCCGCATTCTGGAGACTGCAACGCCGAAGGAGTTTTTCAGCAGCCCGCAGCACCCGCGTGCCAAGCGTTTTCTGTCCGACCTGCGGGCGCACTAGCCACCTCGGTTTTCGAGTTTCCTCCACGTTTTTCTATTCCAGGAGTTCACCATGTTCCATACCTATCGTCTCCCCCGCATGACGGCGATCGCCGCTCTGCTTGCTCTCAGCTTTGCCGCCCAGGCCGACCAGTGGCAGGACATGGTCCAGCGCAAGGAGCTCAAGTGCGGCACCTTCGCCGATGTGCCTCCTTTTGCTGCCCCCGATCCCAAGACCCGCGAGATGGTGGGCTTCGATGTCGATATGTGCAATGCCATCGCCAAGCAGTTGGGTCTCACGGCCAAGATCACGCCCTTGTCGGTTGAGGCCCGCGTGCCCGAGGTCAAGATGGGCCGGGTCGACCTGACCGTGGCCAACCTGGCCTACACCAAGAGCCGCGGTGAGCAGATCCAGTTCAGCGACCCCTACTACATCGCCAAGGAAATGCTGGCGGTGAAGGCGTCCGACCCGGGTACCACCAAGGCTGACTTCAAGGGCAAGCGGCTGAGCTCCACCAAGGGTTCGACCTCGGAGCTGTCGATCAAGATGAACGGCTCCGACCCCGTCACCTTCCAGGACACTGGCTCCGCCTACATGGCCGTGCAGCAGAACAAGTCGGTGGGCGTTGTCGCCAACACCATGACCATCACCAAGCTGGTCAATCAGTCCAAGACCACCGGCGTCGAGCTGAAGATGATCAAGGACCCGATGGTGTTCCAGCCTATCGGCGTCGGCATGAAGAAGGACGAACCCGTGCTGCTGGCCAAGGTCAATGCTGCGCTGCTGGCCATGGACAAGGCCGGCGAGATCGACCAGATCTGGGCCAAGTGGATCGGCCCGAACACCGAGTTCAAGCTGGTGCGTGAAGAAAAAGTGACGCCGCTGGCCGACCTGAAATTTGAACTATTGCCTTGAGTGAAAGTCTGTCGCCACCCATGGCGCATCCTGGCGAACCAAGGCAGCTACACCCGGAAATACCATCGGACCGAGTGGAAGAAGATGGGGGCGGCAAAGCATAGTGCATCCACCCGGTCCAGCAGGCCGCTGGCGCCGGTGATGGACTGGCCCTCGCTGCCCCAGTTGGTGATGCCGCGGTCGCGCTTCAACGCCTTCATCACCAGGTGGCCCAGCGAGCCGGCCACGCAGGCAATCAGCGCCATGGCCAGGGCCTGGCCGGGTTTGAACGGGGTGATGCCGGCCAGCAGCCCACCCAGCAGGCCGCCTGCGGCCACGCCTATGCCCCAGCTGGTCCAGTTGAAGCTTTGGCTGATGTGGGGCGCGCGTGGCGCGCGCTTGAGCTTGCGGGTGGCCAGGTGCTGTACCAGCATGCAGGTCTGCACCACCAGCACCAGGAAGAACACCATGAAGGCACCCTTGTCCTGGTAGCCCGGGAAGTCCAGCCGCACCAGCGCCGGCACGTGGCTGGTGCCGTAGACGCAGACCATGATGCCCCACTGCATCTTGGCATTGCGTTCCAGAAAACGGTGCGGGTCGTCGGCCAGGGCTCCCACGATGGGCAGGGCCAGAAAGACGTAGACCGGCACGAACACCGTGAACAGGTCGAAGTGCTTGCCGCCCACCAGCCAGAACTGCACCGGCAACACCACAAAGAAGGCCAGGATCAGACTGCGGTGGTCGCCCCGGTGGGTGGGCGACAGGGTGATGAATTCGCGCAGCGCGAAGAAGGCCACCAGGGCGAACAGCGTAATCGCCACCCAGCCGCCCACGGCCCAGCACAGCCAGAACACACCGGCCATGAACCAGGTGTTCTTCAGCACCCGGCGCACATTGTCCAGCTCGGCTCCGAAGGCCGCACCAAACGCGTTGTCGTCGCGCTCGCGCAGCGACAACAGCAGCAGCGCGCCGCTGGCCAGCAAGAGCACGCCAAACACCAGGACGAACATCGCCCCCACCTGTTGCGTACCGCTGAGGCTGCGCAGGAACTGGTTCATATCTCTCTCAGCGCGATGACGTTGGCGCGTGCCCGGTCCAGAAAGGCGTGGCGGTCTTCATCGGGCGCCAGCTGCATCGGCGTGCCGAAGGTGACCGAGCACAGCACCGGCACCGGAATCACCTCGCCCTTGGGCATGACACGCTGCACGTTGTGTATCCAGGTCGGCACCAGCACCACCTGCGGGAATTTCTGCGCCAGCTTGTACAGCCCGGCCTTGAAGGCCTGGGGCTCGGGGGCATGGCCGCGTGTGCCCTCGGGGAATAGGATGATGGAGTCGCCGCTCTCCAGTGCCTCGACCAAGGGCTCCAGCGGATCTTGCTCCACACCGCTGGCATCCTTGGTGCGGCTGCGGTCTACGTAAACGGCATTGAATACGGCCGTGGTCAGCCACAGCTTGAAGCGCGAGGCGGTCCAATAGTCCTTGGCGGCAATGGGGCGGGTGATGCTGCGCAGCTCGGAGGGCAGGGCGGCCCAGATCAGCACCAGGTCGGCATGGCTTTGGTGGTTGGCAAAATAAATGCGCTGCTCAGCCTTGGGCGGGCAGCCGTACCAGCGGGCTTGGGCGCCTGTCAGCACCCGCACCAGGCCTAGTAAAACAAACCCCATGATCTTTGCAAGCATGGCGGCGATCATAAACGCCGGGCTATTCCGCTTATTTTTTACTGAACGAAAATGGCCTCTGGCGCATATTTTGTCTGCGCAGGGCGCTATCAATTTTGATTTTCGAGGAGAAGTCTTTACGCAGTCCCAGGGAAATCCCTAGTGTTCATTTTTCATTAATTAATGAAAAATTAATGAATCAGCGGGGCGCGGTGCCCGGTTGAGCCAACCCTTTGCCGTACCAATCCGCCTAAAGTCGGGGGCGGCAAATCCAGGAGACATAGATGTTGAAGCTTTCCAAATTGGCGCTCGCCATGGTTGCAGTGGTGTCCGCAGGTGCTATCCAGGCCGGCGAGGTCGAAGTACTGCACTACTGGACCTCCGGTGGCGAAGCCAAGTCGGTGGCTGAGCTGAAGAAGATCATGCAGGCCAAGGGCCATGTGTGGAAGGACTTCGCTGTGGCTGGCGGCGGTGGCGACAATGCCGCCACCGTGCTGAAGAGCCGCGTGGTCTCGGGCAACCCCCCTGCCGCAGCCCAGATCAAGGGCCCAGCGATCCAGGAATGGGCTGCCGAAGGTGTATTGGCCAACCTGGACGCTACCGCCAAGGCCGAAAAATGGGACAGCCTGCTGCCCAAGGCCGTGGCCGATGGCATGAAGTACAAGGGCAATTACGTTGCAGCTCCGGTCAACGTGCACCGCGTGAACTGGGTCTGGGCCAACCCCGAAGTGCTGAAGAAGGCTGGCGTCACCGGCATGCCCAAGACCTACGCTGAATTCTTCGCTGCCGCCGACAAGATCAAGGCTGCCGGCTTCATCGCCGTGGCCCACGGTGGCCAAAACTGGCAAGACTTCACCACCTTTGAAACCGTGGTGCTGGGTGTGGGCGGTGCCAAGTTCTACAGCGACGCACTGGTCAAGCTGGACAACAAGGCGTTGACCAGCGACACCATGAAGAAGTCGCTGGAAACCTTCCGCAAGATCAAGGGCTACACCGACGCAGCCTCCGCAGGCCGCGACTGGAACCTGACCACCGCTCTGGTGATGCAAGGCAAGGCCGGCTTCCAGTTCATGGGTGACTGGGCCAAGGGCGAGTTCCTGGCTGCTGGCAAGGTGCCAGGCAAGGACTTCCTGTGCGCAGCTGCTCCCGGCACCGCTACCTCCTACACCTACAACGTGGACTCGTTTGCCATGTTCAAGCTGAAGGACAAGGACGCGCAAAAGGCCCAGGGCGACCTGGCTGCCGCCATCATGGGCACCGAGTTCCAGGAAATCTTCAACCTGAACAAGGGTTCCATCCCGGTTCGTCTGAACATGAAGATGGACAAGTTTGACGACTGCGCCAAGCTGTCCGCCAAGGACTTCGTGGACACCGCCAAGACCGGCAGCCTGGTGCCTTCGATTGCCCACGGCATGGCTGTGAGCCCTGCAGCTGAAGGCGCCATCAAGGACGCGGTCAGCCAGTTCTGGAACGATGACAAGATCAGCATCGACGCTGCTGTGAAGAACATCGCTTCCGCCGCTGCTACCAAGTAACACCCCCAGGCTTGCCCGCTGCGCGTGGCCGCCACCCCCCTTGCAGGGGGCGAACCCTAGGGCCCGGCAAAGCCGGTTCCCTGGAATAGGTCCGGCACATCCTTGGGCATTCTTCCCCCATCCGCCACGGCGGAGTGGGGCCTTATTTTTTGAGAGCCACTCCCATGAAACCGAATTTTGAGCAGGCACTGCCCAAGCTGGTGATTGCGCCCGGCTTCGTGCTGGGCTTTGCCTTCATCTACGGGCTGATGATCTGGAACGGGGTTTTGTCCCTGACCGCATCGCGCATGCTGCCCAACTACGACGAGTTCGTCGGCCTGGCCCAATACGCCAAATTGTGGGAGATGGACCGCTGGTGGCTGGCCCTGAAGAACCTGGGCATCTTCAGCGTTTTGTATGTCGGCGGCGCGATGCTGATCGGCATGGCGCTGGCCATCGTGCTGGACCAGAAGGTCCGAGCCGAAGGCCTGCTGCGCACCATCTACCTGTACCCCATGGCGCTGTCCTTCATCGTCACCGGTACCGCCTGGAAGTGGATGCTGAACCCCAGCCTCGGCCTGGAAAAACTGATGCATGACATCGGCTGGACAAGCTTCAGCTTCGACTGGCTGGTGCAGAGCGACACCGCCATTTACTGCGTGGTGATTGCCGGCATCTGGCAGTCTGCCGGCTTTGCGATGGCCTTGTTCCTGGCCGGCCTGCGCGGCATCGACGACAGCATCATCAAGGCCGCGCAGATTGACGGCGCCAGCCTGCCGCGCATCTACTGGCGCATCATCTTGCCCATCCTGCGCCCGGTGGTGTTCTCCACCATCATGGTCTTGTCGCACCTGTCGATCAAGAGCTTCGACCTGGTGATGGCCTTGACCGGCGGCGGCCCCGGCTATGCCACCGATGTACCCGCCACCTTCATGTATGTGATGAGCTTTACCCGCGGCCAGATCGGCCTGGGTGCTGCCAGCGCGACCATGATGCTGGCGACTGTTGCCGCGATCGTGGTGCCCTATTTGTACAGTGAACTGCGGAGCAAGCCCCATGATCGCTAAGAACTTTTCCCGTGTCTTGATTTACGGCGTGCTGCTGCTGGCAGCCTTCTTCTTCCTGGCACCCATGTATGTGATGCTGGCGACCTCGTTCAAGGACGCTGAGGAAATCCGCAGCGGCAACCTGCTGAGCCTACCGCACGCGCTGAACTTCGAGGCCTGGCAACTGGCCTGGTCCACCGCCTGTACCGGCACCGACTGCCGTGGCCTGCAGCCCTTCTTCTGGAACTCGGTGCTGATCGTGTTCCCGGCGGTGATCATCTCCACGCTGTGGGGCGCCATCAACGGCTATGTGCTGAGCCTGTGGAAGTTCAAGGGCAGCGAGCTGCTGTTTGGCTTCATGCTGTTTGGCGTGTTCATGCCCTTCCAGGTGGTGCTGCTGCCGATGAGCCAGATCCTGGGTTGGCTGGGCATCTCCAGCTCGGTCTACGGTCTGATCCTGGTGCACTGCCTGGCCGGTCTGGCGGGCACCACGCTGTTCTTCCGCAACTACTACGCGTCCATTCCGAAAGAGCTGGTGAATGCGGCGCGGATTGACGGTGCCGGTTTCTGGCGCATTTTCTTCCGCATCATCGTGCCGCTGTCCACGCCCATCGTGATGGTCACGCTGATTTGGCAGTTCACGAATATCTGGAACGACTTTCTGTTCGGCGTGGCCTTCAGCGGCGCCGACAGCAAGCCCATCACCGTGGGCCTGAACAACATGGTCAACACCACCAGCAGCGTGAAAAACTACAACGTGGACATGGCGGCTGCCGTGATCGCGGGCCTGCCCACCATCCTGATCTACGTGTTGGCAGGCAAATTCTTCGTTAAAGGACTCACAGCCGGCGCTGTGAAGGGTTGATCCTAGAAAAAGCAGTTGACCGCTTGCGTATTTCAAAGAGCGACTTATGTGTCTTACCCCTTTCCAGCGCCTAGTCCAGCTGTCGTTGCGTTGCGACGCTACACACCCGATGGCACTACTGGAGCCGCGCCTGAGTGCGTTGCTCCACCTGGCGGGCATGAGCCCGCTGCGTTGTCTCGCCTTCTCAGTCACGTCCCCAGCAGCACCCTCGGGCGTGTCCAACTACTTTCTCTAGGATAAAAGTTATGGCATCCGCACTCCACATCCAAGGTATACGTAAAACTTTCGGCAACGGCGACAAGATGGTCGAGGTGCTCAAGCGCATCGACATCGACGTCGCGCCGGGTGAATTCCTGATCCTGGTCGGCCCGTCCGGCTGCGGCAAGTCCACCCTGCTGAACATCATCGCCGGCCTCGAAGAGCCGACCGAAGGCGCGATTCGTATCGGCGACCGCAATGTGGTCGGCGTGCCGCCGGCCCAGCGCGACATCGCCATGGTGTTCCAGAGTTATGCGCTGTACCCCACCATGAGCGTGGCCGAGAACATCGGCTTCGCGCTGGAAATGCGCAAGGTGCCCAAGGCCGAGCGTGAAAAGCGCATCAACGAAGTGGCTGCTATGCTGCAGATCACCCACCTGCTGGACCGCCGCCCTGCGCAGCTGTCCGGTGGCCAGCGCCAGCGTGTGGCCATGGGCCGCGCCCTGGCACGCCAGCCGCAGCTGTTCCTGTTCGACGAACCGCTGTCCAACCTGGACGCCAAGCTGCGCGTCGAAATGCGTGCCGAAATCAAGCGCCTGCACCAGGTGTCGGGCATTACCAGCGTCTACGTGACCCACGACCAGATCGAGGCCATGACACTGGGCAGCCGCATCGCGGTGATGAAGGACGGCGTGCTGCAGCAACTGGGCACCCCAGACGACATCTACAGCCGCCCAGCCAATACCTATGTGGCCGGCTTCATCGGCTCGCCGACTATGAATTTGATAGCTGGCAGCGCAGGCAATGCGGGCGCTGGCGGCCAATTTTCCTTCAAGGGCGGCAGCCTGCCCCTGGCCTGCCCGGCGGTGGGCAAGGACGCGTTGCTGGGCCTGCGCCCCGAGCACATCGAGCTGGTGGACAACGCCGCCTGGCGCGGCGAAGTCAGCGTGGTGGAACCCACCGGCGCCGACACCTATGTGGTGGTGAAGACCGAGGCCGGCAACGTTACCGTGCGCACCTCGCCGCAGGCGCGCTTCCAGCCGGGCGAGCAGGTCGGCCTGCAGGTCTCGGCCGCCCAGGTCAGCTGGTTCGACGAGAAGACCGGCGTGCGCCTCTAAGCACTGCGCTTCTTTTTTGCGCATCTTCGTGGCCACCGCCGGTGGCCTGCGTACGCCCCTTGAGGCAGACCCTTCGTCAGACCGACTTGCTATGAAATTGCGTAACCAGGTACTTTCTATTGCTTTGGCGGGCGCGGTGTGGGTTTGCTCAGCGCCGCTGCACCACCCGCCTGCACTATCGATTCAATAGCTGCTGGCGCAGCTACCATCTGCGCTAGAGCCTGATTTGGCTTAAACGGTTTTCAGGGAAAACGCCTCCTCCAAAATACAAGAATCTGGAGGCTCTGCCAGTCGGTTCGCCCGCAGGCAGCGAGACAGGAGACAAGCGATGGGGCAACGAGACTGGCAACAAGACTATGCCGACCCGGCCATGGACGGTGCGGCGCCCGCCTGGGACTGCGGCGTCGCCTTGGACGCCTGGCGCATGCCGGAGCAGCGCTCGGTCACCAGCACCCTGGTGCGCTTGTGCATGGACGGAGCCGAGCAGCACGGCATAGGCCCGCAGGAGTTCCAGCGCCTGACCGGCATCGCCGCCTGGGAGCTGGAGTCGCCCCAGGCCCGCATCTGCGCCGCCAAACACCTGGCCGCCATGCGCTTGGTGCAGTACATGCCCGTGCCCAGCGACTACTGGCAGTTCGACATCCAGGCCTGCCTGCAGCCCTTTCCCACGCTGTACGCGGTGGTGGCGAATGCGCCGAATCTGGCGGCCGGGCTGGGGGCCTACTTCCACCACCGCAGCCTGATCGGCAATGTGGACGTGATCCGCTGCCTGCGCCAGGGCACGCAGTTTGAATTTGACTACCAGCTGGACGACCAGGGCGGCAACGCCTTCAGCGCCTTTGGCAACTTCTTTCTGCTGCACGGCATCGTGCGCCACTATGACCCGGAGGGCGGCCGCGCCTGCGTGCTGGAGCTGACCGGCGAGGCCTTCGCCCCGGTCGCCCAACTGCGCGCCGCCATGGGCTGCGAGGTGCGTTTCGGCCAGGCGCGCAACCGCCTGCTGCTGCAGGCCCCGGCCTGCGACCAACCCTATGCGCAGCACAACCCGAACCTGTATGCCTTCTTCCTCGGCCAGGCGCGGGCCGAGCAGGCCCGGCTGGAGCCGGCGCAGACTTTTGCCCTGGGCTTGCAGCGCTTTCTGGCGCAGGCGATTGCAGCCGGCGACGCCATCGGCAGTGGCAGCCAGCTGCTGGCCCAGGCCTGTGCGCATTTCAATACTTCACGCTGGGGGCTGAACCGGCGGCTGCAGCTGGAGGCCACGCATTTCCAGGAGGTGCTGGGCAGCGTGCGTGCGGCTCAGGCCCGGCGTATGCTGCTGCAGGCGCAGAGCCCGATCTCCGAGATCAGCGACCTACTGGGTTTCTCGTCGCTGAGCGCGTTCTCGCGGTTTTTTTCGGGCGCGTTTGGCGTGTCGCCATCGCAGTTTCGCAAGCAGGCGGCGGATGCCACCGTCCATTAGCTTCATCTTGTTTCACTTTTCTTTGCAATCCTGCACCTCTGGGTAAAGTGCTGCTCCCGCAGGTCAAGCCCGTGTGAAGTCCCCTGGCTAAAGTGCTTTTTCCCCCTTTCAAAGCGGGGAAGCACTACACCATAAGGAGACAAAACCGTGCACCTCAAACGCCCCCTCGTCATTGCCCTTGTTACCGCCGGACTACTCTACGGCTGCGGCGGCGACGATGCCCCCACCGTAGACCAACAAGCCGCTGCGCTGCTGGCCAAGATGACGCTAGACGAAAAAATCCAGCTGGTCCACGGCGAGGGTTATGGCGTGCCGGACGCTCTCGGCGGCGCAGGCGTGGTGAAAGGTATTCCCCGCCTGGGCATACCCAATCTGACCAATGCCGACTCGGCCGGCGGGGTCAACGTGGTGGGCTCGAACGCTACGCCATACCCGGCCCCCATCGCCCTTGCCGCCAGCTGGGACCCAACGCTGGCCCACAGCTACGGCAGCGCCATCGCCACCGAACTGCGGGCCCTGGGCTTTGCCGAAGGCCTGGGCGGCGGTGTGAATTTGGCACGTGAGCCGCGCAATGGCCGCACATTTGAGTACATGGGCGAAGACCCGGTGCTGGCGGGCAACATGATTACGCAGCGCACGTTGGGCACGCAGTCGCAAAAAGTGATTGCCACCATCAAGCACTTCGCAGGCAACGAGCAGGAAACCAACCGTTTCACTTCCAATTCGGTGATTGACGAACGCACCTTGCGCGAGCTGTACCTGCTGCCCTTCGAGATGGGTGTCAAAGATGGCGCGCCCGGTAACGTGATGTGCGCATACAACTTGCTCAACGGCGTCAAAGCCTGCGAAAGCGCGTATCTGCTGACTGATGTGCTCAAGACCGAGTGGGGCTTCAAAGGCATCGTCCAGTCCGACTGGTTCTTTGCGGTGACCGATACCGTGCGTGCCGCCAACGCCGGGCTGGACGAAGAAGAAGCTGGCAGTGCCGACGACTACACCCCTACCTCCTTTGGCAGTTTCGCTTTGCCTGCCACGAGCTTCAACCAGAAGCTCAAGGCCGCCGTCCAAGCCGGTACCGTGCCGCTGGCCCGCCTGGACGATATGGTTCTGCGCAAGCTGCGCACCCTGTACGCCAGCGGTGTAATGGCATCGCCCCCCAAGGCCGGCGGTACCGTTGACCAGGCCGCAGGCAATGCCGTGGCCCAGAAGGTCGCCGAACAGTCCATGGTGCTGCTGAAGAACGCAGTCGCCAGCGGCGACACGGCCAATGTGCTGCCGCTGAGTACCACGGCGGCGCAAACCATTGTGGTCATTGGCGGCCATGCGGATGCGGGCGTGATCTCGGGCGGCGGCTCCGGCGCGGTGCCCGCCCGCGATGGCAATGCCGTCACTTGCCTGGTGCCCAACACCAGCACGTTCGGCTCGTGTGCCGTCTGGTACAAGTCCGCACCGCTGGCCGCCATCCGGGCCATGGCTCCCAACGCCACAGTCACCTACCTGGACGGCAGCGACCCCGCCGCTGCGGCCAGCGCAGCCGCAGCGGCTGACGTGGCCATCGTTTTTGCTACCCAGTGGCAAACTGAAGGAGCGGACCTACCGAACCTGAGCCTGCCCAACAACGCCGCCGACCCGGCCAACCAGGCCTATGACCAGAACGCCCTGATCACCGCCGTGGCCGCCGCCGCCAAGCGCAGCGTGGTGGTGCTGGAGACCGGCACCGCCGTCACCATGCCCTGGCTGGCGAATGTGAACGCGGTGGTCGAGGCCTGGTACCCCGGCGTGCAGGGCGGCCCGGCGATTGCCAACGTGTTGTTCGGCGCCGTCAACCCCTCGGGCAAGCTGCCGCTGACCTTCCCGCAAAGCGAAAGCGACCTGCTGCAGGCGGCCATCTCGGCGACCGACCTGACGGTGAACTACAGCGAGGGCCTGAAGATGGGTTACCGCTGGTACGACGCGCAGAACATCACGCCGCTGTTCCCCTTCGGCCATGGCCTGTCGTACACCAGCTTCAGCTACAGCGGCATCAGCACCCGCGCCAACAGCGATGGCTCGGTGACGGTAGGCTTCACGCTGAAGAACACCGGCGCGCGTGCCGGCGCCGAGGTGGCCCAGGTGTACGCCGGCCTGCCGGCAACGGCCGGCGAGCCGCCCAAACGCCTGGTGGCCTGGGAAAAGGTGCAACTGGCGGCCGGCGAGAGCAAGGCCGTCAGCATCACCGTGAAGCCCGAGCGCCTGAGCATCTGGAACGCCACCACCCACCGCTGGCAAACGCCTAGTGGCAGCTATAGCTTCGTGGTGGGTAGTTCCTCACGCGACAGCGCACAGTCCGCAGTGTTGGTGCGCAACTGATCTTCTGTTGCTATGGTTTGAATAGCTGCTAGCGTAGGTATTACCTGCGCGGAGGGCTATTTCATAAGTCCTCAAGAGCCGGCCTCTGGTCGGCTCAGCTGTTTCCAGATGTGACGCGGGGTTCAGGGAAAACACCCGCAGTGCCGGGTGTTAATTAATGAACAATGAATGAGTTCGGCGCTGCACGGCATGCCCGGATCTACCGGGCGCTGCCTGCGCTGTGCCCACACCATAACGAGACAGGAGACACAAGCATGAAGAAGACTCTCATTGGGCTGGCGGTCACCGCTGCCTTTGCCGTTCCGGCCATGGCGCAACAAAGCGTGGAGGTGCTGCACTGGTGGACCTCGGGTGGCGAGGCTGCGGCGCTGGGCGTGCTCAAGGGCAATCTGGAAAAGCAGGGCATCAAGTGGAACGACATGCCGGTTGCCGGCGGCGGCGGCGAGCAGGCCATGACGGCGGTGCGGGCCCGTGTCACCGCCGGCAATCCGCCCACCGCCGTGCAGATGCTGGGCTTCGATATCCAGGACTGGGCCAAGCAAGGCGTGCTGGCCGACCTGAACGACGTGGCCGCCAAAGAAGGCTGGGACAAGACCGTGCCCGCCGCGCTGCAACGCTTCTCCAAATTCAATGGCAAGTGGGTGGCCGCACCGGTGAACGTGCACTCCACCAACTGGGTCTGGGCCAACAAGGAAGTGCTGGCCAAGGCCGGCATCACCGCCGACCCCAAGACCTGGGACGAATTCATTGCCGACGGCGAAAAGCTGCAGAAGGCCGGCTTCATCGCCCTGGCCCACGGTGGCCAGCCTTGGCAAGAGGCCACCATGTTCGACGGCGTGGTCATCTCCACCGGCGGCGTGGACTTCTACCGCAAGGCCTTCATCGACCTGGACCCCAAATCGCTGAATTCGCCGACCATGCTGAAGGCCTTTGACCGCATGGCGCAGCTGCGCAAGCTGGTCGACAAAGACTTCTCCGGCCGCGACTGGAACGTGGCTGCCGGCATGGTGATCAGCGGCAAGGCCGGTTTCCAGATCATGGGCGACTGGGCCAAGGGCGAATTCATCGGCGCGAAGAAGGTGCCGGGCAAAGACTTCTCCTGCTTCCGCGTACCCGGCACGCAGGGCGTGGTGTCGTTCAACTCTGACCAGTTTGCGATGTTCAAGGTCGGCGCCGACAAGGTGGCGGCCCAGACCAAGCTGGCCTCGGCCATCATGGACCCGGGCTTTCAGTCGGCCTTCAACGTGGTCAAGGGCTCGGTGCCCGCGCGTACCGATGTGTCCGACAAGGACTTTGACGACTGCGGCAAGAAGGGCATGAAAGACTTCGCCGAAGCCAATACCAAGAACACCTTGGTCGGCTCCATGGCCCACGGCCACGCCGTGCCGGCTTCCATCAAGAACGCCTTCTACGACGTGATCACGCGCCACTTCAACGGCCAGATCGACTCGAAAAAAGCCGTTGTTGAATTGGCTGCGGCTGCCAAGTCCTAAGCGCTGACAGGGCGGGTTTTCGCCCTGTGCTTGTGCGGGCCGACGCGCTAGCGTCGGCCTTTCCATTTCCTTCGTAAGGTTCGGAATGAAAGCTGGTTTTTTACCCAAGCTGCTGATCACGCCCAGTGCCCTGCTGGTGCTGGTCTGCGTCTATGGCTACATCATGTTCACGGTGTATCTGTCGTTCACCGCCTCAACGCTGATGCCGCAGTACGACTGGGTGGGCACGGCCAATTACGTCCGCCTGATGGGGTTGGAGAACTGGTCTGTCGCCTTGTCCAACCTGTGGGTGTTCGCGTCTTTGTACATCGTGATCGCCATGGCATTGGGGCTGACGCTGGCGATTCTGATCGACCAGAAGGTGCGTGCCGAAAGCGGCCTGCGCTCGGTGTTTTTGTACCCGATGGCGCTGTCCTTCATCGTCACCGGCACCGCCTGGAAATGGCTGCTCGATCCCGGCGTCGGCCTGGAGCACACCATGCAGACCCTGGGCTGGAGCAACTTCACTTTCGGCTGGATCAAGGATTCGGAGATGGCGATCTACTGCGTGGTGATTGCCGCCGTCTGGCAGACCACCGGCTTTGTGATGGCCATGTTTCTGGCCGGTTTGCGCGGGGTCGATTCTGAGCAGATCAACGCTGCCCGCCTGGACGGCGCCAAGAGCTGGCAGATCTACCAGCGCATCATCATTCCGCAGCTCGGACCTGTGTTCATCTCGGCCTTTGTGATCCTGGCACACATGGCCATCAAGTCCTACGACCTGGTAATCGCGCTGACCAATGGCGGCCCCGGCCGCTCGACCTGGCTGCCCTCGGTATTCATGTACCAGTACACCTTTACCCGCAACGAAATGGCCGTCGGTGCGGCTAGCTCGGTGCTGATGCTGATCGCCATCGGCGTGGTCGTGCTGCCGTACTTGTACGGCGAAATGCGGAAGGTCAAAAATGGATAAAACCTTGTCGCGCTTTCTGCGCATTGCGCTGTATGCGGTGCTGGTGGGTACGGCGCTGCTGTTCATCCTGCCGGTGTATGTGATGGTGGTGAATTCGCTGAAACCACTGGATGAAATCCGCAGCGGCAATCTGATGTCCTTGCCGCTGGACTGGACCCTGGCCCCCTGGCGCAGCGCCTGGAGCACGGCGCAGATCGGCGTGCAGGCCACGGGTTTGAAGCCGTATTTCATCAACTCGTTTCTGCTGGTGATTCCGGCAGTGGTGATTTCGACGCTGATCGGCGCGTTGAACGGCTACATCCTGACCCAGTTCAAAATGCGCTTTGCCCATGCCCTGTTTGCGGCCATGCTGTTCTCGGTGTTCATCCCGTTCCAGATCGTGCTGATCCCGATGGCCAAGACCCTGGGCTTTCTGGGCCTCGCGGGCACGGTGAAGGGCCTGATCTTCGTCAACGTGGTCTACGGCATAGGCTTCACCACGCTGTTCTTCCGCAACTACTACGCGGCCTTTCCGGCCGAGCTGATCCGTTCGGCGCGCATGGACGGCGCCAACTTCTTTGGCGTGCTGTGGCGCATCCTGCTGCCGAACAGCGCGCCCATCATCGTGGTGACAGTGATCTGGCAGTTCACCAATATCTGGAACGAGTTCTTGTTCGGCGCCTCGTTCAGCGACTACACCTCGTTCCCGCTGACGGTGGCCTTGAACAATCTGGTGAGCAGCTCCACCGGGGTGAAGGAATACAACGTGCACTTCGCCGGCGCCTTCATCGCTGCGATTCCCACGCTCATCGTCTACCTGGTGTCGGGTAAATATTTCGTCCGCGGCCTGATGGCCGGGTCTGTCAAGGGTTAATCACATGGCTTCGTTAGATCTCGTTCACATCAAAAAGAGTTTCGACAGCGTTCAGATTCTCCATGACATCAATATCTCGCTGGCCGATGGCGAGTTCCTGGTGCTGGTCGGCCCCAGCGGCTGCGGCAAGAGCACGCTGATGAATGTCATCGCCGGCCTCGAAGACCCGACCGCCGGCAGCCTGCGCCTGGACGGCCAGGACATCACCCAGGTGGCGCCGGCCGAACGGAATATCTCCATGGTGTTCCAGTCGTATGCGCTGTACCCGAACATGACGGTGGCGAAGAACATCGAGTTCCCGTTGGAGATGCGCAAGGTGGCGAAGAGCGTGCGCGTCGAGCGGGTCGCCAGCGTGGCCAAGCTGCTGCAGATCGAACACCTGCTGGAGCGCAAGCCACGCCAGCTCTCCGGCGGCCAACGCCAGCGCGTGGCCATAGGCCGGGCCCTGGCGCGCGAGCCCAAGCTGTATCTGTTCGATGAGCCCTTGTCGAACCTGGATGCCCAGCTGCGGCTGGACATGCGTACCGAAATCAAGAAGTTGCACCAGCGGCTGAAAGCCACCATCGTCTACGTGACGCACGACCAGATCGAGGCCATGACCCTGGCCACGCGCATTGCGGTGATGAAAGGCGGCGTGGTCCAGCAGCTGGGCACGCCGCACGAGGTCTACAACCGCCCGGCGAATACCTTTGTCGCCAGCTTCATGGGCTCGCCGCGCATGAACCTGGCTAAGGCCCGCGTGATTGAAGACGGCACCGGCCTGGCGCTGGAAATGCAGCAGGGCGACCGGCCCGCAGTGCGTATTTCCTTGCCATCAGTGCCGGCCGGTCTTAATGCCTACCGTGGCAAGGAAGTGATTGCCGGCATCCGCGCCGAGGCGATTGACCTGGTGCGCGATGGGGCGACCCAGAACGCCATGCACCGCCTGGTACAGGCCCGGGTCGAAGTGATCGAGCCCACCGGCGCCGACACCCTGGTGGTGCTGAACCTGGGTGGACATGAGTTCACCGCCCGGGTCGAGCCCGACGCGCCGCTGACACCGGGCCAGGAGACGCAGTTCATGGTGGATCTGGCCAAGCTGGTCTGCTTCGATGTGCAGACCGAGCAGCTGATTGCGTGAAGAAATTGCGAACTAAATAGGCTGCCAGCGCGGGTAGTACCTGCGCTAGCAGCTATCAATTCAGTAGTATTTCAGCTTCCGTACCCCATCTGGCTGCGGCCCAGCGGCGTCAAATCGGCTGGCGTAAAGCGGCCTTCAAAATCCACCTCGTAGTCTTCGGGCGCAAAGTCCGGCGACGATTTGCCTGCCTCGAAAGCCGGCCGTTGCTTGGCCAGGAATGCCTGGTTCTTGGCGCAGTCGGGCGCCGCGCCGATGTAGATCACGTTGCTGTAGCCCTGGCCCAGGTGCTTGTCTTCCACGCCGTGGATGACGTCGGGGTGCCACCACACGGTGTCGCCAGCTTCCACCTTGGGGATGGGGCCGTAGGCGCGCAGCAGCAGTGCGTGGTGTTCGGGCGAGGCGACCAGGGCGCGGCCGGCGCGGGCGCCGCAGAGCTGATCTTCAGCGATGTCGTCCTGCAGCGCGCGCAGCAGCATCCAGGCCATGGCGTTGGCGATGGGCACCAGGTTCAGCGTGCCGTCGCCCGGGCCTTGCGGCGTCAGCGCAGTCCAGCCCTGGAAGGTGCGGAACATGCTGCACACGGCGGGCGAGGGGATCTCGTGGGTTTCGGTGCGGTAGGCCGCGGCAAACGGGTCGTACTGGCTAATGTCGCCACCAAACACGTGGCGGAAGACGTTCTGGTAGCCGGGGTCGATCCAGCGCTCGATGGAGCCGCCGTCCATGTGGGGTGACAAGCCCAGCGAGGCATCGCCCGGTTCGCGCTGGCGTACGCGGTCGGAGTAGGTGCATTCCTGGTCCGGGTTGAACACCGGTTGGCCGTCATGCAGGTTGTTCCACAGCCGGTTCAGCCAGCGCCGGGTCTGGGCCAGCTCGACCGACTGGCGTGCATCCATTTGCGGCTTGGACCAGTAGATGCCGTAGATCTGCGGCTTGGAGCTGGCCAGGGCGCTGAAGTACTTGTCGATGCCGCGCTTGCTGACCTGTTTGTCCAGGTAGTGGTTGTCGCTGATGTAGCTGGCCAGGTCTGCGTTCCATTGGGCCACGCGGGCCGGATCGAACACGCCGCGTATCACCACGCAACCGCGCTGCTTGATGCGGGCGATCTGCGCCGCGTCCAGCGTGTCGAGCTGGCTGAACTGCACCTCGGGTACGGGCTGCAGGCCCTGGGCGCGCTCGCGCTCTATCGCTTCCACCTGGGCTTCGATGTTGCGCGTCAGCGCTTCGAAGCGTTCTTTCAGGTCGGGAATCTGGGCGCGCAGCTGGCGCTTGGCGGCAATGATCTGGCTTTGGAAGTCGAGGTTGGGGTCAGCTTGTTGCATGGAATAGCTCCAGAGGTGGCGGGGTGAAAAGTTGCTGGCGGGGCGCCAGATCGGGCTGGGCAAAGCGTGCCAGCATGCGGCTGCCCAGCGCGTGGCCGGCGCGGTGCATGTCTTCAAAACAGGCCCAGAACGGTTGGCGTATGTACTGCGGCAGCGGGCTGCTGTAGCGCAGGACCAGCTCCATTTGCTGGCTGGCGCCCGGGCCGACCTGCAGGCCGCTGTCGGCCAGGGCGCTGAGCAAGGGCAGGATGGGCGCCTCGCGTGTCAGCACCAGGCCGTCGAATGCGCTGGCGTGGGCGCGGGTCCATTGGTAGATGGCATCCGGCGGATCGTCCAGGCTGATGGCCTCAATGCAAGCGCCGGCTACGCCCAGGCGCACGCAGGCCTGTGCGAAACCATCGGCCAGATGCTGGTGGAAACTGGCGTCTGCCGCCGGCAGCAGGATGCCCAGGCGCTTGCGGCCCTGCGCCACCAAGGTTTCCACCGCCATGTCGGCAAAGCGCTCGTTGGCAAAGTCCACGCTGTCGTGCGCCGGCAGTTGGGTACGGCCATAGCTGATGAAAGGGAAGTCCATGCGCTGCAGCCAGCGCACACGCGCATCCTGCGGCGCGGTATAGGACAGCACCAGGCCGTCGGCCAGGCCGCGCTCGATCACGTACTGCACGCTGTCCAGCGCGTCGTGGCCAGCCAGCTGCGGCAGCACGATCAGGTGGTAGTCGGTGTCTTGCAGCGCGTCGCCCAGGCCCAGCAGAAAATCCTTGAAGCCCAGCTGGGTGGCGTCCTGCCGGTCCTGGATGAAGGCCAGGGTATGGGTCTTGCCGGTTTTCAGCCGCACCGCTGCGCGGTCCCGTACATAGTGCAGTTCGCGGGCGGCCTGCAGCACCTTGTCGCGGGTTTCGGGCAGCACGCTGGGCAGGCCGGCCAGGGCGCGCGACACCGTGGCCGACGACAGGCCTGTGGCCTTGGCCAAGGTGGTAATACTGGCTTTTCTGGCTTGCATCTTGTCTCCTGGTGCAAATTATGTAAACGTGTACATGGCTTGTCAAGCTTTGACTTGGCTAAATGTAAACGTTATCATTTTGATTTTAAAAAATACAGGAGACCTTATGCGTTGGGCATTTATCGGAGCTAGCACGATTGCTGGCGAGTGGATGGTGGCCGCCGTACGTTCGGTCGGCGACGAGGTGGTGGTCGTGGTCTCCGGCGACCTGGCGCGGGCCCGGGCTTTTGCCAACAGCCACGGCATCGCCCACGCCACCGACGACGAAGCCGCGCTGGCCAGCCTGGGCGTGGACGCGGTCTACATCTCCAGCACCAACGAAAAGCACGAGGCCTCGGTGCTGCACGCCGCCAGCCTGGGGCTGCACGTGCTGTGCGAGAAGCCGCTGGCAACCTCGCTGGGCGCAGCCCAGCGCATGGCGCAGGCCTGCGCCCAAGCCGGCGTGGTGATGGGCACCAACCACCATCTGCGCCACAACAGCGCGCACCGCCAGATGCGCGAGAAGATCCAGCAGGGCGCGCTGGGCCGGCTGGTGTCGGCGCGCGTTAACCATTCGGTGTACCTGCCGGCGCATCTACAGGGCTGGCGCTTGAAGGACAAGGGCGCGGGCGGCGGCGTGGTGCTGGACATCGCGGTGCACAACGCCGACTCGCTGGCCTTTCTGCTGGGCGAGTACCCGACCGAGGTGGTCGCCATGACCAGCAACAGCGGCATGGCCGAGGGCCTGGAAGACAACGCCATGTCGGTCTGGCGCTTCCCCAGTGGGCTGACGGCTTTCACCCACCAGGGCTTCAATACGCCATTCGCCGATGTAGGGCTGGAAGTCCACGGCACCCAGGGTTCGCTGAAAGGCGTGGGCATACTGCACCAGGGGCCGGACGGCCGGCTCGACTTCAAGAACGCCCAGGGCGAGCAGGCCTTGCCGCTGGACCAGGTCGACCTGTACAGCCGTGGCGTGCAGAACTTCCATCGTGCCATCCAGGGCCTGCCCCACGATATGGCCGACGGCCAGGCCGGCGTGCGCTCGCTGGCCGTGGCGCTGGCGGTGCTGGAGAGTGCGCAGACCGGCCGCAGCGTGGCCGTGCAATACCCAGGAGCCGCAGCATGATCCACCACTGCGTTTTCATCCGCTTTCGGCCCGAGATCAGCGCCGTCGCCAAGCAGGCGCTATGGGCCGAGCTGCAGGCGCTGGTGGGTGAAATACCTGGTCTGCACGAGGTGCGGGCGGGCGTGAATGCCCGCTATGAAGACCTGGACCACGGTTTTGCCGACGGCTTCATCGCGGTGTTCGAAGACCGGCAGGCGCTGGCGGCCTACCAGGCCCATCCGGCCCACCAGGCCACCGGCGCCAAACTGGTCCAGGCTGCGCTGGGCGGTTTGCAGGGCCTGATGGTGTTTGACCTGGATACTTGATTGCTGCGTATTTGATAGCTGCTAGCGCACGTTCTATCAGCGCTGGGGGCTGTTTCTCTATAAATTCAAGAGCATGCCCATGGCGGTCTAGGCCGCACCGGCGTCGCCTTGCGGCAGGGGCCGCGTTCCCCAGTCTAGGCTTTCCCACGGCACCGGGCGACCAAACCAATAGCCTTGCGCGTGGCTGCAGCCCATGTGCCGCAGGCGTTGTGCCTGGGCCTCGGTTTCCACGCCTTCGGCCACGACGGTGACGTCAAAGCCCTCGGCCATGTGCAGCACGGCGGCCACGATGGCCGCGTCCTGGCTGGAGTTGCACAGGTTGCGTACAAAGCTTCGGTCGATCTTCAGGCAGTCGAATGGCAGCAGGCCCAGGTAGGCCAGCGAGGAGTAGCCGGTGCCGAAATCGTCGATGGCGATCTTCACGCCCTGGGCGCGGATTTCGCGCAGCCGCTCTTCGGTCTGGCCGTCTTGTTCGATCAGCACCGATTCGGTCAGCTCCAGCGTCAGGTGGTGTGGCGGCAGGCCGCTGTCGCGCAAGGCCTGTTGCAATGTGGCGCTGAAGTCGGACTGGATCAGCTGGCGCGCCGATACGTTCACGTGCAGCTCGAAGTTGGCTGGCAATTGCGTCAGGTGTTGGGCGATGTCGCGGGTGGCTGTGCGCAGCACCCAGTCTCCCAGCGCCAGGATCAGGTCGGAGGTCTCGGCGATCGGGATAAAGATGCCGGGGGGCACCATACCGCGTGTCGGGCTCTGCCAGCGCACCAAGGCTTCGACGCCGCTGACGCTACCCGTGGCCATATGGATCACGGGTTGGTAGTGCACCAGAAACTGGCCGCGCTCCAGTGCCTGGCGCAGCTCATTGGCCAGCCGCGCCTGCTCCAGCGATTGCTCCATCATGCCGGGCTCGAACACCACGCAGGCGCCGCGGCTGCGGCGCTTGACCTCGCCCAGCGCCACGCTCGCATTGCGCAGCCATTCGGGCAGGTCAGCCGCCAGCAAGCGCCCCTGGACCACGCCCACCGAGGCGGTGACTCTGACCTCGTCGCCGCCCGAGGCGAACGGGGTGGTGAACAAATGTCCTATCTGTGCGCCCATCTCGGCCGCGGAGTGAACGGTGCCCCAGTGCAGCAAGGCGAACTCGTCGCCGCCCACGCGCGCCAGCAGCACTGGGGCGGGGAAGCGGGTCCGCATGCGCTCGGCGATGGCTTGCAGCAAGTGGTCGCCAGTGGCATGCCCCACGTTGTCGTTGATTGCCCGGAAACCATCCAGCCCGACCAGGCACAGCACCGCAGGCCGGGCATCGCTCCAGTCCACTTCTTCCAGCAAGCCCTGGCGCGTCAGCAGCTGCGTCAGGTGGTCGTAGCGCAACTGCTTGCGCATATCGTTGAAGGAGTGTTGCAGGCGCTGGGCCATGGCATTGAAGGCCTGCACCAAGGTGTCGGTTTCCTGGACCGCGCTGCCTTTGTCGATCTTGGTTTCCCATTGGCCTAGCGCGAGCTGGTTGGCTGCCTGCGCGGTGCGGTGGATGGGGCGGGTAATCCAGTTGATCGCCCATAGTCCGAGCAGGAAGCCCAGGGTGGCGAAGCCCGCAATCCCTACCAGGCTGCGCTGGCTCGAAGCGCGGATGTCGCCCAGCAGATCGGACTCCGGCACCAGGGTCACGATGCGCCAGTTCAGCCCGCGGATGTCCGAATACGGCGCCACCCGGCAGATGTACAGCTGGCCGTTGACCGTTAGCTGAAAGCCTGTGGCGCTTCCCGTGGGGGCTTGCGCAACGGCCGGTGCGGCGGCGCGCAGCACCGGGTTGTCGGCCTCCTGGAGACGCATGCGTTCGCCGCGGGGTGTGCCGTTGTTGCCATCCGCCAGCACCGAGCCGGGTTCTGAATGCGCCACCAGGCGCCCCCCAACATCGGTAATGGCGATGATGCCGGTGCCGCGCAGAGGCTCTTCGTGTAGAAAATGGTTCAGACCGTCCAACTTGACATCGGCTTCCATGACGCCGATCAGCTTCGTGCCGACCTTGACGGGGCTTGCCGCCGAGATGGTGATTTCGGCCCGCTCGTCGTAGTTGGCATAGATGTCGGACCAGCCGGCCTTGCCGGACTGGGCAAACGGCGCGTACCAGGGACGCACGCGGGGATCGTATTTGTCGTAGGACGCGATGACTTCGCTGTCCGGGTGGTCGCCTTTGTAAATGAGCAGCTTGTTCTGGGTCGAGGCGTCTTTGAGCATCAGCGCGAAATTGGCTCCGGCGCCTTCGCGGCGCATGCCGGCGAGCTCACCCGCCTCGCTGCCAAAGTCCAACACGCTCATCTGCGTCTGGTCCATGTAGCGGTCTTGGTATACGCCGCGCAAATGGCGGTAGATGGGGCCCATGTCATTGGGGGTGTAGAGCCCGTGGCGGCTGATCGCGTCGGCAATATCGGCTTGGATGCGAAACGGCTCGTCCAAAAAGCTGGCCAGCCGATTGCTTGCGGCCACCATCAGGGCATCCAGTATGCGGGTGCTGGTCTTGTCGATTAGCCTGGCGGTGTTTTCTTGTTGCGTCAGCGCCTGCAGGGCCACGGTCACCACCAGGATCAGCGCAAACGGCACGGTGATCGCGACTCTGAGGGATGGGCGAAAAATACGCATGTACAAATCTAGGGGAACGGGCTTGCGTCGATAGGTTTGCTGTGGCCGTCGGTTGCAGGTCGGGATGTGTGGGGCCACCGTCCGCCGACGGTTCCGTCAAAATTCAGTATCCCACACGCAGGTCGCTCATGAGGTCATAAATTGCGCTGCCGGGCCGCCTGAGAACCTATTCCAGGTCCTATGTCGGAGCTGGCTCAGCCAGCGGCAGGCTTAGGCGTACGCACAACCCCCGGGGTAGTACGTTCAAGGCCTGTGCCGAGCCGCCATGGCGCAGGGCGATTTCTGCCACGATGGACAAGCCCAGGCCGCAGCCACCGGGTATCTCACTGGCACGCCAGAAACGCTCGAATACGCGGGGCAGGTCGGCTTCTGCCAGCTCCGGCAGGCCAGGGCCGTTGTCCTCCACTTCCACCACCGCCTGGTTGTGCAACTGTTGCACCCGCAAGGTGACGGTGGCGCCACGGCCTGCATAGTGCAGTGCGTTGTCTATCAGGTTGCTCAGGGCTTCGCGTAGCAACAGTTTCTCGCCTTGGGTGAGCAGTTTGTCGTCCCCTTCAAATCCCAGGTCGATACCGGCCGCGATGGCGCGTGGCGTCCATTCGCGGGCCACCTCGCGCGCCAGGGCGGCAACGTCCAGTGGCCGCTGCTGGATGTCGGCCTCGGTCCGGGCCAGCGACAGCAGCTGGTGTACCAGGTGGGCGCTGCGCAAGGCGCCGGCGTGCACCTTGGTCAGGCGGTCCTGCAGGGCTTGCGGGTCACGCTCGGTCAGAGCCAGCTCGGTCTGGCTGATCAGGCCGGCCAGCGGCGTGCGCAACTGGTGGGCGGCGTCGTTGATGAAGCGCTTTTCCTGGCCCAGGCTGCGGCGTACGGCGGCCAGCATATGGTTCACGGCCTCGGCCAGGGAGTGGACCTCTTGCGGCGCCTGGGTGAGTTCGATCGGCGACAGGGTGGTGAAGCTGCGCTGGGTGCGGTCGCCCAGCAGAGCCTCCAGTCGATTCAGGGGCTGCAGGCCGCGGCCCACGCCGATGTACACCACGATGCCCAGCAGCGCCCCCAGCAGCAGCAGGGGGAGCAGCATATCGGCTACCAGCTCACGCGCGATGCGCTGCTGCACGGCCAGGCTTTTGGCCACTTGCACACGCAGGCGCTGCGGGGCGTCGGCGTCGCCGTAGTTGACTTCCAGCAGGGCTACCCGCACCGGCTTTTTGTCCAAAAGAGCTTCGTAGATCAGCGGTTCGCCTGGCTCCACATGCACGTCCAGCAGCGGGTCGGGCAGTTGGCTGTTGCCCAGCACGAACTGGCCCGGCGGTGAGGACACCATATAGCTGACCCGGTCGTTCGGGTCCTGTTCAATTATGTCGCGCGCGGCCCGCGGGAAGTCCACCAGCAGGCCCGAGCCCATAGGTTTGACCTGGCGCGCCAGCGAGCGCACCGATTGGGTGAGCGACTGGTCTATACCTTTTTCGGCGTAGTTCAGCGCAATGCGGTAGGCCAGCAGCCCGCCCACCAGCCAGAGCACCAGCTGGGGCAGCAGCAGCCACAGTAGGAGCTGGCGTTTCAGCGATAGACCAGGGGCTTTGTCTTTTTGCAGACCTGGGGGTAAACCCAGCAGGCTCATGGTGCCGTGGTTTCCAGCATGTAGCCCAGGCCGCGTACGTTGCGTATGTTCAGGCCCGAATCGGCCAGCTTGCGGCGCAGGCGGTGCACGTATACCTCCAGCGCGTTGGACCCGGTGTTGGTGCCGTCGTTGGGGTCGGACTGCCACACGGCCAGCACCTCCTCGCGGCCCACCACCTGGCCGGCATTGGCGACCAGCAGCGATAGCAGGGACCATTCGCGCTGGGTCAGCTCCAGCGGTTCGTCGTCCAGCCAGGCCAGAGGCTGGGTGGCGTCCAGGCGCAGGCGCCCGGTGGGCATTTCCAGCGAGCCACCGAATGCCGGCAGGCGAGAGCGCCGCAGCATGGCGCCCAGGCGGGCTTCCAACTCGGCCATGCTGAAGGGTTTGGTCAGGTAGTCGTCGGCGCCGGCGTTCAGGCCCTCCACCCGGTCTTCCACACCGTCGCGCGCGGTCAGTATCAGCACTGGCAGGGCCAGTTGGCGTTGCCGTATCCAGCGCAGCAGGTGCATGCCGTCCATCACCGGCAGCCCCAGGTCCAACACGACGCCGTCAAAGCGTGTGCTTTCCAGCAGGGTTTGTCCGAGAGCGCCGTTGGCGGCCGTGGCCACCTGGTGGCCAGCCTGCCCCAATTGGGCGGCCAGGCCGTCACGCAGCAAATCGTCGTCTTCCACAATCAATAAATGGGCCATGTCCCGAGCATAAATGAATGTGGATGGAATTCCCCCCAGGCTTGCCCGTGGCAACGGTCGGCCACGCCTGCGGGCTGGCACGTTTACCATCGACCGCAAGGAGCGAAGTCATGAAATTTGAAGCGGTGTTGTTTGACTGTGATGGTGTGCTGGTGGATTCCGAGCCACTGACCAATGGCGTTCTGCGTGACATGCTGGCGGCCCAGGGCTGGGAGATGACGGCGGCGGAGTGCATGCGCTTCTTTGTCGGCAAGGCGGTAATGGACGAGGCCGCCGCCATCGAGGCCCGCACCGGGCGGCCTGTGACCGAGGACTGGATGGCAGAGTTCCGCGCCCGGCGCAACCAGGCTTTGCAAGACCAGCTGGAGGCGGTGCCCCATATCCATACAGCGGTGCGTGCCATCCACACAGGCTACGCCGGCCGTATCGCCTGTGCGTCCGGGGCGGATCGTATCAAGGTGGAGTTGCAGCTGCGCAAGGTGGGTTTGATTGAATACTTCGAGGGCCGCGTCTTCAGCGGCCATGAAATGCCCCGTTCCAAGCCATGGCCCGATGTCTACCTGGCGGCGGCCGCAGCCCTGCAAGCCAGGCCCGCGCACTGTGCGGTGGTGGAAGACACGGTGACCGGTGTGCGTGCCGGGGTGGCGGCTGGGGCCACGGTGTTCGGCTACGCGCCAGACACCTCTGGCCATGTGGATGCCCAGGCCTTGCGTGAGGCGGGCGCCTCGGTCACTTTTACAGGCATGGACCAGCTGGCGGAGCTGCTGGTTTGAGGCGCAAAAACAGCCAGGCCCGGCGCGCCTGAGCGGGCCGGGCCTGGATAGAGCTTGCGCTGACCTTACTGGTCTACGCTGATCTGGAAGGCATTGAAGTTGGGTACCGACTGCACCGACACCCCCATGCCGCGCAGGTTCAGGCTGGTGCGCTCACGTACCGTCACGCTGGCATTGGCCGCGCTGGTGGCCGTGGTGGCGGCGCGGAAGTTGTAGCCATCGCGCGGGTTGTTCTGCACGATGGTTTGCTGGAAGGTGTCGGTGCCACTGGCGCTGACCAGCAGGGTCCGCGTGACGCTGCTGGTGGCGCTATCGACGGCGGTGACGGTGTAGCCCACGTCGGAGGACAAGGTGTTCGCCACCAGGGTGTTGCTGGCGCGCGCCGACCAGCCGGCAGGGCCTACGGAGTTCACGGCCGGCAGGCTCAGAGTGCGCTTGTGCGTCCAGGTCGATACGCTGCCGTCGCCGGCGATTTGCACCAGCATCAGGTCACCATTGCCGGCACGGTAGGCGAACGCACGATCGGTCCATGTATCGTTCGCCGCCGTGCTGGCCAGGTCGAACCCGCCTGCGCTATTGCTGCTGAAGTGTATGGACGGGCTGGCGTTGCTGGTGCAGGTGGCGCTGCTATTGGCGCCGTCGCAGGCCAGGACCGAGCTGAATACACCGCTGCTGTCGACGGTGGCAGTGAAAGTGTCAGTGGCGTAGGCTGTTCCCCCGCTGTTGAGTTCAAAACCCAGGCCGTTCCAGTTGCCGGCCAGGTCGGACACGGCAATGGTCTGCTTGGGGATGGCGAAGCGCAGGCGGTAAACGCCATTGTTCAGCACCCTGGCCATCAGCACGCCGGCCTGGGACACGACCACGTCGCTGACGCCGTCGGCCGCCAGATAGCGGCAGCTGGCACCATTGGCGCTGAGCACGGTCGAGCTGCCGACCAGATTGGTCATGGTCTGGCTGGTGGCGTCAAAACTGCCGCTGGCAATCTGGTCGCTGATACTGCCATTCATGGTTGGGCTGAAGACCCAGTAGTCGCCGCTGCGCAATGCCGAGCAGTTGCTATCTGCAGCCTTCAGCAGTAGGGCGGCAGGCAGGCTGGCAATGTTGTTGCTGGCGTTTGTCGTGGGGCTGGCAGACGGCGAGGCCGCGGCCACGGTGGTGGTCAGTGTGTCCAGGGTGGTGCCGCTGGCGGCGAGCTGGGTCTTCAGCGCGTCCAGTACCTGGTCGTAGGCATTGCCGCTGGTGCTGGAGGTCGCTGCCACTAAGGTGCCGGTCAGCAGATCCGTCAGGCTGGAGACATCCAGGCCGGCGTTGCTCAGCGTGGTCAGTACCGCGGTCTGGGCGGCGCTGACGCTGCTGGTTGTCACTGTGCTGGCGTTGGCGCTGAAGTTGGTGAAGAAGGTGGCGGGGTCAGTGCCGGCCAGGCTGGCGACCAGCAGTTGCGTCAGCGGCGTGATATTGGCCGCCTGGCTGGTGCTGGTGCCGGGCGCGACAACCGAGTACAGCACCGTGTTGCCATCGCTGCTGGTGGCTTTGATTGCGCAGGGTAGCGTTACGCCCGTGAGGCTGGCGGTATAGCTGCCAGTGGTGGAGGTGGTCGCGGTGCCGGAGCCGGCAGCACAGCTGATGGAAACCGTGGCGCCAGCCATGGCGGCGCCGGTGGCGGCGGTGCCGCTGAAGGTTGTTGTGGTCGCTGCAGCCGTGGTAGGGCTGCTGCCACCGTCGCCACAGGCGGCCAGGCCCAGCAGCGCTGAGGAGGCCAGGGCCAGACCGAGTTGCTTGCGAGAAAGATGCATCGTGTGTCCTTTTTAGATAGATATCCGGGCGCGCTATGCCCTCTTGGAACGGGCGGTTGCAGTCGCCCGATGGAGCTATTCCCAGGGGGATGGCTCACATGTAACCAAGTGTGTATCAGCGGGCGCGAACGCGCTATCACCCGAACGGGTGAGTGGCCCTTAAAAAGATGGATCTAGAACCCGGCCGCCAAGATGGCTTGCGCGGGAAGCGCGGGGTACTCGGTCGCCAGAAAATAGGCGGGGCTGGACAGCAGAAGGGCGACCAGTTCCGACTGGCGTTTGGTGCCGGTTTTGAGAAAAATGTTCTTGAGCTGGCTCTTCACCGTGTTGATGGAGGTGCCGCGGTCCTCCACCACATCGTCCAGCGCCTTGCCGCTGCACAGGGCGACGGCCAGTTCCGCCTCGGCGTTGGAGAGCGTGAACAGCCGCCGTACCAGGTCCAGCGTGGCGCGGGGCGTGGCCTCGGGGTTGAAGGCAAACATCAGTGCCGCACCGCGCACGGTGGAGGGTTCCGGCAGCGGTAGCGGGGTAATCATGAGCATCAGCGGCTGGTGGCCGCTGCGGGGCATCAATACCACGCCATTCATTTCATTGCGGTGGTCCAGGCGCGTGCGTACGGCCTGGGCAATTTCCCAGTTGAGCTTGCGGTTGGTGGCCCGGTCGTTGGTTTGCAGGTGTCCCTGGTCTATACGTATGTCCGGCAGCGTCGCCAGCATCGTGGTCGCGCTGCGGTTGTGGTGCACCACCAGGCCGTCTTCCGCCAGCAAAAAGGTGGGCATGGCCAGCACGTCCAGGCCTGCGATCAGGAAGTTCTGACCCAGCTGCAGCTCGGTGAAGCGCTGGCGCATCTGGATGGCGCGCTGCAGATGCGGTATCAGCAGGTTGAGTTCCTCCATTTCCGCACGGACGAAAGGCGGGTGCGATGGCGCTTTTTGCACAAATAGCAGGGTGGACCAGGGACCCTCTTGCAACACAATCGCCCCAGCAGCATAGGCCATGCCTTGCGGGATCACCCACTCTTTGTAGAAGCGGCTTTCCGGAATGCGTTCGGGGTGGGGTACATCCAGGTTGCTGGCGTAGAAGTGGGCCACGGGCGAGCGCATGATGTGTTGCGCCAGCATGTCTTCGTCCGCATATTCCAGGACGTAGCTTTCTATCTCCGACTGGGAGATACCGCAAAGCCATATGCCCCGAATTTCCTGCGTTTCTGCATGCCGCACCATCAGCGATACGCCCTTGAGCTGGAAAAGCTCCCGCAGCGCTTCGATGAAGGACTGGAAGCCCTCGGATGTCATGACGCCGTCATACAGGCGGCCCAGCAAATCGTTAAGTAGTGCAAGCGAGCGTGCAGTCATCTGGCTTCCATAGGCAAAGACGCTGGGAATTGTAATGAGTCTGTTACGAATCAGATATGTTTTCGTACATGCTGCGGGCCAGGGCCAGGGCCAGGGCCAGGGCTGGGGCTGGGGCTGGGGCTGGGGATGGGGATGGGGATGGGGATGGGGATGGGGATGGGGATGGGGATGGGGATGGGGATGTCTAAATAGTTCCTATCAATCGATTTTGTTTTACTAATTGTCATTTTTGTCGTGTGACCCGTAAGATTGCTCCTGTTCGCATTACCAACCTACAGGAGCCCACGATGACCACGCCCGCCCAACGCCCCGAAATCAAGACCCTCGCCAACCTCGAAGCCGCCTTTGCTGGCGAATCCATGGCCCATATCAAGTACCGCTACTTCGCCAAGCTGTCGCGCGAAGCCGGTGACGAGGCTACGGCCCGCGCCTTTGAAGCCACGGCCGACCAGGAAGTGATGCACGCCTTCGGCCACCTGGACTTGCTTTACCCCAAGGCCAGCATGACGCCCGCCAAGGCGTTGCAGATCGCCATCGACGGTGAAACCTATGAGTACAGCGAGATGTACCCCGGCTTCCGCGCGACCGCCGAAGCCGAGGGCAACGCCGCTGCCGTGGCCGAGATGGACGAGCAGATCGAAGAGTCCAAGGTCCATGCCGCCCAGTTCAAGGCCGTGCTGGAAAAAGCCCAGAAACGCTTTGCCGCCCTGGCCAAGGTGGAAGAGCGCCACGCCAACCACTACAAGGCGCAGCTGGCCACGCTGGCGGCATAATTGCTGCATTTTTAATAGCTGCTAGCGCTGGATATATCTGCGCTAGAGGCACTTTTATATATAAAACAAGGACCCCACCATGAAAACCTATATCTGTATCGTTTGCGGCTTCATCTATGACGAGGCCACCGGCCGCCCCGAAGACGGCATTGCCGCCGGCACTCTGTGGGCCGATGTGCCTGCCAGCTGGGAATGCCCGGAATGCGGCGTGGCCAAGGCCGACTTTGAAGCGGTAGAGATTTAAGAATCCAGCTTCCGCAAGCGAAAATGGCTGCTGGTGGTGCTTACCCCTGCAGCCATTTTTTATTCCCCCGCTCTGCGCCGTGTGTTTCGCCGGCAGTCGCGGCAGCAAGCCTTTTCCATATCCAAGCCCTATGTCCCATCCCGTTTTGATCATTGGCGCCGGCCTGGCCGGCTGGCAAACCGCGCGCGAGTTCCGCAAGCTCGACACCACCACGCCCATCACCCTGGTGACCGCCAATGCCGGTGATTTCTATGCCAAGCCCACTCTGTCCAATGCCTTCGGCCAGAAGCGCGGCCCGGCGCAGCTGGTGACTACGCCTGCCGCCACCATCGCGCAGACGCTGAACGTCACGCTGCTGCCGCACACCCAGGTCACGGCCATCGACACCGCCACCCAGACGCTGCACACCAGCGCCGGCCCCTTGCCCTACCGCGACCTGGTGTTGGCCACCGGCGCCCAGCCCATCCGCGTGCCGCTGCAGGGCGATGCAGCCGATGGTGTGCTGTCGGTCAACTCGCTGGACGACTTTGCGGTCTTCCACCAGCGCCTGACCGCCTTGGGCGAGGGCGCGCGTGTGGCGATCATGGGCGCCGGTCTGATCGGCTGCGAATTTGCCAACGACCTGGCCGGCGCGGGCTACCGGGTGACGGTGATCGACCCGTCCGACCGGCCCCTGGCCGCCTTGCTGCCGCCCACGGCCAGCACGCAGCTGCAGGCAGCCCTATCCGAGCTGGCCGTGCAATGGCAGCTAGGCGCCACGGTACAGAGCGTGAATACGGCTACCGATGGACTCAGCCTGGGCCTGTCGAACGGCCAGACGCTCAGCGCGGACATCGTGCTCAGCGCCGTCGGCCTGCGCGCCGACACGGCGCTGGCCCAGGCCAGCGGCATTGCGGTGGAGCGCGGCATTCTGGTGGACAAGCAGCTGTGCACCAGCGCCGCCCATGTCTGGGCCCTGGGCGACGCCGCCCAGTACGCCAGCGCCGCCAGCCCTGGCGCGCCCACCGGCCGCACCTTGCCTTATGTGATGCCTATCATGGCGGCCGCCAAGGCACTGGCCGCCAACCTCCATGGCACCGACACCGCGCTGGCATTCCAGGCCATGCCTGTCGCCATCAAAACCCCGGCCCTGCCCATCGTGGCGCATCCGCCCGCACCCGGCCAGCTGGGCCAGTGGGTGGAGCAGGTACTGGGCGAATGGTGGTTCGCCTCGGCCGAGGCGGCGGACACGCACCACGGCTTTGTGCTTACCGGCAGCCACACCAGCAAGCGCATGGCGTTGGTGAAGCAGATGGTGGCATGATGCGCGGGCTTGCCGACTGGGCCCTTTGGTTCGGCGTTGCGGCCACTACCGCATTCGCGCAGACAGAGCCTGCGCTCAATGCCGCTTTGCGGGAACAAGTGCTGATGGTGCGCAAGCCGGGTCTTTTGGGCACGGAGCTGCAAACTACCATCTACCGACCACCTGGTGCCGGCCCGTTCCCCGTGGTGCTTATTAACCATGGCAAGTCGCCAGGGAACCCGCACTTTCAGCCGCGCCAGCGTTACGAGCGGCAGGCGCGCGAATTTCTGCAGCGGGGCTATATGGTGCTGGTGCCTATGCGCCAGGGTTTTGCGCAATCGACGGGCTCCTATATCGGCAGTGGCTGCAATGTGGAGGGCAACGGTCTGGCACAGGCGGAAGACGTGCGTGCGGTGCTCGAATACCTGAAAACCCAACCCGATGCGGACCTGGGCCGCATACTTGTGGTGGGGCAGTCGCATGGCGGCTTGACGACGCTGGCGTTTGGCACCTTTCACTATCCGGGCGTCAGGGGGCTGGTCAATTTTGCCGGGGGGTTGCGGTAAGACGGTTGCCCAGGGTGGCAGAACGCGCTGTCCCGCGCGTTCGAAAGCTACGCTTCTGAAACGGATGTACCTTCGCTGTGGTTCTATGGCGACAACGACTCGTTTTGGCAGCCCTGGCATTACAAAGACATGTACCAGCATTACCGCGACGGCGGCGGCAAAGCCCGCCTCGTCGCGTTTGGTACTTTTGGAAGTGACTCGCATGCCATGTTTGGCTCTGCTGCGGGCTTGCCGATCTGGGTGCCAGAGGTGGATGCTTTCCTGGCCGAGTTGGGTCTGCCCCACAGCCAGCTGTTCAAGCTGGCGCTGATTCAGCATGAAAACCCGCCCCCCACCGGCACCGGATTTGCCCGCCTGGAGGACGAAAAAGCCTTGCCTGGCGGCAAAGAGACCCGCCAGCGTGGCTATCTGCAGTATCTGGCGGCCGAGCCGCCTAAAGCTTTTGCGTTGTCGACCACGGGGGCTGCCTGGGCCTGGTCAAGTGCGCGTTCCAATGCCATGGCGGCGGCGCTGGAGCGCTGCAATGCGCTTGCCAAAGACAAGAGCTGCCAGCTGTATGCGGTGGACGACACCGTCGTATGGAAAGTGCCTGCAGGCGACTGATAGCTGTCAACCCATCGGTCCATGGCGTGACGGTGGGATACTCGCCCTCCAGAATATCTGGAGACACCATGGACATTGTGAGAAACATCCCGCGCTGGCTGTGCGCGCTGGGGCTGGCGGCGCTGGCCGTGCCCGCGTTTGCCATCGACGTGACCGCCGGACCGCCCGCGCAGCCGGTGGCCGACAAGCAGCTCAGCATAGGCGCCCGTACCTTGCAACTGCCCGACGGCAACTGGACCTACGTAGCCCAGGCCCAGTGGAGCGTGAAGCGCGGCCCGCCGCCACGGCTGGCGGTGTTTGCCGCCTATGCGCTGGATGTGCAGGCCGGCCACATGCGTGCCGGTGTGGTGCTGGAGATGCCGGCCCGTAGCGTGGCCGGTGCCGACTGGGATGCCGAGACCTGCAAGCTGCGCAACCCCTTGTTCAGCGACAGCTTTGGCAGCAACTGGAAGGAGTCGGAATGCCTGCAGGTGTTCCAGCGGGCCGGCCATTTGCTGGGCACGCAGGGTGAGTTCTACATCCAGGCACAGCAATGGCTGCAGGCGCAGTCCATCTCGCCGCCCGGCGCGGCCTACGAAGTGGTCTACACCAAGTACGGCCGCAATGACTACGGCCGGGTGCGGGTGTTCGTGCCCGCCCAGGCCGTGGAGAACGACGAAGAAATGATCGCCTGGGCCAAGCAGCTGCCCGACCTGCTGCGCGGCTTCATGGAGAAGCGCAGCACCGAGGTCAAGCTGCCGCCCATTCCGGCGCGTGCCGTGGTGGCGGAGCCTACCCAGGCGATTGCCCCGGTGCCAGCCGCGTCTGCCGATGACAGCCGGGTCGTCGTGCCCTACCGTGCATCCGGCTATGCCAAGCTGGACGATCTGGACGCCTTGCCCTACAACGCCGAGCACGTGCGCAAGGCCTACCGCGACTGGCTGGGCCAACCCCTGCCGCGCGCGTTCGTCTTGTCCAGCCAGAAAGTGATTTACAGCGTGGGCCGCGACCCCGACGATGCCTCCGAGCCGCACGACCCGGCCGAGCGCGCCCTGGCCCGCTGCCGCCGTGCCAGCCAGACGCCGTGCCAGCTGTACGCCGTGGACAACGTGGTGGTCTGGGTGCCACCCGCCAAGCCTGCGACACCCGCGAAAGCCCCCTGAACCTCGACCCGGTCTGTCCGCATACACAATAGGTTTTTCAGACAAGAGGGGACGTGGATGCGGATTGCCTTGTACCAGCCGGATGGGCCGCTGGAGTTTTGGATAAATGGTTTGCACGCCGTGTGGCCGCAGGCCGAAGTGGCACTGTGGCAGCCCGGCTGCCCGCCGGCAGATTACGCCCTGGCGTGGGCGCCGCCGCAGGCTTTTTTTGACGAGCAGCCGGGGCTGAAAGCCGTGTTCAACCTGGGCGCCGGTGTGGACGCGCTGATGCGCCTGCGCATTCCGCCGCAGACCCTGGTGGTGCGGCTGGACGATGCCGGCATGGCCGCGCAGATGGTGGAGTTCGTGTGCCACGCGCTGCTGCGCCTGTTCCGCGACATGGATGGCTACCAGGCCGATGCCCGCGCCGGCCGCTGGGCCCGGCGCGACCCGGCACGGCGCAGCGATTTCCCGGTGGGCATCATGGGCCTGGGCGTGCTGGGCACGCGCGTGGCCCAGGCGGTGCGCAGCTTTGGCTTTCCGGTGCAGGGCTGGAGCCGCCAGCCCAAGGCGGTGGGCGGTGTGCAATGCTTTGCCGGCAGCGCGCAGCTGGACGCGTTTCTGGCCGCCAGCCGGGTGCTGGTATGCCTGCTGCCGCTCACGCAGGATACCGAGAACATCCTCAACCGGCACACCCTGTCGCAGCTGAAGCCCGGCGGCTATCTGATCAACGTGGCGCGCGGCGCCCACCTGGTGGATGCCGACCTGCTGGCCCTGCTGGACAGCGGCCATCTGGCCGGCGCCACGCTGGATGTGTTCCGCACCGAGCCGCTGCCGTCCCAACACCCGTTCTGGACGCGCCCCCAGATCCACATCACCCCGCACATCTCGGCCCGCACCTTGATGGAAGACAGCCTGGCCCAGATCATCACCAAGCTGCAGGCCCTGCAGCAGGGGCAGGCTGTGGCCGGTGTGGTGGAACGTGAAAGAGGTTATTGAAGCCGCCATGTTCCGCGTGTACGACATGTGGAATATGGCCACAACGCCACAATAGAGTCCTGGAATCGGCCACGCCTGGTCCATGCTCGTCACTAGAACTTACGGCGCGGCCTACCACCAACCGACTACTTACAAGCAATGAACAAAGAGCAGTCTCGCCTCTACCTATTGATGGCCTTGTTGGTAGGTCTTCTGTGTGTGGGCGCGTTCAAGTCGTATGACTTGGGGCGTAGCGCATTTGCGGCTGGCAATTACAAGTCGGCCCGCCTGTGGTATCGGATTGCTGCGAACATGGGCAACGTGAATGCCCAGAATAATCTGGCGGGCATGTATGCCGAGGGCCGTGGCGGCAAGCAAGACGACTCGGCTGCCGTAATCTGGTTCCAGAAGGCTGCCGATCAAGGGGTGGTGGCTGCGCAGTTCAATTTGTCCAACTTCTACGAAGAGGGGCGTGGCGTGCCACGTGATTCACACAAAGCAGTGGCCTTGCTGGAGGCGGCCGCCTCTGCGGGAGACACGGTTGCTGCTTTCAATTTGGGAAGTATTTATGCTTCGGGGAGAGATGACTTTCCAAAGAGTGTGCCGCGTGCAATCTCCTGGTACGAGAAGGCTGCAGGCAATGGTTATGCATCAGCCCAGTACAACCTGGGAAGCATTTACGCGCAGGGAGTCGATGTACCGAAAGATGTCGCGCGTGCCAAGTCTTTATATCTCCAAGCTGCGCAGCAAGGCCATGCCAAGGCCCAGATGGATCTGGGCACCATTTACGCGTATGGATTGGCGGGGGAGCGTGATCTTGTCCAGGGCCTGCAATGGTTAGGCAAGGCAGCGGCGCAGCCCGTGACAGCTGACGAAGCCCTGCAGCGCATGAAGATTGTGTGTAGCGTGCAATCTGATCTGCGCGTCGTTTCGGCGTGCGCTAAAACCTGAAGCCAACTTATGCCCTTACCCTCCCGCGTCAAACTCGTCGATGTCGGCCCACGTGATGGGCTGCAGAATGAAAAGCAGCCGGTGCCGGCGGCTGTCAAGATCGAACTGGTGCAGCGCCTGCAGCAGGCCGGTCTGACCGAGATCGAAGTCACCAGCTTTGTCAGCCCCAAGTGGGTGCCGCAGATGGCCGACAACGCCGAGGTCATGGCCGGCATCGTGCGCCAGCCCGGTGTGCGCTACAGTGTGCTGGTGCCCAATCTGCGTGGCCTGGAGGCGGCCCTGCCGACCCGGCCGGACGAGGTGGTGGTGTTTGCCGCCGCCAGCGAGGCCTTCAGCCAGCGCAACATCAACTGCAGCATCGCGGAGAGCATAGAGCGCTTCCGCCCGGTGGTGCAGGCGGCGCTGGCGCAGAACGTGGCGGTGCGCGGCGCCATCTCTTGTGCGGTAGGCTGCCCTTACGAGGGCGAGGTGGCGCCCGAGCGCGTGACCATGGTGGCGCGGCTGATGCGCGAGATCGGCGTGCAGCACGTGGGTGTGGCCGACACGATTGGCGTGGGCACGCCGCTGAAGGTGCAGCGAGCGCTGGAGGCAGCCTTGCAGCATTTCGCGTTGGACGCTGTGTCTGGCCACTTCCACGACACCTACGGCCAGGCGCTGGCGAATACGCTGGCCGCGCTGCAGCTGGGTGTGTGGCAGTTTGACGCGTCGGTGGCTGGCCTGGGCGGCTGCCCCTATGCCAAGGGCGCCACCGGCAACGTGGCTACCGAGGACGTGGTCTATATGTTGCATGGCATGGGCATTGATACCGGTATTGACCTGGATGGCTTGGTCGATGCGGGTGTTTACATCAGTGATTTTTTGGGCCGCAAATCGCAGTCGCGCGCGGCCACGGCTTTATGGAATAAAAGGACGGCGTGATGTGTGGAGCTGAACTCAAACCCCTGCCCGAGGGCGTGCAACGGGTGGCCGCCGCGCTGCAGGCCCAGGGCCACTTGCATATGCCGCGCATGCTGGAGGACGCGGCGCGTACCGCCCAGCAGGCGGCGGATGCGCTGGGCATTGCCCTGGGGCAGATCGCCAAGAGCATCATCTTCCGCCGCCTGTCGGACGACGCGGCGGTGCTGGTCGTCACCTCGGGCGACCGCCGTGTGGACGAGGCCAAGGTGGTGGCCCTCGTGGGGGCAGTGGGCCGGGCCGATGCGGCATTTGTGAAGTCGCGCACGGGCTTCAGCATCGGCGGTGTAGCGCCGCTGGGCCATGCCACGCCCCCTGTGACGCTGATAGACCAGGACCTGTTCCGCTTCGCCGAGATCTGGGCCGCTGCCGGCCACCCGCACGCGGTGTTCGCGCTGACCCCTGCCGACCTGCGCCAGCTGACCGGCGCGCCGGTGGCCGATGTGGCCCTGGCCGGGGAGGCGGCATGATTGCTTCTAATTTAATAGCTACTCGCGCAGGTAATACCTGCGCTGCGGACCTATTGGACGTAAAGTCACCCTGCGTGTCGATTTGCAAGATGGACAGCCGTACTGAACTGTGCAGCGGCTGCCTGCGCACGCTGGAGGAGATTTCCGGCTGGGGCTTCATGGATGCGGCGGAGCGGCGCGCGGTCTGGGCCCGGCTGGCGCAGCGCGCCGAGGCTGCTTTGTAAAGTCTGCCGGACCCGGTCAAAGTAGGCGTACGGGGTTGGGGCTGCGCTCGTATGATGCGCGTCTTCAACACACTGCTACGGGCTCGCCATGTATCTCCGCCGGTTGTTCCACGTGTTCGGTATCTTGTGCCTGCTGCTGCTTGGACAGGCAGTCTATGCACAAGCTAGCAAGCTGGTGATAGAGGAAGACCGGCAAACCTGGCGCTTTCTGGCGGATGACACCAGTGTGCTGGAGCAGCGCCTGGTGTACCGGGTGCTGTCGCCCGAGGGCGCGCAAAGTATCAGCAGCGTTCCACTGAGTTACCAGGACGGTTGGCAGGCCCTGGAGCTGGTGGAGGCATACACCCTCAAGCCTGATGGTCGGCGCCTGCCGGTGTCACCAGATGCCATTCAGAAGCAAAGTGGCGCTTTGGGAGGCAGCACAGGCATGACCTGGCCCGAGTTGCGGGTCTGGCAGCTGAAATTCCCCGATGTGCAAGTGGGCGACCGCGTTGTGCTGCACCACAAGCAGACGCAGCTGAAGCCCCTGTTACCTGGCTGGCGCAGCTTCAGCTGGTTTGCCAACTACAACGTCAACACGGAAAAGCTGCTGGTCGAAGTGCAGGCCCCCAAGGACCTGGCCTTGGCGGTAGAGACGCAAGGCGTTGAAGTCAGCCGCAGCGAGGTGGATGGTTTGCAAATCCAGCGCTTTACCGGTCAGGTAGCCGCCAGGGCCTACGATCCGGGCACCAGCAATGCGTCTACCACCGTGGCGCGGGTGCTGGTGTCTTCCTTGGTGAGCAATGAGGCGCTGGCGGATCGCTTTGCCCGGGTGGTGCAGCCCAAGCTGGCACCCCATTCCGCACTGCGCGACATCGCCGAGCGCGAGACGAAAGGGCTGACCGAGCCCGCGGAGAAGGCCAAGGCACTGTACGACTGGGTGCGCAAGAACATCCGTTACAACGCCGTCTACCTGGGGGCCGGTGGCTGGGAGCCCAACGACATGGCGCATATTCTGGATACCCGCTACGGCGACTGCAAAGACCATATGCTGTTGTTGATCGGCCTGCTGAAGGCGGTGGGCGTGGAGGCCGTTCCCGCATTGATCAATACGGGGGGCGACTACACGCTGAACTCGGTCGCGGCGGGTTTCAACCATGTCATTGTGTACGTGCCTGCGCAGGATCTTTATCTAGACCCCACGGGCACCTCGGTGCCTTTCGGCTCCTTGCCCAGGGGCGTGTACGGCAAACCGGTGCTGCTGGCGCGCGTACAGGGCAGCAGCGTGGGGCAGACACCGGTTTTGACCCCCGAGCGCAACCGGATGGAAAGCCGCAGCGACTTTCAGATCAGTGCGGAGGGCGCGCTCCAGGGCTCTGTGCATATTGCCGCAAGCGGGCAGGCCGCACTATGGTTGCAAGACCGTTTGGCGCAGATACCTGCGGGCAAGGAGGGTGAGGCGGTGCGAGGCTGGCTGGAGGCGGCAAAGATCACCGGCACCGGCACGCTGCGATACCCGCCATTGGACCGGGACCGCGCCGAGCAGACATTGGAGCTGGACATTTTGATTCCGCACTACGTGTCGAACCCGGAAGCGGGCAGTCTGCGCGCCAACCCGAGCATCCCGAATCTGCAGGTGTATATCCTGGACAACCTGGGGAATTTCAGCACGGAGCAGCGGCGCTTTGCCATGCCTTGTCAGCCCAAGTGGGTGCGCGAAGAATTCAAGCTGCAGTTTGATCCCTTGTTTACCTTGCAGCATCCACCCAAGGATCTGGCCTTCGAGGGAGAGGGACTGCGCTTTAACGCCCACTACAGTTTGGACAAGCAGGTGCTGCAAGGCGACCGCGAGTTTGTGGATCGCAATCCGTCCATGGTGTGCGATGTTGCTCTGTATGCCCAGCGCAAGCCCTCCATGCAGGCGATTGCGAAAAACCTGCGTCAACAGCTGATCTACCAGCAATAGGCCCCCACTGGCGGTCTCGGGATGCGATGAAGCACATTACCTTTTATTTCGATGTCGTCTCTCCCTATGCGTACCTGGCGTTTCACAAGCTGCCACGGGCGCTGCAGGGCCTGAGCTATTCCGTCGCCTACCAGCCGGTGTTTCTGGGCGGGTTGCTGCAGTACCACGGCGTGCGCGGCCCGGCCGAGGTGCCGGCCAAGCGTGACTGGCTGTACCGCCATGTGCAGTGGCTGGCGCATGCCGAGGGCATTGCGCTGGACCTGCCGGTGGTGCACCCATTCAACCCGCTGCCGCTGCTGCGCCTGGCTCTGGCCTGCGACCCGCAGGGGCTGCCTAGCCGCCATCTGACCGAGGCTGTGTTCCAGCACGTGTGGTGCGGTGGTGCGGATGCGGCCGATCCAGTCCGGTTTGCCGCATTGCAGCAGCAATGGCCGCTGCTGCGCGACCCGATGGGGGGCGAGGTCAAGACTGCATTGAAACAGGCCACCGATGCGGCACTGCAAAAAGGGGTGTTTGGTGTACCCACTTTTGAAGTGGATGACAAGCTGTTCTGGGGCATGGACGCCTTGCCCATGCTGCGCGCTTACTGTGCGGGGGACGCCTGGTTCGACGGCCCCGCGTGGGAGGCTGCCAGCCGCGTGGCGCAGGCGGCTGGCAAAGGTTAACGCAGTTGCTTAGTGGCCAGATGCGCCGGATGCGCCCAGGCCGGTTTCCGAGCGTACTTGCTGCGCCTTGAACGCGTCGCGCTCCTTGTCTGCTTGCGGGCTGCGGTCCAGTATCGAGAACAGCCAGATACCGATGAAGCCGATGGTCATGGAGAACAGTGCCGGCGATGTGTAGGGGAACAGCGCCGAGCCCTTGGCGTGGCCCAAGGTGGCTTCCCAGACCGATGGCGACACCACGGTCAGGCCCACCGATGAGATCAGACCCATGAAACCACCGATCACCGCGCCACGCGTGGTGCAGTCTTTCCAGAGCACCGACATGAAGAGCACCGGGAAGTTGGCCGAGGCCGCAATGGCGAATGCCAGCGAGACCATGAAGGCGATGTTCTGCTTCTCGAAGGCGATGCCCAGGGCCACTGCCACGATGCCCAGGGCGACGGTGGTGATACGCGATACCTTCAGCTCGGAGGCGCTGTCGGCTTTGCCCTTTTTGAATACCGTGGCGTACAAGTCGTGCGACACGGCGGAGGCACCTGACAGCGTCAGGCCCGCGACCACGGCCAGGATGGTGGCAAACGCCACGGCCGAGATGAAGCCGAAGAAGATGTTGCCGCCCACCGCCTTGGCGACCAGCACCGCAGCCATGTTGGAGGACCCGCCACCGCCTTTGATGACGCCTTTGATGGTGTCGGCGAACTCGGGGTTGGTCAGCACCAGGGTGATCGCGCCAAAGCCGATGATGAAGATCAGCAGGTAGAAGTAGCCGATCCAGGTGGTGGCCCATAGCACGGATTTACGGGCTTCCTTGGCGTTGGGCACGGTGAAGAAGCGCATCAGGATGTGCGGCAGGCCGGCAGTACCGAACATCAGCGCCATGCCGAAGGAGATGGCCGAGATCGGGTCTTTCACGAAGCCACCCGGGCCCATGATGGCCAGGCCGATCTTGGCGGCCTCCTCAGGCATCTTGCCGTCGTTGGCGGCAATCTGTGTTTTCACCTCTACTGCTTTGGCAAACAGCGCTTCGGGGCTGAAGCCGAATTGCGCCAGCACGGCCACGGCCATGAAGGTCACGCCGGCCAGCAGCATGCAGGCCTTGATGATCTGCACCCAGGTGGTGGCCGTCATGCCGCCGAACAGCACGTAAACCATCATCAGCGCGCCGACGATTACCACCGCCAGCCAATAGTCCAGACCGAATAGCAGCTTGATCAGTGCGCCAGCACCCACCATTTGCGCGATCAGGTAGAACGCCACCACCACCAGCGTGCCGGAGGCGGCAAACATGCGGATCGGCGTTTGCTGGAAGCGGTAGGCCGCCACGTCGGCAAAGGTGAATTTGCCCAGGTTACGCAGGCGCTCGGCCATCAGGAAGGTGATGACCGGCCAGCCCACCAGAAAGCCGATGGAGTAGATCAGTCCGTCATAGCCTGATGCCATCACGGCGGCAGAAATACCGAGGAAGGAAGCGGCCGACATATAGTCACCCGCAATCGCCAAGCCGTTCTGGAAGCCAGTGATGCCGCCGCCGGCGGTATAGAAATCAGAGGCGGATTTGGTCTTGGCGGCAGCCCATTTGGTGATGAACAACGTGCCCACCACAAAGATGCCAAACATGGTAATGGCCACCCAGTTGGTGGGTTGTTTGTCCACCTGACCCAGGTCTGCGCCAGCTGCCAGTACCGCAGCGGTTGCTGCCATGAGCGCCAAGGCGCAGAAGGTTTTGAGCAGGGATTTCATTGGGCTGCATCCTTCAGGATTTCGGCGGTCAGGCGGTCGTATTCGCTGTTGGCTCGGCGCACGTACAAGCCAGTGATAAGAATGGTGAAGACAATCACGCCCAGCCCGATGGGAATGCCCAGGGTGGTGACGCCGTTGCCTATCGGCTGTGCGAGGAAAGGCTTGTCGAAAGCAATCAGGGCGATGTAGCCGTAGTACACCAACATCATTAGTGCAGTGAGTGTCCAGCCGAAGCTGCCGCGCTTGCGCCGCAGTTCGTGGTACTTGGGATTGGCCTCGATACGGGCCACGACGGGGTCTGTCATGCTGGTCTCCAGTGGTTCTTTGTGGCCCGCACCAGGGTGAGGGGATATATGTCAGCGCTGCGGAGTGTGGGCAGAGGGGCTGACCGGGAACTGACTTTTTCGGCTGCGCAGCTTCGCTCAGGGTTTATCCTCGGATGTGTGCTTTTGTAAGGAAATGGTCAGGTGGTATTCGAAAAATGCTTCGAGACCACCCTTGGAGGAGGTCCGCACAACAAAGGAGACAAGCTATGGCAACAATCGCGGGAGCAACACCCAGGCCCATGACAGGTGAAGAGAAGAAGGTCATCTTCGCCTCGTCGCTAGGTACCGTGTTCGAGTGGTACGACTTTTATCTATACGGTTCTTTGGCGGCCATCATCGCCAAGCAATTCTTCGGTGGGCTGGACCCCACCTCTGGCTACATCTTTGCGCTGCTGGCGTTTGCCGCGGGCTTTCTAGTGCGGCCTTTCGGGGCGATTGTGTTCGGCCGTCTGGGCGACATGATCGGACGCAAATACACCTTCCTAGTCACCATTTTGATCATGGGCTTGTCCACCTTCATTGTGGGGCTGCTGCCCAGCTATGCATCCATCGGCATTGCCGCTCCCATCGTGTTGGTAGCCTTGCGCATGCTGCAGGGCCTGGCGCTGGGCGGTGAGTATGGAGGTGCTGCAACTTATGTAGCCGAGCATGCGCCGCACGGTAAACGCGGTGCCTATACCTCGTGGATCCAGACCACGGCGACCTTGGGTCTGTTTCTGTCGTTGATTGTGATCCTGGGCTGCCGGGAAGCCCTGGGTGCGGACTTTGATACCTGGGGCTGGCGCGTGCCCTTCCTGGTTTCCATTTTGCTGCTGGGTGTGTCGGTGTGGATCCGATTGAGCATGAATGAATCACCCGCCTTCCAGAAGATGAAGTCCGAGGGCAAGACCTCCAAGGCGCCGTTGACCGAATCCTTTGGCCAGTGGAAGAACCTGAGGATCGTGATCCTCGCCCTGGTTGGCCTGACTGCTGGCCAGGCCGTGGTCTGGTACACCGGGCAGTTCTATGCGTTGTTCTTCCTGACGACCATCGCCAAGGTGGATGCGACCACGGCCAACCTGTTCATCGCCGTGGCTCTGCTGATTGGCACGCCGTTCTTCATCTTCTTCGGTGCGTTGTCGGACAAAGTGGGCCGTAAACCCATCATCATGGGTGGCTGCCTGTTGGCTGCGGTGACGTATTTCTCGGTGTTCCCGGCCCTGCTGCAGTACGCCAACCCCGCGCTGGTGGCCGCACAGAAGTCAGTTCCGGTGGTGATTACAGCCGACCCGGCGCAGTGCTCCTTCCAGGGCAGTCCGATCGCTCGCGATATCGACTTCACCAGTTCCTGTGACATCGCCAAACGCACTTTGACGCAAAACTACATTCCCTATACGAATGTGAATGGCGCGCCAGGCAGCACGGCCAACATCAAGTTGGGTGACAAGGAAATCGCGTCAGTCACCGGTGCGTTGAACGAGAAGCGCGACGCCTTCTCAGCCGACAGCAAGAAGGAAATTGATACTTTCCGCAAGACCGTGGTGGATGCCGCCAAGGCCGCTGGGTTGACCGTCAAGGCCGACAACGCCGCGATGAACAAACCAATGATGCTGCTGATCCTGGTCTACCTGGTGATCCTGGTGACCATGGTGTATGGCCCGATCGCGGCCATGCTGGTGGAGATGTTCCCCACCCGCATCCGCTACACCTCGATGAGCCTGCCCTACCACATCGGCAATGGCTGGTTTGGCGGCCTGCTGCCGACCACGGCTTTCGCCATGGTGGCGGCCACCGGCGATATCTTCTATGGTCTGTGGTACCCCGTGGTGGTCGCAGCCGGCACCTTTGTGATCGGCATGCTGTTCGTCAAGGAAACCAAGGATGTGGATATTTACGCCAACGATTGAGACTGCGTAGCCAGCTCTGGCCGGTGCGGCTCTGTTGCTGCACCGGCCATGATTTTGAAGTAAAGGCGCTCGTAGCCGCTTTGCATTGGGGGCTTGCCTGACAGCGGTGCGTAGCCCAGGCCAAAGGCCGCATCGATGTGCTTCCAGTCCTCTGCACGTAGCAGGCGGGCGGCAGCCGGGAAGATCACGCTCTCCTCATGCTGCATATGCGCCTGGTAATAAGCGATGTACTCGTAGGCGGCTTCATTGAAAGCGGCACTGCGTGGCTCTCCCATTATTTCCCAGGCGATCAGGGTGTGCTGCAGTGAGCGCACCAGGGCGTCACCGCGAACGTGTTCTTTCTCCAGCTTTTCTACGTCCGGGAAGAGTTGCGGCGCCACGCGCAGCAGTTGCGGAAACAGAAAGTCCGACTCCTTTGGGTGGTGCAGTTTTTCCGGTAGCTCATCGATATAGAACAGCATGGCACGCAGCAGGTCGAAAAAGCGCTCGGGCTCGTCCTGCGGACCGCGGTCGAGCAGGCGCTTCATGGCACGCAGAACGCATGCCAGTTCCGCATGTTCGTTGCGCAGCATCTGCAGGCTGGGAGGCAGCCGGTATTCACCCATCTCTTGTGGCACGCGAGACTCCGTCTCAGGTGGCATCGGCGATGTGCATGACGACCCTGCCTTCGATATTGCCGCTGCGCATGCGGTCGAATACAGCGTTGATATTGTCCAGCTTGTCCTCGGAGTAAATGGTCCGGACCTTGCCGTCGCCGGCAAAGGCGAGTGCTTCCTGCAGGTCCATGCGGGTGCCGACGATGGAGCCGCGCACGGTCTTGGCGTTGAGCACCATGTCGAAAATAGGCAGGGCAAAATCTCCCGGAGGCAGGCCCACCAGGGACATGGTGCCGCGCTTGTGCAGCATGCCCAGACCCTGTGCAAAAGCGGAGCGGGACACGGCCGTGACCAGCACGCCGTGTGCGCCGCGCAGTGCGCGCTGCACCTCTTGCACTGGGTCCTGCTGTGCTGCATGGATCACCATGTCGGCGCCCAGACGCTCGGCAAGCTGCAGCTTGGCTGTGTCGATGTCCACCGCAATCACATGGAAGCCCATGGCTTTGGCGTATTGCACCGCCAGATGCCCCAGCCCGCCTATGCCGGAGATGGCGACCCAGTCGCCAGGCTTGCAATCCAGTACCTTGAGACCCTTGTAAACGGTGACTCCTGCGCACAGCACTGGTGCGATTTCTGCGAACCCTACATTGGCTGGCAGATGGCCCACGTAGCCTGGGTCGGCCAATACGTATTCGGCATAGCCGCCGTTAACCGTATAGCCGGTCATTTGCTGGCTGTCGCACAGAGTTTCCCAGCCGGTGATGCAGTGCTCGCAATGGCCGCAGGCGGTATGCAGCCACGGTACGCCCACGCGGTCGCCTTCCCGGATGTTCTTGACGCCCGCGCCCACGGCGGCGACAAAGCCCACGCCTTCGTGGCCGGGAATGAAGGGCAGGCTGGGTTTCACCGGCCAGTCACCCTCGGCGGCATGTAAATCGGTATGGCATACACCAGACGCGACGACCTTGACCAGCACCTGGCCGGCGGGCACCTCGGGAATGGCGACTTCTTCGATCTGCAGAGGCTGTCCAAAGGCATGGACTACGGCAGCTTTCATGGTGCGCATGGCGGGCTCCTGTTGCGGCAAGGGACGCCAGCCGGCGCTAGTCCGGTGGCATATGACCCACTTTAGGCCGGTCAGGCGAGCAGCGCTTTGCGCTGGATCAAGGTTTAGACCATGAAAAGACCTTGAGCAGGTTCTCAGAGCTGCGATGCGGTCGTCTGGCCTACAACCACGCCGTGCAAAAAAGCCTGCAGTACGGGGTCTGCTTGCAGCTGTTCCGCGAGCGTCGCAGCTTGCGCCACGTCGCGCGCGGCGCCCAATCGGCTTTGCAGTTGCAGGGCTCGTGCGTGCCATTGCTGCGCCCGTTTAGCTTGCAGCACGCTGCGCAATGCTTCGATGCCATAGCGCAGTCGCTTGGCCAGAATGCGCAGACGGTGCTGGCCGTCCAGCGTGGATGGGGCTTGTTGGGCTTGTTCCAGTTTCTTGTGCAGGCGCTGCATGCGCTTGCGGGCCCAGTCGGACAGGGGTGGGGCAGGTTTTGCCGTGGGCTCCACTGGATGGGAGGGGCTTTCCAACCACTCCACCATAACTAGCAGGCAGGCGCCCGTGCGCGGGTCTTCCAGCTGTTTTCGTGCGGCTTGGCGCTGCACATGGGCGGCTTGTTCCAGGTCCGACATCAGTTTGAGCCAGCCGGGTGTGCGCCGTGCGTGGCCCTGGGTGTATGTGGTGTGCAATGGCGGCAAGCTGCTGGTGCGGGCCACGTCCAGATCGCGCAGTCGCCCCAGGGTGGCCACCAGGGGCTGCAATGCTGCCCATGAGGGTACGGCTTCGGTTGGGAACTGTTTTTTGCACAACCGCCAGAAGCTGTTGAAGCGGCGCCAAGCGATCCGTGCCTGATGGACCAGCTCTGGATCATCGCTGCGGCGCAGCGCGTCCAGGTTGGCCATCCACTGGCCCAGCATTTCGCGTAGCAGTTGGCGAGCGGCTTCGCCAACGGGCTGGTTTTTTGACAGTGCCAGGGGCTTAGCACGTAGCGGGGCGTCGTGCGCGTTCTGGGCGAGCTGGTAGCCGCGTGCGGCTTTGCTGGTTTGTGACGGCAATACCGCTACCGTATGGGCAATTTTCCTTGCCAGGTCGAACAGCGCTTGTGGCGGGCCGGCAAGCAGCTCCAGCTCCAGTTCGCAAATGGGAGCTTGCTGGTCCCTGACTATGGTTTTGCCACGGTCCAGGGCTACTTCGACCACGCTGCCGTCGCGCTGGCGTACGGTCCACAGCGTGCGCTCGAAGGTCGTGGCGAAGCAGGGCTGCAGCGCAGCGAAAAGGCTGTCGTTCGGGTCCAGCTCGGGCCAGGGCGTGTTGTTCAGTGCGGCGCGTACCAGGTTTTCATCTGGCACGGGCGTTTCCCATTCGCCGCGCTGGCTCAGGGCGGAGGCGCTGTTGCCGGCAGTTTTCAGCGTTTGCAGCCATTGTGGCGTGCCGCTGCCATCTACTTTGCGAATACGCAGGGCAATGCGCTGTTGGCGCAGGCGCTGGTCGGGTGTGTCGTAGTAGACGTTGTGCAGCTGCAGTATCTGGGGTTTGCGTCGTGCCAGAGGTGGAGTGCGGGCCAGGCGCTGCGCCAGGTTTTCCGGGTCGGCGCAGGGCAGAGCGAGTTTGAGTTCGATTTCCATGGGATGCTGTGGCGGCTGTGTGGGAGCTGTATTTTGCGACTACGCCATTGCCGCCATGCGTGACGCCGGTCAGCTAAACGACTTCACCAGCGAATCCAGCAAGACCTTGGGTGAGTGGTCGTGGCGCGTGACGGGCGGCACAGCGCGTTGCACTTTCAGCAGTTGGTACACCGCCATCTGTGCCGCGCGCACCGAATACTCCACGGTAAACACCACGTCGTCGGGAATTTCGACAAACTGGCTCACAAAAGCCAGATTGTGCGAGCAAACTGGCACGGGTAAGGGGCGGTCGGACTTGGCACGAGGCATGAACATGCTGGTGATGTAGGGCATGCGGCAGGGCACGCAGTTGGCTCCGGTCAAAACCTCTGGGTCGAAGTTCAGATGGCCGCGCAACTCTTGCAGTATCTCTGCACCGCTGCACTCGCTCATGGGTTTGGCGACAAAGTCGCCGATGCGGTCGGGCTGCAGTGCGTAGCCCCAGAATACCTGCTGGCCCGCTGGCTGGTTGCGAAAGTGCGGCTGGTGGTAGAGCACGATAGACATCTGCCAACGTGAGTCCTTGAAGGTCACGAGCCCTCCCGTGCCAGCGGTATTGCCTGAAAAAGCCTCCATGCGGTCAAAGAAGGCGGGTTGTGTGCAGGTCACTGTAAACGAGGCCCAGTAGGATTCGCTGATATTGCTGTTGAAAGCCGCCGGGTTGCCAAACTCGGGCCGGCCGCGGGCAATTTTTTCCCACAATGTCCAACCATGGCTATCCGCCTTGGTGAGCCTGGGGGCTGACGCATCCATGGAGCCTGTGCTGGAGGCATCGGTCATTGATGCATTCTGGAAAAACACCAGATCATCGGGCCCGACGGCCAGCTGCTGCACGCCTTGGGTATTGCGCAGTGTCATGCCTTGCACGTGGACCTTGCCCGCTGCATCGTGCAGGTCGAAGTCGGTGACGGTCGTGCCATGCTCGAAGCGCACACCTTGTTTGCGCAGCCAGGCCACCAGCGGCTGCACGATGGAGTCGTTCTGGTTGTAGACGGTGCGCTTTACGCCGGCCAGCGATGCCATGCGCGGGAACTCGTTCATAAAGCGGTGCAGATAGCGCTTGAGTTCAACGGCGCTATGCCAGGGTTGGAAGGCGAACGTGGTTTGCCACATCCACCAGAAATTGGTTTGAAAGAAGGGCGGCGAAAGCCAATCGGTGATGCGGCTTGTGCCGAGGGTCTCCTCGGAGGTTTCGGCCAGTCGTAGCAGCTCAATGCGGTCTGCGTTGCTGAAGCCCATGGAAGACACATCTTGCTTGAAGCGGTTGTGGTCTACCAAACGCGCCCGCGAGTGGGCAGGGTGCGCCTGATTGAAGCGCACGGTTTCGCTGTAGATCGATTCGCCCGGGTGATCGAGTGACGGTATCGTCTTCAATAAATCCCACAGGCATTCATAGTGGTCGGTGGTGAGCATGCGGCCGCCGCGCAGCGAGTAGCCCGACTCGGGCCTGAGTGCGGCATCCAGGCTACCGCCCAGCAGCGGGGTGCTCTCGAAGATGGTGATGCGGGAACCAGGGACTTTCGCATCGCGGACCATGAACGCGGCCCCGGCGAGAGAGCCGATACCGCCGCCGACAAAATATGCTTGCATACGCATGCTTCCTCTTTTGACAAGGAACCATGCTAGCCAGGCTGGGCGCCAGATCCATTGAGAAAGGTCAAGCAATACGATTGCCAATCATCTGCGTATTGGCAACTGAGGGTAAGCCGCTGTTTCTACTGGCTGGCCAGGTCGAATATTTTCGCCATGGGCACCCATTTTTCGCCCACTGGCGTCCAGGGTGTGGGGGCCTGGTAGGTCCACATCAGCTCTTCCCAGCGCACGATGGCTGGGTTGGTCAGAGATGCCTGCGCCATGCGCTCTGCGTTGTAGACCGCTGGGTCCACCTCCATCACCATGAAGAGGCGGGTACCCAGGCGGTAAATCTCCATGCCCAGCACGCCCTGGGTGCGCAAGTGTGCGTGGGCTTCTGGCCAGATTTTTACGTGGGCACGTTCGTACTCGGCAATACGCTCGGCATCGTCCACCAGGTCCAGTGCCAGGGCGTAGCGCATGCTTACAGCTTGTGCGTCAGCAATGCGTACTGGCCGTCGGGCTCGGAGGAGACGACCTGGAACTGTGCAACGGTTCCCACCAGATCGCTGGCCTGGTTTTGCAGGCTACTGGCCGCTGCCGCCATCTGCTCTACCAGGGCCGCGTTTTGCTGCGTAACCTGGTCCATCTCGCGGATGGCTTCGCCGATTTGCGACACACCCTGGCTTTGCTGCGCGCTGGAGGCGCTGATTTCGGCCATGATGCCCGTGACTCTTTGGATGGCTGTCAAAACCTGCTCCATGGTGGCGCCGGCCTTGTCTGCCTGCTGGCTGCCTACTGCCACGCGCTCTACGCTGGAGCCGATCAGGCTTTTAATTTCCTTGGCGGCCTGGGCGGAGCGCCCGGCCAGCGAGCGCACTTCGGATGCCACCACGGCAAAGCCCCGGCCTTGCTCGCCGGCCCGCGCGGCTTCCACTGCCGCGTTCAGCGCCAGGATATTGGTCTGAAAGGCGATGCCATCGATCACGCCGATGATGTCCTCGATCTTGCGTGAGGCCGTGTTGATGCCGCGCATGGTCTCTACCACTTGGCCTACCACGGCACCGCCTTCCGAGGCGACAGTGGAGGCTTGCTGTGCCAGGCGATTGGCTTCGCGTGCGCCTTCGGCGTTTTGCTTGACGATGGAGTCCAGCTCTTCCATGGACGCCGAGGTTTCTTCGAGGGCGCTGGCTTGCCGCTCGGTGCGGGTACTCAGGTCCTGGTTGCCTTTGGCTATTTCTGCACTGGCCATAGCGACCGATTCTGCTCCATTGCGCACGCTGACCACCACCTGCGTCAGGCTGGCCTGCATACCGTCCATGGCCGCCATCAGGCTGCGGGTATCTGTCGCCTGGACGGGGATGGCCTGGGTCAGGTCCCCGGCACCAATACGCACCGCCACTGAAGTGGCTTCCTTGGGTTCACCGCCCAGTTGTGACGACAGCAGGCGGACGATGCCAACTGATAGCACCAGGGCAATGACGATGCTGGCCACGCACACCGACAAGGATTGGATCAGGGCGGCCTGGTAGGCGTCACTGGAGCTTTTGAATGCGGTTGCGTTTTCCTGTTGCTGGTGCAGCATGCCCGCGTCCAGCGATTGCTGCCAGGCGTCTATCGCATTCCCTACGAGATCAAGTGTCTTGATGGCTTCGGAGTCCTTGTGTTCCTGCACGCTGGCATATAGGCTGGCAAGCAGTGGCGCCGACTTCTGAAAGGCCGCGTCCACCGTCTTCCAGGAGGCATCAATGTCCGCGCCCTGGCTGGAAGCATTCAGTCGCTGACGGATGGCTTGGTAGTGGTCCAGCTCGTTCTTGTAGGCTTTGATTTCCTCGGCAATCTCGGCGTCGCTGTTGAGCAAGATGATTTTGCGCACCGACAGGCTGATTTTTGCCACCGATTTGTAGAGGTCATATGCGATGGCAATCTGCACATTGTTGTGCTTTTCCATGGTTTCCAGATTCGCCTGCATTCTGCGCATCATCGTTGCATTCAGTGCGCTGGAGAGCAGGTACACCAGCAGCATCAGGCCAAATCCGGCGAACAGGATGTGGGAGATTTTCGCATTCGACACTTTCATGGCACAGGCTCCTTTGACCGCAGGTATCAGGACAGTGCTCTGTCCAGATGTGTGTAGCCGCCATCCACGAAAATCCATTGTCCGGTGGTGTGGGATGAGGCGTCGGACAGCAGGAAGACGGTCATGCGCGCAAGTTCCTCGGATGTGGTCATGCGGTGGCCCAGCGGAATTTTGGCCGTGATGGACGCCAGCTTTTCGGCTGCATTGTCAAAGCTGCTGATCCAGCGCTCGTATAGCGGCGTCATTACCTCGGCCGGAATGACCGCATTCACCCGTACGCCGTCGTTTAGCAAAGCGGCCGCCCATTCGCGCGTCAGCGATAGCTGCGCACCTTTCGACGCACAGTAGCCGCTGGTATTGCCCTGGCCGGTAATGGCAGTTTTGGACGACACGTTCACGATGGCGCCTTTGGATGCCTTTAGGTGCGGCACACAGTAGTGGGCCATCACGTAGTAATGGATCAGGTTGCGTTCCAGCGAGCCCACAAAGGCGTCTCGCCCGGCGTCCAGTCCGATGTTGTCGTTGATGCCTGCGTTGTTCACCAGTCCATCTAGTTGACCAAAGCGCTCCAGGGTTTGCGCGACCGCGTTCTTGCAGGCTGCGTCGTCGGATAGCTCTACCTGGAAGAATGCATGCGTGTGACCCTGCAGCTGCGCTGCAAAGTCGGCCGGCATGGGGCTTTTGCCGAAGATCACCGGAATGGCGCCTTCCTGTGCCAGCGTGAGTGATATGGCTGCGCCTATGCCGCTGGCGCCACCGGTCACGATGACTACCTTGTTTTTCAGATGCAAATCCATGTGCGTTCTTTATCCAGTTGTCGTTGGGCCGCTGCCGTGGTCCCTTGCTTGTGGGCTTTGGCTGCGGCAGGCATTGCGCTGCATCAGGCCGTGGTGCGGGCCTTGGGCTTGAATTGGTACTCTTGTAACGAGGCTGCCTTCATCTCGATGGAGAAGCCTGGCGCCTGGGGTGGCATATAGGCTGCGTTCTGGATCACGCAGGGCTCCAGGAAGTGCTCGTGCAGATGGTCTACATACTCGATGACACGTCCTTCGCGGGTGCCGGCGATACACAGGTAGTCGATCATGGACAGGTGCTGCACGTATTCACACAGGCCTACGCCACCTGCGTGTGGGCACACTGGCAAGTTGTACTTGGCCGCCATCAACATCACGGCCAGGATTTCGTTCACACCGCCCAGGCGGCAGGAGTCGATCTGTACCACGTCGATGGCGCCGCGCATGATGAGCTGCTTGAAGATGACGCGGTTCTGGCACATCTCGCCGGTGGCGACCTTGACCGGGTGCACGCCTTCGCGGATCACGCGGTGGCCTTCGATGTCGTCTGGGCTGGTCGGCTCTTCAATGAACCAGGGTTTGGCAAATGCCAGTTCGCGTACCCATTCCACGGCCTGATTGACTTCCCAGACCTGGTTGGCGTCAATCATCAGGTGGCGGTCTGGTCCCAGCGCTTCGCGGGCAATACGCAGGCGGCGAATGTCGTCGGCCTTGTCGCGGCCTACTTTCAGCTTGATGTGGTTGAAGCCTGCGTCGGTGGCCTCTTTGCACAGGCGGCGCAGCTTGTCATCGTCATAGCCCAGCCAGCCGGCCGAGGTGGTGTAGCAGGGGTAACCTTCACGCTCCAGCGTGGCCCAGCGTTCTTCCTTGCCCTCAGCTTGTTTCTTCAACAGCGTCAGCGCTTCTTCGGGTGTGATGCAGTCGGTGATGTAGCGGAAGTCGATCAGTTTGACCAACTCCTCGGGACTCATGCGCGAGACCAGTTTCCATACCGGCACGCCTTCTTGCTTGGCCCACAGGTCCCAGACCGCGTTGACCACGGCACCGGTGGCCAGGTGGATGGCGCCCTTGTCCGGGCCAATCCAGCGCAGCTGGCTGTCGGAGGTGATGTAGCGCCAGAAGCGGCCCATGTCCTCGGCGACCCAGTCCATGTCCAGGCCCACCACCAGATGCCGCATGGCCTCAATGGCGGCGCAGCAGATTTCGTTACCACGGCCAATGGTGAAGGTCAGGCCGTGGCCTTCCAGGCCGGGTTGGTCGGTTTCCAGAATCACATAGGCCGCGGAATAGTCCGGGTCCGGATTCATGGCATCGGAGCCATCCAGGTGTTGCGAGGTGGGGAAGCGCACGTCCAGGACGCGCAGATTGGTGACTTTGCTCATGTCAGGCTTGTACGGTGACTTGTGTTTGGGTGCCCAGGCCATCAATGCCCAGGTGGATGGATTGCCCAGCGCGTAGATACACGGGAGGCTTCTGCCCCATGCCTACGCCGGGTGGGGTGCCCGTGGAAATCACGTCGCCGGGCTGCAGACTCATGAAGCGACTCAGGTAGGCAATCAAAAACTGCACGCCGTAGACCATGGTCGATGTGCTGCCGTTCTGGTAGCGCTTGCCGTCCACTTCCAGCCACATCTTCAGGGCCTGTGGGTCAGGTACTTCATCTGCTGTGACCAACCAGGGGCCGATGGGGCCGAAGGTGTCGCAACCTTTGCCTTTGTCCCAGGTGCCGCTGCGGTCCAGTTGGTATTCGCGCTCGGACACGTCGTTGACCACGCAATAGCCGGCCACGTGCGACAGGGCATCCGCTGCGCTGATGTAGCGACCGCCTTGGCCTATGACGACGCCCAGCTCGACTTCCCAATCTGTCTTGACCGAGCCGCGCGGAATCTCCACCTGGTCATTCGGTCCGACGATGGCGCTGGTCCATTTGTTGAATACCACGGGTTCCGGTGGTACTTGCATGCCGCTTTCGGCTGCATGGTCTGAGTAGTTCAGGCCAATGCATATGAACTTGCCTACGCTGCCCACGCAGGGGCCCAGGCGTAGGTCTTTTTGGGGCATACCCGCTACCAAGGGCAGGCTGTCCAGGTTCACGCCACGTAGACGCGCCAGGCTTTCGGGCAGCAAGGCTGCATCTGCGACATCGGCGATCACGCCCGACAGATCGCGCACACGGCCTTGGCTGTCCAATACGCCAGGCTTTTCCTGGCCTGGCAATCCGTAGCGTAAAAGTTTCACTGTGCTTCCTTTGCAGTCAAAAAAATGGGCAAGGGATGCCCCCGCATCCGCTTGCCCACAGACGAATCAATCGTAAAGAACGGCCGCGATCTTGGCGTCTTTCATATTGCTCTTGTCGTAGTAGTAGAAGCCGGTGTCGATGATCTTCGGCAGCTTCTCGCCCTTGAGCGCCTTCACGGCTGCTTCCACCGTCTTGTAGCCAATACCCACCGGGTTTTGCGTGATGGCGCCAGCGATGGTGCCGTCGTTGATCATGTCTTTCTGGGCCTTGCCCGAGTCAAAGCCGATGATGATCACGCCGGTTTTCTTGGCCTCTTTCAGGCCCTTGCCGGCACCGATGGCCGAACCTTCGTTGGTGCCGAAGATGCCCTTCAGCTGGGGATGGGCTTGCAGCAATGTCTTGGCGATTTCAGCCGACTTGAGGTGGTCGCCACCGCCGTACTGGATGTCCACTACTTTGATCTTGGGGTACTTGGCCTTGATCTGGTCCACAAAACCGTCGCGTCGGCCGGTGCCGGTGGTGCTGGTCTGGTCGTGGCCAATCACGGCGACTTCGCCTTCGCCGCCAATCTTTTCGGCCATCTTGTCGGCCGCCAGCGCCGCAGCGGCTTTGCTGTCGGTCTGTGCCGTGGTCAGCGCGATGTCGCTGTCGACTCCCGAGTCAAATGCGATCACCGGAATCTTGGCAGCCTGGGCCTTTTTCAGCAATGGAATGGCGGCCTTACTGTCCAGTGCGGCAAAACCAATGGCTGCTGGCTTCTTGGCCAGTGCGGCAGACAGCATGTCGATTTGCTTGTCCACCTGTTGCTCTGTTTCCGGGCCTTCGAAGGTGACCTTCACCTTGTAATCCTTGCCGGCCTGGTCTGCGCCCTGTTTGACTGCTTGCCAGAACTGGTGCTGGAAGCCCTTGGAGATCAGGGGGATGTAGATTTCCTGGGCCGATGCGAAGCTGCTGAAGCCAGCCAATGCCAAGCCAGCGGTCAATGCGAGCAGTTTTCTCTTTGCGTTCATGGTTTGTCTCCTGATGGAACGGTGTGGTTGTAAAAATGAATGAAGCGAAACGAAACGGTGTCCAGTACAAGCCGGGCGTAAGGTCGGTGGTGGGTGTCGGGCAATCTCCTTATTTCTTGTTGCGCCGCAGGTTATCGGTGTAGACGGCCAAAATGATGATCAGTCCAGTCAGCACCATCTGCCATTCCTGGGCGACCGACATGATGCGCAAGCCATTGATGAGCACGCTCATGATGAAGGCGCCGATGATGGTGCCCAGAATCGTGCCCACACCACCGCTGAGCGAGGTGCCGCCAATTACAACGGCAGCAATTGCATCCAGTTCATAGCCTTGGCCCAGCGCGGGTTGCGCCGAGTTGAGGCGGGATGCAATCAGCAGGCCGGCAATCCCGCAGATACCGCCACTGAACGTGTAGATGATGACCTTCCAGCGGTCCACATTCACGCCGGACAAACGTACGGCTTCTTCGTTGCTGCCCAGGGCAAAGGTGTAGCGGCCCAGGGCGGTCTTGTTCAGTATCACGGCGCACACGATTGCCACCAGAAACATGATCAACACGCCATTCGGAATCGGCAGGCTGGGGATCAGGTCGCCGATCAGCGAGCCCAGCGCGATCTGGTCAAAACCCTCCACATCATTGAAGTAGATGGGGCGGGTGTGGGTGATGATCAGCGACACGCCTTTGAGCAGCATCATCATGCCCAGCGTGGCAATAAAAGGAGGCACTTTGAGCTTGGTGATGGCCAGACCTGAAATACAGCCTGATAAGGCGCCCATGGCCAGAGCGCACAGAATGCCCAGCGGTAGGGGCATGCCCAGGTTGACCAGAAATATGCCGGCCATCACGGCGCAAAAGGTCATCAGCACGCCGACCGACAGGTCGATGCCCGAGGTAATGATGATGAACGTGCTGGCGATGGCCAGCACCCCAATGACCGTGGTGGACTGCAGAATCCCGATGATGTTGTCCTGCGTCATGAAGGCATCGGGTTTGAGGGCCGTGAAGATGGCCAGCAGTGCAATCAGGCTGGCAAACGCCAGCAGCTTTTGTTTGGCTTGTCCGCCCGTGAGGCGTGCCAACCAGGATGCAGAGGAAGTGGGTTCAGACATGGATGGACCTGGTTTTTATGAATCGGTGGTTGGTCAGTGCAATACGGCTTGGGCGCTGGCATCCGTCTCGCGTCTTGTGGCCAGTGCCATCAGGCTTTCCTGGGTGGCCTCGTCACCGCGTACTTCGCCGGTAATGCGGCCCTCGCACATCACCAGCACACGGTGGCTCAGTAGCAGCACCTCGGGTAGCTCGCTGGAGATCACCACAATCGCGCGGCCCTGGGCTGCCAGCTCGTTGAGCAGCTTGTAAATTTCGCTTTTGGCGCCTACATCGATGCCGCGCGTGGGTTCGTCAAAAATCAGTATTTCGCAGTCTTGCACCAGCCATTTGGCGATCACCACCTTCTGTTGGTTGCCGCCCGATAGCAGCTTGGCGGTTTGTGTGATGGACGGGGTTTTGATGCGCAGCTTCTCGACCATCTGCTGTGAAATGCTGCGGATGGCCGACTGGTTGAGAAATACGCCCCATTTCAGCCAGCGGCGCAGGCTGGGCAGGGTGATGTTGGCGGCTACGTCCATGCCGGTGGCCAAGCCAAAGTGCTTGCGGTCTTCGGACAAATAGCCAATGCCGGCCTGTACCCCGTCTTCCGGCGAGTTCAGGCGGATGGCTTGGCCGCGCACCCGCACCTCGCCCGAATCGATGGGGTCTGCGCCAAACACCGCGCGGGCGACCTCGGTGCGCCCGGCACCCATGAGGCCGGCGAAGCCGACGATTTCTCCGCGGCGCACGTTGAAGCTCACATCGCGTATTACCCGGCCACGGTTCAGGCCGCGCACATCCAGCAGCACCTCGTTGGCGCTGGTATCGGGGATGCTTTTTTCGGCTTGCTCGAGGTTGCGGCCGACCATCATGGCGATCACCTGCGACATGGGGGTGGCCGCGGGCACAGTGTTGATATATGTGCCGTCGCGCATCACGGTGATGCGGTCGGCGATGCGCTGGATCTCGTCCATCTTGTGCGAGATATAGACAATGCCCACGCCCTCGCTTTTGAGCTGGCGGATGATGCGGAACAGCTCGTCAATCTCCGCATTGTTCAGTGCGGCGGTGGGCTCGTCCATGATCAGCACGCGCGATTTATGGGATAGCGCCTTGGCAATCTCCACCATTTGCTGTTTGGCCACCGTCAGCTCGCCAATCGGTGTGGTCGGTGCCAGCGCCAGGTTCATACGGCTGAACAGCGCTTGCGTATCCTGGTTGAGCTTGTTCTCGTCCAGGAAAAGTCCGGCAGCCTTGCGCGGTTCGCGGCCCAGGTAGATGTTTTGTGCGGCGGTCAGGTGGCCCATCAGGTGCAGCTCCTGGTGGATGATGCCAATCGCCAGAGATTGCGCGTGTGCCGGGCTCTGTATGTCTACCGGCTTGCCGTCCAGCAGCATTTCACCGCTGTCCTTGCTGTAAACGCCGGCCAGAATTTTCATCAGCGTGGATTTGCCCGCGCCGTTTTCTCCCATCAGGGCATGCACTTCACCCGCCAGCAGGTCGAAGCGCACATTGTCCAGTGCCTTGACCCCCGGGAAGGATTTGCTGAGATTGTTGACGGAAACCAGAGGTGTCACGGTATGCCTTGCTGCGTGGCCGAGGGTGTAGACACCCGATTTAAATGGTTACGCCGCCATCTACCAGCAGGGTTTGCCCTGTGACGAAGCGCGATTCATCGCTGGCCAGGTAGACCACCGTGGGCGTGATGTCGTCCACGCTGGCCAAGCGCCCCATGGGCTGGCGGGCTACAAAGTCTTTTTCGGCCTGTACCGGGTCGGCTGCGCTGGCGATCCGACCGCGCAGCGACGGCGTGTCCACCGTGCCGGGGCAGAGTGCATTGGCGCGCAAACCGGCTTTCACATAGTCGGCTGCCAGTGATTTGGTGAGGCCGATCACTGCCGCCTTGGTGGTGCCATAGGCGCAGCGGTTGGCAAAGCCCTTGATGCTGGACGCCATGGAAGCCATGTTGATGATGGACACGCTGCCCTGTGTGGCTTCGGCCTTGGCCAGCATGGCAGGCAGAAAGGCGCGCGTCATGCGGAACATGCTCTTCACATTCAGGTCGAAGCTCAGGTCCCAGTCGGCTTCGGTGCATTCCAGCATGCTGCCATTGGCCACCATACCGGCGCAGTTGAACAGGGCGTCCAGCGGCGGTGTGCGGGCGGCCAGCGCGGTCACGGCGGCATCGCTGCGTACGTCCAGCAGTTCTATCTGGATGCTGCTGTGTTCGGCTGCCAGGCTGTCCAGCAGGGCCTGGTTGATGTCCGTGGCAATCACGCGGGCGCCCTCGGCCGCACACGCCAGAGCACTGGCACGCCCTATGCCTTGCGCTGCTGCGGTAATCAGCACGGTTTTGCCTTGCAGTCTGCCTTGACCCATTTTTCGCTCCATTTTATTTAATTCAAATATGAACAAACAATTCATATATGAAGAATAATGATAGGCATGTTACGCCTCGGCAGCCCTGGTAGTTTCCCTAGGGCTTGTGGCGTCTGCTATAAAAACCGTCAGCCCATGTAAAGATCACCCCATGTCCGCCACAGCAAGCAAACCCCGCGGCCGCCGTCCCAAAGTCGAAGAAGTCCCAGATGCAGGCCCGGGCGCCGACGAGCGCTACCGCGCGCCCGCACTGGACAAGGGCCTGGATATTCTGGAGTTGCTGGCTACCCAGCCGCATGGTCTCACGCGCGCTGAAATCGTGAAAGAAATGGACCGCAGTGCCAGTGAGATTTACCGCATGCTGGAGCGGCTGGTCGTGCGCCAGTACGTGATGCGCACGCCCTCGGGCGACCGTTACGCCCTGAGCCTGAAACTGTTTGCCCTGGCGAACATGCACCCGCCGCTAAGCCGTCTGATCAACCAGGCCTTGCCCATCATGGACGACTTCACCCGCCGCGCCGAGCAGTCTTGCCACATGGGGGTGTACGACCGGGGCAATGTGCTCATCAGCGCGCAAATCAACAGTCCCAGCGGCTGGAGCTTTGCCGTGCAGCGCGGCGCGCGCGTGGGCCTGCTGGACACGGCTTCCGGCCATTTGCTGCTGGCCTACGCGGACGAGGGACGTTTCAAGGCCATGCTGGCCGAGCATACTCCGTTGGATGGAGAGGTGCCCATCTCTGCGGACAACCTGGCGCAGACCTTGGCTGCCATCCGCGAACGGGGCTATCTGGAGCGCGAAAGCGCCCAGTCCTTCGGCGTGGTGGATATTTCTTTCCCTATCCTGGGGCCTGACCACACCGCGCTGGCCACGCTGACATGTCCGTACATCCGCCGAATCGACCGCCACGTAGGCCCTGGTCTGGATGATGTGCGCGAATATTTGCGCGAGGCCGCCCAGGCCTTGTCGTTCACCCAGGGCATGGTGCGTTAGTGGGTTTTTTAAGGCAATAACCCCTGGTCTCGCTGCGTGTCGGGCGCTCCCTACAATGGTCCGCCTTACCCATCCGAGCACCCACTTATGACCCAGGGAACCATCCGCATTCGCGGTGCGCGCCAGCACAATCTGAAGAACATCGACCTGGACATCCGCACCGGTGAACTCACGGTGGTCACGGGGCCCAGCGGGTCAGGCAAGTCCAGCCTGGTGTTCGATACCTTGTTCGCCGAGGGGCAGCGCCGCTATGTAGAGACCTTCTCGGCCTATGCGCGCCAGTTCCTGGACCGTATGGACAAGCCGGCCGTGGACAAGGTCGAGGGCGTGCCCCCGGCGATCGCCATCGACCAGACCAACCCGGTGCGTTCCAGCCGCTCCACCGTCGGCACGATGACTGAGCTGAACGACCATTTGAAGCTGTTGTTCGCCCGCGCTGGCAACCTGTTCGACCGCGTCACCGCGCTGCCGGTGCGGCATGACACGTCGGAGAGCATTTACGCCGAGCTGTGCGAGCGCGCGGCGGCGGCACAAGACCCCCGGTTGGTACTCACTTTCCCGGTGGAGCTGCCCGGCAATACAACGGCCGAAGAAGTTGCCCAATGGCTGTCGGCCAGCGGTTTCACCCGCGTGCAGGCCGAGCGTGAAGTGGCGGTGGAGGCGCCTGCCACGCCCGCCAAACCCAGCAAGAAGGCCGTGGCCCCGGCCACCCGCAAGGTGCTGGACGTGGTGGCCGACCGTTTTCGCATTGCTGGTGCCGAAAAGTCCCGTGCGCTGGAAGCGATTGAGGTGGCCATCAAGCGTGGCGGCGGCCGGCTGAATGTGTATGTGCTGCCGGCCGAGGAGGGCGCTGAACCTCAGCTGTGGAAGTTCTCCACCGGCCTGCACTGCGCCGAGAGCGATGTGCGCTACACCGACCCGATTCCGTCGATGTTCTCCTTCAACTCGCCGGTGGGCGCCTGCGAGACCTGCAAGGGCTTTGGCCGCGTGATCGGCGTGGATTACGGCCTGGTGATCCCGAACGACAAGCTGACCCTGCGCTCCGGCGCCATCAAGCCCATGCAGACCCCCGCCTGGCAGGAATGCCAGGACGACCTGATGCGCCACGCCGAGGCGGCCGGCATCCCGCGCGACACGCCGTATTACAAGCTCACGCCCGAGCACCAGCACTGGGTGATCAACGGGTCACCCAACTGGAACGGCAAGTGGAACCAGCACTGGTTCGGCGTGAAGCGCTTCTTCGAATACCTGGAAACCAAGTCCTACAAAATGCACATCCGGGTGCTGCTGTCCAAGTACCGCAGCTACACCACCTGCTCTGCCTGCGCGGGCGCCCGGCTGAAGACCGAGAGCCTGCTGTGGCGCCTGGGCAGTGTGGAGGATGCGAATGCGGTGTTAGACCCCGCCAAGCGCCATCTGCCCCAGGGCGTGTCCTGGAGCCGCGCCCAGCTGGAGGCCTTGCCCGGCCTGTGCCTGCACGACCTGATGCTGCTACCGATAGACCGGCTGCGCCGCTTCTTCGACCTGCAGGCCGAGCGCATCCTGGGAATGCATACCGAGCGCAGCAGCCAAAGTGGTGACGAGCAGGCGCTGAAGCTGTTGCTCGATGAAATCACCACCCGCCTCAAATACCTCTGCGACGTAGGCATCGGCTACCTGACGCTGGACCGGCAAAGCCGTACCCTCAGCGGCGGCGAGGTACAGCGCATCAACCTGACCACGGCGCTGGGTACCTCGCTGGTGAACACCTTGTTCGTGCTGGACGAGCCCAGCATCGGTCTGCACCCGCGCGACATGCACCGCATCATCGAGGCCATGCAGCGCCTGCGCGATGCCGGCAACACCCTGGTGGTGGTCGAGCACGACCCGGCGGTGATGCTGGCGGCCGACCGCATGATAGATATGGGCCCGGGCCCCGGCGCGCGCGGTGGGCAAATCGTCTTCGACGGTACGACAGACGACCTGCGCCACGCCAACACCTTGACCGGCGCCTACCTGGGTGGCCGCAAGACCATAGGCATGGGCTTCAAGAAGCTGGTGACCGACGCCACGCCGCGCCTGGTGCTGGAAGGCGCGCGGCAAAACAATCTGCAGAACGTGTCGGTCGAATTCCCGCTGCAGCGCCTGGTGTGTATCACCGGCGTCAGCGGCTCGGGCAAGTCCACGCTGATCCAGGACGTGCTGGCCCCGGCGCTGATGCGCCACTTTGGCAAGGCCACCGAAACCCCGGGCCTGCACGACCGCCTGCTGGGCGCCGACTACCTCAGCGAAGTGGTGTTTGTGGACCAGTCGCCCATCGGCAAGACCGCGCGCTCCAACCCCGCCAGCTATGTGGGTGCCTGGGATGCCATCCGCGAGATTTTTGCCAACGCCGCGCTGTCGCGCCAGCGCGGCTACACCGCCAGCAAGTTCAGCTTCAACAGCGGCGACGGGCGTTGCCCTACCTGCGGCGGCTCGGGCTTCGAGCATGTGGAAATGCAGTTCCTCAGCGACGTGTACCTGCGCTGCCCGGACTGCGATGGCAAGCGCTACCGGCCTGAGATTCTGGAGGTGACGATAGAGCGCCGCGCCGTGGCCGATGCCCGCCTGGTCCAGCTGAACGTGGCCGACGTCCTGGACCTGACAGTGGCCGAGGCTGCTATTATTTTTGAAGGTGACCGCGACGTCATACGTGCGCTGCAGCCGATTGTGGATGTAGGCCTGGAATACGTGAAGCTGGGCCAGCCAGTGCCCACATTGAGCGGTGGCGAGGCCCAGCGCCTGAAGCTGGCCGGCTTTTTGGCCGAGGCGGCGAAAAGCAATGGCCGGCAGCCGGTCGCCAAGAAGGGCACGCTGTTCCTGTTCGACGAGCCGACCACCGGCCTGCACTTTGACGACATCGCCAAGCTGATGCGCGCGCTGCGCAAGCTGCTGGACGCCGGGCATTCCATGGTGGTGATCGAGCACAACCTGGACGTGATCCGCGCCAGCGACTGGCTGATCGATATGGGGCCGGAGGGCGGTTACGGCGGCGGCCTGGTGGTCGCCCAGGGCATGCCCGAAGAAGTGCGCCTGCACGCCACCTCCCATACCGGTGCCGCGCTGCGCGAGTACGAGTCGACGCTGGGCACCGGTGCCCAGGTGGTGAAAGAAAAGACGCCGGCCTGGCTGGCGAAGCAGGCGGCGCGCGTAGTGCCGCCGAATGCGATCCAGATCGTCAACGCCAAGGAGCACAACCTGAAGTCGCTGAGCGTGGACATTCCGCGCGGCCAGTTCAATGTGGTCACCGGCGTCAGCGGCTCCGGCAAGTCCACGCTGGCCTTCGACATCTTGTTCAACGAAGGCCAGCGCCGCTACCTGGAGTCGCTGAACGCCTATGCGCGCAGCATCGTGCAACCCGCGGGCCGGCCCGAGGTGGACGCGGTCTACGGCATTCCGCCGACCGTGGCCATCGAGCAGCGCCTCAGCCGTGGCGGTCGCAAGTCCACCGTGGGCACAACCACCGAGGTCTGGCACTTCCTGCGCCTGCTCTACGTGAAGCTGGGCATACAGCATTGCGTGAAAGACGGTGCGGCGGTACAGCCGCAAACGCCGGACAGCATCGCCGCCCAGCTGCTGAAAACCTTCCGGGGCCAGCACATCGGCCTGCTGGCGCCGCTGGTCATCAACCGCAAGGGCGTCTACACCGAGCTGGCCGATTGGGCACGGCCGCGCGGCTACAGCCACCTGCGGGTGGACGGCGACTTTCTGCCGACCACGGGCTTCCCGCGCATCGACCGCTTCAAGGAGCACACGGTAGAGTTGCCGGTGCTGAGCCTGGACGTCGGCCCCGGCAACGAGGCCCGGCTGCGCGAAGGCCTGGCCACCGCGCTGGAACATGGCAAGGGCGTGGTCCATGTGCTGGTCGGCATCGACGGCCTGAAGGAAGCCATGGCCGACGGCCTGCCAACCGCCCATATCGGCAAAGTAATGGTGTTCTCCAGCAAGCGCGCCTGCCCGGTGTGCAGCACCAGCTACGTCGAGCTGGACCCGCGTTTGTTCAGCTACAACAGCAAGCACGGCTGGTGCCCCGACTGCGTGGGCACGGGCGTGAAGCTGACCAAGGACCAGCGTGCCGTGTTCGACGACTCGGTGCGCGCCGACGACCAGGGCGGCCGCGAGCAGACCTTTGCCGAGCCCGAAGTCGAAGACCTGCACGACGTGGCCTGCCCGACCTGCCAGGGCACGCGTCTGAACGCCACGGCCCGGGCCGTGCGCTTTGCCAACGTCGGCATCACCGACCTGGCGCGCCTCAGCGTGACCGACATCCGCCAGTGGGTGCAGTCGCTGCAGGTTGCCGGTGAAATGAGCCAGCGCGAAACCGACATCGCCCGCGACCTGGTGCCCGAGATCCAGAGCCGCCTAGAGTTTCTGGAAGAAGTGGGCCTGGGCTATCTGACGCTGGACCGTGGTGCCCCCACCCTCAGCGGCGGCGAGGCCCAGCGCATCCGCCTGGCGGCCCAGCTGGGCAGCAATCTGCAAGGCGTCTGCTACATCCTCGACGAGCCGACCATCGGCCTGCATGCGCGCGACAACCACATCCTGCTGAACGCGCTGCACAGCCTGAGCAGCAAGGGCAACACCCTGGTGGTGGTGGAACACGACGAAGACACCATCCGCCGCGCCGACCACATCATCGACATCGGCCCCAGCGCCGGCAAGCGTGGTGGTCGGCTGGTGGCGCAGGGCAAGGTGGCCGATATTTCCGATGCCAGCGAATCCGTGACCGGCCGCTACCTGCTGCACGCCATGCGCCATCCCTTGAAGGCGCGGCGCGTGGTGGAGGCGTTCGACCCGGCTGCCGTGGCGGTACCGGTGGCCGATCTGCCCTACGAAGTACCCACGGCCAAGACCAAGGCCGCAGCTAAGAAGAAGGCTGCAGCAGACGCCGCCACCGAGGCCGTGGCCATCGCCGAGCCGCTGCAGTGGCTGACCGTCAGCGGCGCCACCATGCACAACCTGCAGAACGTCAGCGTGCAGATTCCGCTCAAGCGCCTGGTGGCTGTCACCGGCGTCAGCGGCTCGGGCAAATCGACGCTGGCGCGCGACGTGCTGCTGGCCAATGTGCAGACCGCCGTGGTCCAGCGCAGTACCAAGGCCGGGCGCGACAGCTGGGCCGCCGGCCAGCGCCCCGCCTGGCTGGGTTGTGCGGATGTGGCCGGCTTTGCCGCCATCGACCGCGTGCTGGAAGTGGACCAGACGCCCATCGGCAAAACCCCGCGCAGTTGCCCGGCCACCTACATCGGCTTCTGGGACACCATCCGCAAGCTGTTCGCCGACACGCTGGAAGCCCGCGCTCGTGGCTACGGCCCAGCGCGCTTCTCGTTCAACACCGGCGACGGCCGCTGCCCGAGCTGCGAAGGCCAGGGCCTGCGCACCATCGCCATGAGCTTCATGCCGGATGTGAAGGTGAAGTGCGAAACCTGCCATGGTGCGCGCTTCAACCCCGAGACCCTGACCGTCACCTGGCGCGGCAAGAGCATTGGCGACGTGCTGCAGATGGAGGTGGACGAAGCTGTCGACTTCTTCGCGGTGATGCCCGTCATCGCCTATCCGCTGCAGCTGCTGAAGGACGTGGGCCTGGGCTACCTGACCATAGGCCAGCCATCGCCGACCTTGAGCGGCGGAGAAGCCCAGCGCATCAAGCTGGTGACCGAGCTGGCCAAGGTACGCGACGACATCACCCGCCGCGGCCAGAAGGCTCCGCACACCCTGTACGTGCTGGACGAACCCACCGTGGGCCTGCACATGGCCGATGTGGAAAAGCTGATACGCGTGCTGCACCGCCTGGTCGATGGCGGCCACAGCGTGGTGGTCATCGAGCATGACCTGGACGTGATCGCCGAGTCCGACTGGATCATCGACCTGGGCCCGGACGGCGGCAACGCCGGCGGCCGCATCGTGGCGGCTGCGCCGCCGGAAAAGGTCGTCAAGCTGGGCACGGCGACGGGCGTGGCCTTGAAGCCGGTGCTGGCGCGTTAAATTTTTACTATAAAAAATGTAGCTTATGACGTAGTTCTTACCTGCGCTCGCGGACTATTTCTCACGTGAATATAGATATGACGGCGACTCAACCCCCTAGAATCCCGCAGGTGAAAAAATAATTTAGAGGAGTGTGTTCATGATCCGAACCATCCAGATCGACGGCTTCAAATCCATTGCGTCTGAGCCTGTGGAACTGGGACGAGTTAATTGCTTTATTGGTGCTAACGGCGTTGGTAAGAGCAATATTCTTGAGGCGGTTGGCGTGCTTGGTGCAGCGGCTAGCGGCAAGGTGGACGATGAGTCCTTGATGCGTCGAGGGGTTCGTGCTGGTATGCCTCGTCTGTTTAAAACCTCGTTTGAAGCGGGTAACACCCCTCCGCAAATCGTGCTAAGCGCTGTCGAAGATGATGGGGCCAAGTTTCGGGTGTCACTGCTCAATCCGCTGGACAATCCTAATCCCGCATGGTCTTTCAAGACCGAGTCTTTGTCGGACGGTACGAACGTTATTGTGTCGCGTGGCGTGCGCAGCACGGGAACTAATCTGGCGGAAAGCGCAGGTCTTGCCGCGTTAAAAGTGGTTGAACTTGCCTCCGAAAATCCCGCAGCCCGGCTCATTGGTGTGCTTCAAAATTACGCTATTTACTGCCCCAATACGCCCACCTTGCGTGGCATTACGTCCGATGTCCAGTCGCGCGATCCTTTGGGTCTTTCGGGTGGGCGATTGGCAGAAGCTTTTGCAGACTTCCGAAAAAGCATGTCCGATAGCTCTGGAGACGTGCTCGATAGCGTGCTGGAGCTATTGGACTGGGTGGCGGATATTGATACCACGGACTCTGCTGGGTCGTTGTTGTCACCTGCGGTGCCTCGTTCTAAGCACGTGTTGCGATTCACAGATCGGTTCATGAAAAAGAGTCGCAATACATTGACGGCTTATGACGCGAGTGAAGGTGCTTTGTATGTTTTGTTTACCGCTTTGCTATGCCTGTCTCCGGCGGCGCCTAGGCTGCTTGCAATTGATAATTTGGACCAGGCACTCAACCCCCGTCTTGTCACCCGATTGACCGCCAAGTTGTCGTACTGGTTGACTCAATCAGGCGCTGATAGACAACTTTTGTTTACGGCGCATAACCCGGCTGTGCTGGATGGGCTCGATTTGAGCGACGATGAAGTGCGCTTGTTCGCTGTCGAACGTAATAGTGAGGGCAAGACGCGCATCAACCGGATCATCATTACCGACCGTTTGCGTTCTCTTAACGTGGATTTTCCCTTGTCGCGCTTATGGCTGATGGGGAATCTGGGGGCCGTGCCGAATGTCTGATTTGCGGATCGCGCTGATCGCCGAGGGGGCGACTGATCTGGTCATTATTGAGGCGGCACTGAAGGCTGTTTTGGAGCAGCCATTTCTTCTGCAACTATTGCAGCCAGAAGCAACCAAGCCCGAGGTCGGTACTGGATGGGGCGGTGTTTTCAAGTGGTGTAGCTCCTTCCGATCTGGAGGGCATGTAACTTTGATGGCGGACCCCAAATTGGAGTTGTTTGATTTGGTCGTGCTTCACCTTGATGCCGATGTTGCTCACAAACAGTACGCCGATTACGGCCCTGAGTTTGCAAGGGCTGCCGCAGGTTCGTTAGTTCTGCCTTGTGCTCGTCCATGCCCTCCGGCTGCTGATACCGTTGCGCAACTTCGCATAGTGGCGCTTAACTGGCTTGGTATTCCGGCGCCGGGGCCGCAAGCTGTTTTGTGCATTCCTTCCAAGGCCAGTGAGGCTTGGCTGGCCGCAGCATGTTTACCGGAGAACCATCCGCTTCATGCCGGCATCGAATGCAATCTGGAGATGGAGCAGGCATTGTCCATACTTCCAAAAGCCACGCGTATTCGCAAAAAACGAAGTGAATACCTTGCCTATAGCCAAGTTATTACCCAGGAATGGCCGCGAGTGCGTCTGTTGTGCGGACAGGCTGATTTGTTTCACCAGGATGTCTGTGCTGCTGTGGCTTGAATTCCGTGATGAACGCAGCGTCTAAAGCGCCCTATTTTGCTGCCGCCGGTTATGTCTTAAATCGGATCACGGTATGAAGTGGTTGATGGCATGACCCCCACCGTCATTCTCCTGGTCCTCTGCGCCGCGCTCTGCCATGCCAGCTGGAACGCGATGCTGAAAAGCAGCCCCGGTGCCGACCGCAAGGCGGTGCTGACGCTGATGATGGTGGGCGCCGGCCTGGGCGGGCTGCCGCTGGCGCTGCTGCGGCCGTTTCCGCTGCCGGCCAGCTGGGTCTACGTGGCGCTGGGCGTGGCCTTGCATGTGGGCTACAACGTGTTTCTGGTGCGGGCCTACAAGGTGGGCGACTTCGGCCAGTCCTACCCGATCGCGCGCGGCTCGTCGCCCATGCTGGTGTCCATCGGTGCGGCTTTGTTTGTGGGCGAGAACATGGGTCTGTGGGTCTGGCTGGGCGTGGTGTTGATCTCGGTGGGCATCTTCAGCCTGGCGGAGCTGCGCCGGGGCATGGCGCTGGCCGGGCCGCTGACGGCGGTGACCACCGGCGCCTTTATCGCCGCCTACACCGTGGTCGATGGGCTGGGCGCGCGGGCGGCTGGCGATGCGCTGGCCTATGCGGGCTGGCTGTTTGTGCTGGACAGCTTGGCCATGCTGCTGCTGTACTGGTGGCAGCACCGCGCCTGGCCGCGCGATCTGGGGGCGCGCGCCGTCTGGACCGGGTTGGGTGGTGGGGCGATGTCGCTGGCGTCCTACGGCATTGTGATCTGGGCCGTGGCGCGTGCGCCCATGGGCACGGTGTCGGCGCTGCGCGAAACCTCGGTGCTGTTCGCCGCGCTCATTGGCGCGCTGTTCCTGGGCGAGCCGCTGACCCTGCGGCGTGGCCTAGCCTGTGTGTTGATCACCGCCGGGGCGATGGTGCTGGGCTTTTACCACTGAGTCTGATTTGCTATTTAAAACATAGCTGCTTGCGCAGGTACTATCTGCGCTGGCGACATGTTTCTTATAAATCGACGGCGGGTACCGGCAACTGGCCCGATGCCTTGATTTCGCGTAGCGCCAGGCTGGAATGGATCAGGCTGATGCCGGGCAGGCTGCGCAGCACGGTTTCCACGAAGTCGCTGTAGGCGTCCAGGCTGGGGGCCACTACCTGCAGCAGGTAGTCGGCCTGGCCGGTCACCTTGTGGCAGGACAATACCTCGGGCCGCTGGGCGATGGTGTCTTCAAACTGCTGGATGGCGCTGCCGGTCACCACGCCGAAGGTGATTTGCACAAACGCCAGGATGTCCAGGCCCAGCTTGCGCCGGTCCAGCCGGGCTTCGTAGCCGGTGATGAAACCGGCATCCTCCAGCCGCTTCAGCCTGCGCCAGCAGGGCGTGGTGCTCAGGGCCAGCTGCTCGGCCAGCTGCGGGGTGGACAAGTTGCCGTCTTTTTGCAGTAGCCGCAAAATAGTGCGATCTGTGCTGTCTAGCGTGGCTATGGGTAATTTTGTACTCATGATGTGGCGTAAAAAGCTTGTTTCTATGCGCATGCTAGCCTGAAGCGGGGGCATAAAGCAAAGCTATTCCAGCGCTGGAGCGGCATACTTTCGGGCATTCACTTCTGCTTGGAAAGAGCTTTCGCATGATCACCGTCTACAACCACCAGCACGCCCTGCACCAGGGCAAGGTCGAGATGTACCGCGGCCAGTTGGTGCCGTGTTTCGAAGTGCCTGCGCGCGCCGACTACGTGCTGCAAGAGCTGCAGCGGCGTGGCCAGGGCGATGTGCGTGCGCCGCAGGACCATGGCCTGGAGCTCTTGCAGCGGGTGCACAGCCCGCGCTATCTGGACTTTCTGGCGAGCGCCTGGAGCGAGTGGGTGGCGCTGGACCCGGCGAACGCCGAGCGCGATGCGCTGCCGTCGGTATGGCCGGTGCGCAGTTTTCGCTCCGACATACTGCCCGCCAACTTTGCTGCGCGCATGGGCTTGTTCTCGTACGACGCTGGCACGCCGTTGACAGCAGGCACCTGGGCAGCCGCCTATGCGGGTGCGCAGTGCGCGGTGACGGCGGCGCAACTGGTCAGCACCGGTGCACGTTCGGCTTTTGCCTTGACCCGCCCGCCGGGCCACCATGCGGGGGCTGACTTTTTTGGTGGCTACTGCTTTTTGAACAATGCGGCGGTAGCGGCCCAGGCCTTGCGCGACGCAGGGGCCGAGCGGGTGGCGGTGCTGGACATCGACTACCACCACGGCAACGGTACTCAGGCCATCTTCTACGAGCGCGCCGACGTGTTTTTTGCCAGTGTGCATGGCGACCCGCACACCGAATACCCGTTCTTCCTGGGCTATGGCGACGAGACCGGTGCGGGTGCAGGGGCTGGCTACAACCTGAACCTGCCGCTGCCGCGCGGCACAGACTTTGCGCGCTGGTGCGCAGCCCTGAGCCAGGCCCTGCAGGCGATAGCCCGCAGCGGTGCCCAGGCGCTGGTGGTGTCGCTAGGGTTGGATACCTTTGAGGGCGATCCAATCTCGGGCTTCCATTTGCGCAGCGAAGACTATCTGCGCGTAGGCACCGACCTGGCTGCCGTCGGCCTGCCCACGGTGTTTGTGTTCGAGGGCGGTTATGCGGTGGATGAGGTGGGGGTGAACGCGGTGAATGTGCTGGACGGCTTTGCCCAGCACAGCGCCTGATGCAGTGCTGCGCTTGCTCCTGAATACATAGCGGCTAGCGCTGGTGTTATCTGCGTTGTAGGCCATTTTTCTTGTAAGCCTGCGCGGGTTTGCTTGGTGCCCACGCGAGGCACAGAGTGCGGAAATTCAGATACTTTAAGGTGGGTGATAAGGGTTTTTACTAGCCTTGTTCCGCAACAAAGTACAACAAGTCTCCTTTTGGGTATCGCTGGCGGCATGGGCTAACTCCTACGATCACGGCACCGATCCAGTGCAATCAATGCGCTAGCGGGATTAGTCCAAAAACCTCAGGAGACACTCCATGAAAATGAAAATTTGCGCAGCCGCCGTTGTCGCGATGCTGGGATCCGTCGGCGCATACGCTGCAACCGAACTGGTGATTGCGACCGTGAACAACGGCCACATGATCACCATGCAAAAGCTCACCAAGAACTTCGAAGCCGCCAATCCAGACATCAAGGTGAAGTGGGTTACTCTGGAAGAGGGGGTGCTGCGCCAGCGCGTCACCACCGACATCGCCACCAAGGGCGGACAGTTTGACGTGATGACCATCGGCATGTACGAAGCACCTATCTGGTCCAAGAAGGGCTGGTTGGCACCGATCGTTACCGATGCGGCCTATGACGTGGACGACATGCTGCCCGCCATCCGTAACGGCCTGACGCTGGACGGCAAGCTGTATGCCGCGCCGTTCTACGGCGAAAGCTCGATGACCATGTACCGGGCGGATCTGGTCAAGGCCGCCGGCCTGACCATGCCTGCCAATCCTACCTGGACCGAGATGGCCAATATCGTCTCCAAGATCCACGATCCAGCCAAGGGCGTGTACGGCCTGTGCCTTCGCGGCAAGCCGGGCTGGGGCGACAACATGGCTTTCTTGAGCACCATGGTCAACACCTATGGCGGCCAGTGGTTCGACATGTCGTGGAAGCCGCAGATTGACACCAAGCCTTGGCATGACGCGATCAGCCAGTACGTGGACCTGATGAAGAAGTACGGCCCTCCCGGTGCTTCCGCCAACAGCTTCAACGAAAACCTGGCTTTGATGAACGAAGGCAAGTGCGGCGTGTGGATCGACGCGACGATCGCCGCTTCTTTCGTCAGCGACCCCAAGCAATCCAAGGTGGCTGACAAGATGGCATTCACCCAGGCCCCCACCGCCGTGACCGCCAAGGGCGCCAACTGGCTGTGGTCCTGGAACCTGGCGATCCCTGCTTCTTCCAAGAAGACGGACGCTGCGCAGAAGTTCATTACTTGGGCAACTTCCAAGGACTACGTGAACCTGGTGGCCAAGGAAGAAGGCTGGAACGCCGTGCCTACCGGCACTCGCAAATCCACCTACGCCAATCCTGAGTTCCAAAAGGTGGCCAAGTTTGCGACCGAAGAGCTGAAGGCCATCAACAGCGCCAACCCCAACGACAGCACCTTGCCCAAGTCGCCGTACGTGGGCGTGCAATACGCTGCGATTCCTGAGTTCCAGGCCATCGGTATTGCTGTCGGCCAGCAAATGAGCTCTGCCTTGTCTGGCAAGGTCACGGTAGACGCCGCACTGAAGACGTCGCAAACCGCTGCTGAACGTGAAATGACCAAGGGCGGCTACTACAAGAAGTAGGCTCCATCGCCCCCCGCCCCAGCCCTCTTCCGCGCGCGGAAGAGGGCGCTTGCGCCACTGCGCCTGAGGGATGGGGATTTCATGGCCTATTTCCGCTTTTGAAAGCAACACCATGAACCGATTTATTCCCCGTGCGTTGATGGCGCCCAGCATCGTCACGCTGTTTTTGTGGATGATTGTTCCACTGGTGATGACGCTGTATTTCTCCGTCATCCACTACAACCTGATGCAGCCCGGCGAGACCGGTTTTGTGGGGCTGGAGAACTTTTCCTACTTCATCACCGATCCCGACTTCTGGCCCTCGGTGATGCATACCCTGCAGTTGCTGAGCTCCGTGATTGTCATCACCGTGGTTTTGGGCGTAGGTCTGGCCTTGCTGGTGAACGAGCCGTTTCCTGGCCAGGGCATTGTGCGAGTGCTGCTGATCTCGCCCTTCTTCGTTATGCCCACGGTGAATGCCTTGCTGTGGAAGCACATGATGATGAACCCGATTTACGGTGTGCTGGCCCACGTGTGGCAGTTCTTTGGTGGCACGCCGATTGACTGGATGACCGACTTCCCGTTGCTGTCGGTGATCATCATGCTGTCCTGGCAATGGCTGCCATTTGCCTGCCTGATTTTCATCACCTCGCTGCAGTCACTGGACCGCGAGCAAATGGACGCTGCGGGCATGGACGGTGCCAACGCCTTTGACAAGTTTTACTACCTGGTGCTACCCCATATGGGGCGCTCGATTGCAGTGGTGATCATGATCGAGATGATTTTCCTGCTGAGTGTGTTCGCTGAAATTTTCACCACCACCGGTGGCGGCCCGGGCAATGAAAGTACCAACCTGGCTTTCCTGATTTTCAAACAGGCACTGATGAACTTCGATGTGGGTGTAGCCTCGGCAGGCGCACTGTTTGCGGTGATTCTGGCCAACATCGCATCCGTATTTCTGGTGCGCCTGGTAGGCAAGAACCTGGACTGAACGGGAGCACGACCATGATGAAAACCAAACCCTTTCCCATCGTCCGCACCGTGTGTGCCTGGGGCGTGGCGCTGTTCCTGTTCTTCCCGTTGTTCTGGCTTACGCTGACGGCGTTCAAGACCGAAGGCCAGGCGATTGCGTCGCAGCTGTTCTTCTCGCCCACACTTGCCAGCTTTGTCGAAGTCCAGGTGCGCAGCGACTACCTGCTGTTCGCCAAGAACTCGCTGATCACCAGCCTGGGCTCCACCATTCTGGGTATTCTGATTGCCGTGCCGGCGGCCTACTCGATGGCCTTCTTCCCGACCAGGAAGACCCGCGACATTCTGCTGTGGATGCTGTCCACCAAGATGATGCCCGCCGTGGGAGCGTTGGTGCCGGTGTATGTGATGGCACAGACCGTGGGCATGCTGGATTCGCTGACCGCGCTGGTCATCGTGTTCACGCTGTCGAACCTGCCCATCATGGTGTGGATGCTGTACAGCGCGTTCAAGGAAGTGCCCAAGGACATCCTGGAGGCCGTGCGCCTGGACGGCGCCACGGTGTGGGAAGAGTTCCGTTGGGTGATCCTGCCTCTGTGCATGGGAGGCATCGCCTCCACCGGTCTGCTGTGCCTGGTGCTGTCATGGAACGAGGCCTTCTGGGCTTTGAATCTGACTTCTGCCAATGCGGGCACGCTGGCTTCGCTGATCGCCTCTTACTCCAGCCCTGAGGGCTTGTTCTGGGCCAAGTTGTCCGCAGCGTCTCTGATGGCCATCGCACCCATCATCGTGTTCGGCTGGTTCAGCCAGAAGCAACTCGTCCAAGGTTTGACCTTCGGCGCCGTCAAGTAAAGGAACCACCATGTCATTTTTACAACTCCGAGGCGTTGAAAAATTCTTCGCCGACCACCGCGCCATCAAGGGTATTGATCTCGATATCAACAAGAACGAGTTCATTGTTTTCGTCGGCCCCTCCGGTTGCGGCAAGTCCACCCTGCTGCGCATGATTGCCGGGCTGGAAAGCATAGACGGCGGCTCGCTGCATGTGGACGGCCGTGACATCACCCACCTGCCATCGTCACAGCGTGATCTGGCCATGGTGTTCCAAAGCTATGCGCTGTACCCGCACATGACGGTGTACGACAACATGTCGTTCGCGCTGAAGCTCGCCAAGGTGCCGGCTGCCGAAATCAAACAGAAAGTGGAGAGCGCGGCCGAGAAGCTGAACCTCACGCCGTATTTGAAGCGCACACCCAAGGAGTTGTCCGGTGGCCAGCGCCAGCGCGTCGCGATTGGCCGCGCCATCGTGCGTGCACCCAAGATCTTCTTGTTCGACGAACCCCTGTCCAACCTGGATGCGGCCCTGCGTGGCCAGACCCGGGTCGAGATCCACAAGCTGCACCGCGCGCTCGGCGTGACCACCATCTACGTGACCCACGACCAGGTCGAGGCCATGACCCTGGCCGACCGTGTGGTGGTGCTGCGCGACGGCGCTATCGAACAGGTAGGTGCCCCGCTGGAGCTGTACGACAAGCCGGCCAACCAGTTTGTGGCGCAGTTCATCGGCATGCCTTCGATGAACATCGTTAAAGCCGCGCAGCTGTCGCAGTTTGGCGCGCTGGCCGGGCAGGCCGCGGGCCGGGTACCGGTAGACGGCCTGATTGGCGTGCGGCCCGAGGGTGTGCGGGTGCTGCCCGTGGGGAGCGCCGGTGTACCGGGCAAGGTGGAACTGATCGAAGCCCTGGGTGCCGACACGTTGATCCACGTGGACGTCATGGGCACGCCCATGATCTCGCGCCAGGCCGAGCGCACCAGCTTGCACATTGGCGACCCCGTGTCCCTGGAGTTCGACCTGAACACCTTGCATTGCTTCGACAAGGCCGGCCGCATGGTCGCTCTGGCATGACAGGTTCCCCCCCGATGCGCCTGCGGCGCTTCCCCCTCAAGGGGGCGAACCCAGTGGCCCGGCAAAGCCGGTTCCACGGGTTCCCTGGAAACGGTTGCGTCCACCGTATTCACGGCAAGACGCATGGCGTGGTTTGGACAACTGAATTGGAAATGTGATGTCTTCTACCGAAAACTATGTGATGCTGCACCTGGGCGTGGGCTCGTTCCACCGCGCCCACCAGGCTTTGTATATGCACCGCCTGCGGGCCTCCGGTGACACGCGCTGGTCGCTGGCCGGTGGCAATACCCGCCCCGACATGCTGGAGACCATGGCCGCGTTGGCAGCCCAGGGTGGAGCCTATACGCTGGAGACCGTGACCCCGGCCGACGAACGCAGCTACGAGCGCATCGAGTCGATTCGGCGCATCCTGCCCTACGAGCCCAGCCTGGCGGGCCTGATCGACGTAGGGGCCACGGCCAGCACCCGCATCATTTCCTTTACCGTCACCGAGGCGGGTTACTACCTGGATGCGCATGACGCGCTGGACCTCAGCGTGGCCGACCTGGCTGCCGATCTGCAGCGCGCCAAAGTGGGCCAACCCGGTGGCAGCATTTATGCCGCGCTGACCGCCATCTTGCGCGAGCGCATGCGCCGTGGCAGCGGTGCCGTGACCCTGCTGAACTGCGACAACCTGCGCCATAACGGCGACCGGGTGCGCAAGGGCTTGCTGTCTTTCATCCAACTGGTGGGCGACAGCGCTTTGCACGCCTGGGTACAGGCCAACACCACCTGCCCGAATGCCATGGTGGACCGCATCACGCCGCGCCCGGCGCCCGAGCTGCGCCCGCGCGTGTTTGCCGCCACTGGTTGGGACGATGCCGCGCCCATCATGGGCGAATCGTTCATCCAGTGGGTGATTGAAGAAAATTTCGCCAACGGACGCCCCGCTTGGGAAACGGTGGGCGTGCAGATGGTGGCGTCCGTGGCGCCGTTTGAAGAGGCCAAGATCCGCCTGCTGAACGCCACCCACAGCTGCATTGCCTGGGCGGGTACGCTGGCCGGCTACCAGTACATCCATGAAGGTACGCATGACCCGCGTATCCGCAAGATGGCCTATGACTACGTGACCACCGACGTCATGCCCTGTCTGGACACCCCAGCACACCCCAGCCCGCTGGACCTGGCGGCCTACCGCGATACCGTGCTGGACCGTTTTGGCAACGCCGCCATTCTGGACACCAACCAGCGCGTGGCGGCCGACGGTTTCTCCAAGATTCCCGGCTTCATCGCCCCCACCGTGCGCGAGTGCCTGGTGCGTGGCGCCACGATCGACGCCGTGGCCGTGCTACCGGCGCTGTTCTTGGCCTTTTTGCAGCGCTGGCACCGTGGCGAGCTGTCTTATGTTTACCAGGACCAGGCCATGGACCCGGCCGTGGCGCACGCCATGTGCGAGGCGGCTGACCCGGTCCTCGCACTGGCGGGTAACGTCCCCTTCTGGGGCGAGCTGGCCGGTGATCCGCGCCTGGTCGCTGCCCTGCATAACGCCGCGACCCAAGTCAAGCAATTCACCAAGGACGAAAAATGAGCACCCTCCAACGTCTGGCTGGACAACATGCTTTGCTGACCGGCACCGCCGGCGGTATTGGCCTGGCTGCGACCACCGCCTTTTTGCGCGAAGGCGCGCATTGCACCGCCGTCGATCTGGCTGCCACGCCCTCGGTCGCCCTGCAAGCCCTGCAGGCGCAGTACCCCGATCAATTTCAGTACCTGAGCGCCGACGTGTCGCGCCAGGAAAGCATAGACGCCATGGTGGCCGCTGCCCGGGCCAAGTTTGGCACCATCACCACGCTGCTGAACAACGCTGCCGTGTTCAGCCTGGGTGATATTTTGCAGATCACCGAGAAGCAATACGAGGTGATCTTCAATGTGAACGTCAAAGGCATGTTCTTCGTAATGCAGGCGGTGCTCAAGCAGATGGTGGCCGATGGCTGCAAGGGCAGCGTCACCAACCTCGCATCGCAGGCCGGCCGCCGCGGCGAGGCGCTGGTCGCCCACTACTGCGCCAGCAAGGCCGCGGTCATTAGCTACACCCAGTCGGCTGCACTGGCCATGGCACCGCACGGCATCCGCGTCAACGGCATCTCGCCGGGCGTGATCGACACCCCGATGTGGAAAGACGTGGACGCCCAGTTCGCCAAGGCCGAAGGCCTGCAGATCGGCGAGAAGAAGAAGGCCGTGGGCCTGGCTGTGCCGTTGGGCTACATGGGCGCACCCGAAGACGTGGCCCGGGCCGCGGTTTTCCTCGCCAGCCCCGAGGCTTCTTACATTACCGCCCAGACCTTGAATGTGGACGGTGGTAATGTGATGAGCTAAGTCAAAGGAGATAAGCATGGTCAGCCTGCGCCAACGCGCCCGCGAACCGGAGCTGGAGCATGACATGGGCCGCGACCCGACCCTGGGTTACGAGCCGCATGAAAGCCACAGCAGCCTGCGCTATCTGGAGCACGGCATACCCACGCCGCTGGTGCGTTGGCACCAGCACGAGGAATGCGAGCTGCACCTGATCGTGCAGACCCGGGGCAAGCTGTTCGTGGGCGACTACATCGGTCACTTCGAGCCCGGCAACCTGGTGCTGACCGGGCCGCGCCTGCCGCACAACTGGATTTCGGGCGACGACCCCGATAAGGTGGTGCATCTGCGCGACATGGTGCTGCAGTTCTCCGAAGCACCACTGCGCCAGATCGGCAGCGAGGTGGGTGAGCTGCAAGCCGTGTTACCCCTGCTGGAGCGGGCCCGCCACGGCATCGAGTTCTTCGATATGAGCGAGATGGCGCGCGATGCCCTGGTCCGCATCAAGCACAGCCATGGCCTGGCCCGGTTTGGCGAGTTTCTGATGCTGCTGGACAAGCTGGCCCGCTGCACCGACTACCGGCTGCTGTCCACGGTGCAGATGCAGAGCTTTGACGACGATGCCTCGCTGGCGCAGATCAGCGGCATCGTCAGCTTCCTGACCGAACACAGCGCCGAGCAGTTCACCATGGCCGAGGTGTCGGCCCGCGTCAATATGACGGAGAGCCAGTTCTCGCGCTATTTCCGCCGCGCTACCGGCAATACTTTCACCGACTTCGTGAACCGCCTGCGCATCAACCGCGCCTGCCAGCTGTTGATGGAGACAGACCGCTACATCAACAATGTGTGCTACGACGTGGGCTTCAATAATGTCGCCAATTTCAACCGCCGTTTCATGCAGATCAAGGGTATGACGCCGAAGGAATTTCGCCGCCAGGCCGAAGCCCGATTTGGTGGTAAAAACCCCTAGTGCTATATAAAACATAGCTGCTTGCGCAGGAAGAATATGCGGTAGAGTTAGTTTGTCCTTAGAACTAAGGCGGTGCGCCAAGCCCCAGGCAGCCAGGTCACCCAATTCCTACTTTCCCCGTACTTTCTATCCATAAGGCAATGCCATGTACCTTGGACTCGATTTAGGCACCTCTGAACTCAAAGCTTTGCTGCTGGCCGACGACCACCGCGTGGTCGCAGTAGCCCATGCGCAGCTCACCATACAGCAGCCCAAGCCCCTGTGGTCGGAGCAGGACCCGCACAGCTGGTGGCTGGCGCTGGAGTCGGTGATGGACCAACTGGCCGCTGGCCACCGGGCCGACTTGTCCGCCGTGCGGGCCATCGGCCTGTCCGGCCAGATGCATGGCGCCGTGCTGCTGGATGCGCAGGACAAGGTGCTGCGCCCGGCGATTTTGTGGAACGACGGCCGTAGCGGGGCCGCCTGCGAGGCCTTGACCCGGGCCGTGCCCGACGTCGGCCAGATCACCGGCAACCTGGCCATGCCCGGTTTCACCGCCCCCAAGTTGTGGTGGCTGCGTGAACACGAGCCCGAGATCTACCGCCAGACCGCCCGCGTGTTGCTGCCCAAGGACTATCTGCGCCTGCTGCTGACCGGCGAGGCCGTGACCGATTGCTCCGACGCCTCGGGCACGCTGTGGCTGGACGTGGGCGCGCGGCGTTGGTCGCCCAAGCTGCTGGACGCCTGTGGCCTGTCCGAGTCGCATATGCCCCGCGTGGTCGAGGGTAGCGAGGTGTCTGCCGGTTTGTCTGCGGCCCTGGCCCAACGCTGGGGCCTGCGCGCCGGCCTGCCAGTGGCGGGGGGCGGCGGCGACAACGCGGCCAGCGCGGTCGGCATGGGCGTGGTGTCGCCGGGGCAGGGCTTTGTCTCGCTGGGCACCTCGGGGGTGGTGTTCCTCGCGACCGACAGTTTCCGCCCGAACCCGGCGCAGGCCGTGCACGCCTTTTGCCACGCGCTGCCAAACCGCTGGCACCAGATGTCGGTGATGCTGTCGGCCGCCAGCGCCGTGACCTGGGCCACCAAATTGCTCAAGTTCGAGAACGAAGCCGCGCTGCTGGCCGCGGCCGCCCAGCTGTCGCCCGAGGCCCGGGCCCAGGCGCCGCTGTTCTTGCCCTATCTGTCGGGCGAGCGCTCGCCACACAACAACCCGAACGCCCAGGGCGTACTGTTCGGTTTGACGCACAGCGTTGATGCCTCGGCACTCGCCTACGCCGTGGTCGAGGGCGTGAACTTTGGCCTGTGTGACGGCTGGCGCACGCTGGCCACCGACCAGCCGGTGCATGCCCTTTCTGTGGTGGGTGGTGGCGCCCGCAGCGCCTGGTGGTCGCAAGAGCTGGCGAATACCCTGGGTGTCTCTCTGGTCACGCAGGAAGGCGGCGCTACTGGCGGCGCCCTGGGCGCAGCGCGCCTGGCCTGGCTGGCGGATGGCGGCACTGAGTCCGATGTTTGCCCCAGCCCGCCCGTCGCCCAGCGCTTCGAGCCCGTGGCGCAGACCGAGGCGGCAGTGGCCCGCTACGCCCGTTTCCGGGGGCTGTACCAAACCCTGCGCAGCAGCTTCCCAGCTTGACAAAAGTTTATATGTGTTTTAGGCCTCTAGCGCAGGTATCACCTTCGCAGGTAGCTATTGAATAGATAGCAATTGCCCACATGCCCCAAGCTTCGCATTCGCGTGCCCCCACTGCCGAATGGCAGGTGTTGCACATCCATCCCGGGGCACCGGCCAAGCCGGCGCTAGGTGCGTCCTGCAATGGCTGTGGTGTGTGCTGCCTGTCAGCCCCTTGCCCTTTGGGCATTCTGCTGTCGGGGCGGCGTAAAGGTGCCTGCGCGGCCTTGCGTTGGGACGATGCGCAGGCGCGCTATCTGTGCGGCGCTATCAGCCAGCCCGCCGATGTGCTGGGTCCACGCATGCACTGGGCGGCACCCTGGCTAGGCCGCTGGGCTCGGCGCTGGATCGCCGCCGGCGTGGGCTGCGATTCCACCTTACAAGTGGAGCGTCAAGACTGACGGCGCTGCTTGAACACGAGGTGCCGTGCCGACAGATAGTTGGACACCAAGCCCGCACAGCTGCCCAGTGCGACGCCCAGCGCCGCCTGGCCTGGTATCTGGATCCAGTGCAGGGTCGCCACATAGGCCGCGTAGTTCAGCACTGCGCCCCCCAGCATCGACACCATGTAGCGCAGGTACTGCTGCCACACGGAAGCTGATGCATCGGCCTGGAAGGTAAAGCGCCGGTTCAGCCACCAGGTGGCCGTGGCCGCCGCGATAAACGACAACACCCGCGCCGCGTACCAGCCCATGGCCCAGGCCAGCGCATACAGTACGGCCAGGTCTACCCCCAGGCCAATGACGCCCACCACGCAAAAGCGCAGAAAGGGGGGCAGGGCGCGCACGGGCTTAACCCGCGGTCTGCAGCGCCAGCCCAGCGTGTTCGCGCAGGGGGTGGAAGTGGATCTTGGGGAAGCGCTCCTGCGCCAGCCGCACGTCGTAGGGCGAGGTGCACAAATAGGCCAGCGTATCGGCCGCGTCGTGGGCCATGCGCATGGGGTAGGCATCGGTGAAGCTGCGCAGTTCGGCCGGGGTGTCGGCGGTGATCCAGCGGGCGCCGGTGTATTGGCAGCTTTCCAGGCGCACGTCGGCGTCGTATTCGGCCTTCAGGCGGTGTTGCACCACTTCAAATTGCAACTGGCCCACGGCGCCCAGCAGCATGGGGCCGCCGACGTCGGGGCGGAACACCTGGATCGCTCCCTCTTCGCCCAGCTGGGCCAGGCCCTGCTGCAGCTGCTTGGTGCGCAGCGGGTTTTTCAAAATCACCGTCATGAACAGCTCAGGTGCGAAGAAGGGCAGGCCGGTGAACTGCAGGCTGGCGCCGTCGGTGATGGTGTCACCCAGCTGCACGCCGCCGTGCGTGGTGAAGCCGATGATGTCGCCCGCATAGGCCTCGTCCACGGCTTCGCGGCGTTGGCTCAGGAAGGTCACCACGCTGGTCGGGCGCAGCTCTTTGGCGGTGCGCTGCACCTTGAGCTTCATGCCGGGCGTGTATTTGCCGGATGCCATGCGTACGAAGGCAATGCGGTCGCGGTGGGCCGGGTCCATATTCGCCTGCACCTTGAAGACCACGCCGGCAAAGGCCTTGTCTTCGGGCTGGATTTCCTTGACCACCGGCTGGCGGTTCACCAGTGTGGTGCTGGTGCGCGACTGGGGCGACGGCGCCAGGTCCACCAGTGCGTCCAGCACTTCCATCACCCCAAAGTTGTTCACCCCGGAGCCAAAGAATACCGGGGTTTGCTTGCCGGCCAGGAAGGCCTCCAGGTCCCAGGCGGGGGAGGCGCCGGCGGCCAGTTCCATGCTTTGCTCGGCGGTTACGAATTCAGCGCCAAAGCGCTTGATCAGCTCGTCGCGGTTGTCCAAGGCGATGGTTTCAAACTCCTGCGGCAGGCGTTCCTTGCCGGAGTCGAACACCGTCATGGTCTGCGTGCGCATATTCATGATGCCGCCGAAGGACTTGCCCTGGCCGACGGGCCAGGTCATGGGCACGCAGGGCATGCCGAGTTCGCGCTCGATCTCGTCCAGGATGTCCAGCGGCTCGCGCACTTCGCGGTCCATCTTGTTGACGAAGGTGATGATGGGCGTGTCGCGCTGGCGGCAGACCTCGATCAGGCGGCGGGTTTGTGCTTCCACACCATTGGCCGCGTCGATCACCATCAGGGCCGAGTCCACCGCCGTCAGCACGCGGTAGGTGTCTTCCGAAAAGTCCTTATGGCCGGGGGTGTCCAGCAGGTTGATCACGTGGTCGCGGTACAGCATCTGCATCACCGACGACGCTACCGAAATACCGCGTTGCTTTTCGATTTCCATCCAGTCAGACGTGGCGTGGCGGGTGGCCTTGCGCGCCTTCACCGACCCGGCAATCTGGATCGCGCCCGAGAACAGCAGCAGCTTTTCGGTCAGCGTGGTTTTACCCGCGTCCGGGTGGGAAATGATCGCGAACGTGCGGCGGCGGCGGGTTTCAGAAGCGTAAGACAAGGTGTTTTCCAGAGCAGGTCAGGGGCGCTGCCGGTGGGGCAGGCAACCTTAGATTTTAACCAGGGCGGCCGAAAACCTGGCACATACAGGCGCGCAGGCTGCGGGCGTGGCCAAACCGCACTGTTGTGTAGCTGTATGGATCGCAGTCAAGCTGGCATATTGCTTGCATCTCATCTTGGATACAAGTTGGGATGCGTAAAAATGGTGCAAACCGAAACTCTGGAAAGTGGTGCGGCGCTTGGCGGCATGGTCAGCGCAGAATCTGGCGCCTGGGCGGGGGCTGCGGCGGCCTGGCTATCACGCCCCGGCCAGGCCGTGGCAGGGGCACCCGGCGGGCCGCTCGCCGGCTGGCAATTTGCAGTCAAAGACAACCTGGACGTGCAGGGCCTGCCCACCACGGCGGCCTGTCCGGCCTTTGCCTATACGGCCACGGCCCACGCCGCCGTGGTGCACAAGCTGCTCAAGGCTGGTGCGTCGCTGCTGGGCAAGACCAATCTGGACCAGTTCGCCTGCGGCCTGAATGGCACGCGCTCACCCTATGGTCCGGTGCCGAATGCGTTTAACCCCGCCTATGTGTCGGGTGGCTCCAGTTCCGGCTCGGCCTATGTGGTGGCCACCGGCCAGGTGGATTTCGCGCTGGGCACGGACACCGCCGGCTCGGGCCGCGTGCCAGCCGGGCTGAACAATATTGTGGGCATCAAGCCGTCCAAAGGACTCATCAGCACCCGTGGCCTGGTGCCGGCCGCGCAGAGCGTGGACTGCGTGTCCATTTTTGCCCGTACCGTCGGCACGGCTGTGCGTGTGCTGGATGCCGCCATGGGTTACGACGCGCTGGACCCGTATTCGCGCGACCTGGTTTTGGCCCGCGCAGCCTTTCCGGAGCGGTTCCGGTTTGGCGTGCCGTCGCAGTTGGAATTCTTTGGCGACGCTATGGCCGAGGCGGCGTTCCAGCAGGGCATACAGCGCCTGGTGGAGATGGGCGGCACGCCCGTGTCGATTGATTACGCGCCGCTGGCTGCTGCTGCGGCGTTGCTGTATGACAGCGCCCTGGTGGCCGAGCGCTATGCCGCCGTGCGCAGCTTTTTTGATGCCCATGCCGACCAGGTGATTGAGCCGGTGCGCAGCATTCTGGCGGCAGGGCAGGGCTATAGCGCCGCCGACGTGTTTGATGCGCAGGTGCGACTGCGCGCCTACGGGCAGCAGGCCGCGGCGATGTGGGTGGGTAGGGACAGCATCGACCTGCTGCTGGTGCCCACCGCGCCCACCCATTACACGATTGCCCAGATGCAGGCCGACCCGGTGGTGCTGAACCGCAACCTGGGGGCCTATACCAATTTCGTCAATCTGCTGGACTACGCGGCGATCTCGGTGCCCAGCAGCATCCGGCCTGATGGCTTGCCGTTTGGCATCACGCTGATCGGCCCTTGCGGCAGCGATTGGCAGTTGGCCGAGCTGGGCCAGCGTTACCACCACGCGACCGGCCTGCTGCAAGGCGCGCTGGATCTGCCTTTGCCGGCACCACAACCTGTGCCGGGCTTGCTCCCTGCAGCCGTGGTGCGCGTGGCCGTGGTCGGCGCCCACCTGTCCGGCATGCCACTGAACAGCCAGTTGACCGAACGCTACGCCACTTTGGTCGCTTGCACCACTACGGCACCGGACTACCAGCTGTACGCCTTGCCCGGCACCGTGCCGCCCAAGCCGGGTCTGCTGCGCATTGCCCCCGGCGCAGGCACGCAGATTGCGGTGGAGGTGTGGGAAATGCCGCTGGCGCACTACGGCTCGTTCGTCGCGCTGATTCCCTCGCCGCTGGGCATCGGCAGCCTGACCCTGGCCGATGGCAGCACGGTGCAGGGCTTTGTCTGCGAGCCGCAGGCTTTGCAGGGGGCGACGGATATCTCGCACTTCGGCGGCTGGCGTGCCTACATCGCCAGCGGCAGCCTTGCCGGATGATTTTTCAGCGAAAGGCGCGGTGATGACAGAGCAGCAAATCGAAACCTATGTCGACGCAGCCGCCGCCGCGCTGGGCCTGGAGCTGGGCGATGCGCGCCCCGGTGTGCTGCGCTACTACGCCCTGGCGGCGGGCATGGCCGAGCTGGTACAGGCCGTGCCCTTGGCGCCGCAGGACGAGTCGCCCATGGCCTTCATCCCCGTTTCGCCAGTTGTGCCCGGAGACGCACCATGACGGCCACTGCCGCCTGGTGGCAGCAGGACGCGGCCCGCATGGCCCAGGCCGTGGCTGCGCGCGAAGTGAGCGCGACGCAGCTGGTACAGGACTGCCTGGCCCGAATCGCGGCAACCGACGCTCGCGTCAACGCCTTCACCGACTTGGTGCAGACCCGTGCTGTGCAGCGAGCCGCACAGATAGACGCTGGCCTGGCCGACGGCAGCCAGGCCGCATTGCCCCTGCTGGGCGTGCCGTTCGCGGTCAAAAACCTGTTCGACATCGCCGGCCTGCGCACCCTGGCGGGCTCCAAGATCGAGCGCGACAGCGCGCCAGCCACGGCAGATGGCCTGCTGGTGCAGCGTATGGAGGCGGCCGGGGCCATCCTGGTGGGTGCGTTGAACATGGACGAATACGCCTACGGCTTTACCACCGAGAACAGCCACGAAGGCGCCTGCCACAACCCGCACGACCTGGGCCGTACGGCGGGGGGCTCGTCGGGTGGATGTGCCGCCGCCGTGGCGGCTGGCCAGGTGCCGCTGACCCTGGGCTCGGACACCAATGGCTCGATCCGCGTGCCGTCCTCGCTGTGCGGCATCTTCGGCCTCAAGCCGACTTTCGGTCGGCTGCCACGCACCGGCAGCTTCCCCTTCGTCACCAGCCTGGACCACCTGGGCCCGTTCGCGCGTAGCGTGCGCGATCTGGCGCTGGCCTATGACGCGATGCAGGGACCCGAAGTAAAAGGCCCGCACGTGGACGCAGGATGTGCGCAACGTGCTACAGAATTTGTAGTGGATGAGCTGGACTTGGGAATCAAGGGCCTGCGCATCGGCGTGCTGGGCGGCTATTTCTTTGATAACGCCTTGCCGGAAGCCCGTGCCGCTGTGGCCACGGTGGCGCAGGCGCTGGGCGCGACGGATACGGTGGAATTGCCCTGGGTAGAGGCCGGTCGTGCCGCCGCGTTTCTGATCACCAACTCCGAAGGCGCGTCCTTGCATCTGGACAATCTGCGTTTGCGCGCGGGCGACTTCGAGCCCCTGTCGCGCGATCGCTTCCTTGCCGGGGCTCTGCTGCCCGCCGCCTGGGTGGCGCGGGCCCAGCGCGTGCGGCGCCGCTACGCCCAGGCTGCTGCGGAGGTGCTCGGCCAGTACGACCTGCTGCTGGCACCGGCCACACCCTGCGCGGCGACACCGCTGGGGGCCGAGCGGCTGGACCTGAATGGCCGCGAGCTGCCGCTGCGCCCGAACATGGGCGTGTTGACGCAACCCATCTCCTGCATCGGCCTGCCCGTGTGCGCGGTACCGGTCTGGGGCGCGCACCCGGCCTTGCCGATTGGCGTGCAGCTGATTGCCGCCCCCTGGCGCGAAGACCTGGTGCTGCGCGCCGCCGCCGTGCTGGAGGCCGCAGGCGTATGCCGTGCGCCGCTCGCATCGTTGTAAGGAACCACCATGACCTATGCCATCAACCTTCCCAGCGTACTGGCCGAAGTACAGGCCGTGTTTGCGCGCTACGAGGACGCGCTGGTCCACAACAAAGTCGAGGTGCTGGACGAGTTGTTCTGGGACAGCCCGCACACCCTGCGTTATGGCGCGACCGAGAACCTGTATGGCTACGCGGCCATCCAGACGTTTCGCGCCGGCCGCGTGGCCCAGGGGCTGGAGCGCAGCCTGCTGAAGGTCGTCATCACCACCTACGGGCAGGACTTCGCCACCGCGAATGTGGAATTCCAGCGCCAGGGCAGCAGCAAGACCGGACGCCAGAGCCAGACCTGGCTGCGCACGCCCGCGGGTTGGCGTGTGGTGGCTGCCCACGTCAGCCTGCTGTGATGTCGGCGGTGCGCGTATGAACACCAGAGTCCAACACGTGGAGGTGCACCGGGTGCTGTGCAGCGGCCCCGGGGATCTGTCGGGCGTGCAGGCCTTGATCGCCAGCGGGGTCTTGCATCCTGTGGACATCGTGGCCGTGATGGGTAAGACCGAGGGCAACGGCTGTGTGAATGACTTCACCCGTGACTTCGCCTCTACCAGCTGGTGCTACTTTCTCAGTCCGCATCTGGCTTGCACGCCCGCCGAAGTGGGGCAGCGCGTGGCCCTGGTCATGTCGGGCGGCACCGAAGGGGTGCTGTCGCCGCACTGGACGGTTTTCTCGCGCCGCTGGGTGGATGCGGTGCCAGCCCAAGGCAAGCGCCTGGTGGTGGGGGTGGCGCATACGCGCGACTTCCTGCCCGAGGAGATAGGGCGCGCCGCCCAGATCGCGTGCACGGCTGCTGCGGTGCGCCAGGCCATGCAGGACGCCGGCATAGACGATGCGGCCGACGTGCATTTTGTGCAGATCAAATGCCCGCTGCTGACCGCCGCCAAGGTACGTGCAGCCCAGCAGCGCGGCGCCCAGACAGTTACGCAGGACAGTTATGAATCCATGGGCTATTCGCGTGGTGCCTCGGCTCTGGGCGTGGCCGTGGCCTTGGGTGAAGTGCCGCCGCAGACCGGCGTGGCCGCGGCGGTGTTGGCCGACGGGTCGTTGTATTCGGCCCGCGCCTCCGCCTCGGCCGGCATCGAGCTGGAGGGTAATGTGGTGATTGTCTTGGGCGAGGCCGAGGGGGCTGCGTCGCCCTACCGTATTGCGCACACCGTGATGCGCGATGCGGTGGATGCCGCCAGCGTACGCCAACTGCTGCGCAGCGCTTTCGGCATGGAGGGGGACGGTACATCGGCCCTGCCAGGCCTGGTCAATCTGCTGGCCAAGGCCGAGGCCAGCCCGGATGGCCTGGTGCGCGGCCTGCGCCACACCATGTTGAACGACTCCGACATTAACGCCACGCGCCATGCCCGTGCCGCCGTGGGTGCGGTGCTGGCATCGCTAGTGGGAAGCACCGCGTTGTATGTGTCCGGCGGGGCCGAGCACCAGGGGCCTGCGGGCGGTGGGCCGGTGGCGGCCATCGTGCGGGTGGGTGGGGCTTGAGCGTGGCTGGATGCGCAGGCATGCATTTTGCGTCCCATCTTGTATCCAAGATGGAATATCTTCTCGTGCACTATTTTGGTAACCACTCTTCTGGAGAAACGTATGAGCTCTGACAGCCTGAACCGCCGCAAGTCCCTCCAAACGCTGGCCGCCTTGACGGCTGCGGGCACCCTGGGTAGCTGGGCGCCGCGCGCCCTGGCGCAAAAGCCGCTCACCGTGGGCGTGATCTACGTCGGTCCGCGTGACGACTATGGCTACAACCAGGCCCATGCGCAGACCGCTGCCGAGATCAAGAAGCTACCCGGCGTGAAGGTGGTGGAAGAAGAAAACGTGCCCGAGACCTCGGCCGTGCAAAAGACCATGACCGGCATGATTGCCCAGGATGGCGCGAGCCTGCTGTTTCCCACCTCGTTCGGCTACTTCGACCCGCACATCCTGGCGCTGGCGCCCAAGTACCCCGATGTGCGCTTCTCACACTGCGGCGGCATGTGGACCGAGGGCAAGCACCCTAAGAACGTGGGCAGCTTCTTCGGTTACATCGACGAATGCCAGTTCCTCAACGGCGTGATCGCCGGCCATATGAGCAAGAGCAGCAAGATCGCCTTCGTGGCGGCCAAGCCGATTCCGCAGGTGCTGCGCAACATCAATGCCTTCACCCTGGGCGCGCGATCCGTTAAGCCCGGCATCACCTGCAGCGTGATCTTCACCGGTGACTGGTCCATGGCGGTGAAAGAGGCCGAGGCCACCAACAGCCTGGCCGACCAGGGCTGCGATGTGTTCACCATGCATGTGGACGGCCCCAAGGTGGTGGTGGAGACCGCCGCCAAGCGCGGCAAGATGGTCTGCGGCTACCACGCCAGCCAGGCCAAGTTGGCACCGAATGCCTACCTGACCGGCGCCGAGTGGAACTGGTTCACCGCCTACAAGACCATCATCGACGCCGCCCAGGCCGGCAAACCGCACCCCAACTTCCTGCGTGGCGGCCTGAAAGAGGGCTACGTGAAGATGTCGCCCTACGGCAGCATGGTTACCGACGCGGCGAAGAAGCAGGCCGATGGCATCAAGGCACAGATGGTGGCCGACACCTTCGACATCTTCAAAGGCCCGCTGAAAGACAACAAGGGCGCCACGGTGATCGCCGCCGGCAAGGTACTCAAGCAGACCGACCCGGTTTTGGAAGGAATGAATTACCTAGTGGAAGGCGTACAGGGTTCCTTCTAAACAACGCCCACAGGAGCTCGCATGCACTCCACTGCCAAAGACATCCTGCTGCCGGTCACGGCCATCCTGCTGGCGCTGCTGCTGTTCGGCGTCTTCGTCTGGTTCGCCGGCGTCAGTCCGCTGGACATGTGGCTGACGCTGTTCAAGGGAGCGTTCGGTGACTGGTTCTCCTGGCAGAACACGCTGCAGCGTTCGGCGCCGCTGATGCTGACCGCGCTGTGCGTGGCTTTGCCGGCGCGCGCTGGCTTGGTCATCATCGGTGGCGAGGGGGCTTTGGTGCTGGGCGGTCTGGCCTGTGCGGCGGTGGGCACCATGCTGCCGCTGCCGGCGAATCTGCTGGGCACGGTGATCGCCTGCGCCGCCGGTGCATTGGCCGGGGCGCTGTGGATCATGCTGGCGGGCTGGCTGCGCCAGGCGCGTGGCATCAACGAGACCATCAGCAGCCTGCTGCTGGCCTATGTGGCGATCGGCATCTTCAAGCACCTGGTCGAGGGCGCGCTGCGCGACCCGGCCAGCCTGAACAAGCCCGCCACGCATAGCCTGCCCGAGGGCCTGCTGATCACCGGCATTGCCGGATCGGATGTGCACTGGGGGCTGGTACTCGGTGTGCTGGCCTGCGTAGCACTCGGGCTGTGGCTGCGCTGGACGGCATCCGGCTTTTCGATCCGCGTGGTGGGTGGCAACCCGCGTGCCGCGCAGCTGGTCGGCCTGCCCGCCACGCAATTGATTCTGACGGCCTGCGCCCTCGGCGGGGCCAGCGCCGGCCTGGCCGGTGCGGTGGAAGTCGCCGCGGTACACACCAACGCGAATGCCTCGCTGATCGCCGGCTACGGCTATGCCGGCATCCTGGTGTCCTTCATCGCCCGGCACAACCCGGTCGCCATCGTGCCGGTGGCGATTCTGTTCGGTGGTTTTGGCGCGGCCGGCAGTCTGCTGCAGCGCCGGCTCGGCTTGCCCGATGCGTCCGTGATGGTGCTGCAGGGCATTGCTTTCGTGCTGATCCTGGCCAGTGAGGCGCTGCGCGATGTGGACTGGAAGCTGCTGTTTTCCAAGATGCGTAGACCGGCTATTGCTGGTGTGGAGGCCACATGACTGCAGACCAATGGGTGGCTTTGGTGGCCGGAATTGTCGGCGGCGCTTTGCGCGTCGGCACGCCGTTTCTATTCGTCAGCCTCGGCGAGTGTTTGACCGAAAAGTCCGGCCGCATCAACCTGGGTCTGGAAGGCGTCTTGGTGCTGTCGGCGATGAGCGCCTTTGGTGGTGCCTATCTCACCGGCTCACCCTGGTTGGGTGTGCTGGCTGGGGCTTGCGCCGGGGCCTTGCTGGCGACCTTGCACGGCGTGCTGTGCTCGTTGCCGCGGGTGAATGATGTGGCCACCGGCATTGCGCTGATGCTGCTCGGCACCGGCCTGGCTTTCTACCTGGGCAAGCCGCTGATCCAGCCGCAGGCGCCGCAGATTCCGGCCATTCCACTCGGTGGCTGGAGCGGCTCCAGCGTAGTGCAGTCGGCACTGCAGATCAATGCGCTGCTGCCCATCGGCATCGCGCTGGCGGTGGGCCTGTGGTGGGCGTTTGCGCGCACCCGTTGGGGGCTGCTGGTGCGGCTGGCGGGCGACTCGGCGAATGCCACGCGGGCGCTGGGATATTCCGTCTCCGGCATCCGCATTGCGGCGACTGCTGCGGGCGGTTTCATGGCCGGTTTGGGTGGCGCGTCGCTGACCTTGTTCTACCCCGGCAGTTGGAACGAAGGTATCTCCAGCGGCCAGGGCCTGATCGCGGTGGCGCTGGTGATTTTTGCGCGCTGGAGCCCGCTGCGCTGCGTGGGTGCCGCGATGCTGTTCGGCGGTGCCGGCGCCATCGGCCCGGCGATGCAGTCGGTGGGCATAGGCTGGGGCTACCACCTGTTTAACACCGTGCCCTATGTGCTGACGCTGGTGATCCTCGTCTTCACCTGCAAGCCCGGCAGCGTGGCCGTCGGCAGCCCGGGCGAGCTATCTTCTACAAGGTAAATACCATGGCCTATGTTGCTGCCAACCCCTACGCCTGGCCCTACAACGGCCTGCTGCGTCCTGATAACACCGCGCTGATCGTTATCGACATGCAGACCGACTTCTGCGGCGTTGGCGGCTACGTGGATGTGATGGGCTATGACATCAGCCTGACCCGCGCGCCGATTGCGCCGATTGCCCATGTGCTGGCACGGCTGCGCCCGCTGGGGTACCACATCATCCACACCCGCGAAGGGCATAGGCCCGACCTGTCGGACCTGCCGGCCAACAAGCGCTGGCGCTCGCGGCAGATTGGTGCCAACGGCGTTGGCATTGGTGACGTCGGCCCCTGCGGGCGCATCCTGGTGCGTGGCGAGCCCGGCTGGGAAATCATCCCCGAGCTGGTGCCGTTCCCGGGCGAGGTCATCATCGACAAGCCCGGTAAGGGCTCGTTCTACGCCACCGACCTGGACATGGTGCTGCGCCAGCGCGGCGTGCAGAACATCATCCTGGCCGGCATCACCACCGATGTCTGCGTGCACACCACCATGCGCGACGCCAACGACCGCGGCTACGAATGCCTGCTGCTGTCCGACTGCACGGCCGCCACCGACCCGGCCAACCACCAGGCGGCGCTGAACATGGTGACCATGCAGGGCGGTGTGTTTGGCGCGCACGCGCCGTCGGCAGCCCTGCTCGACGTTGTCTAACCCGAGGAAGCCCATGGCAACAGACTCCACCCCGATTGGCGCGCTTCCCGCAGGCACCGGCGCTTTGGCGCTGGAGACCTACCACCTGACCAAGCGCTTCGGCAGCTTTACCGCGATGGATAGCGTGTCGATGCGCGTCGAGCCCGGCACGGTGCACGCCTTGCTGGGCGAGAACGGCGCGGGCAAGAGCACGCTGGTGAAATGCGTGGCCGGCTTCCAGCGCGCGGAGGAGGGCAGCATCATGCTCGACGGCCGCGAGCAGGCCATCAGCAACCCTATCGTCGCCCGCAGCCTGGGTATCGGCATGGTCTACCAGCATTTCACGCTCGCACCCGGCATGACGGTGGCCGAAAACCTGCTTCTGGCCGGCGGTACCTTGCCGGCGGTGATTGACTGGACCGCCAAGCGCGCCGAGCTGAAAGCCTTTCTGGCCACCACGCCGTTCAGCCTGGACCTGGATGCGCGCCCGGCCGAGCTGGCGGCCGGCGAGAAGCAGAAGCTGGAGCTGCTGAAGCAGCTGTACCTGAAGCCGCGCCTGCTGATCCTGGACGAGCCGACCTCGGTGCTGACACCGCAGGAGGCCGACGAGGTGCTGGGCCATGTGCGCGCCTTCGCCCAGAGCGGCCAGTGCAGCGTGCTCATCATCACCCACAAGTTCCGCGAGGTGCTGGCCTATGCCGATGGCGTGACCGTGTTGCGCCGTGGCAAGGCGGTGCACCACGGCCGCGTGGCCGATGCTGCACCACAAGAGTTAACGCGCACCCTGGCCCAGGCGATGATGGGTGAAAGTTCAGAGTCAAATAGTGCTCTGGCGCAGGAATTACCTGCGCAGCGTGCTACACAAAGTGCAGCAAATGACGGGCCTATCGCTTTGCAGGTAGACGACCTGAAAGCCCAGGGCGACCGTGGCACCCTGGCGCTGCATGGCCTGAGCCTGGCGGTGCGCAAGGGCGAGGTGCTGGGCGTGGCCGGGGTCTCTGGCAACGGCCAGCGCGAGCTGGTGGAGGCGCTGGTCGGCCAGCGCCCCCGCCTGGGCGGCCGGGTGCAGGTGATGGGCGAAGACTACGCGGCCCGGCGCTCTGACAACCACCGCCTGAAGGTACGCAGCCTGCCCGAAGAGCCGCTGCGGAATGCCTGCGTCGGCGATCTGTCGGTGGCCGAGAACATGGCGCTGCGCGACTTTGACCAGCCGCCGCTGAACGTCAGCGGCCTGCTGCGCTTCTCCACCTGGCGCAGCCGGGCACGCGACTGGATCAAGGAATACGGCGTGAAGACGCAGGGCGAGGGTGCTCCCATCCGTAGCCTGTCGGGCGGCAATGTGCAGCGCGCGGTGCTGGCGCGCGAGCTAGCCGGCGACATCAATGTGCTGATCGCGGCGAACCCGGTGTTCGGCCTGGACTTCGCGGCCGTGGCCGAGATCCATAGCCGCATCCTCGGCGTGCGCGACCGCGGCGGCGCGGTGCTGCTGATCAGCGAAGACCTGGATGAGCTACTGGAGCTGGCCGACCGCATCGTGGTGATGAGCGAAGGCCGCATCGTGTTTGAAACCCCCGCCGCTACCGCCGAGCGCCATATCCTAGGCGCGCACATGGGTGGGGGCCACGACGACCACAAGGAGGCCGCATGAGCCTGAACATCTCCGCGCTGCCGTTCGATTACCCGCTGGATATCGCCCGTGCCGCCCTGGTCATCATCGACATGCAGCGCGACTTCATCGAGCCCGGGGGCTTTGGCGAAACCCTGGGCAACAACGTGGCCCTGCTGGAAGCTATCGTGCCGGCCAGCCAGGCCATGCTGGCGGCCTGGCGCCAGGCCGGCGGCCTGGTGGTGCACACCCGCGAGGCGCACAAGCCGGATCTGTCCGACTGCCCGCCGGCCAAGTTGAACAGGGGGAGCCCGGCGCTGCGCATCGGCGATGTGGGGAATATGGGGCGTATCCTGATTGCCGGTGAGCCGGGGAACCAGATCATTGCAGCGTTGGCGCCGGTGGACGGCGAGATCGTCATCGACAAGCCCGGCAAGGGCGCGTTCTATGCCACCGGCTTGCACGAGATGCTGCAACAGCACGGCATCCGGCAGCTGTTGTTCATGGGCGTGACCACCGAGGTCTGCGTGCAGACCAGTATGCGCGAAGCCAACGACCGGGGCTATGACGGCCTGCTGCTGGAGGACTGCACCGAGAGCTACTTTCCGCAGTTCAAGGCGGCCACGCTGGAGATGGTGCGCGCCCAGGGCGGCATCGTCGGCTGGACAGCACCCAGTACCGCGGTGCTGCGGGCATTGGCCGCGCTGTGAGCGGCTTATGTCGTGGCTTATGTGGCGCCTGCTAAAGTTTGCCCTGTGCACTCCTTGACTCCAACCCCCACTTCCTCCGCTTTCCCCGCAGAACCCGCTGTACACCGCTCGCGCGCCGAAGAGGTGTATGCCCAGCTGAAACGCGACGTGGCCGAATTCAAGCTGGTACCTGGCGACCGCTTTACCGAGAACGAAATCAGCGAACGCCTGGGCGTGTCGCGCACCCCCGTGCGCCAGGCGCTGACCCGGCTGCAGCAAGAGGGCTATGTGGAGGTGCTATTCCGCAGCGGCTGGCGCGTGCTGCCGTTCGACTTCGACCAGTTCGAGCAGCTGTACGACCTGCGCATGGTGCTGGAGACCACCGCCGCACACCGTCTGTGCGAGGGCAGCGCCGGGGCTGCGGCACCGCATATCCAGATCGACCACCAATTGCTGGACGTGCTGTTTGACATCTGGCTGGTGCCGGTGGCGCAGCGCAGCAGCGACAGCTTGCAGGTCGCGCAGTGGGACGAGGAATTCCATTCCGCGCTGGTGCGCGCGGCCGGCAATACCGAGATGGCCCGGGTGCACCGGGATGTGACCGAGCGCATACGCATCATCCGCAGGCTGGACTTCACCAAGCAGGCGCGCATCACCGCCACCTACGAAGAACACGCCAAGATTCTGAAGGCCATACGCAGCCACCGTGGCGACCAGGCAGCGATGCTGCTGCGCGCCCACATCCAGGCCAGCCAGGCCGAGGTGCGCAAGATCACGCTGCACCAGGTGCACGTGGCCCGCCAGGTGGGGCAGAGCCCCAGTTAAGCTGCCGGCAAGCGCAGCTCGCGGCGCAGTATCTTGCCTACGTTGGACTTGGGCAATGCATCGCGGAAGGCGATGGACTTGGGTTGCTTGTAGCCGGTCAGGTGCTTGTGGCAGTAGGTCAGCACGTCGGCCTCGGTCAATGCCGGGTCACTTCTGACGACAAACACCTTGATGGCCTCGCCTTGTCGTTCGTCGGGGATGCCGATGGCTGCACATTCCACCACGCCGGGGCAGAGCGAGATCACGTTCTCCAGCTCGTTGGGGAATACGTTGAAGCCGCTGACCAGAATCATGTCCTTCTTGCGGTCCACGATGCGTACATAGCCGCGTGCGTCCAGCATGCCGATGTCGCCGGTGCGCAGATAGCCGTCGGCGGTGAAGGCTCGGGCGTTTTCCTCGGGCTGGTGGTAGTAGCCCACGGTCACGTTGGGCCCCCGGATGCAGATCTCTCCCGCCGCGCCGATGGGGAGCGTGTTGCCGTCGTCGTCCTGGATGGCGATGTCCACGCTGGACAGGGGCAGGCCTATGCTGCCGCTGAAGGTTTTGCTCAGTACCGGGTTGTTGGTGCCGACGGCACAGGTTTCGCTCATGCCCCAGCCTTCAATCATGGGGCAGCCGGTGATCTCCATCCAGCGTTGCGCCGTGCCTTCCGAGGCCGCCATGCCACCAGCCTGGGACACGAACAGGCTGGAGAAATCCACGGTCTTGAAATCGGGGTGCAGCAGCAGGGCATTGAACAGTGTGTTGACGGCCGGCAGCAGATGGAATGGCCGCTTCTTCAGCACCTGGATGAAGCCGCCGATGTCGCGTGGGTTGGGCACCAGGGTCATGTGCGAGCCCAGGCGCATGCTCATGAAGCACAGCGTCAGCGCGAAGATGTGGTACAGCGGCAGCGCCATGATGCAGTTGACCTTGTGGGTCTCGCCCACCTGTTTCAAGGCCGGCGTGAACCAGGCTTCGGTTTGCAGCATGGCGGCCACGATGTTGCCGTGCGTCAGGATGGCGCCCTTGGACAGCCCGGTGGTGCCGCCGGTGTACTGCAGAAAGGCGGTGGAATCCAGGGTGCAGTTGGCCGGTTTGAAAGGCCGCTTGCGCCCATCCGCCAGGGCCTTGTTGAACGTGGTGACCCGCAGCGTGGCGCTGCTGGACAGGCTGTAGGCCGGCACCAGCTTTTTCACATGGCGCACCATGAAGTTGACCAGGCTGCCATAGGCCAGGCCCAGCAGGTCGCCCATGCGGGTCAGCACCACGTGTTTAATGGCGGTGCGGCCCACCACTTCTTCCAGCGTGCGGGCGAAGTTCTCCAGGATCACAATGGTGGTGGCGCCCGAGTCCTTCAGCTGGTGCTCCAGCTCGCGCGGGGTGTACAGCGGGTTCACGTTGACGCAGACATAGCCGGCGCGCAGCACGGCCACCATGGCGACCGAAAACTGCGGGATGTTCGGCAGCATGATGGCTACCCGGGTGCCGGGCTCCAGCCCCTGGGCTTGCAGCCAGGCGGCCATGGCGGTGGACAGCGCGTCCAGCTCGCCGTAGCGCATCCAGCGCTCCATGCAGACGGAGTAGGGCTTGTCGGCGTTCTGCTTGAAGGAGGTGTTCAGCACCTGCGCCAGCGAGGTGAACTGGTGCACGTCGATGTCATGCGCCACGCCGTCGGGGTAACTCTTCAACCAGCACTTTTCCATGCATTGCTCCTTGGGGAGATCATTCTGGAGTGCCTGGTCCATAGGTGTTACCGGGCTTGTCCTAGTGCGAGGTGGGGCCGCGTCGCCTGGGCGACATGGGCCTCGCGATAGCTTAGGGCTTGGCGGCTACGGGTTTGCCGCCGGCCTTGGGGGCGGACGGGGCCACGGCCTGTGCAGGCGCAGGTGCGGCGCCAATTACTTTGTCCTTGGGCAGGGGCGGCACAAAGTCCACCACGGTCTGCTTGCCGTTTTTCACCTGCACCATGAAGCTCATGCGGTCCAGGTCGCCCTTGTTGTCGAACTCGGTGTACATCAGCACGCCGGGGTAGCGGTCGGTGTTGATCTTCAGGCCCTTCATGGCGGCGGCGACGGCCTTGCGGTCCAGCACGCCGGCTTTCTCGATCGCGGCCTTCATCACATAGACGCCGGAGTAGCCCTTCATTCCGTTGTGGTCGGATACGTACTTGTACTCGCGCTCGAATTTGGCGTTGAACGCCCGCACGGTGGGGATGGGCGCATCCACCGCCAGCCCCACGTGGGCGATGGCGCCGTTGGCCGCTTCGCCGGCGAGTTCAATCACCTTTTGGCCGGTCAGTGTGGTTTCACCGATGACGGGCTTAGTCCAGCCCTGCTTTTGCAGCTCGCGCAATGCGCGGGCAGATTCTTCTTCATTGGTGTAGACGAACAATGCGTCGGCATTGGATTGCTTGGCGGCGATCACGGCGGCAGAGAAGTCCAGCTGGCCGGACTCGGTGGAGATTTCGGCCACGATGTTGGTGGGCGAGCCCGCCAGCGACTTCTTCAGCATGTCCAGCCCGCCCTTGCCAAAGTCGTTGTTCACATACAGCACGGCCAGGTTTTTGCTGGTCTTGGTGATGTAGGTGGCGACCTTGGGCATGGCCGTGGCTTGTGTGAAGCTGGTGCGGAAGATATACGGGTTGCCCTGCTGGGTGATGCCGGCGGCCTCGCCGCCCGTCCAGTTGGGCACCTCGGCTCGGCGGCTCTCAGCCATGCTGACCATGATGGAGCCGGAAAACACCGGCCCGAAGATGGCGAACACATTGTTGTCTATGGCTTTTTGCGTCAGTCCCTTGGCGACGCCCGGGTTGCTCTGGGTGTCAGCTGTGCTGCTTTCAATCTTTTTGCCCAGAATGCCGCCATTGGCGTTGATTTCCTTGACCGCTAGCTCCACCCCGTTCTTGAAGTTGGTGCCCGCTGTGGCGCCCGCGCCCGACAGCTCTACGATGTTGGCAATCTTGATGGTCTGCTGGGCCCGCGATGAGCCTGTTGCCAACAGAGCTGCGAGTGCCAGCGAAGCGGTGGCGCAGCGGCGTGAAACGCCGGCAATAGAGGATGGAGTTTGCATAGACAGAGGTTTCCTTGGTGCAAGAAAAATGCAGCGTATTGCAACATTTTGTGTCCAAGTCGGCAAGCCATTGCGCGCTAGATCTGCGCAGAATACGTATGGAAAGTGCTTCTGGTGCACGGGCTGCCTGCACTGGCAGCTCTGCTTTTGATAGCAATTGGCGCGCGGAGACAATAGGCCCATGGAAACCCACCAAGATACCGATCCGCAAGACCAGCGCCTGACCGACCTGGAGATCAAGCTCAGCTATACCGAGCACCTGCTGGAGCAGTTGGACCAAGTGGTGGTGCGGCAACAGCAGCAGATCGACCTGCTGGTGCGCGAGATCGCCCGCCTGCAGCAGCCGTCTACCGACGGTGGTCTGGGTGCGCCGCGCAGCCTGCGCGACGAGTTGCCGCCGCATTACTGAAGCCTGCGGCTAATTTTTAAAGAAATCGGGCGCCAGCGCAGGTATTACCTGTGCTGACAGCTACTGAAGTTGTAGCAAGCCGAGGTTTACGCCTTCCAACGCAGCACCATCGGATCGAGGCGCTTGGCGGTCTCGATCAGGCCCTTGCGCACTTCGGGGTGCATGGCCGGAAAGGGGTGGCGCGGCGCTTCGCAGTCGATGATGCCACCGGCCTTCATCAGGGCCTTGGCGGTCAGGATGCCGCCCTGGCGGTTTTCGTAGTTGATCAGCGGCAGCCAGCGGGTGTATTCGGCCACGGCATCTTCGCGGCGGCCGGCAGCATAGGCGTCCACGATGCGGCGGATGCCGTCTGGGTAGGCGCCGCCGGTCATGGCGCCCGTGGCACCGGCATCCAGGTCGGGCAGCAGGGTGATGGCTTCCTCGCCGTCCCACGGGCCTTCAATCGCATCGCCGCCCACGCGGATCAGCTCGCGCAGCTTGGAGGCTGCACCGGGCGTTTCGATCTTGAAGTAGGCCACGTTCTTGATCTCCTTGGCCATGCGCGCCAGCAGTGCCACCGACAGGGGTGTGCCGCTGACCGGTGCATCCTGGATCATGATGGGGATGTCGATCGCGTCGGACAGGCTGGCGTAGAACTCGTAAATGCGCTCCTCAGACACGCGGATGGTGGCTCCGTGGTAGGGCGGCATGACCATCACCATGGCGGCGCCGGCGTCCTGGGCGCGGCGGCTGCGCTCGGCGCACACACGGGTGCCGAAGTGGGTGGTGGTGACGATCACCGGCACGCGGCCGGCCACGTGCTTGAGGATGGTGGTGGTCAAAATTTCGCGCTCTTCGTCCGACAGCACGAACTGCTCGGAGAAGTTGGCCAGGATGCACAGGCCGGTGGAGCCCGCGTCGATCATGAAGTCCACGCAGCGCAGCTGGCTGGGCAGGTCCAGCTGGCCGTCTTCGGTGAAGGTGGTGGGAACCACCGGGAATACGCCACGGTAGCGTGCTGTGGATGCGGTGAATGTTTGGGTCATGGTCTCGCTCGGGTAGTTGTGGGCCCGAATGTAGTGCGCGGCCTGGGGGCTGTCGATAGAATTCTTTCCATAATGTGATCGCTTTTACGACTACCCCCAGGCACCTCCTCTCATGGCCACCACCACCCACTCCGTACTCAACCGCCTGCGCCTGAAACAGCTGGGCCTGGTGATCGCCCTGGACCAGCACCGCTCGCTGCGCAAGGCCGCCAGCAGCCTGTCGATGACGCAGTCCGCCGCCAGCAAGGCGCTGGTGGAAATTGAGAGCGTGATGGGTGGCAGCTTGTTCGACCGCTCGCGCTCCGGCATCGCGCCCAACGAGCTGGGCCGTTGCGTGGTGCGCTACGCCTGGCTCTTACGCTCCGATGTGGATGCCATGGTGCAGGAGGTGGCCAATCTGCGCCGGGGCCGCGGCGGGCGCCTGCAGGTGGGTGTGATCATGGGCGCCGTGCCCGACCTGCTGGCCAACGCCATCCGCCAGCTGCGCCAGGAGGAGCCGGATGTATCGATAGAGATCGTGGAAGACACCAGTGCGCGCCTGCTGCACATGCTGGACCAGGGCCAGCTGGAGGTGGTGCTGGGCCGCGTGGCAGTCAGCCCACGGCCGGACATGTACCGCTATGAGCCGCTACGTGACGAGCCGCTGTGCGTGGTGGCCGGCCTGGCGCACCCGCTGGCACGCATGCGTAGCGTGGGCCTGAAAGACCTGGCGCCCTACAACTGGATCGTCTATCCCAGCCGCATGCCGCTGCGCTCGCTGCTGGAGCGCGAAATGGGCGATGCCGGCCAGGCCCTGCCGGCGAACCTGATCGAGACCGCCTCCACCTTCACCACCGTGGTGCTGCTGCGCAACAGCTCGGACCTGGTGGCCCTGCTGCCGCGCGATGTGTGCGAGTTCTTCAAGGCGCACAAGCTGCTGAAGATATTGCCCATCACGCTCACCTCGCGCACCCAGCCTTTCGGCATCGTCACGCGTGCCAGCGGCACGCTGTCAGGCGTGGCGCAGCGCTTTACCGAGATGCTGCGTCCGGTGGCCTGATGCATCCAGGCCGTTGGCAAGCTCAGTGCAGGGCCAGGCGGTGCTGTGCCTGATGGGCCGGGTGCGGGCCGCCGTTTTCCAGCCGGAAGAAGCGTACCGACTCCAGCAGCTCGAAAGACTGCCGTTTCAGGCTGCTGGCGGCGGACGCCATTTCTTCGACCAGGGCCGCGTTCTCTTGCGTGAAAGAGTCCATGTGCCGGATCGCATCGCTGATCTGTGACACCCCGGAGGACTGGTCCGCACTGGCCGCGCTGATCTCCTTCATCAGGGTTTCGAATTGGTGTACCGAGTGGGTGATGGCCTCCATGGTGGCCCCGACGCGGTGGATCAGGTTCGAACCGATATTGACCCGCTCCACGCTGGTGTTCACCAGGTGCTTGATGTCCTTGGCTGCCGCCGCACTTTTGCTGGCAAGGTTGCGGACCTCGCTGGCGACGACCGCAAAGCCACGGCCCTGTTCGCCCGCGCGCGCGGCCTCCACTGCCGCGTTCAGGGCCAGGATATTGGTCTGGAACGCGATCGCGTCGATCAGGCCGGTGATGTCGGAGATTTTTTGCGAGGACTCGTTGATGCCCTGCATGGTCTCGATCATGTGGCTGACGGCCATGGCCCCCTCTTTGGCGTGCGTGGACGCGGTGAGCGCCAGCTGGTTGGCCTGTAGCGAGTTTTCCGCGTTCTGCCGCACGGCGCCGGACAGCTCTTCCATCGATGCGGTAGTTTGCTCCACGGTACTGGCCAGGTTTTCCGTGCGGTCGGACAGGCTCATATTGCCCTGCGCGATTTCATTGGAGGAGTGGGCCACCCCGTCGGCACCCTGCATGACCGTGGTGACGACCTGGACCAGGTTCTGCTGCATGTTTTCCAGCGACAGCAGAATTTTGCCGATCTCGTCCTGGGCCGTGACCCGGATGGGCGTGCTCAGGTCGCCTGCACCTATGCTGTCGGCCGCGGTCACGGCGGCGTGCAGCCCTCTGGATATGCCGCCCGACAAGGCCAGACAGGTAGCGACCGCCACGCACAGCGTTACCACCAGAAAGCCCGCGCCGGTCAGGTAGAGCTGCCGAAAGGCCGCGTCCACCTGCTGCTGTGAGTCCTTGGCAGCGTCGGATTGTTGCTGCACCAGCACCTGGGTGGCGGCCAGCAGCTGGTCGGTCAGCGGCAGAAATTTCTCTTGCAGAATTTCCCGCGAACCGCCGACGTCACCCTCGGAGCGCAGGCCGTTCATTTCATTGCGCACCGCGGTCCACGCGGTGAACAGGGTGTCGAATGTCTTCAGCGTGCCAGAGGCTGCGCTTGGCGTGGCCGACGCCAGCAGCGCCTGGTGGCTCTGCGCGATCTTGGCGTCCGACGCCTGGATGGCTTCGCCAAACAGCTTGCCCAGGCCGCTGCCGTCCGAGAAGCCGATGGCAATGGTGCGTACCGCGTTCTGGCGGATATGGCCGTCCAGTGCGTTGGCGGTCTGCATGGTGTCGTTTTGCTGCAGCATGTCGGCGGAGGCCAGCGAAGCGGTTTGCAGCTTCAGGAAGGCGGCGACCGCAAACAGCACAAAGATGCCCATCACAACCGAAAAACTCATCCCCAATCTTTGCGAGATGCTTAAATTTTTCATGGAGCTCTTTCAGAGGAAGAATCACGTTGGCGTGCGCGCTCCCATGCGCCCAGGGGTAAGCCCGCACTGCTGCTCGACAGCCGGCGTAGGGGGGCTAGGAGGGAAGGGTGGGGGGCAGCCGTGGCGGGTCTGCCCCCGGGGGCTTACTTGCCCCAGATCGTCTTGTACTGCGTGCGGTAGCCGTTGTCCGGATCAAAGATGTTGTTGGGTCCGCCATCCTTGCCCACGTTGTCCGGCGTCACCAGGTGCACCTTGGCAGAGTAGCCAGACCAGGGGGCCTTGGCGAATGCACGGTTCAACTCGTCCACCAGTTGCCAGCCTTGCATGTTCAGTGGTTCGGGTACGGTACCGGCCTGGTAGCGCTTGGAGCGAATGCGCTGGTAGGCGGCTTCCGATCCGTCGCCCGCGGACACGGCCTTGGGTTCGCCATCGCCCTTCTTGCCGGCCGCGCGCAACGTGGGGCCCATGAAGTCGAAGTACAGGTCGTTGATGGCCAGCGAGTGCGTCCACTTGTCGCCAAAGCGCTGCAGCAGCGAGGTGGTCAGCTGGGGCATGCGGGTGGAGCTTTCCGAGATCGGGCTGTCTTCAAAGCTCAGCACGGTGCAGCCGCCACACTTCTTGATGATGGCCTCCATGGCGCGGGCCTTGAACATGGCGATCTCGTACTGCGAGTCGGTAAAGATCACCACACCGGCCTTGCCGTTGGAGTCCGCCACCGCCCACGAGGCGGCGGTTTCCGACACGTCGGCAGGCAGGGTGGTCACGTTGGCGAACAGGCCGGCGGTCGGGTTCGGGCCGGGTTGCTCGCCAGAGTGCCAGCCCACCAGTGGAATACCGGCTTTGGCGGCGGCGGCGAAGGCCACTTTTTGTTCCGAGGTGTCAAAGCCGCCGACAACGATGCCGTCCGGTTTCAGCGCCAGCGCCTGGTTCAGCGCGGCGGTGCGTCCGCTGACCGAGCCTTGCCCGTCGATCACCCGCATATTCCAGCCAATCGCCTTGCCGGCTTCCTGCACACCTTGCCAGGTGCCGAGGTGGCCGCCGTTCTTCAAGTCACCTGCCACGTACACCACGGTCTTGCCTGCAGCCGCCTTGGGGCCGGCGGTGGGGCCGTCCCATTTGTCGACGGGCACAGTCGCGGCGGTTACGCGCTTTTTTGCCGCGTCCAGAAAATCATCGGCCAGGGCGTGGCCGGCCAGACCGAAGGCCGCGGTGGCCAGCACGATGGCGCGCAGAGGGAATGTCAGTGTCTTCATATTTGTCTCCTGTTGGTTTAGTGGGAATTGACACGGGTGGTTGCGCTGTCGGGTGACGGCGCGGCTGGGGCAACCGCCATATGCAGCTCAGCAATACGGCGTTTGATGGATTGGCCACGCTTGCGTTGTGCGTAGCCTGCGATACCGATGGAGACCAGCAAGGTCAGTCCGTTGAACAGGGGCTCGACGAAGAAGGCGCCGCCAAACTGCTGGATGCCCGAGATGCCGACGGCCAGAATCGCCACGCCCACCAGACTGCCCCAGACGTTGACGCGTCCGGGCCGGATGGTGGTGGAGCCGAGGAAGGCACCGACCAGGGCCGGTAGCAAGAATTCCAGCCCCACGCCGGCCTGGCCGATCTGCAGCCGCGAGGCCAGCACCACACCGGCAAAGGCCGACAAGGTGCCCGAGGCGACGAAGGCGCCCATCACGCATTTCTCCAGCGCAATGCCGTTCAGCACGGCGGCCTTGGGGTTCGAGCCAATCACATACAGCGCCCGGCCAATCGGGGTGTGCTCACTCACCAGCCACAGCACCACCGCAATCGCCAGCACATAGAAGGCGGTGATGGGCAGGCCCAGGAAGTCCGAACCGGCAATGTTCAAGAAGCCATCGGGCAGCTCGCCCAGCACCTGGCGGCCGCCGCTGTGCCACAGCGCCACGGCGTACAGCACGGTGCCGGTGCCCAGTGTGGCGATGAAGGAGTCGATCTGCGCCTGCTCCACCAGAATGCCGTTTAGCAGGCCGAACAGCGCGCCGCACAGCAGCACCACCAGCACCGCGGCCGGCCAGGGCAGGCCGAACTTGGTCTGCAGGCTGATCGCCAGGATGTGCCACAGCACGATGCCGTAGCCCACGGTCAGATCGATCTTGCCGGTCATCATCGGGATGGTGGCGGCCAGCGCCAGGATGGCGATCACCGATTTGTCGCTGAGGATGGAGCGCAGGTTGAACAGCGTGGGAAAGCTGTCCGGCAGCAGGATGGAAAATAGCAGGATCAGGCCGAGCGCCAGGGCCGGCAGGCCGTATACCGGGATCAACTGGCCGATGCCGGCCAGCAAGCCTTTGTGCTGGCTGTCGAAGGATGGGTCCGGCTCTAGCGCCGTGGCTTTGATGGAACTGCTCATGGTGTGGTTGTCTCCGTTAATTGGCTTGTTGTTGTGTTTTGCTGGCCCGATGCGGCGACCAGCAGCCCGGCCACGCTGAGCGCATCGCCGGTGAGTTCGGTGGCGACCTGGCCGTCGCGGAAGACCAGGGCGCGGGTGCAGACGTTGGCCACCTCTTCGAAGTCGGTGGACACCACCAGCACGCAGACGCCGGCATTGGCCTGCTCGCGCAGGATGTCGTAGATCTGGCGCTTGGCGCCCACGTCCACGCCGGCGGTGGGTTCCTCCAAAATCAATAGCGGCAACCGCAGGTTGATCCAGCGCGCCAGCACTACTTTTTGCTGGTTGCCGCCGCTGAGGTTCTGCACATCGGCCTGCGGCGCGGGCGGGTTCACGTCAAACTGCTTGATCAGTGCGCGGGCCTGTTTTTCCTCGGTGGTGCGGCGCAAGCGGGCCAGCAGCGAGCCCAGCACCAGGGCCGGGTTGGGGAACAGGTTCTCCTGCACGCTCAAGTTGGCGCCCAGGTTCTCCTCCAGCCGGTCAGCCGCCACCAGGCCCACGCCCAGCGCGATCGCGTGCGCCGGGTTGCGCGGCGCGATGGCCTTGCCGCCCAGCAGCATGCGGCCTTGCGACACCTCGGCCAGGCCGAACAGCGCGCGGCTGATCGCCTCGTGGCCGGCACCGCGCAGGCCGATCAGGCCCAGCACCTCGCCCTTGCGCGCATCCAGGCTTACCGGGCCCGCATTGGCCGAATACACCTGGTCCAGCTGCAGCACCACCTCGCGGCTGCGCGCATCGGCCTTGGCCAGGGTGCCGGAAAATTTGCGGCCCACGATCAGCTCCACCAGCTCGGTATCGGTGGTCTGGGCCGTGGTGCGGGTGCCGACCAGCTTGCCGTCGCGCATCACCGCGGCGCGGTCCGAGATGTCCATGATCTCGTCCAGCCGGTGCGATACGTAGATCATCGCCACGCCCTGGCTTTTCAGCTGGCGCAGCAGTTCGAACATGCGCTGCACATCGGCCATCGGCAGGCTGGCCGTGGGCTCGTCCAGTACCAGCACCTTGGCCTGGGTGTCCAGTGCCCGGCCGATGGCCAGCAGCGACTTTTCGGCACGGGTCAGCGTGAAGACGCGGCGTCGCGGGTCGATATCGCAACCCACATGGCCCAGCACGCGGGCGGCGTTGCGCTCGGCCTGCTTCCAGTCGATGAAGCCGCGGCGCTTGGGGAAGCCCATGCCCAGGGCTACGTTCTCGGCCACCGTCATCCACTCCACCAGGCCCAGGTCCTGGTGGATGAAGGCGATGCCCTGCTGGTCCTTGGGGCGGGCACGCCAGGTGGATTCGGCTTCGCCCTGCAGGCTGATGCTGCCTACGTCCTGCGCATAGACGCCGGCCAGGATCTTGATCAGCGTGGACTTGCCGGCTCCGTTCTCGCCCAGCAGTGCCAGGATTTCGCCCTGGAACAGGTCGATGGACACGCCATCCACCGCCTGGGTGCCGCCGAAGCGTTTGCCCAGGTTCTGGATGCTGACAACCGGCGCGTTCACAGCACCACCACCCGCGACACGTCGGGCTCGCGCTGGGTGGCGATGAAGCGGTCGAACTGCAGCGTCTCCATGTTGAAGTAGCCGAGCTTGTCGTTGTCCTGGCTCACGAATGCCAGGGGCTTGGTGGGGTGGTAGCTGAGCGCAATCGCACGGGCTTCCATGGGGATGTGGGCCAGCTCCTTCAGCGTCACCGGATCGACCACGCTGAGGGAGCGCTCGCCGTAGTTGGTCACCACGATGCGGCCATCGCGGTACAGATACAGGCGGGTGGCGTCGTCGCGGCTTGGCGCAGTGCGCGTCACCTGCATGGTCGCGGTGTCGATGGCGGCCAGCGTGTTGCTCCAGCGGCAGGTGACGTAGAGAGTTTTCTCGTCTTCACTCAACGCATAACCCTCGGGCTTATCGCCGGGTGCGCAGGCCTGCGGGGCGAAGGTCGCGTCATAGGGTTTGATCTTGGTCACGGTGTGCGACAGCAGGTTCATGGCGTAGGCGGTCTGGCCGTCGCGCGTCAGCGCGAACAGGTGGGACTTGATGCCGCCCGTGGGCACGGCGCGGCGTGGCGCGGTGTCGGTGGCCGGGTGGTCCAGCACCACCAGCTGGGCGCGGTCTTCGCTCAAGGCGTAAAGCCGGTCCTGGTCGTCGATCTGCATGCCGTGCAAGCGGTTGAACGGCGCGATGTCGATGGTGCGCGCCAGGCGCTTTTCGGCGATGTCGATCTGGAAGATGCTGGTGCCGCCTTGGCCCAGGTGGCCCGATGTCTCCACGCCGTAGTGGCCGATGTAGGCGTAGCGCTGCGCCGCGTCCACCACAAATTCATGCGGAAACTCGGGTAGCTGCACGCTGTGCAAGCGTGTGCCGCTATCAATATCGTAGTAGCTGAAGCAGTGGCTGCACTTTTCCACCAGCAGCAGGATTTCTTTGGACATGGGTTCAGTTCCCTTGGGTATGGAGGGTGATGCGGTACAGCGATGTGCTGGCCGCGATGAAGAGCTGGTTGCGCAAGGGGCCGCCAAAGCACAGGTTGCCGACTTTTTCCGGCACCGGGATCTTGCCCAGCAATGTGCCGTCGGGGTGGTAGACCTGCACGCTGTCCTCGCTGCTGGTGTAGATCCAGCCCTGCATGTCCAGGCGGAAGCCGTCCGAAAGACCAGGGCTGACTTCGGCGAAGACACGCGGGTTGTGCAAGCTGTTGTCGGCCGCCACGTCGAACACGGCGATGTGGTGGTGGCCCTGGCCGGCGGGCGCCAGTGCGGCAGATGTGTCCGACACATACAGCAGTGATTCATCGGGTGAGAAGGCCAGGCCGTTGGGTTCCTGCACCCAGTCACTGGCAGCGGTCAGTACACCGGTGGCCGGATTGAAGCAGAACACGTGGTTGGCTGCCTGCTCCGGCACCGCCTTGTGGCCTTCGCGGTCGCTCAGGATGCCGTAGGGCGGGTCGCTGAACCAGATGCTGCCATCGCTTTTGACCACGATGTCGTTCGGTGAATTCAGTCGCTTGCCCAGGTAGCGGTCGACCACCACTGCGTCGGCGGTGGTGGCGTCGATCCGGCCGTTGCGCAGCGGTGTGCGCACGATGGCGCGCTGGCCGTGCGAGCAGTGCAGCAGGTCGCCGTTCAGGTCACGGGTGTGGCCGTTGGTGAACTCTACGGCATCACGCCACACGCTCATGCCATCGGCGGCAGACCAGCGCAGCATGCGGTTGTTGGGGATGTCGCTCCACAGCACACAGTTGTCTTCATGTAGCCACACCGGGCCTTCGCTCCAGGTGGCGCCGGTGCACAGGCGCTCCAGTTGGGCATCCTGCAGAACCGCTTTCAATCGAGGATCAAAAATGGTGCTCATATCCCAGCCCGTGGAGTCTGTGGAGCCGAGCCACGCCCGGGAATGAAAGAAAGGGAACGCATATTCAATAGTGTTCGTTGATATTGCGGAAGGGGCCGAACTTGGCACGCTGGTAAGCCTGCGGCGGCTGGCCGGCAAAGTTCTCGGGAATCGCAAAGCCTTGGGGGCGTAGCGCCGCATCAGGATAGAGCTTGACCCGGTTCGGGTTCTGCCCGCGCGGCGTGGCGTCGTCGTTCACAAAGGCGGCAATGTCCAGTGCCTCGGCAGGGGTGAGCTGTGGCTTATCGGCGCTGGCGCCAAACGGCATGGACGCATGGATGTAGCGTGCCAGCAGCGGCACGGCAAACATATGGCCGGCGTTGTCGTAGGTGTCGCTGCCCGCCAGCGGTGGGAACAGGTAGCCCGCACCGTTGGCGAAGTCCGGCTTGCGCTGGCCGGTGGCGTCCACGCCATGGCAGGCCTGGCATTTGGCGACAAACAGTTTTTGGCCCCGCACCGGATCGGCGGCACGGGCGATGGCTTTCATTGGCAGCAGACCCGCGCCGTCCATGGCCGCACCGGTTTGCGTATCTTGTGCCAGCCAACGCAGGTAGGCCATGATGGATTGGAACTCCGGCGTATCCACCTGGATGGGCACGGCGCCCGCACCAAACATGCCGAGTGCACGCTGCTCCAGCGAAATCACCTTGCCAGACTTGATGTCGAACTTGGGGTAGTCATTGACCGCGTTGACCAGGGGTAGGGTGAACTTCTTGCTGCCGGGCAGGCCGGAGGGGCCGGCTTGGTGGCAGTTGACGCAGTTCAGGCTGTTCCAGTTCATGCGTTTGCTGGCATCGGGGGCCAGCTTGCCCACACGCATCGAGGTGTTGCGCAGGATATCGATGCCGTCGCGGATCTGGTCGCCTTCGGGGCCCGCTGGAATGCGCGCCTCGCTGGGTTCGCGCCAGGGTTGCTGTGGCCGTGCGGCATAGCGTGCCAGCAGAGCCTGGGCCTCGGCGGTAGGCAAGGTGTCACCCACCTTGTAGGGGGCCACGTCGAAGGCCTGGGCCAGGCCCGAGGCACACAGCAGCAGAGAGAGCAAAGCACGGCGCATGGGTTTATTCGACGATGTTGAACTGGTCGAGGAACTCGGTGTTCAGCGTCAGGCCAAGGCCCGGCGTGTCGTCGTCGAGTTGCACAAAGCCGTTCTCGGCTACCGGTTCGCCCTTGAAGATGTAGTAGAACAGTTCGTTGCCCACTTCCACGTCGAACATGGGGAAGTACTCGCTCATCGGGCTGGCGATGGTGCTCATGGTCAGGTGGTAGTTGTGCATCTGGCCGGCGTGCGGAATCACCGGCACGCTGTAGGCCTCGCACAGCGCGTTGATCTTGTGCGCGGCGGTGATGCCGCCGACGCGGTTGGTGTCGTACTGCACCACGCTCACGGCCTTGCGTTCCAGCAGCTGCTTGAAGCCGTAGAGGCTGAATTCATGCTCGCCACCGCTGATGGGCACGATGTTCATGGCGTTCAGTTCAGCATAGCCATCGATGTCGTCGGCGATCACCGGTTCTTCCAGCCAGCGCGGCTCGAACTTGGCCAGCTTGGGCAGCATGCGCTTGGCGTATTCCAGGTTCCAGCCCATGTAGCACTCAAGCATCAGGTCGTTGTCGTAGCCAATGACTTCGCGCACGGCTTCGACCGACTTCAAATTCTCGGCAACGCCCTTTTGCAGATGCGCGGGGCCGTAGCCAAAACGCATCTTGAAGGCGGTGAAACCCTGGTCCTTGAACTTCTGCGCTTCCTTCTGCATTTCATCCAGGTCGGTGCGGTACAGCTTGCTGTAGTAGCAAGGGATTTTTTCCTTGGTGCGGCCGCCCAGCAGCTTGAACACCGGCTTGTTCACCGACTTGCCGAGGATGTCCCAGATCGCCAGGTCAATCGCCGATATCGCTGCCATCGTCACGCCCTTGCGACCCCAGGCGTGGGTGGCGCGGTACATGCGCTGCCACAGGTATTCGTAATCCCAGGGGTCCTGGCCCAGCACCAGCGGCGTGAGGTATTCGTCGATGATGGCTTTGGCAATCTTCGGCGCCAGCGCCACATTGCCCAGGCCGACGATGCCGTCGTCGGTTTCGATCTCCACCACCGTCCAGGAGTGGAAGCGGAAGGTGCTCATGCTTTCGGTCTTGGAATACACCAGGTCCATGGCGTTGGAGCAGAAATTGCCTTGGGGTGGAACGGTCTTGCCCTTCCATTCGAAAACACGGGCGCGGACGGATTTGATTTTCATGCAGAGTCTCCTGTTTCAGTGGTTGTGCGTGGCCAGGCCCATGCGGGCGGCAATGCGGAAGGCGTTGTAGGTGGCGTTGACGTCGGCTTTGCCCTGGCCGGCGATGTCATAGGCCGTGCCGTGGGCCGGCGTGGTGATGGGCACGGGCAGGCCGCCCTGCACGGTCACGCCCTTGCTGAAGCCCATCAGCTTGATGGCGATCTGGCCTTGGTCGTGGTACATGGTGACGATGGCTTGGTACTCACCATCGCGGGCTTTGAGGAAGATGGTGTCGGCCGGGAACGGCCCCCCCACCGCAATACCTTCTTCGGCCAGTTCGCGCACTGCGGGCTGGATGGTGTCGATCTCTTCACGTCCGCAGGTGCCGCCGTCGCCGCCGTGCGGGTTGAATGCGGCCACGGCCACCTTGGGTTGGGTAAAGCCTGCGGCCTGCAGCGAGCGGTAGATCAGCCGCGTGGCATCCTTGATGCGGTCCTTGTTGAGGTAGCTGGCGGCGTCTTTCAGCGGGATGTGCGAAGACACGCGCGAGGTCCACAAATCGCCCAGCGTGTTGAACTCGCAGAAGTAGTTGCTCACACCCAGGTATTCGGCGAAATGGTGGAGTTCATCTTCATGCTTCAGGCCGCCTTGCTTCATGGCGAACTTGTTCAGCGGGCCGAAGCAGATGGCGTCCACCTCGCGGCGCTTGGCTGCATCCATGCAGGCATTCAGCACGGTCAGCACCGATGCGCCGCCGGCTGCCTGGGCCTGGCTGCGCTGCACTTGCGCGGCGGCGACGGTGTCCATCGTCAGCCAGGCGGCTTGTGTGGTGTCAGCCCGGTTGCGGACCTCGGCGAAGCTGTTCACCGGCTGGGTGGCGATCTGCAGGCCGGCGATCTTTTGCCCATCGGCCCAGAGCCAGGCATCGCCGACCAGCACAATGTTGGCATGGCTGGGGGCGTCGGTCTGGCCCAGCAGCCGGGCGATCAACTCAGGGCCGATGCCGGCGGGGTCGCCCAGGGTCAGGGCGACGACGGGTTTCTGTTCCATGGCGAAGGTGCTTTCTTGGTGGTGTTTCCGAGCGGAGACAACCAAGCTAAGCCCGCATGGCGGGCTGCACCTGAATTTGTCTCCGAATACTTTCTTATGGCTGCATCTTAGAAAGTCGATTGATTCCCGTATATTGAAAGTATTTGATGAATCAATTCCTTGGGGTTATCAATTGACAGCCACGACCGACACCACCAGCCAGTTGCTGAACCGCTTGCGCATGCGCCAGATCGCCTTGCTGCTGGCGATTGGCGAGCATCGCACCTTGCACGCCGCATCGCAGCAGATGGGCATGACCCAGCCGGCGGCCACCAAGATGCTGCACGAGCTGGAAGATGCCCTGGGCCAGCGCCTGTTCGATCGCGTGGGCCGTGGCCTGACCCTGAACGCGGCTGGCCTGGCGGTGATGGACACTTTCCGCGGCATGCGCGGCACCATGGAGGCCCTGAACCGCGAGCTGCAGGAGCTGCGCCTGGGCGGCGCGGGCAAGTTGTTCATCGGCTGCATCATGGCCGCGTCGCCCGGCCTGCTGACCGACACGCTGATACGCCTGCGCGAGGAGTACCCGCTGCTGTCGATAGAGATTGCCGTGGAGACCAGCGACCGCCTGGTGGAGCAGCTGCGCGAGGGCGCGCTGGATGTGGTGATTGGCCGTATGCTGGGCCCGGCCACGCAGAACCATGTGTTTCGCCCCCTGGGCGAGGAGCCGCTTTCGGTGGTGGTGGCGACCGACCATCCATTGGCCGAGCGCAGCAGCGTGTCGTTTGACGACATGCTGCAATACCCGTGGATCTTGCAGCCGCACGGCAGCCCCATGCGCGAGGTGCTGGAGCAGGAGTTCCGCGACCACCACACCAGCTTCCACCGGGGGCTGATCGAGACATCGTCCATCCTGACCACCACCAATCTGATTTTCAAGACCCAGATGATTGCGGTGATTCCCGAGTCCAGCGCCAGCCGCTACCAGACCCATGGCCTGTTGAAGATACTGCCCTACACCATCGCCCACAAGCTGGCCGCCTACGGCAGCATTGTGCGCAGCGACCGGCCTGTCAGCGCGGCGGCGGCGCGTTTTCTGGAGTTATTGCACTCTTAAGCGTTTTAGGCCGCCAGCGCAGGTAATACCTGCGCCAGCAGCTATTAAAACTGTAGTGTTAGCCCAGCGTGACCAGGCGGTCGCCAGGGGCTTGTGCATCGGCCGTGAGCTCGTCTAGCGTCTTCAGCTGGGCGTACAGCGGCGTGAAGTCGGGCGCCGTCAGGTCAAACAGCTGCTGGAAGCTGTCGATGACGAAGTAGGTCTGCTGGTAGCTGTCGATCTTGTAGCGGGTGCGCATGCAGCGCAGCACGTCCAGCAGCAGGCGCTGCGGCTCGGGGCTGCGCACGCTGTGCTGCAGTTCGCCCGATGAGCTAAGGATGCCTGCGCCGTAGGCCCGCAAGCCATCTGCCTGGCGCACCAGGCCGAACTCGATGGTGTACCAGTACAGGCGCGACAGTTGCTCGCAAGCGCCCAGACCATGGGCCTTCAGCCCGCCCGCGCCATAGGCCTGCATGTGCTCGGCAAACACTGGGTTGAACAGCAGGGGCACGTGGCCAAACATATCGTGAAACACATCCGGCTCGACGATATAGTCCATCTCCTCGGGTGTGCGTATCCAGTCCGTCACCGGGAACTTGCGGTTGGCCAGCAGGGTGAAGAACGGCACCTCGGGGATCAGCCCGGGCACGGCCACTACCTCCCAGCCGGTGGCAGGACGCAGCCGCTCGTTGATTTCCTCGAAGCGTGGAATCCGGTCTTTCACGCCCAGCAAGGGCAGGGCGGCGATGAATTCATCGCAGGCCAGGCCGGGCACCAGGGCCGACTGGCGCTCGAACAGCTGTCGGTAGGTGTCGTGGTCCTGCGCGGTATAGGCCGCGTAGTTCTGCGGGCAGGTGTAGTCGGCTAGCACCAGGCCGTCGCGGTCATAGTCGCCCCGTGGTGGACGGCTGCCTTCGCCGTAGATGACTGGCGCGGGCGGGGTGTTCAGTGCAGCCATTTGTCGGTCGTTGCCTTGTACTCGCCGGTGGCCTGGGCCAGGTGCAGCCATTGGTCCACAAAAGCCTTCATGGCCACGTCGCCACGCGGCAGCAGATAGGCCATTTCGCCGTACTGCAGCGGCTTGTCGGGGTTGACGGCACACAGGCCGGGTTTGAGTTTTTGCTGCACCAGGGCTTCGGCGGCTTCGGTGACGAACACGTCGGCGCGGCCCTGCTGCACCTCGTCAAAAATGGTCAGGTTTTCGGGATGGATGGTTAGCGTGGCCTGTTTGTAGTTGGCTTTGGCAAACTTCTCGTTGCTGCCGCCGGGGTTGGCCACGGCACGCACGCCGGGCTTGTCGATGTCGGCCAGGGTTTGGAACTTGCCCACGTCGGCGCAGCGCACGATGGGCGTCTTGCCGTTCACCATGTAGGCGGTGCTGAAGAAGGCTTTCTTTTGCCGTTCGGTGGTGACCGAGATGCCGCCTACGCCGATATCGCATTTACCAGCCACCAGGTCGGGCAAGAGATTGGCCCAGCTGGTTTTGACGAACTCGACCTTGGCACCCAGGGCCTTGGCCAGCGACTGGGCCAGGTCGGCGTCTATGCCCTCGAACACGCCATCGGCCCGCAGAAAGCTGAACGGCTTGTAGTCGCCCGGCGTGCAGGCGCGCAATACGCCGGTTTGCATCACGGTGTCCAGCGTGGAGGCGGTCTGCGCCTGTGCGCCCAGGGCACTGCCCAGGGTCAGTGCGAACAGAGTGGCGGTGCGGCGTAACGAAAGCTTCATGGTGTTCCTGTGGTGGAGTGGGGGAAGGGCGAGAACTGCGATTCACTGTAGTCCCGCGTGGACACAATTTTTATGCGAATGCAGAAACATTTGCGACATTGGCGCAGCTAAGCTGCAAAATAATCCATATGGAAGCATTGGACAAGATAGATCGCCTCATTTTGCGCAGCCTGCAAGCCGATGGTCGGGCCACTTACGAGCAGCTGGCTGAGGCCGTGAGCCTGTCGCCCAGCGCCGTGCTGCGCCGGGTCAAGCGGCTGGAGGACTCGGGCGTGATCGACCGCTACGTGGCGCTGGTCAAGCCCGAAGCCGTGGGCCTGGGCCTGACCGCCTATCTGAACGTGCGGCTGGAAAAGCACACTGAGATCCACAAGCGCAACCCCATGGACGTGTTTCGCGCGAGCGTGCAGACCTGGCCCGAGGTGGTGGAGTGCGCGTCGCTCACCGGCGAGATGGACTACCTGCTGCGCGTGGTGGTAGCCGATATGCAGGCGTACTCGCGTTTCATCATGGACACCCTGCTCAAGCACCCCAGCGTGGAAGACTGCAAGACCAGCTTTGTGCTGGACCATGTGAAAGTGACTACCGCGCTGCCGGTTTGAGAGTGTGTTTTCAGAGCCCGGCCGGCGGAACTATTCGGCATATTCCGGGGGAATTGCCCTTGGGATGCGCGGAGGCGGACAGGAGGTCTTGGGGTTTTAGGTACAAACCCTTATATTTCAGCCATGGTTGAACCTACGCATGCTTTGAAGACGACCCCAGCCGGGCGGGAGTCTCTGCTGTCCGATTTTGGGCGGACAAAGCCTGCCGATGGCAGCAGCTCGGTGCTGGTGCCCATACGCTCCCTGGGCGAGGGCCACCGTGCACGCATTGCCGCCCACTTGCTGGCGCTGGATGCACATGACCGGTTTTTGCGCTTTGGCTATCCGGCGCAGGACCACAACATCCAGGCCTATGTGGACGGCCTGAACTTCGAGCGCGACGACATCTTCGGCATCTACAACCGCCGCCTGGAGTTGATCGCCATGGCCCACCTGGCCTACACGGTGAACCCCGAGTTCAAGGCCTGTGCGGAGTTTGGCGTGTCGGTGCGTAGCAAGGCCCGTGGCCGTGGCTACGGTGCGCGTCTGTTCGAGCGCGCCACCATCCATGCGCGCAACCAGGGTGTGGAGTTGTTGTTCATCCACGCACTGAGCCAGAACACCGCGATGCTGAAGATTGCCCGCAATGCGGGCGCCGTGGTGGAGCGCGACGGCACGGAAACCGAGGCCTTTTTGCGCTTGCCGCCGGCTACGCTGGACAGCCGCATCGCCGAAATCGTGGAAGAGCAGTTCGCCCAGACCGATTACCGCTTGAAGATCCAGGCCAAGCATTTCTGGGATTTTCTGGAAAGTCTGCAGACGATGCGCCAAGGGGGCGTGAAGGGCAAAAAAACTCGCTGATGCGAGGTATTTGCCCGGTTTTACCCTTTGTTCACAGCAATCCGCTATCCTAGCGGCTTCTTAACAACCGCACGTCCTGCGCCCAAGGCTGTGTCAGACCCGTATCCCGCGCGCTCGTCCTTCTCCGCTCCTGAACGCGAAGACAAGCGCGGCTTCTTGCAAAAGTTGGCCGAATTCATCCATCCCGGCCCCGATTCGCGCGACGAATTGCTAGAAACCCTCTCCGACGCCGAAGAAAACCACATCATCGGTGCCGAGTCCCATGCCATGCTGGAGGGCGTGATCCGCATGGCCGACATGAGTGCCGGCGACGTCATGGTGGCCGCCACGCGCATGGACTTGCTGAACATCGCAGATCCGTTCGACGAACTGCTGCACGTGGTCATCGAGACCGCCCACTCCCGTTTTCCGGTGTACGAGGGCGAAAAAGAAAACATCATCGGCATCCTGATGGCCAAGGACCTGCTCAAGCTGCAGCGGGCGCCCGAGCTGAACATCCGCGCCCTGCTGCGCCCGGCGGTGTTTGTGCCGGAAACCAAGGGCCTGAACGACCTGCTGCGTGACTTTCGCGGCAACCGCAACCACCTGGCCATCGTGGTCGATGAATTTGGCCGCATTGCGGGCCTGATCACCATTGAAGATGTGCTGGAGCAGATCGTCGGCGAGATCGAGGACGAGTTCGATATCGCCGAGGACGAAGGCGACATCTTCGGTCTGGCCGACCGTACTTACCGCGTCAGCGGTGACACCTCCATCGACCGCGTCAACGAAGCCTTTGGCGTGAAGTTGGCCGGTAGCGACCCGAATGACGCGTTCGACACCATCGGCGGCCTGATCGCCCATGAAATGGGCCATGTGCCCAAGCGCGGCGAACACCACGCCATGGCGGGCCTGAACTTTCTGGTGCTGCACGCCAAAGGCGGTGCGGTGCGCTGGTTCAAGGTCTCCCCGGTGGCCGACGGCGACAACACCGGCTGATGCGCCGCCTGTGGTTGCGACCCGGCGCCAGTGTGGCGCTGGTGCTTTGCGTGCTGGCGGGATTGGCACAGGCGGTGTCCATCGCCACGCCCTGGAACGGCCAGCCACTGTGGTGGCTGCAAATCCTTTCTCTTTCTGTATTGGTCTGGCTGCTGCAAGGCAGTGCCACGCCCCGACAGGCCGGGCTGCGCGGCTGGCTGTTCGCCTGGGCCTGGCTGTCGGGCACCTTCTGGTGGCTGTTTATTTCCATGCACACCTACGGCGGCCTGCCAGCGGTGCTGGCCATGTTGGCGGTCGGTGGACTGGCGGCCGCCCTGGCCTTGCTGTATGGCTTGGTTTCTGCGGTTTTTAGGGCGCTTGCGCCCGTAAATTCTGCACTGAGTGCTATCGTTTTTGCATCATTCTGGCTGCTGGCCGAGCTGGCGCGTGGGCAATGGTTGACCGGCTTCCCTTGGGGGGCTGGCGGCTATGCGCAGCTGGATGGCCTGGCTGTGTTCGCCCGTTATGTGGGCGTGTACGGCGTGGGCTGGGTGGCGGCGTTGGTGGCGGCCTGGCTGGTGGCGCGACATTGGCGGGGTCTGGGGGGCGTGCTGCTGCTGGCTCTGGGTGCCGGTTCTTTAAGCTTGCCGCCGAGCGACCCGCAGGCCACGTTGTCGGTGAGCCTGCTGCAGGGCAATATCCCGCAGGACGAGAAGTTCCAAGCCGGCACCGGCATTCCCATCGCGCTGCAGTGGTATGCGCAGCAGCTGGGCCAGGCGCAGACCCCCTTGGTGGTGGCGCCGGAAACCGCTGTGCCCATGCTGCCGCAGGAACTGCCAGCGGGTTACTGGCAGTCTCTGCTGCAGCGCTTTGCCATGGGCGAGCAGACCGCCCTGGTCGGCTTGCCCTTGGGCAATGCTCGCGATGGCTACTTGAATGCTGTGGTCGGCTTGCAGCCCGGCCAGCCGCAGATGTACACCTATGCCAAGCACCACCTGGTACCTTTTGGTGAGTTTATCCCGCCGCTGTTCAAGTGGTTCACGCAAATGATGGACATCCCGCTGGGTGACTTCAACCGGGGGGCGGTGGGCCAGGCATCCTGGCCGGTGGCCGGCCAGCGCTTGGCGCCGAACATCTGCTACGAGGATTTGTTTGGCGAAGAGCTGGGCGCGCGTTTTATCGACCCGGCGCAGGCGCCGACCATCTTTGTCAACGTCAGCAATATCGGCTGGTTTGGCGATTCGCTGGCCATGGACCAGCACTTGAGCATCTCACGCATGCGCACGCTCGAATTCGAGCGGCCCATGCTGCGCGCCACCAATACCGGCGCCACTGCCATCATCGACCACCAGGGCCATGTGCTGCAGGCGCTGCCGCGCTTGACCCGTGACGTGCTGGTGGGCGAAGTGCAGGGCCGGGGGCTGAACGCTACCAGCGGCTGGCGCATCACGCCCTATGCCTGGTGGGTCTCGCGCTGCGGGCTGTGGCCGCTGTGGCTGCTGGGCGTGTTGACCTGGTTTGCGGCTTGGAAATGGGGCCGGCGCGCACCTAGGGAAAAACCCGGCGTATGACGTTTGTGTGACGGGTTATGCCTACAAGGCATGGCTCTTGCGTAGTGTTTTGTGGGAGCACCGATACCATCGGGCACCTCTGATTTGAGGCGTGTTTCCACAAGCAAAATTACCAGGAGCCATTTGTATGCGAGCCCATTTCCGGATCGAAAAATTCATTGCAGGTACCGCCATCGCCGCCATGTCCGCGCTGGCTACTTTGGCCCACGCCCAGACAGCCAAGCCCAACGTGGTGATTCTGGCTACCGGCGGCACGATTGCGGGCGCGGGTGCATCGGCATTGAACAGCGCTACCTATGCCGCTGCCAAGGTCGGGGTCGAAAAGCTGATCGCCGGCCTGCCCGAGTTGGCCAATGTGGCCAATGTGCGTGGCGAGCAGGTGTTCCAGGTGGCGTCTGAAAGCCTGACCAACGACAACCTGCTGACTCTGGCCAAGCGTGTTTCGGCCCTGGCCAAGCAGGCTGACGTGGACGGCATCGTCATCACCCACGGCACCGACACCGTGGAAGAAACCGCCTACTTCCTGACCCTGGTGGAGCACACCAACAAGCCCATCGTGATGGTCGCCTCCATGCGCCCTGGTACGGCCCTGTCGGCCGACGGCGCGCTGAACCTGTATGACGCAGTAGCCGTGGCCGGCAGCAAGGACGCCATGGGCAAGGGCGTGCTGCTGACCATGAACGACACCATCGACAGCGGCCGTGACGTGAGCAAGAACGTCAACGTCAAGACCAATGCTTTCTCCAGCCAATGGGGCCCGCTGGGCATGATCGTGGAAGGCAAGAACTACTGGTTCCGCGCCCCGGTCAAGCGCCACACCATGAACTCCGAATTCGACATCGACACCATCACTTCGCTGCCCCAGGTGGAAATCGCCATGGGCTATGAAGGTGTGGCGCCCACCGCGATCGAAGCCCTGGGCAAGAGCGGCATCAAGGCGCTGGTCCACGGTGGTCCGGGCAATGGTTCGGTGGCCGACCGCATCGTGCCCTACCTGCAAAAAGTGCGTGCCGATGGCGCCATCGTGATCCGCAGCTCGCGCGTGCCGGACGGTTTCGTCATCCGCAATGCCGAGCAGCCTGACGACAAGTACGACTGGGTGGTCGCCAACGACCTGCGCCCGCAAAAAGCCCGCATCCTGGCCATGGTGGCCCTGACCAAGACCTCGGACACCAAGGAACTGCAGCGCATATTCTGGGAGTATTGAACACCCCCAGGCTGCGCGCACTTCGTGTCGCTTCGCCAACCCCCTTGCAGGGGGCGATGCCTGCAGCCCGGCGTAGCCGGTTCTGCGGCATCCTTGGGATGGGGCAGGGGCGTCTTTAAACGCTTGCTCTGAAAATAATAGCTGTTACCGCACGATCTATGTGCGTTAGCGGCTATTTTTTTGGTTCAAGTGGCACTTGCTTGGAGGGGGAGGGGCGGCCTTCGCGCCAGGCTTTGGCGCGTGCCTTGGAGGCCCGTGCGGTGGCCCGCCGTTCGCGCTGGTGTTTGCGGTGCTGCAGGACCAGCGCCCACGCCACGACGGCAAGCAGCATCACGACGCCGCCGACCAGGTACGCTATAAACCACGCAAAATTGCTACCTGTCTGCTCCATTCGTCCTCCTGTTCTGCAACTTGTATGTAAATGTAAGTGATGTGTGGGCTCTCGGCCCTCCGACTTGGCAGAGTCGGTTTGCGGGCCAAGGTTCGCGGCCCCGTAAAATCAAAGATTAGTCCGCCTCCGGCGGCCTCTTCTTTTGCAGACCTCCATGAAGACATTCCAGCAAATCATTCTGACCCTGCAGTCCTATTGGGCTGACAAAGGCTGCGCCCTCCTGCAACCGTATGACATGGAAGTGGGCGCGGGCACCTCGCACACCGCTACCTTTTTGCGCGCCATCGGCCCCGAGCCGTGGAAGGCCGCCTATGTGCAGCCCAGCCGCCGCCCCAAGGACGGCCGCTATGGGGAAAACCCGAATCGTTTGCAACATTACTACCAATACCAGGTGGTGCTCAAGCCCGCACCGGCAAATATCCTGGAGCTCTACCTGGGTTCTCTGGAAGCGCTCGGCTTCGATTTGAAGAAGAACGATATCCGCTTCGTCGAAGACGATTGGGAAAACCCCACGCTGGGCGCCTGGGGCCTGGGCTGGGAAGTCTGGCTCAACGGCATGGAAGTCACCCAGTTCACCTACTTCCAGCAGGTCGGCGGCATAGACTGCAAGCCCGCCACCGGCGAGATCACCTACGGCCTGGAGCGCCTGGCCATGTACCTGCAAGGCGTGGACAACGTCTACAACCTGGTCTGGACCGAAGGCCTGAATGGCGAGAAACTGACGTATGGCGATGTGTACAAGCAGAACGAGGTCGAGCAATCCACCTACAACTTCGAGCACAGCGACACCGACTTCCTGTTCACCGCCTTCACCGCGCATGAAAAGCAGGCCAAGCATCTGGTAGCCGAACAACTGGCCCTGCCCGCCTATGAACAGGTATTGAAAGCCGCACACAGCTTCAACCTGCTGGACGCACGCGGTGCCATCAGCGTGACCGAACGTGCCGCCTACATGGGCCGCATCCGCAACCTGGCCCGCAGCGTGGCGCAAAGCTACCTGGACAGCCGTGCCCGCCTGGGCTTCCCGATGGCGCCCAAGGAGTGGGCCGCCGAAGTCCTGGCCCAGATTGAAAAGAAAGCCGCCTGATATGACCGTGAAGAATCTATTGGTGGAGCTGTTTGTTGAAGAGCTGCCCCCTAAGGCCCTGAAGAAGCTGGGCGACGCTTTTGCCGGCGTGCTACTGGAGCAGCTGCAGGCCCAGGGCCTGGCCAGCGCCGAATCGCAAGTCACCGCGTTCGCTTCGCCACGCCGCCTGGCCGCGCACATCACCGCCGTGGCCGCATTCGCTGCCGACAAGGCTGTGTCCGCCAAGCTGATGCCGGTGGCTGTGGGCCTGGGTGCCGATGGCCAAGCCACGCCTGCGCTGCTCAAAAAGCTGCAAGCCCTGGGCGCCGACGCATCCGCCGTCGCCAGCCTGAAGCGCGCCATGGACGGCAAGGCCGAGGCCTTGTTCCTGGAGCGCACCGTGGCCGGTGCCAAGCTGCAGGAAGGCCTGCAAAAAGCCTTGCTGGAAGCCATTGCCAAGCTGCCCATCCCCAAGGTCATGACCTACCAGTTGTCCAGCGGCTGCGCGCTGCCCGGCTGGAGCAGCGTCAGCTTTGTGCGCCCTGCGCACGGCCTGGTGGCGTTGCACGGTGCCGACGTGGTGCCGGTGGAGGCCCTGGGCCTGCAGTCCGGCAACACCACCCACGGCCACCGCTTTGAAGCCGCTGTGGACCCTGTGGTGTTGAAAGACGCCGACAGCTACGCCGCCACGCTGGCCAAGGACGGCGCCGTCATCGCCAGCTTTGCGGATCGCCGTGCCGACATCGTGCGTCAGCTAAATGCGGCTGCAGCGCAGATCGGTGGTGGGGTGCGTGCTATCGAAGATGAAGCATTGTTGGACGAAGTCACCGCCCTGGTCGAGCGCCCCAATGTGCTGGTCTGCAGCTTCGAGGAAGAATTCCTCGGCGTGCCGCAGGAATGCCTGATCCTGACCATGAAGGCCAACCAGAAGTACTTCCCGCTGCTCGACGCAGCCGGCAAGCTGACCAACAAGTTCCTGGTGGTCAGCAACATCAGCCCGGCCGACGCCAGTGAAGTGATCGGCGGCAACGAGCGCGTGGTCCGCCCGCGTCTGGCCGATGCCAAGTTCTTCTTCGACCAGGACCGCAAGAAGACGCTGCTGTCGCGCGTCGAAGGCCTGGGCAAGGTGGTCTACCACAACCAACTGGGTTCGCAGGGCGAGCGCGTAGAGCGCGTGCGCGCCATTGCCAAGGCAATTGCACAGCAGTTGGGCGGCGACGCGCTGGCGGCCCAGGCCGACCAGGCTGCGCAACTGGCCAAGACCGACCTGGTGACTGACATGGTGGGCGAGTTCCCCGAGCTGCAAGGCACCATGGGCCGCTACTACGCACTCAACGACGGCCTGAGCGCCGACGTGGCCGACGCGATCGAAGACCATTACAAACCCCGATTCGCTGGCGACAGCCTGCCGCGCAACCCCGTGGGTATTGCCGTGGCCCTGGCCGACAAGCTGGAAACGCTGGTGGGCATGTTCGGCATCGGCAACCTGCCGACTGGCGACAAAGACCCGTTCGCGCTGCGCCGCCACGCGCTGGGTGTGATTCGCATGCTGACCGAGCAAAACCTGTCGCTGGACGTAACTGCTCTGGTGACGGGTGCCTTTGACGTGCTGGGCGACAAGCTGACTGCGGGGCGCGATGCCTCGGTGCAGGCCTTATTGACCTTTATGTTTGACCGCCTGGGCGGTAGCCTGCGTGAAGAAGGCTATAGCGCCCAGGAAGTGGACGCCGTGCTGGCCCTGCGTCCGCAGCGCCTGGCCGAAGTGCCTAAGCGCCTGGCCGCCGTGCGCGCCTTTGCCGCGCTGCCCGAAGCCGCAGCCCTGGCAGCAGCTAACAAACGCATCGGCAACATCCTGAAAAAGGCCGCCGCGGTGGTGGACCCCCATGTCAGCCCCGTGTTGCTCAAGGAAGCCGCCGAAGTCGCTTTGTTCGAAGCCATGCAGCAGGTGGCTCCTGTGGCCCTCGCGCAGTTCGAGGCCGGCGATTACACCGCGTCCTTGCAGTCCCTGGCGGCCTTGCGCGCGCCGGTGGATGCGTTCTTCGACGGCGTCATGGTGAATGCCGAAGAGATCGACGTGCGCCTGAACCGCCTGGGCCTGCTGCAAAGCCTGCACGACGCCATGAACCGCGTGGCGGACCTTTCCAAGCTGGCCGCGTAAACCTGAAGCCCATGCCCGGAGCCCACGCCATGAAACTCGCCATCCTGGACCGCGACGGCACCATCAATGCCGACAGCAGCGATTTCGTCAAGTCGCCGGAAGAGTGGCTGCCGCTGCCGGGTGCGCTGGAGGCGATTGCCAAGCTCAACCATGCGGGTTGGCATGTGGTGGTGGCGACCAACCAGTCCGGCCTGGGCCGGGGGCTGTTCGACATGGCTGCGCTGAACGCCATGCATGCCAAGATGAACAAGCTGCTGGCGGCCGTGGGCGGCAAGGTGGACGCGGTGTTTTTCTGCCCGCATGCGCCGGATGAGGGCTGTAGCTGCCGCAAGCCCGCGCCAGGCCTGTTCGAGCAGATTGGCGATCGCTACGGCATCGAGCTGCAGGGGCTGCCGACCGTGGGCGACAGCCTGCGCGACCTGCAAGCCGGCATCGCGGCGGGCTGTGAGCCGCACCTGGTGCTGACCGGCAAGGCCGCCTGCTACCGTGGCCAGGCCAGCCTGCCGCCCGAATATCCGGTGGGCACCTGGGTGCACCAGGACTTGCTGGCCTTCGCCAACTTCGTCATCGGCCGCGAGCAACCCGCCAAGACCTGATTTCCGTTTGCTATAGTTTGTATAGCTGTATGCGCAGATGAAACCTGCGCCAACTGCCTAAAAGATACCCATGCCTTTCATCCGATCCGTGCTGCATATGCTGTTTTTGGCGGTGACCGTCGTCCCTTGGGCCCTGGCGGTGCTGTTGATGGCGCCGTTTGCCGGTGCGACCCGCATCTACTGGGCCTGCGCACGCTGGCTGAAGCTCTCGGTGGACAGCGGCACGGCGATCCTGGGCATCCAGAATCGCATCACCGGCATGGAGAACCTGCCCACCGATCCCAAGGCGTCGGTGGTGCTGCTGGTCAAGCACCAGTCCACCTGGGAGACCCTGGTGATGCCGGCCATCATGCCGCGCCCGCTGGCCTTTGTGTTCAAGAAAGAGCTGCTGTGGATACCGTTTTTTGGCTGGGCCATGGCCTGCATGGACATGATCCACATTGACCGCAGCCAGGGCAGCCAGGCTTTCAAGAAGATGGTGGCGTCCGGCAAGCGCCTGGCGGGACAGGGCACCTGGATCATCCTGTTCCCCGAAGGCACGCGTATTCCGCGCGGCCAGGTCGGCGAATACAAGACCGGTGGCACCCGCCTGGCCATCCAGTGTGGTGTGCCGGTGGTACCGATTGCCGTAACCGCCGCTAAATGCTGGCCGCGCAAGGCCTTTATCAAGACCCCGGGCATTGTGGACATTTCCATAGGCAAGCCCATTCCGAGCGTGGGCCGGCGCCCGGACGAGCTGATGGCCGAGGTGCAGGCCTGGATCGAAGCCGAGATGCGCCGCCTGGACCCGGACGCCTACCGCTAAGAACCTGTTGACGACCCCAAAGAGTTCGTTAACACGTTCTTAGCCCGACGGGGCGGTTTTCTATCCTCCATTTGGAGGGCATATTGGCAAGGCGTGCGGGTGGTCGCGTCTAGAATTTGCGCTCGCTGGTGGCTTCCTTCCACCGTCTGCTGTGCAGGCAAGGGCCTGCGCCTCGCCCCCTCTCTATTCCCAACCACACCGACTTATGAAAAAGCTTTCTGTGATCGCCATGGCGCTGCTGTTGGCGGCGTGCAATACCGTTCCCAAATCTGGCGACGCCAGTAGCAAGGCCGCGGAAACGGCGGCAGCAGCCAATGCGGCCGCGGCTGCAGAAGCGGCAGTGGAAGCCGCCGCGCCCAAGGTGGTCTCGGTGTCTGATGTCGAGCTCAAGAGCCTGGCGGTGCAGATGCAAACCCGTCTGGACAACATCAACCCGCTGGGTCCGCGCGACCGCTATGTGTTGCGCCTGGCCCGCTTGACAGCCAAGCTACAGAACGAAGACGGTCTGAGCCTGAACTTCAAGCCCTACCGCAACCCCGTACCGGACGCCACGCCCTCACCCGACGGCTCGATCCGTGTCTACAACGGGCTGATGGATACTTTGAACGATCCCGAGCTGCTGGCCATGTTGGGCCGCGAAATCAGCTTTGTGAAGAGCGGCGCGGCCATGTTGCGCCTGCGCACGGCCTACCAGGCGTTTGACGGTGCGAAGAGCGTCACCACCTTCAGCAACGCTTTGGACAATCTGTCCGACGCCGACTTGCAGGCGATTGGCGAGCAAGTGGAGAAGAACCCGTTCACTTCCAGTGCCGACCTGGATGCCGACGACTACAGCCTGGCTTTTCTGAAGAAGAACCATATCGACCCTAAGGCCCTGGAGCACGCGCTCCGCAAGCTCGCGGTCAAGGGCCAGCGCGACAAGGCGACCGCTTTGCTGTACCCCGACGCCAAGGGCCGCGCGGACCGCGTACGCGATCTGCTGGCGGTCAAGAAATAAGATTCAGCGCTTACTGCGCACATGAAAAAGGCAGCCTGGGCTGCCTTTTTTGTTGCTGCTGACAGCTCTAAAAACTGTCCCAGTCGCCTTCTGCTCCGGCGGACTGAGGGGCCTTGGGTCGGGCCAGCGCGGCGGTTTTCAGCGTGGGTGCGGGCCTTTGCGAAATGGCCGGGCGTGCCCCGCCTTGGGGTGGGCGTGGGGTCTGGACGATGCGAGGGGCGGCGGCGTTGCTTTGCGGGGGGAGCTTGAAGACCTCTACCGCACCGACCAGCTCGTCGGCCTGGGTACGTAGGCTGCTGGCGGCGGCGGCCATTTCCTCTACCAGCGCGGCGTTTTGCTGCGTGGCCTGGTCCATTTGCGTGACCGCTTCACCCACCTGCGAGACCCCCGAGCTCTGCTCTGAGCTGGCCGAGCTGATTTCACCCATGATGTCCGTCACGCGGCGGATGGAGCTGACTACCTCTGTCATGGTGACGCCGGCCTGGTCCACCAGGCTGGAGCCTTGCTCCACCCGCTGCACGCTGGCGCCTATCAGGTCCTTGATTTCCTTCGCGGCCTGGGCTGAACGTCCGGCCAGGCTGCGCACCTCGCTGGCCACCACGGCAAAGCCCCGGCCCTGTTCGCCGGCGCGCGCGGCTTCCACCGCGGCATTCAGCGCCAGGATATTGGTCTGGAAGGCAATGCCGTCGATCACACCGATGATGTCGCTGATCTTGCGGGACGAGTCGTTGATGCCCTTCATGGTCTCCACCACCTGGGCCACCACCTCGCCTCCTTTGACGGCCACGGTGCTGGCGCTTTGGGCCAACTGGTTGGCTTGGCGGGCGTTGTCGGCGTTTTGTTGCACGGTGGAGCTGAGCTCTTCCATCGAGGCTGCGGTCTGTTCCAGCGCGCTGGCCTGCTGCTCGGTACGGGCGCTCAGGTCGCTATTGCCCTGGGCGATCTGGGCGCTGGCGGCTGCCACACCCTCCGCATTGCTGCGCACGCGGCCTACTGTGCCGGTCAAGGCGTCCTGCATGCGTTTGACCAGGGCCATGGTGCTGGAGCTGTCGTTGTGACGCAGCACAATCGTGTGGCTCAGGTCGCCATCTGCGACGCGTTGCACCGCATCGTTGACTTGCGCCGGTTCGGCCCCGAGTGTGCGGGTCAGGTTGTGGGTAATGGCCCAGGTCAGCAGGCTACCTATGCCTGTGGCTGCAATCGCCAGGCCGACCATCACCATGGCATAGAAGGAGGCGCTGCCGCCTGCTGCATGGGCCAGGTCGCTGCCCACCTTGCTCTGGTACTCGGTTACGTCGTCCACGGCTTTGAAGAGCTGGTTTTGTTTGTCGCGGATGTCGCCGGTGAGCAGCGCAATGGCTTCATCGGCCTTGTTTTGCTTGGCCAGCTCGATGACACGGTCCACGCCTTGGTTGTAGGGGGCTTGTGTTTCGTTCAGCGTCTTCAGGTAGCTGCGTGCCTCGGCGCTTTTGACGGTGCGGTCCAGTACCGTCAGCAGCTGGTTGTTTTGGGCGCGTGCATCGGTAATACGTTTCAACTCCGCATTGCTGGCGGTCGCATCGGGTTTGATCACGATGTTGCGTACCGAGCGAGCCACGGTGTTCAAGTTGTCCTTGATATCGGAGAACTGGTTGATTTTCACCATGCGGTTGTTCGCAATTTCGTCCAGGCTGTTGGCCATTTGGCGCATTTGGATGGCGCCCACCAGTGCAATGGCGATGCCGATCAGGGTGGCCGAGCCAAAGCCCAGCATGAGGCGGGTGCCAATTTTGAGATCGTTGAGCTTCACGGTGCGCCTTTCAGTGTGGTCGGGCGGGGCCAGGTTTGCGCGGGGGGCTGCAAGGTGTATACCTTTGCGGCAAGGGCTGGCAATGGTTTTTAGTCCTTCGCGCCTGGGTGGTCAAGAGCCGGCATGGTTGGTACCAGCGTCCACGGTAAACTTTATCGCTATGCGCAGCCTTCTGCAGTTCACCCTGGATCTCTTTGCCCCTGCGCCGGCGCCTGAGCCTGCCCCGCGCTTGCGGTCCAAGAAAAAAGTGCCTCTGGCGCATGTACCTCCTGCGCAAGTAGCTCCTGAATTAATAGCAAATGTATTGCCAGGCGCCATGGAGGATGGGGACTTGGCGACGCCATCGTTTCGCCATCCGCGTGCCACGCGAGAGGCGCTGCTGGGTAACACCCTGGTGGCCTACGAGTTCCAGCGCGCCAAGCGGCGCAGCATCGTTTTTGTGGTTGGGCCACTGGGCCTGGCGGTGCGTGCGCCGCGCTGGGTGCCGCTGGCCGAGGTGGATGCCGCTGTGCGCGACAAGGCCGGCTGGATTGTGCAAAAGCTGGAGCAGGCGCGCGAGCGGCAGGCCGAGCAACAGGCCTCGCGCATCGTCTGGCGCCATGGTACGGAATTGCCTTATCTGGGGCAGACCCTGGTGCTGGTGCTGGACCCGCAGCGGCGTGGTAGCGCCTTGCTGGGTAACCAGCTTTGTCTGGGTCTGCCCTTGCAGGCTAGCGCGCTGCAAATTCGTGCGGCAGCCCACAAGTGGATGCTGGCCCAGGCGCGTAGTTTTTTTGTCCAACGCCTGCAGCATTACGCGCCGCAGTTGGGTGTGCAATGGAGTCGCCTTGCACTGTCTAACGCGGCGACGCGCTGGGGAAGTGCCAGCAGCAGCGGCTCCATCCGCCTGAACTGGCGCCTGATGCACCACACGCCCGCGGTGGTGGACTATGTGGTGGTGCACGAATTAAGCCACCTGCGGTACATGGACCACAGCCCGCGCTTCTGGGGCACCGTGGGCTCGGTCATGCCGGACTATCCGGCGTTGCGCGCCCAACTCAAGCAGGTGCAGATTCCCAAGTGGGAAGATGGTTGAACACCCCCAGGCTTGCCCACTGCCCCGGGATCGACCCAAGGGGTCGATAACGCAAGTGGCCGCCAACCCCCTTGCAGGGGGCAACACCTGCGGCCTGGCGGAGCCAGTTCCGCGGTGTTTCTGGACTAAGCCCGACGCGTTTGTGCGTGCGGTCAGGCGCTGATCGGTAGCTCTTCGCTTTCGCCGGGCACCAGGCCGTGCGGATAGGCCAGAGGTGTGGGGCTGAAGCGGTAGATGCCGTCTGCGCCGCGCCGGCGTTGCAGATAGCCGTCTACCCACAGCTTGTGTAAATGCGCAATCGCCTCGCCCATGGCGAAGGTGGTCTGGTGCAGGTCCAGCTGGCGTTTGAACAGCACCGGCAGGATGTCGGCGGCGCAGCAGCTGTGTTGTTCCCGCGCGAAAGCCATGACGCGGGCGAGGTGCTCGCGGTGGTGGTCATGCAGCTGCTGGATGCGGGTGTGCAGGCCCTGGAACGGGCGGCCATGCGAGGGCAGGGTCAGGGTGTCGGGTGGCAGCGTGGCGAATTTGTCTATCGAGTCCAGGAACTGCTGCAGCGGGTTCGACTCGGGCTCTATGTCGAACACGCTGACATTGGTGGAGATGCGAGGCAGCATCATGTCGCCGCCTATCAAAACTTTGGTCTCAGCGCAGTACAGCGCGATGTGCTCGGGCGCGTGGCCGTAGCCACTGATGCAGCGCCAGTCGCGCCCGCCTATGTGCAGCGTCTGACCGTCCTGCATGCGCACGAAGCTGGGCGGCAGCTCGGGCACCATGGCGCTGTAGTAGCCGCTGCGGGCGCTGATCTTGGCCATGGATTCCGGGTCGGTCAGGCCGTGCTTCTGGAAGAAGCTGGCAGCCGCCGCGCCGCCATTGCCACTGGTGGTGTGCGTGTGGTGGCAGGCAACGAAATAGTCGGTGGCGCTGATCCACAGCGGTGCGTTCCAGCGCGCGCACAGCCAGTAGGCCAGGCCAATATGGTCCGGGTGCATATGCGTCACGATGACGCGCAAGATGGGCAGGCCTTCGAGCTGGCTGGCAAAGATGCTTTCCCACTGCGCGCGCGATTCATCGCGGCTGATGCAGCAGTCCACTACCGACCATCCAGCCTGCCCATCGATCTCGTCGCGCAGCAGCCAGAGGTTGATATGGTCCAGAGCGAAGGGCAGTGCCATGCGTATCCAGCGTACGCCCGGTGCGACTGGAATGCTGTCGCCGGTGGCCGGCATGGTGTCGCTCAAAGGGTAGTGGAGTTGCTGTTCGAGGAGGTTCATGGGGCGCGTTTTCAGACCATAATTGACGTTCACGTCAACGTCATTCTAGACGGCCCCCTCATTTGCGACACCATGGCGACCATTACCTACACCATCAGCGATCTGGCCCAGGAATTCGACCTGACGACCCGCGCCATGCGCTTCTATGAAGACATGGGCCTGTTGCAACCTGAGCGTACCGGCCCGGGCGGCCGCACCCGCGTCTACAGCACCCGTGACCGTGCTCGGCTCAAGCTGACCCTGCGTGCCAAGCGCCTGGGCCTGAGCCTGACGGAGGCCAAGGACATCATCGACATGTACGACAGCCCGCGCGACACAGCGCCGCAGCTGCGCAAGTTTCTGGCTGTGCTGGCTACGCACCGCCAGCAGCTGGAAGACCAATTGGCCGAGCTGCAGGCCAATTTGCAAGAGGTCAAGGCGCATGAGGTGGATGCGCAGGCCTTGCTGGCTAAAAGCGAGAAGCGCGGCAAGTCACGCTAGCTTTCCCGGGGTTGTGCGGCGCTGCGTAGCGGCTTATGCTTTACGTTGACGTCAACGTCAAATGGCCACGAGCCAGCATGGCGTACATAAACAGGAGACACCGCATGCAACTTCCCGGACTCGACTTTCAACTCGGCGCGGATATTGATGCGCTACGCGATGCCGTACGCAGCTTCGCCCAGGACCAGATCGCCCCGCGCGCCGCCGATATCGACGCCCACGACCAGTTCCCCATGGACCTGTGGCGCAAGATGGGCGACCTGGGCGTGCTGGGCATTACCGCACCGGAGGCCTATGGAGGTGCCGACATGGGTTATCTGGCGCACATGGTGGCGATGGAGGAGGTCAGCCGCGCCAGCGCCTCGGTTGGCCTGAGCTATGGCGCGCACAGCAACCTGTGTGTGAACCAGATCAAGCGCAACGGCACGGACGCGCAGCGCGAAAAATACCTGCCCAAGCTGATCAGCGGCGAGCATGTAGGCGCGCTGGCCATGAGCGAGACCGGGGCGGGTAGTGACGTGCTGTCCATGCAGCTCAAGGCCGAGGCCCAAGGCGACCACTATCTGCTGAACGGCCACAAGATGTGGATCACCAACGGACCGGACGCCGACGTGTTGGTGGTTTATGCGCGCACCGCACCGGGGCCGCGCGGTGTTACCGCCTTCCTGGTCGAGAAGAGCATGCCTGGTTTTTCAGTGGCGCAAAAGCTCAACAAGCTGGGCATGCGCGGCAGCCATACCGGCGAGCTGGTATTCAACAACGTGGTGGTGCCGGCCAGCCACATCCTGGGTGGCCTGAACCAGGGCAGCAAGGTGCTGATGAGTGGCCTGGACTACGAGCGCGCCGTGCTGGCCGCAGGGCCCATAGGCATCATGCAGGCGGTGCTGGACAACGTGCTGCCCTATGTGCACGAACGTAAGCAGTTCGGCCAGAGCATCGGCGAGTTTCAGCTCATCCAGGCCAAGATGGCCGATATGTACACCACCTTGCAGGCGGCCCGGGCCTTCGCCTATACCGTGGGCAAGAACCTGGACGCGCTGGGCCCGGAGCATGTGCGCCAGGTGCGCAAGGACTGTGCGTCCGTCATCCTGTGGTGTGCCGAGAAAGCCACCTGGATGGCCGGCGAGGGCGTGCAGATCTTTGGTGGCAACGGCTACACGCTGGATTACCCGCTGGGCCGTTTGTGGCGCGATGCCAAGCTTTACGAGATTGGCGCCGGCACCAGCGAGATCCGCCGCATGCTGATCGGCCGCGAGTTGTTTGCCGAAACCCGCTAGCGCGGTAGTGGCAACAGCACCACGGGTGGCGGTGGAGGTGGTGGCAGCACGCAGGCGGACAGGCTGGACAGCAGGCACAGGGCTGTGACGGCACGCAGGCCCATGTGGCCTACGGAATTGCGGACGTGGGGTGTGCTCATGTTTTGGGTCCTGTTGCGCTGCTGTTGGCCGTGTTCTGCGTGGTTTCCACCCACCCGCCGCCCAGCACCTTGTAGAAGGTGATCAGATTGGTCAGCCGTGACAGCTGGGTGCTGATCAGGTTTTGCTGCGCGGTGTAGAGCGAACGCTGCGCGTCCAGCACGCCCAGGTAGCTGTCCACGCCGCGCTTGAAGCGGGCGTCCGACAGCTGCAGGCTGTCCGCCGTGGCGTCCACCAGCGACTGCTGCGCTTCCAGCTGACGGCCCAGCGTGCTGCGTTGGGCCAGCGCATCGGACACCTCCTGGAAGGCGGTTTGTATGGCCTTTTCATACTGGGCTACGTTGATGTCGCGGCTGACGGTGGCGACGTCCAGGTTGGCCTGGTTCGCGCCGGCATCAAAGATCGGCAGCGAGATCTGCGGCACGAAGCTCCAGCTGCCCGACCCACCCTTGAAAAGGCCCGATAGGCTGGAACTGGAGCTGCCCGCCGACGCCGTCAAACTGATGCTGGGGTAGAAGGCGGCGCGCGCCGCACCGATATTGGCGTTGGCAGCTTTCAGCGTGCGTTCGGCCTGCAGAATGTCCGGCCGGCGCTGCAGCAGGTCTGATGGTAGGCCGGGCGCGATGCTGGCCAGCGGGCTGGATGCAGCACTGTTGCCATCGGGCAGGGTTTGCGGTAGCAACTCGGCCGGCACATCGGCGCCTACCAGCAGCACCAGGGCATTGCGGTCCTGGGCCACCTGGGCGGTGTAGCGCTCCACGTCCACACGGGCAGAGTCCACGCTGGTTTGCGCCTGCCGCAGCGTCAGGGCCGATGCCACGCCCAGCTCGTAGCTGCGCTGGTTCAGGCGGTACGAGTCGTTCTGGCTGGCCAGGGTGTCGCGGGCCAGCTTCAGCCGGTCTTGGTCGGCTGCCAGCGTCAGGTAGCTGGTGGCCACTTCGGCAATCAGGCTGATCTGGCTGCTGCGCCGCGCATCGGCGGTGGCCAGGAACTGCTCCAGCGCCTGCGCATTCAAGCTACGCACGCGGCCGAACAGGTCCAGTTCGTAGGCGCTGAAGCCCAGCGTGGCGCTGTACTGGTGCGACACCGCGGCCTGACCGGTGGAGGACAGATCGGCTGGTGTGCGGCTGCCCGAGCCGCTGCCGCTAGCATTCACGGTGGGGAACAGGGCTGCGTTCTGCACACCGTACTGCGCGCGGGCCTTTTCAATGTTGAGCACGGCGACACGCAGATCGCGGTTATTGGCCAGGCTCAGCTCGATCACGCGGCGCAGCGCCGGGTCGGTGAACACATCGCGCCAGCCCAGGTCGGCCACGGCGCTGCTGGTGCTGCCGCCGGTGTCGCCCGCGAAGGCCGCCGGTACCGGGGCTGCGGGCTGCTGGTAGGTGGGCATCAGGCTGCAGCCCGAGAGCAGGGCGGCCAGTGCCAGTGGAGTCAATAAAAAACGGGACATATCAAACACCTTCGGTAACGGTAGTGGCATGCGGCACTGGTGTTGCCGGCTTGGCTTTGAACAGCCCAACCACCAAAACAAAGAACAGCGGCACAAAGAAGATGGCCAGGATGGTGCCGGACAGCATGCCGCCGATCACAGCCGTGCCCAGGGCATGTTGTGCGCCTGAACCGGCTCCGCTACCCAGCACCAGGGGCAACACGCCCAGAATGAAGGCCAGCGAGGTCATCAAGATGGGGCGCAAACGCATGTGTGCGGCTTGCAAGGCCGACTCCATCAGGCTCTTGCCTTGCTCGTGCAGTTCTTTGGCGAACTCCACGATCAGAATGGCGTTCTTCGATGCCAAGCCGATGGTGGTCAGCAGACCGACCTGGAAGTACACGTCGTTCATTTTCCAGGTCAGGATGGCGCCCAGCAGCGTGCCAAATACGCCCAGCGGCACCACCAGCAACACCGAGAACGGAATGGCCCAGCTCTCGTACAGTGCGGCCAGACACAGGAACACGATCAGGATGGACAGCGCGTACAGCATGCCGGTCTGGCCGCTGGATGCTTTTTCCTGCCGCGACAGCCCGGTCCATTCATAGCCTATGCCGGGTGGCAGCTGCGCCACCGCTTGCTCGACGATGGCCAGGGCCTCACCGCTGGAAGCGGCGCCTGGCATGGCCATGCCCATGATTTCCACCGAGGGAACGCCGTTGTAGCGCTCCAGGCGCGGCGACCCGGAGGTCCAGCTGGCCGTGGAAAACGCGGTGAACGGCACCATCGTGCCGGCGCTGTTGCGCACCTGCCATTTGTCGATGTCTTCGGGGCGCATGCGGTAGGGTGCGTCGGCTTGCAGCATCACCTTCTTCACGCGGCCCTTGTCGATGAAGTCATTCACATAGCTGCTGCCCCAGGCCGCAGAAAAGGTGTTGTTTACGTCGCTCATGCTCAGACCCAGCGCGCCGACCTTGTGTGGATCGATGTCGAGCCGGAATTCGGGGGTGTCTTCCATGCCATTCGGGCGCACCGCGACCAGTCGCTTGTCCTGGGACAGAATGCCCAGCAATTGGTTGCGGGCTTGCATCAGGGCTGCGTGGCCAAGGTTGGCCCGGTCTTGCAGCATCAGGTCAAAGCCAGTGGCGTTGCCGAGCTCCGATACCGCCGGCGGTGCGAAGGCGAAAACCTTGGCATCGCGGATGGTGGCAAAAAATGCACCCGCCTTGGCGGCGACGCCGTTGACGCTCAGTGCTTCACTGGCGCGCTCGTCCCAGGACTTGAGCCGCACGAAAACCAGGCCCGAGTTTTGCCCGCTGCCGGCGAAGCTGAAGCCCGCTACGGTGAACAGGCCCTGGACCGCCTCCTTTTGGTCTTCCAGGAAGTGGTGTTCCACCTGTTTCATCACTTCCAGCGTGCGCGATTGCGGGGCGCTGGGTGGCAGCTGGACCAGGCCGAACAAGGTGCCTTGGTCTTCGTCAGGCAAGAAACCTACCGGCAGTTTGAGGAAGCCAAATACCACCAGGCCCACGATTACCGCATAGGCGAGCATGTAGCGCCAGCCCTTGCTGATCATGTGGCGCACCACGCCTTGGTAGCGGCGGTTGCTGCGGTCGAAGTTGCGGTTGAACCAGCCAAAGAATCCCGTGGTGGTCAGCGCATGGCCTTTCTCTACTGGCTTGAGCAGCGTGGCACACAGCGCGGGGGTGAGCACCATCGCGGTGAGCACCGAGAGTGTCATGGCCGACACGATGGTAATGGAGAACTGGCGGTAGATCACGCCGGTGGAGCCGCTGAAAAACGCCATGGGCACAAACACGGCTGCCAGCACCAGGGCAATGCCCACCAGCGCGCCAGTAATTTGCCCCATGGATTTGCGCGTGGCTTCTTTGGGCGATAGGCCTTCTTCGGTCATCACCCGCTCCACGTTTTCCACCACCACGATGGCGTCATCGACCAGCAGGCCGATGGCCAGCACCATGGCGAACATGGTCAGTGTGTTGATGCTGTAGCCGAAGGCGGCCAGCACGCCGAAGGTGCCTAGCAGCACCACTGGTACGGCAATAGTGGGGATCAGCGTGGCACGAAAGTTCTGCAGGAACAGGTACATGACCAGAAACACCAGGGCCACGGCTTCCACCAGCGTACGCACCACTTCTTCAATGGAGATCCGCACAAAGGGCGTGGTGTCGTATGGCTTCTGGACCTTCATGCCTTGGGGGAAAAACTTTTCCAGCTCCGTCAGCCGCGCGTCGATGCCACGCACCGTGTCCAGCGCATTCGCGCCCGTGGCCAGCTTCAGGGCCAGGCCCGCGGCGGGTTTGCCGTTGTAGCGGGCCGTGACGTTGTAGCTTTCACCACCCAACTCGATACGGGCGACATCGCGCAGCCGCACCTGGGAGCCATCCGACTGCGTGCGCAGCAGGATGTCACCAAATTCATCGACGGTCTTGAGCCGTGTTTGGGCCGTGATGGTGGCGTTCAGCTGTTGGTCGCTCGTGGCTGGCAGGCCACCCAATTGGCCTGCGGATACCTGGGCGTTCTGCGCCTGGATAGCGGTTTTGACGTCCAGCGGCGTCAGGCTGAAGCTGTTCAGCTTGTTGGGGTCCAGCCAGACACGCATGGCGTATTGCGCGCCAAACAGGGTGGTGTCGCCCACGCCCTCGACGCGGCTCAGCGGCTCTTGCACATTGGCGCCCACGTAGTCCGACAGGTCGGCGCCATCCATGCTGCCGTCTTCCGACGTGAAGGCCAGGATGTTCAGAAAGTTGCTGGCCGACTTGGTCACTTGCACGCCCTGCTGCTGCACTTCTTGCGGCAGCAACGGCGTGGCCAGGGCCAGCTTGTTCTGTACCTGCACCTGTGCGGTGTCGGGGTTGGTGCCGTTCTCAAACGTCAGCGTAATGGTGACCGAGCCGGAGGATTCGCTGGTCGAGGCCATATAGCTCAGCCGGTCCAGGCCCTTCATCTTCTGTTCGATGACCTGGGTGACGGTGTCCTCCAGTGTCTTGGCCGATGCACCGGGGTAGTTGGCGGTAATCGCGACAGCCGGCGGTGCGATGCTGGGGTACTGCGCGATGGGTAGGGTGTTGATCGACAAGATGCCTGCCAGCATCACGATGATGGCAAGCACCCAGGCGAAGATGGGGCGGTCAATAAAAAAACGTGCCATGGTGGTCTCTGCTGCTATCAGTTCGAAGCCAATTTGGCGGTGGTGGATGCCGTAGCTGGCGCGCTTGCTGCCTGCTTGGCGACCCAGGGCACGCTCTTGACGGACACACCGGAGGTGACATGCAACTGGCCGTCTACGACCAGTTGGTCACCGGCCTTCAGGCCGCTGCGCACCAGCCATTGGTCGCCAATGGTGCGGTCGGTTTCCAGCACGCGGCGTTGCAGCTTTTGGTCCGAGCCCACCACGTAGGCAATGGGTTTTCCGGTGCTGTCACGCGAAACGGCGGGCTGGGGCACCAGCACGCCTTGGTCCAAAGTGCCTTCTTCCAGCACGGCGCGCACATACATGCCGGGCAGCAGCTCGGCGCGCGGGTTGGGGAACACGGCGCGCAGCGTGATGGAGCCGGTGTTCTGGTCCACCGTCACGTCGGAGAACTGCAGCTTGCCTTCGATGGGGTAGCTGCTGCCGTCTTCCAGCACCAGCTTGACCTTGGCGGCGTTGGCGCCGCTTTTTTGCAGATCGCCCCGGGCCATGGCTTGCTTCAGGCGCAACAGGGAAGCGCTGGGCTGGGTTACGTCCACATAGATCGGGTCCAGCTGCTGTACTGTGGCCAGTGCGGTGGCTTGGCTGGCGGTCACCAGGGCGCCGGCGGTCACGCTGGAGCGGCCGATACGGCCAGAGATGGGGGAGTCCACCCGCGCATAAGCCAGGTTGATGCGGCTGGTTTCCACATTCGCCTTGGCGGCGGCCACATCGGCCTCGCCTTGGGCCAGCGTGGCGGCGGCGTCGTCGTAGTCTTGTTGGCTCACTGCCTTGATGGCCACCAGTTCCTTGTAGCGCGCGGCCTTGAGGCGGGTGGTTTGCAGATTGGCCTGGGCCTTGGCCAGGGCAGCCACATTGCTGTCGTAGCTGGCCTTGTAGGTGGCGGGGTCGATCTGGTAGAGCGCCTCGCCGGCTTTTACGTCGCTGCCTTCACGGAACTTGCGCTCTTTCACGATGCCGTTCACCTGGGGCCGTACCTCGGCGATCTGGTAGGGCACGGTGCGCCCTGGCAGTTCGGTGGTCAGGGCCAGCTTTTGGGTTTGTACGGTGATGGTGCCGACTTCGGGAGTGGCCAGCGAGGGCGGTGGGCCGCCCATGGGAGGCTTTCCGCAGGCGCTGAGCAGCACGGTGCCGGCCAGGGCCACGGCATGGGGGACATAGGTGAAGCGCATGGGAAAACTCCTTGGGATTGCAGGTTTTTAATAAAACGGTACTGTACCGTATCGTTTTAATCTTATGTGGGTACAATCAAAATGTCAAAACATGTAAGTAAAGCCCCCGTAAAAAAATAGGGGCATATGGAGACATCTTTCCCATGCGAGTTCTGAGTCCTGCTAAACGCGAAGAAATATTGGCCCTGGCGTCCCAAGTGTTTGCCGAGGTGGGCTATGAGCGGGCCTCCATGGCCGAGATATCGGCCCGGGTGGGCGGCTCCAAGGCCACGCTGTACCGCTATTTCCCGTCCAAGAAAGACCTGTTCCTGGAGGTGGCGAACAATTCCTCGCGCCAGCATTTCGGGGACTCCATCTTGGCGCGCGCGCACAGCCAGGAGGAGGTCGCGCAGCGCTTGTGCGAGGTCGGCCAGGTGGTGCTGCCTTTTTTGCTGTCGTCTGACACGATTGCCCGTGAACGCATGGTGATCGCCGAGTCGGGGCAGTCGGATATCGGGCTGCACTTTTACGCCAATGGCCCTGGCAAGGGGCTGGATGTGATCTCCGAGTTCCTGCAGTACGCCATAGACGATGGCTGGCTGCGGCCGATGGATACACGGGTGGCAGCCGCCCATTTGCTGGCCTTGTGGCCCGCAGAGATCGAACCCCAGCGCCTGTTCGGCGTGCCGGTGGATGGCTCGCCTGAGTTCGCGCAGCAGGCAGTGGCACGCGCGGTAGACGTCTTTATGCGGGCCTACGCTGCCTGAGGTTGCTTCTAATTTGATAGCTGCTTGCGCAGGTATCTTCTGCGCTAGAGGCATTTTTCTTATAAATCTATGAGGTAGCTGGTTCATGCCCGGTTCACCGGTTTGTCATCTGCCGTTCATGCTGCGCAAACTGATAATGACGCATGTTTCGTAAACGTCTTACCGTGGCCCTGGGTGTGCTGGCTGTGGCCGCGCTGTTGCAGGGCGGAGTGTCTTTGTGGGCGCTGCAGGCCGCGAGTGACAAGGTCTACCGTGGCCGGGTCGCCAGCGACGTACTGGCGGGTTTTCTGGAGCTCTATGGCACCAAGCAGCGTCTGCGCGCCTGGCTGTCGCAGTCTTTGCTGGGCGCGCCGGTAGATCCGCAGCTGCGCGAAAAGCTGCAGAACGACATGGCTGCCACCCTGGCCAGCCTGGACGCCATGGCCGTGCTGGCTGCTGAGCTGGACGGCGACCGCGACGCCCTGCAGGCCGAACACCACCAGCGTCAGGAGGATTTGGTCGTACTGCACCAAAGCCTGGACGAGCTGCGCACCGCCATGGCCAGCGTGCAACCCCAGCCGCTGAATGCCAACCCAGTGGCGGTGTGGTCCGAGATCACCCGTGTGTTTGATGTGTCCCAGGGGCGCGATTTGCGCTCGCTGCTGGCGCGCAATATCGAACGTGAAAAGGCCGCCGTGGCGCGCGACCGCGCGGCGGCCGACAGCTCGCTGGCCCTGGTGCGTACCCTGGCCCTGGGCGCCGCTACCTCGCTGGCCCTGGCGGCCGCGCTGCTGGCCCTGTACTTTGCGCGGGCGCTGCGCCAGCCGCTGGAAGAGCTGAGCAACGGTGTGGAAGCGCTGCAGCGCGGCGAATTGCAGCACCGCATTCCCGACCACCGGCACGACGAGTTTTCGCGCTTTGCCCAGCGCGTTAATACCATGGCCGCCGAGATCGCCCACCACCGCGAGCGCGAGGTGCAGGCCCGCCAGCGGTTGGAGGATTTGGTGCAGGCGCGTACGGCAGAGCTGGAGGAGGCGCTGCAAACCTTGCGGCAACTCGAGGCCCGGCGCCGCCAGATGTTTGCCGACATCAGCCACGAGCTGCGTACGCCCACCACGGTCATCCGCGGCGAGGCCGATATTGCCTTGCGCGGGCAGGACAAGCCGGCAGAGTATTACCAAGGTGCCATGCAGCGGATCGTGAGCTCGGCCAAGCAACTCGGCGGTGTGATCGATGACCTGCTGACCATGGCGCGCAACGACATTGACACGCTGGCTCTGCATCGCACGCCGCTGGACGTGGCCGGGCCCTTGCAGGACGCCGTGGAGCAGGCCCGAGCCCTGGGCCGTGAACACCGCGTGCAGGTGGAGTACGCCTCGCCGGACGAGTCTTCCAGCTGGCGCCTGCTGGGCGATGCACAGCGCCTGCGCCAGCTGTTCACCCTGTTGCTGCACAACGCCGTGCGCTATTCGCATGCTGCGGGCCGGGTGCAGGTGCGGGCTAGCACCGTGGTAGACGCAAACGGCGCAGCCCAGTGGCAACTGCACGTAACCGACCATGGCATAGGCATCAGCGCCGATGACCTGCCCCGCGTGTTCGAGCGCAACTTTCGCGGTGAAAATGCCCGCCTGCACCGCGCCGATGGCAGCGGCCTGGGCCTGGGCTTGCCGATTGCGGCCATGCTGGCACATGCGCACGGCGGCCATATCGATATCGACAGCCAGCCAGGCCAGGGCACCACGGTAAGCTTGTGGCTGCCACTGTTGGCAGAACAAGCCTATGAACATACTGATCGTTGAAGACGACGCCCGCGTCGCTGATTTTCTGGACCGCGGCCTGCGCGCCGAGGGCTACCGCGTACAACTGGCGCGCAACGGCACCGACGGCTTGGCCCAGGCACGCGTGCTGGCCCAGCAGTCGCGCGACGAAGACACGCCAGCCGTGATGCTGCTGGACGTGATGCTGCCCGGCATGGGGGGGCTGGAGGTCTGCCAAACCCTGCGCGCCGCTGGCGTGGCCCTGCCCATACTGATGCTTACCGCTCTGGGCTCGCTGGATGACCGCGTCTCCGGCCTGCGCCTGGGGGCTGACGACTACCTGGTCAAACCCTTTGCGTTTGAAGAGCTGTTGGCCCGCATCGAGGCGCTGATGCGCCGATCGCGCGACGTGGCTCCCGCCAATGCGTCCCGCCTGGTGGTGGGCGACCTAGTGCTGGACCACGACGCCATGCGCGTCACCCGGGGGAATCAGCCCGTGACCTTGACGGCCCGCGAGCTGGCCGTGCTGGAGCTGCTGATGTCGGCCCCGGGCCGTTTGTTCAGCCGCGAACGCATTCTGTCCGCGGTTTGGGGCTCGCACGAGGACCCGCTGACCAATGTGGTGGACGTCTACATCCGCCGCCTGCGCAGCAAGATCGACGACGGCCAGGCCCAGCCACTGATCCACACCCAGCGTGGCCTGGGCTACCGGCTGGAGGCTTTGCCTTAAAACGGATTCATCTTCTGTTCATCTTGGCGTTAACCACGGTTCACGCAGCAAGCGACTTAGGGTTCATGCCCGCGCCAGACACTGGTTGCACTGCAGCAGATGGATTCCGCTGCAGGATTTTCCCCCCGCTGCTGTAGCGAGGGCCAACCTTTGAAAGAGTGCAAATATGTCTACCGTTTCCAACCGTCTGATTCCTGTTGTGGCCCTGGCCTCGCTGCTGGCTGCTGGCGCCGCCAGTGCCCAGACCTGCCAGACCATCAGTGAAAAAGAAGTGGCCAGCCTGTTCGACCGCTGGAACGATTCGCTGAAAACGTTGGACCCGGCCAAGGTTACGGCCAACTACGCACCCGATGGCGTACTGCTGCCCACGGTGACCAACGAGCCGCGCAGCACGCCGGCCGACATCCAGGACTACTTCGTCAAGTTCTTGAAGAGCCAGCCGCAAGGGGCGATCGACAAGCGCTTCATCAAGATAGGCTGCAATGTGGCGCAGGACGTGGGCACCTACACCTTTACCTTCAAGGACGGTGGCAAGGTACATGCCCGCTACACCTATGTGTACGAGTACACCAACGGCCAGTGGCTGATCGCCAACCACCATTCGTCCGCAATGCCTGAAAAGAAGGGTTGATAAGCAGGGCCGGCGACCCCGGGGCAGACGGGCGCGCCGGCCGTCCGGCCGCCCCTGTGCCTGGGCTGTAACCAACACACGGCAAAATGCGGGTATGACCAAGACTACCCCTGATATCCCCGACATCTTCGCCAACAACCGTGCCTGGGCCGAGCAAATGGAGCGTCAGCGCCCCGGATTTTTCACGGGACTGAAGGCCCAGCAAAAGCCCAAGTACATGTGGATCGGCTGCTCCGACAGCCGCGTACCGGCGAACGAAATCATGGGCCTGGCACCGGGCGAGGTGTTCGTGCACCGCAACGTGGCCAATGTGGTCGTGCATTCCGATCTGAACGCCTTGTCCACCGTGCAGTTCGCGGTGGACGTGATCAAGGTGGAGCACATCACCGTGGTGGGACATTACGGTTGCTCTGGCGTTGCGGCGGCGTTGTCCGGCCTGCGCGTGGGCCTGGCCGACAACTGGTTGCGCCACATCCAGGACGTGCGCGACCGCCATCGCGGCCTGCTGGACACGATTCCCGAGCCACACCGCCATGACGCGCTGGTAGAACTCAATGCCATCGAGCAGGTGGTGAATGTATGCCAGTCCACCGTTATGCTGGACGCCTGGGGCCGTGGGCAAAAAGTGGTGGTGCACGGATGGGTGTATGGCATCCACGACGGCCTGCTGCAAAACCTGCACATCAGCGTGGGTGGTGTGGACGAGCTGGAGGCCGCCTACCGCGCTGCCGTGGACCACGTTTTCCTGACGGAGCGCAAGTAATACCTGCACTTGTAGCTATTTAATCGATAGCAATCCATGTTTCCGCAACGGCTGGACTCGCCACTCGCTCACCGTATCGCCAAGGCCATCATGGATGGCTTCAACCGGCACTACCGCCTGTTCCGCACCGAGTCGGCGCGGGCCAAGCACCGGTTTGAAACGGCCGACTGGCGTGCCCAGCAGCGGGGCCAGCGCGAGCGCATCGAGTTCTACGACCTGCGCGTGCGCGAATGCAGCACCCGGCTGGAGCGCGAGTTCCAGGCGGGCGAGCAGGGCCAGGAAGTGTGGCCGCAGGTCAAGCTGCATTACATAGGCCTGCTGGTAGACCACCACCAGCCCGAGCTGGCCGAGACCTTCTTCAATTCGGTCACCACCAAGATACTGCACCGCAGCTACTTCCATAACGGCTTCATCTTCGTACGCCCTGCGGTCAGCACCGAATACATCGAAAACGACCCGGCGGAAAAGCGCCCCACCTGGCGTGCCTACTACCCGTCGCGTGACACCATGGGCGAGGTGCTGCAGCGCATGGTGCAGGACTTTGAGCTGCGCCGCCCGTTCGACGACCTGGCACGCGACACCGGCCATGTGCTGGCGGCGCTGCTGCAGCACCTGGGCGAGTTCACGCTGCGCGCCAACTTCCAGTTCCAGGTGCTGTCGGGCCTGTTCTTCCGCAACAAGGGTGCATATGTGTGCGGCAAGGTGATCAACGGCTTCAACGCGCTGCCGTTTGCCTTGCCCATTCTGCACAATGCGCAGGGCAAACTGGTGATAGATGCCGCGCTGTTCGGTGAGGACGACATGCTGCGCCTGTTCAGCTTCGCACGCGCCTACTTCATGGTGGAGATGGAAATCCCCAGCGCCTATGTGCAGTTCTTGCGCAGCATGATGCCGCGCAAGCCGCGCAATGAAATCTACAACGCGCTGGGCCTGGCCAAGCAGGGCAAGACCCTGTTCTACCGCGACCTGCTGCAGCACCAGCGCCACTCCAGCGACCAGTTCCGCATCGCGCCCGGCATCAAGGGCATGGTGATGCTGGTGTTCGATTTGCCCTCGTTCCCCTATGTGTTCAAGCTCATCAAGGACTACTACCCGCCGCAGAAGGACACCAGCCGCGAGCAGATCCAGGCCAAGTACCAGTTGGTGAAGCACCATGATCGCGTGGGCCGCATGGCCGACACGCTGGAATACAGCGGAGTGGCCTTTCCGCGCGACCGCTTCTCGGACGATCTGATCGCAGAAATCGAGAAGTTCGCCCCCAGCCAGATGGAGATCAGAGACCGGGATGGCGACGGCCAGCTGGAGGTCATCCTCAAGCACGTCTACATCGAGCGCCGCATGATCCCGCTGAACATCTATCTGCAGGAGGCGTTTGACCAAGGGCCGAACGACCCACGTGCGCGTGCGCAGATCGAGCGCGTGGTGATTGAGTATGGCAACGCCATCAAGGACCTGGTGGCCGCCAACATTTTTCCGGGCGATATGTTGTGGAAAAATTTTGGCGTGACGCGCCACGGCAAGGTGGTGTTCTACGACTACGATGAGATCGAATACCTGACCGACTGCAACTTCCGTAAAGTGCCCGAGCCGCGCAACGAGGAAGACGAGATGAGCGGTGAGGTCTGGTACAGCGTGGGCCCCAAGGATGTGTTCCCCGAGACCTTTGCCCCGTTTCTGCTGGGCAACCCCGCTGTGCGTGAAGTCTTCATGAAGCACCACGCGGACCTGCTGGACGCCGGCTTCTGGCAGTCCCACAAGGAGCGCATCCAGGCCGGCCATGTGCACGACGTGTTTCCGTATGAACAGGACAAGCGGTTTTGTTTGCCCTCGGTGCCTCCGGCGCCCAGTTCTACTACCTAAAAGGGCGCGTGGCTAAACTCTCGGTCATGCATACCCTTACTGCCTGTTTGATCGCCTTGTCCTGCCTGGCTGTTACTGGTCGCGCGGTATCTGCAACTTCGGCCACTGCTAAACATGCGCCGCCTTCGTCTGTACCAGCTGCCTGTGATGCCCCAGCTTTGGATTCCGTCGACTATGCTCGTTCTCTAAATGCGGTACGGCGTTTGCCCGAGCTGGTGCTCTGGTCTCGTAGCCACAGCTTTCCGGTTGCTTATGGCGAGTCTATGGACCACCAAGTCCGTCTGCAAGGCCGTTGCTATTGGAGCGTCTCGGTTTTCGCCAACCGTCCCGAGCGCCTGGAGCTGTGGAACGTGTTCTACGTGGAGACCCTGGCCAAGGGTAGGAGTAGCAAGCACATGCTGGTTCAAGACCCGTTATCTGGCGAAGCAGTGTCGCTGCAGCAGTGGCGCGCTCAACTAGACCGACCTTAACTTTGTCGTACACTCCGCGCTGCCCGGGGTGTGCAGTTAGCTGCGCTGAGATGGAATCCAAACCCGCGAACTTGATCTGGTTCATACCAGCGTAAGAAGAGCTTGACGACAGCGTTCTATCCGTAATTTTCGGGTGCGCTCCGTCTACACGCCCCCTCTGCCACGATGCGGGGCATCTCCTTGGGAGTTTGCGCGGTCTGGCTGCGCTTTCGGGTCCCACTTCCAAAGGAGAACCCACCATGAACGCGCCCGATAAATTCGTCCAGCTACTTAACTACGCCTGCGACCCCCTGCCAGCCTCCACCAAGCGTTACATCCAGGGCAGCCGCCCCGACCTGCGTGTACCGGTACGTGAGATTCTGCAAAGCAACGGCGAAACGGTGGCGGTGTACGACACCTCCGGCCCCTATACCGACCCGCAGGCCCAGATCGATGTGCGTGCCGGCCTGCAAGCTCTGCGCGCGGGCTGGATCGAGTCGCGCCTTGATACCGAAACCTATGCCGCACGCATCCGCAAGGCGTTGGACGATGGCCGCCAGAGTGAGGAACATGACGCCCTGCAGCTGCTGCGCGCCCAGGCCGCCGGCCTGCAGCGCACGCCGCGCCGCGCCAAGGCTGGAGCCAACGTGTCGCAAATGCATTACGCGCGCAAAGGCATCATCACCCCCGAGATGGAATTCGTCGCCCTGCGTGAGAACCAGAAGCTCGAATGGATGGAGCAGTACGCGGCGAACGCCGAGCGCGACCAGCGCCTGGCTGGCAACAGCTTCGGCGCCAGCATCCCCAAGGTGGTGACGCCCGAGTTCGTACGTTCCGAAGTGGCCCGTGGCCGCGCGGTGATTCCGCTGAACATCAACCACCCCGAAGTCGAGCCCATGGCCATAGGCCGCAACTTCCTGGTGAAGATCAACGCCAATATCGGCAACTCGGCCGTCACCTCCAGCATCGAGGAAGAAGTCGAAAAGCTGGTCTGGGCGATCCGCTGGGGCGCTGACACGGTGATGGACCTGTCCACCGGCAAGAACATTCACACCACGCGTGACTGGATCATCCGCAACTCGCCTGTGCCCATTGGCACCGTGCCGATCTACCAGGCACTGGAAAAGGTGGGCGGCATTGCCGAAGACCTGACCTGGGAAATCTTCCGCGACACCTTGATCGAGCAGGCCGAACAGGGCGTGGACTACTTCACCGTGCACGCCGGCGTGCGCCTGCCCTTCATCCACCTCACGGCCAACCGCATGACCGGCATCGTCTCGCGCGGCGGCTCCATCATGGCCAAGTGGTGCATCGCCCACCACAAAGAGAATTTCATTTACACCCACTTCGATGAGATGACCGAGATACTGAAGGCCTACGACGTCAGCTACTCGCTGGGTGACGGCCTGCGCCCTGGATCTGGTGCCGATGCCAACGACGAAGCCCAGTTTGCCGAGCTGCGCACCCTGGGCGAGTTGACGCAGAAGGCCTGGGAGCAAGACGTGCAGGTGATGATCGAAGGCCCGGGCCACGTGCCCATGCACATGGTACAGGCCAATATGACCGAGCAGCTTAAGCACTGCCACGAAGCGCCGTTCTACACCCTGGGCCCGCTGACCACCGATATCGCGCCCGGCTATGACCACATCACCAGCGGCATCGGCGCGGCCATGATCGGCTGGTTCGGCACCGCCATGTTGTGCTACGTCACGCCCAAGGAGCATCTGGGCCTGCCCGACCGCGACGACGTGAAGACCGGCATCATCACCTACAAGATCGCCGCCCACGCCGCCGACGTGGCCAAGGGCCACCCCGGTGCGCGCTACCGCGACGACGCGTTGTCCAAGGCGCGCTTCGAGTTCCGCTGGATGGACCAGTTCAACCTGTCGCTGGACCCGGAAACCGCCAAGAAATTCCACGACGAAACCCTGCCCAAGGACTCTGCCAAGGTGGCGCATTTCTGCTCGATGTGCGGCCCGAAATTCTGCTCGATGAAGATCACCCAGGAGGTGCGCGAATACGCCAAGAACCTGGGCGTGAGCGAGGAAGAGGCCGCGCTGCAAGGCATGCAGGACAAGTCGGAAGAGTTCAAGAATGGTGGCGGGGAGATCTACGTTCCCGTGAATGGTGTGATTCCCATCCAGCAGGCCTAGGCAAGAGTAGAGTGGGGCGCTAACTTGTACGCCAAGGAGCGCCACCATGACCCTTACCGCAATGGACCCCATCGTCATCCTGGGCGCGGCCCGTACGCCCATGGGCGCATTCCAGGGCAGCCTGGCGCCGCTGGCCGCGCATGACCTGGGGGGCGCCGCCATTCAGGCGGCGGTGGCCCGCGCCGGCGTGGATCCTGCGCGCATCGACCAGGTCGTTTTCGGCAACTGTCTGATGGCCGGGCAGGGCCAGGCGCCTGCCCGGCAGGCGGGCTTCAAGGGCGGGCTGCCGCAAAGCGCGGGGGCTGTCACCTTGTCCAAGATGTGCGGCTCCGGCCTGTTCGCGGCCATGCTGGCGCACGACATGCTGCGTGCGCGCAGCCTGGACCTGGTGGTGGCCGGTGGCATGGAGAGCATGAGCAACGCGCCCCACCTGCTGCCCCAGGGACGTAGCGGCATCCGCATAGGCCATGGCCGGGTGCTGGACCACATGATGCTCGACGGGCTGGAAGATGCCTACGAGCCGGGCCGCTCCATGGGCAGCTTTGGCGAGGACTGCGCGGCCCATTACGGCTTCAGCCGCGCGGCGCAGGATGCGTTCGCCACCACCAGCGTGCAGCGTGCCCAGGTCTCCATTGCGTCCGGTGCGTTTGCGGACGAGATCACGCCAGTGGCGGTGCGTGGTGTGGAGGTTCAAGTGGACGAGGCGCCAGGCCGCATCCGCCTGGACAAGATTCCCACGCTGAGGCCCGCATTCAAGCCCGACGGTAGCATCACCGCGGCCAGCAGCAGCTCCGTCAGCGACGGCGCCGCCGCCCTGGTGCTGGCCCGCGCCTCGACTGCCGCCCAATGGCCCACGCCGCCGCTGGCGCGCATCGTCGGCCACGCCAGCCACGCACAAGCGTCGGCCTGGTTCAGCACGGCCCCGGTGGGCGCGGTACAGAAGCTGCTGGACAAGATAGGCTGGCGCGTGGCGGATGTGGACCTGTGGGAGGTGAACGAAGCCTTTGCCGTGGTGCCCATGGCGCTGATGGCCGAGCTGGGCATGGAGCACGGCCGCGTCAACCTGCACGGCGGCGCCTGCGCGCTGGGCCACCCGATCGGTGCCAGCGGCGCGCGCATCCTGGTCACGCTGCTGTACGCGCTGCGCCAGCACGGCCTGCGCCGAGGCGTGGCTACCCTGTGCATAGGCGGTGGTGAGGCGGTAGCCATGGCGATTGAGTTGCTATGAAAGCAGAGGCTGCGGCGGCCAAGTTTGAATTTTTGATGAAAAGTGGCTCTGGCGCAGATAAAAGTTGCGCCATATGCTATCAAAACAATAGCAATCGCCAAGCCCCATAATCGAACGCCTGCCGTTTAGCTCCCAACCAGGGTGGTTTCGGCGTCTCAAAGGCATCTGTGAAAAAAACATTCCAACTGAATATCGAAGGCAAGCACCGTGACCGCGTGCTGGACGCCACCAAGCACGAAATCCGCAAATACATGCAGCGCCAACTGCGCAAGCCCTTGCCTGCCGGCGTGGACTACTGGGACTGGGACTGCAAATTTGGCAGCAGCGCGGACACCGCCGTCGTGGCGCATTACGCCGCCATCACCAAGCTGATAGACGAAATTGCCGCCAGCGGCGCCGCCTCGTTCTACATCGAGCTGGTGGCCAAGAACGGCGTGCGCGCCGCCAAGCCTGCACGCCAAGACGATAGCGACGACGCGGAAGACTGAAACCCGCTACGCCTTAGCTGAACATGCTGAACTACCTGGACTTCGATTACAGCGAAGACACGCAAGGCTACGGCAGCTTCGAGGCCATGGCCTCCACCCAGCCGGCGCAGGTGGCCGCCGTGCGCCAGGAGATGGCCCAGGTGCTGGACTGGGCTTTTACGGCCTTCCCCGGCCTGCGCGCCCCGTTGGACGAGGGTGGTGAGTGGGATTTTCATGTGCACGGCCAGCAGGAATGGGCCGCTTCCGAAGCGCTGGACTACGACGAGCAGACCCACCAGTTCAGCGCCCGGCTGGCGCCTGCCGGGCCACCGCGTTGCACGGTGACCCTGTCGCTGACCGGCAGCGCGCAGTTTTGCGATGCCTTTCGGCAGCGCTTTTTACCGGACTGATCAGGCCGCCAGGCGGCCCAGGCGCTTGCAGATTTCCAGCGTGGCTGCGCTCTGGTTCATGGCGTAGAAGTGCAGGCTGGGGGCGCCACCGGCCACCAGGCGTTCGCACAGCTCGGTCACCACATCCAGGCCAAAGGACTTGATGCTGGCGGTATCGTCGCCAAAGCCCTGCAGACGCAGGCGTATCCAGCGCGGGATCTCCGCACCGCAGGCATCGCTGAAGCGCATCAGCTGGTTGGAGCTGGAGATCGGCATGATGCCGGGCACCACAGGCACCGTCACACCCAGCTTGCGCGCGTCTTCCAGCAGGCGGAAGTAGGCGTCGGCGTTGTAGAAATACTGCGTTATGGCCGAGTTGGCGCCCGCATGCACCTTGATGGCGAAGGCGTTCAGGTCGGCGTCGGCCGACTTGGCTTGCGGGTGGATTTCGGGGTAGCAGGCCACCTCGATCTGGAAGGCGTCGCCGGTCTCGGCGCGGATGAAGGCCACCAGGTCGCTGGCGTACTGGAATTCACCGCCCGCACCGTAGCCGCTGGGCAGGTCGCCGCGCAAGGCCACCAGACGTTTCACGCCCATGGCTTGCAGCGTGGCCAACTGGGCCCGCACGGTGGCTTTGGTCGCGCCCACGCAGGAGAAATGGCTGGCCGCCGGCACGCCTTCGGCCAGGATCTCGGCCACGGTGGCAAACGTACCCTCCTGGGTCGAGCCGCCGGCGCCAAAGGTGACCGAGCAGAACTCGGGTTTCAGCGCGTACAGCGCCTGGCGCACGATGCGCAGCTTGGCCGCGCCTTCGTCCGTTTTGGGCGGGAAGAATTCGAGACTGATAGGGAAATTGGATGCGAGGCTCATGGGGCTCTCTTTGCAAAAATGAAGAATTCACGGTTGCCATCGCCACCGGCGACGGCGCTGTCAAACCAGTCCAGCACGTCCAGGTCGAGCTCGGCGCAGCAATCGCGCAGGCGCGCTTCCACCACGGCGTACATGGATTCGTCGCGCACGATGCCACCCTTGCCGACCTGGCCGGGCTGCAGCTCGAACTGCGGCTTGACCAGCATCAGCAAATGGCTGTCGGGCTTGAGTAGTGGCACCAGGGCTGGCAGTATCAGCGTCAGCGAGATGAAGGACACATCGCCCGTGACCAGGTCGAACTCGGGCTCGGTATCCAGCCCGTCCAGGCCGGCCTTGCGGCGGTGCTTGGTGGGCGCCGCAACTTCGGGTTCGGCGTCCAGGGCGCGGGCATTCACCTTGCCGGTGGCCTGTGCCATATGGGCTTCCACCTCGGCGTCGTCCGCATCGTCGCTGTCGTCGTAGTCGGTGACTTCGCCGTTGCCGTTCATCCAGCTGTAGGGCGAGACGGGCTCGGGGTCGGTCACGGCTGCGGGTTCCCAATGCTCGGACAAGACATGCTCGCAAGCGTCCTGCAGGGACTCGGGCGTGAGCGAGCGGGCGTTCAGCCCCTCCACACACAGCACCCGCTTGTCCTCGCGCAGCTTCTGGTGCAGCTGGCCATGGCCTACGTCCACCCCGGTGACTTGCGCCGCGCCGGCTTGCAGCAGGCAGTCGGTAAAGCCGCCGGTGGACTGGCCCACGTCGAACACTTTCAGGCCGCTGGCGTCCAGGCCGACATGCTTCAGCGCGGCTTCGAGCTTGAGCCCGCCGCGCGAGACATAGCGTGCCTCTGCAGCGTCCAGCAGTTCCAGCTGGGCGTCTTCTGGGATGTCGTCCTTGTTCTTGGCGACATCACGCCATTTGATGCCGTCAAACCAGCGCATGCCTCCGGCGATCAGGCGCACGGCCTGCGAGCGGGATGCGGCCATGCCGCGTTCTACGAGTAATTGGTCAGCGCGCATGGGGCTCCGTAAGGGGGTAAGAACTCCCCCGGGGAGCGGGGGAGCGGACGCTTTAGTAGCGGTAGGTTTCGGCTTTGTACGGGCCGTTCTTGCTGACGCCGATATAGGCGGCCTGCTCGTCGGTCAGTTCGGTCAGCATGGCGCCGACCTTCTTCAGGTGCAGGCGGGCGACCTTCTCGTCCAGGTGCTTGGGCAGTACGTACACCTTGCCGGGCTGGTAGGCGTCCTTCTTGGTGAACAGTTCGATCTGGGCGATGGTCTGATTCGCGAAACTGGCCGACATCACGAAGCTTGGGTGGCCGGTGCCGCAGCCCAGGTTCACCAGGCGGCCCTTGGCCAGCAGGATGATCTTCTTGCCGTCAGGGAACTGGATATGGTCCACCTGGGGTTTGATTTCTTCCCACTTGTACTGCTCCAGTGCGGCAACTTCGATTTCGTTGTCGAAGTGGCCGATGTTGCAGACGATGGCCTGGTCCTTCATCTTCAGCATGTGGGCGTGGGTGATGACGCTCTTGTTGCCGGTGGTGGTGACGAAGATGTCGGCGTGTTCGCAGGCGTAGTCCATGGTCACCACGCGGTAGCCTTCCATGGCGGCCTGCAGCGCGTTGATCGGGTCGATCTCGGTCACCCAGACCTGGGCCGACAGCGCGCGCAGCGCCTGGGCTGAGCCCTTGCCCACGTCGCCGTAGCCGGCCACGCAAGCCACCTTGCCAGCGATCATCACGTCGGTGGCGCGCTTGATGCCGTCCACCAGGGATTCGCGGCAGCCGTAGAGATTGTCAAACTTGCTCTTGGTCACCGAGTCGTTCACGTTGATGGCGCGGAACAGCAGCGTGCCCTTGGCCGACATTTCGTTCAGGCGGTGCACGCCGGTGGTGGTTTCTTCGGTCACGCCGATGATCTCAGCCGACTTGCGGGTGTACCAGGTGGGGTCCACGGCCAGCTTGGCCTTGATGGCGGCGAACAGCAGGGTTTCTTCTTCGCTGGTGGGGTTGCCGACCACGCTGATGTCCTTCTCGGCGCGTTGGCCTAGGTGCATCAGCAGCGTGGCGTCGCCGCCGTCGTCCAGAATCATGTTCGGGCCTTCACCGGGCGTGCCCTTGGCGCCGAAGTCGAAGATGCTGTGGGTGTAGTCCCAGTAGTCTTTCAGCGACTCGCCCTTGATGGCGAAGACCGGCGTGCCGGCGGCGGCAATCGCAGCAGCGGCGTGGTCTTGGGTCGAGAAGATGTTGCACGAAGCCCAACGCACTTGGGCGCCCAGGGCTTGCAGGGTTTCGATCAGCACGGCGGTCTGGATCGTCATGTGCAAGGAACCGGTGATGCGCGCGCCCTTCAGCGGCTGGGCTGCGGCGAACTCTTCGCGGATGGCCATCAGGCCGGGCATTTCAGTTTCAGCGATGCGGATTTCGCGCTGGCCCCAGGCGGCAAGGCTCAGGTCGGCAATGGCTTGGTCGGCGGTAGAAATTGGTTTGAGAACTGCGTTCATGGTGGGCTCCAAAACAGGTTGGTACATGTTGGTAGGGCCACTGCGCAGACGTTGAACCGGGACTCACCCGAATTTCAGCCTAGCAGGCAGTGGGTGAGCGCGGTTATCACTAAATGGATGGATTCCGAGCCTCACACCGGAGCCTGGGGTGGCCAGGCCGGGGGTTGCAGCGCTCCTCGGAATCCGGCCATTATAAGGAGAAGCCGCTGCGCCACGCATGAAAGTCGTGTAACCGGACGCGTACGGCCTTTATTTCTTCCGCTTGCTGGTGCGCACCGACCGCGCCTGCGGGGCGCTGAGGCGCTGGCTTTCCTGGTCCAGCCACAGCAGGGTTTCGGCATGTGACAAAAATCTGCGCAGGTACTCGGGCGACAGCTCGCGCATCGTGGCCAGGGAGCGCAGCACCAGCATGTGGGAGTTCAAGGGCCCCGCGTTTTCCGGGCCCCGCTTGAGCGACTGCTCCACCTGGTCCACCACCGCAAACTTGGACCAGACTTCCCGGAAGCCTTGCACGCTCTTCAGCTCGGGCCGGCCGCCCCAGCCAGTGGGCGGCCCGCTCACCTCGGTATGGGGCTGCGTGGCGGTGCGGATGTAGGCGTTCAGCGCAGCTAGCGGAGAGGTGGGCGGGGGAGGGGATTCGGAGCCGCTTGCCAGTGGCCTACGCCCGCCACGTTCGGTATAGGCCGTCAGCCCTGCTTGCAGCTTGCCCTCCACGATGCGCCGCACGGGCTCGGGCGCAGACTCCACACGGTTTTGCAGGGCTTCCAGGTAGCGAAAGCGCACGGGGTCCCAGTGCTGCGCACCTGCGCTGCGTAAGGACGCCAACGCCGCCGCTGCATCGAAAGCCTCTGGCGGCATCATGGTGCCGGCGGCTTCTCGGCTGTTGAGCGGGGCACTGGTGCCATTTCCACCCGGCGGTTTTGCGCACGGCCTTTATCGTCGTCGTTCGACGCCACGGGTTGCTCGGCACCAAACGCGGCCGCAAACACCCGTGATGAGGGCATGCCGGATTCGATCAGCGCGCGCGACACCGTGAGTGCCCGCTGGGCCGACAGCTCCAGGTTGTCGGTGAAATGCTGGTTGCGGTCGATGATGGGCTGGTTGTCGGTAAAGCCGCTGACCATCAGCATGTCGTCCCGCGCACCCAGGTAGACCTGCAGCGGTGGCACCAGGCTCTTCAGCAATTGCCGCCCTTCGGGACGCAACTGGTCCGAGTTCACCGGGAACAGCACGTTGCCACTGATGCCGATGCGGCCGTTGTTCAAGGTCACGCGGCCTGTGGCCAAGGGCACGGCCAGGGCCTTTTCCAGGGCCATGCGGCGCTGCTCTTCGCTCTGGCGCTTGGCCACCTCGGCTTGCAGATTAGTCACCAGGTCCATCTGCACCACCAGCACGCCGACCAGCACCAGCACAAAGGCTCCCAGCAAGCCCGACATCAGGTCGCCAAACACCGCCCAGACGGGCGCGGTCTGTTCGACTCCGTCGTCCCAGTCTTCCGCGCCGGTCATCCCGCAACCCCTTCCGCCAGGGCGGGCTGCGCGCTGCGCAGGCGGCGCATGTCTTCCACCACCGTCTGCTGCGCGGCGATGCTGAGGTCAATCACCTCGCGCGCCTGGGCCACGTAGTAGGCCAGTTGTTCGTCGCTACGCGTTGCCGACTGCTGGATGGCGCCCTCCACACGCTGCAGGCTGTCCGCCAGTTTTTCATTCGACGCGCTGAACAGCTGCACACCATGGCCAAAGGCTTCGCCCAAGCTGGCCAATTCCACGGCACTGCCGGTGACCTGCGCCGCCACCTGTGCGGTCTGGCTGGTGTGCGCCTCCACCGTTTGGGCAAACTGGCCGCCCGCAGAGTCCAGCACGCTGGCAGCGGATGCCACCAGCGACTCGATGGCGGTGCGCTGGTCGCCAGCAGCCTGGTTCAGTGTCTGTAGCAGCGTGTCGAGTTGCGCCACCAGCTGGGTGCGTTCTGCAAAAGCCTGGTTGTCGCGTTCGCTGAATCCGGCCATTTGCTGGCGCAGCTGGGCAATCACTTCCGCTGCAGCTTGGGGCGCCTCGGCCGCCGTGGCCATCAGCCGGGCCATGGGCTCTTCAAGGGCCGTACCCAAGTTCGCCAAATGGGTTACTACGGCGGTCTGCAATTGCGCCAGCCGGTCCACTGCGGCCTGGCCACGGGTGGATTCTTCGGCGCGCAGGGCTGCCAGCTCGGTGCGCCAGAGGCTGGCCAATTGGTCCAGGCGCTCGCCCTGTTGCTGCGTCCAGCGGCCTTCTGCCTCGGTATGGCTGGCCAGTAAAGCTTCAGACCGGTCCACCAGATCCGCCACCTGTGCCAGGGTTGTTTCGGCGCGTTGGCTGGTGTGTACCACTATTTCGCCGGCGGTCTTCTCCAGCGTTTGGCATACCGCCTGTTGCTGGGCCAGCGCCTGCTCGCCCATGGCGCGCCATTCGCCCTGCAGCGTGTGGGTGGTGGACTGCAATGCCTGTGTCCAGCCCTGCAGGTGCAGCTGATCGGCCGCCGTTTGCTCCTCGCGGGACTGGGCTGCCGCCGCTTGCACCGAAGCCAGCAGCGTGTTGGAGCGTTGTTCGAAAGTGTCGGCAAAGCCTTGCAGCGCGGTGTGCGAGAGCTTGGCCAATTGCGCCAGGCGCTCGCTCTGGTCCTGTGTCCAGCGGGCTTCTGCGGCGGTATGCGCGGCCAACAAAGCTTCAGACCGTGCTACCAAATCGGCCACCTGCGTCAGGGTCGTTTCGGCGCGTTGGCTGGTGTGCTCCACCATCGCGCCAGCGGTCTTCTCCAGCGTTTGGCACACGGCCTGTTGCTGGGCCAGCGCCTGTTCGCCCATGGCGCGCCATTCGCTCTGCAGTGTATGGGTGGTGGACTGCAATGCCTGCGTCCAGCCCTGCAGATGCAGCTGGTCCGCCACCGCCTGCTGCTCGCGGGACTGGACTGCAGCCGCCTGCACAGAGCCCAGCAGCGTGCTGGAGCGCTGTTCAAACGTCTCTGCAAAACCCTGCAGCGCCGCATCGAATCGCGCCGCCTGGGCTTCGCTGCTGCGCACATGGTTGTGTTGCGCGGCGGCCCAACCCTCGGATGTGCGCACGGCCGCAGCGTCCCAGCTCTGGGCCAGGCCATGCAGCTGGCTTTGCGTGGCGTCAAAGACGCGTTGGTGCAGCCGCGTGGATTCCTGCGCCATCTCGGCCATCGCCGCCTGGACCACCGGTTGGATGCTGTCGCCTGCCGCGCGTGCCGCAGCGGTCAGGCTGGCCTGCAGCGATGCGCTGACGGAGCGGGCTAATTCGCCATAGGCCCCCGACACCTCGCGGTGGAACTGCGCCTGCTGGCCCTGCAACTGCTCGCTCAACTGCTGGCTGCGGCGCTCCATGCCGTCCATCATGGCCTGCAGGCGCGCGGCTACCTCGGGTAGCGCATGGGCCTGGATTTGCACGGCCTTGAAAGCGTCATGGCGCTGTTGCGCCATGGAGAAGGGCCGTAAGGTGGTAGCAATGCGTGCATCCAGCAGACGCACCACGTCCAGCCGCTCGCGCCGGGCCATGGCCGACAGCAGCCCCAAGACGGCCGACGCCGCCACCCCGGCGACCGAGGTGCCAAACGACAGGCCCAGGCCCTTGATGGGCGCAGCCAAGGCGGAGCGGATGGCATGCAGATCGGTGGAGCCCTCCAGCGCAAACACCGCGCCCTTGAAGGTCACCACCATGCCCAGGAAGGTGCCCAGCATGCCCAGCATCACCAGCAAGCCCACCAGATAAGGTGTCAACGCCAGGCCAGGCAGGGCGCTGCGCTCGCCCTCGACACGCATGCGCACGGGGTTGCGCAATAGTGCTGGCACCCGCTCCAGCCAGGTGGGCAAGTCAGCGGGCGGCTGCGCCAGCTCGGCCAGCGCGGTTGCCAGCGATGCCGTGTCGGCCCTGAAGCGTCGCAGCTCCAGCGCCCCCAGCAAGTACACCCCGGCGATCACCGCGGTGACGGCCAGCGCCAACGCGCTCGTGCCCACAAACCCATAGCCCACCCAGGCTACGCCCAGCAGACCGATGGCGAAGACGGTGGCGAAAACAAACCTATTCATACTGCGTTCTCAACTTTTTCAATATTCCTGCGCGGCGCCACCGTGGGCGCACGCTCAAGCGCGGTTTCCCGCTGGAATGCCTCTACCAGGCCCATGACGGGCTCCAGGCGCAGGTCCAGCTCGGCCAACATGACGGCCTGCTGTTCCTTGTCAAACCGGTCCAGCCATCCGCCGGGTTGGCGCCACAGGGCGGGCGCCAGGCCGACGGATGGCTGCGACGGGTCCGTGCGCAATTGTTCAAACCGGTGCTTCAGCAGTGTTGGGATGGTGGCCAGCAACTTCTGCTCGCGTACTGTCAGCATTTGTTCCCATACGGCGTCCAGCGCGGCCAGTTGCCGCAAGGTGGGCGACACCGTTGCAATCGCCTCGCGCACATTTACGCGCAGGGGCGGCAGCATCAAATCCATCTGGCGCTGCAGGTCCAGATGGCGCTGGCGAAATACCGCGTAGTCGGCCACCGCTTCTTCGGGCGCGGCTGGTACCGGCAGAGGCAAGGGCTCGGGATTGCGGCCCCGCCGCCGGCTGGCACCCGCATCGGCCACCGTCACCGGCTTGGTGGTGATGGCGTGGACCAGGACCTGGCGTACCTGCTGCACCTGTGCGGCGACATCCACGCTGCGGCCTACCTGGACGGGCTTGCTGGCGGGCTGGGCGGCCGCACGCGTGGTCTGGATGGCTTGCAGCGCGCCGCGCAGCGTCACGGCGTCGAACACGCCCAGCAGCACGCTCAGTTGCTCGGCAGAGTCCACGCTGGCGCCCGCCTTGCCGACGGAGGCCGGGTCACCAAGCAGGCGAACAAGTTTGGAACTGCTGAAGTTCGTGCGCAAAAAAGATTCCTTTGCACCCAGGAGGTAGCGGCAATGGGGCTCAATGTGGCTGTATGGGGGCACCTGCCCATTCCCATAGCGATGGGCCAGTGGGCGTGGGCACGGCGGACTCGCCGCAGCCCCATGGTGAAAACACCTTGCGCGTAGCGCTTGTAGCCCGGGCATGCATTCGGCAGCAGCGTGCTGTTTCCAAATGGCCTTGGCTGGGCGCGGATTGTACCGGGTGCACTTTGAGCGCTTCCCCGGTCCGGTATGTGCTGGCAGCTCCACCGCGCGAGCTGAGCAGAAAAATATTAAAGAAAATGCACTCTGGCGCAGGTAATACCTGCGCAGGTAGCTATTTTTTTAGTAGCGAACCAGAATTCACCTAGAACGGGCTTAGATGGATGCCATCGACATGGCGTCGTCGTCATGCCGGCGGCGGTTGCTGTCGGTCTCGTTGAAGATGATCTCGTGCACTACGCGGATGCTGGCCTGGACGATGGCTTGCGCGTTGACCTCGAAATGCGCACGCAGTGCGGCACGCGAGTCGCTGCGGCCAAAGCCGTCCGTGCCCAGCGTCACATACCGGCGGCCCTCGGGCACAAAGGCGCGCACCATCTCGGGCAGGGCCCGCACATAGTCGGTGGCGGCGACGATGGGGCCGCTGCTGGTCGCCAGCTTGCGGCCAAACCAGCTATCCACCATGGGCTTGGCGCCTTGGCGCCAGAGCCGCTCCTGGGCCTGGCCTTCGCGGGCCAGCTCGATGTAGCTGGTGACGCTCCACACATCGGCTGCCACGCCGTGCTCGCGCTCCAGCAGCTCGGCGGCCTTCAGCACTTCGCCCATGATGGCGCCGCTGCCGAACAACTGCACCCTGCGCGGCAGAGGCTTGCCCTGGCGCAGCAGGTACATGCCGCGCAGCACATCGGCATGCGCTTGGGCGGGCAGGCTGGGATTCTCGACGTTTTCGTTCGTCACAGTGACGTAATAGAACTCGTCCACCTGGGCTTCCAGCATCTGGCGCGCACCGTGGTCGATGATGACGGCCAGCTCGCCCGCAAAAGCCGGGTCGTAGGCGCGGCAGTTGGGGATGGTGGACGCCACCAGATGGCTGCTGCCGTCCTGATGCTGCAGGCCCTCGCCGCCCAGCGTGGTGCGGCCCGAGGTGGCGCCAACCAGAAAGCCCCGGGCCCGCTGGTCCGCAGCGGCCCAGATCAGGTCACCCACGCGCTGGAAGCCGAACATGCTGTAGTAAATGAAGAACGGTAGCATGGCCAGCCCGTGCGTGGAGTAGCTGGTGGCGGCCGCAGTCCAGGAAGACAGGGCGCCCGCCTCGCTGATGCCTTCTTCCAGGATTTGCCCGGACACTTCTTCCTTGTAGAACAGCATGGAATCCGCATCTTCGGGCTGGTACAGCTGGCCGAAGGGCGCATAAATGCCGACCTGGCGAAACAGATTGGCCATGCCGAAGGTGCGCGCCTCGTCGGCCACGATGGGCACTACGCGCGGGCCCAGCGTCGTGTCCTTCAGCAGCGCGCCGAGCTGGCGCACAAAGGCCATGGTGGTGCTCATGGCCTTGCCGTCGGCATGCAGGGCAAAGGCGGCGGTGCTCTCCAGCGCGGGCACGGCCACGGGCGGCGCGGTTCTTTCGCGCTGTGGCAGGTAGCCGCCCAGGGTCTGGCGCCTGGCCTGTAGGTAGCGCATCTCGGGGCTGTCGGCTGCCGGTTTGAAGAACGCGGCCTGGGTGACTTCGGCGTCCGTCAGCGGCAGCTGGAAGCGTTCGCGAAACGCCATTAGGTCGTCGCGGTCCAGCTTCTTCTGCTGGTGCGTGGTCATGCGCCCCTGGCCCACGGAGCCCATGCCATAGCCCTTCATGGTTTTCGCCAGCACCACGGTGGGCTGGCCTTGGTGTTGTGCGGCCTTGGCGAAGGCGGCGTGGATCTTCACCGGGTCGTGGCCGCCACGGCGCAGCTGGTCAATCTGCTCGTCGGTCAGGTGGGCTACCAGCGCCTGCAGCGCCGGTGTTTTGTTGAAGAAGGTGCGGCGGTTGAAGGCGCCGTCGTTGGCACTGAGGGTCTGGAATTCGCCGTCTACCGTCTGCGCAAAAGCCTGGGTGATGGCATGGCCGTGGTCATGGGCCAGCAGCGCATCCCATTCCGAGCCCCAGAGGCACTTCACCACGTTCCAGCCCGCGCCGGCAAACAGGGATTCCAGCTCGTCCACGATGCGGCCGTTGCCGCGCACCGGCCCGTCCAGGCGCTGCAGATTGCAGTTGATGACGAAGACGCAGTTGTCCAGCTTCTCGCGCGCGGCCAGGGTCAGCGCGGCGATCGACTCGGGCTCGTCCATCTCGCCATCGCCAAAAAAGCCCCAGACCTTGCGGCCAGCGGTTTCCAGCAAATTGCGGTGCGCCAGATAGCGCATGAAGCGCGCCTGGTAGATGGCGTTGATCGGCCCTATGCCCATGGAGCCGGTGGGGAACTGCCAGAAGTCCGGCATCAGGTAGGGGTGCGGGTAGGAGCTCAGGCCCTGCAGGCCTTGGCCCTCGGCTACCAGCTCTTGCCGGTAGTGCTGCAGCGCGCTCTCGGGCAAGCGCCCCTCCAGGTAGGCGCGCGCATACACGCCGGGCGCCGAGTGCGGCTGGAAGTACACCAGGTCACCGCCGTGGCTGGGCGTGCGTGCATGGAAGAAATGCTGAAAGCCCACCTCGAACAGATCGGCTGCCGATGCGTAGCTGGCGATATGGCCGCCCAGCTCACCATGGGCTGCGTTGGCACGCACCACCATGGCCAGGGCATTCCAGCGCAGGATGGCAGACAGGCGGCGCTCCAGGGCCAGGTCGCCCGGGTACGGCGCCTGTTCGTCCACGCCTATGGTGTTCAGATAGGGCGTGACGGGCTCGGGGCGCCAGGCCAGCTTGCGGCTGCGGGCGTGGGCCAGCAGCGCGTCCAGCAGCTCCACGACCCGTGCCCGGCCCGCCTGCGGACCCCAGGCCTGGAGCAGGCCGTCCAGCGCGTCGCACCACTCGCGCAGTTCCTCGGGGTCATGTGCGTCGTTCGGGTCCTGCTGTTCCATGGTGCGCGCCCTCAGGTGTTAGCCGTTGCGGAACAGGAAGCTGTAGGCGTTCAAGGCCGGCACGCCGCCGAGGTGGGCGTACAGCACTTTGGAGCCTTCGGGGAATTCGCCCTTGCGCACCATGTCGATCATGCCGTGCATGGATTTGCCCTCGTACACCGGGTCGGTCAGCATGCCTTCCTGGCGTGCGCACAGGCGGATGGCTTCGAGCGTACCGGCGCTGGGCAGGCCGTATTCAGGGCCGCCGTAACGGGTGTCCAGCACCACATCCTTGCTTTCGATGGGGCGTCCCAGGTCCACGATTTCGGCGGTGTGGCGCGCGATGCGCAGGATTTGCGCATGGGTTTTTTCAGGCTTGGCCGAGGCGTCGATGCCAATCACTTTGTCGGCCCGGCCATCGGCGGCAAAGCCCACCACCATGCCGGCTTGCGTGCTGCCCGTTACCGAGCAGACCACGATGTAGTCGAACTTGAAGCCGAGTTCGGCTTCTTGCTGGCGCACTTCTTCGGCAAAGCCCACAAAGCCCAGGCCACCCAGTGGATGTTCGGAGCAACCTGCCGGAATCGGAAATGGCTTGCCGCCAGATTTGCGCACGTCTTCCATGGCCTGCTCCCAGCTGGGGCGGATGCCGATGTCGAAACCGGCGGCGTCCAGCCGCACGTCGGCACCCATGATGCGCGACATCTCGATATTGCCCACGCGGTCGTACACCGCGTCGGAATAGTTCACCCAGTTCTCCTGCACCAGCACGCACTTCATGCCCAGGTGGGCGGCGACGGCGGCGACCTGGCGGGTCTGGTTGGACTGGATGCCACCGATGGACACCAGGGTGTCGTAGCCGCCCGCGATGGCCTCGGAGATCAGGTATTCCAGCTTACGCGTCTTGTTGCCACCGAAGGCCAGGCCGCTGTTGCAGTCCTCGCGCTTGGCGTACAGATCCACCTTGCCGCCCAGGTGTGCGCTGAGCCGCTTCAGCGGGGTGATGGGCGAGGGGCCAAAGGTCAGGGCGTGGCGCGGGAATTTCTGCAGGTTCATGGTGGTAGCTCGCAAAGTTAAAGACGGTGGACGCGCAACGCGGGTGCCTTGCAACGCATAGCCAAATTCTAGGGAGCACCTTGCTTAACAGGGTTGCAAACATTCTTCCTTATTTATCTTTAAAACCTTGATTCTTTGATATGGTTGTATTTTTATGTCTTGATAAGCAATATGTGCACAACAAAAGTAAAAACCAAGACGGCATCCGCCGACAACGCCGACAACGCTGACCACGCCATAGACCGTACCGACAAAGCCATATTGCGCGCCCTGCAGCGCGATGCGTCCATGACCAACGTGGCGCTGGCCGCCAAGGTGAATCTGAGCCCGCCGGCCTGCCTGCGGCGGGTGGATAGGCTGAAGCAGCTGGGTTTTATTTCGGGCATCGTCGCGCTGCTGAACCCCAAGGCGCTGGACGCCAGCATGCTGGTGCTGATAGGCGTGGTGCTGGACCGGTCCACGCCGGAGTCATTCGCCCTGTTCGAGAAAGCGGCAGCCAAGGTGTCGGGCTGCATGGAGTGCCATGTGGTGACCGGCGAGTTTGACTATTTCATGCTGCTGCGCACGCGCGACAACGACAGCTTCAACAACCTGCACGCCACGCAGCTGCTGCACCTGCCGGGCGTGCGGCAGATTCGTTCGTTCATGGTGCTCAAGCAGGTGCTGTCCACCACGCAGTTCCCCATCTAGAGGCTGATTTACCAGCCGGTGTAGGGCCGCCCATCGTGGTGCAGATAGCGCCCACGGTCGGCCGGCGTCACCGCCGCCAGGGTGCGGCGCATGGCGGCCACGCTGGCCTCTACCGTCAGGCTGGCGCCGGGGCCGCCCATATCGGTTTGCACCCAGCCCGGGCACAGCGCCAGCAGGGTGGCGCGCGGATAGTCATGCTGGGCGGCGGCCACCGCCATGTTCAGTGCGGCCTTGCTGACGCGGTAGGTCCAGCTGGCGCTGGAGGCCACGCTGCTGATCTGCCCCATACCGCTGGTGATGAAGGCGAATACGCCTCCCCCTTTTTCCACCAAGGGCGCTACCTGGGGAATGGCCTGCATGGCGCCCAGCACATTGGTGTGCATCACGCGGTCAAAGTCCTGCTGGGTGGGCGGCGAGGTGGCGCCACCTTGTGAAAACAGGCCCGCCACGTACAGGGCCAGATGGATTTTTTCGCCGTCCAGCTGCCAGGCCAGGCCGCTGATGCTGGTTGGGTCGGCCACGTCCAGGCGCAAGGCCTCGGCCCCCACGGCCTTGAGGCGGGCCAGGCCGGCTGCGTCTCGGGCGGTGGCGATGACGCGATCGCCGGCTTCGGCGTACTGGCGCGCAAACTCCAGGCCGATGCCGCGCGACGCGCCCAGGATGAGTATGTTGGCCATGCGCAATCTCCTATATGGAAAATCCTATGCTAGCGCACATAGCACCTGCGCCAGTAGCTCCTATATGTGTAGCAAATAAAAAAGCCCCGGCATGCCGGGGCTTTTGTCGCTATGGGTGTACAGCGCGGTCAGGTCACCATGCCCAGCACCCGTGGCAGCCACAGGGTGAGGCTAGGCCAGAAGGTCACCACCAGCAGGAAGGCGATCATGGTCTTGAGCCACGGCCATACGGCCAGGGTCAGCTCACTGATACCCATCTTGGTAATGCCCGAGGCCACATACAGGTTCAAGCCCACGGGCGGGTGGCACAGGCCCACTTCCATGTTGACGGCCATCAGAATACCGAAGTGCACCGGGTGGATGCCCATCTTGACAGCCACGGGGAACAGGATGGGCGCCATGATCAGCACGATCGCGGCGGGGTCCATAAAGTTGCCGGCGGCCAGCAGAATCACGTTCACCAGCAGCAGGAATGCCACCAAGCCAAAGCCCTGGGCGCTCATCCACGCGGCCATGGCCTGTGGAATTTGCTCGGACGTCATCAGGAACGAGAACAGCACCGCGTTGGTAATGATGTACAGCAGCATGGAGCTCATGGCTGCGGCACTGCGCAACGACTTGGGTACGTCGCTCAGCTTCAGGTCTTTGTAGACAAACACCGAGATGAAGAACGCATACACCGCCGCCATGGCGGCCGCCTCGGTGGGGGTGAACTTGCCGCTGTAGATGCCGCCAATCACCACCACGATCAGCAGCAGACCCCACATGCTGTCGCGGAAGGCCTTGTAGCGTTCCTTCCAGGTGGCCTTGGGCATGCGCGGGTAGTCCAGCTTCTTGGCGCGCCACCAGGTGGTGACACCCAGCAGAAACGACAGGCACAGGCCGGGCACGATACCCGCCAGGAACAACTGGCCCACCGAGGCCGAGCTGACGGCCTCGCCATTCGGGCCCACGCCGTTCATGCCGGCGGTAGCGATGGAGTAGATCACCAGGTTGATGGACGGCGGGAACAGGATGCCCAAGGCGCCCGAGGTGGCGATCACGCCGGCCCCGAATTGCTTGGGGTAGCCCTGCTTGACCATCGCGGGCAGCATGATGGAGCCGACAGCAACCACAGTCGCCACAGACGAGCCGGAGATGGCGGCGAACAGCGCACAGGCCAGCACGCCGGCCAGGCCCATGCCGCCGTACCAGTGGCCGATCATGGAGGTGCAGAAATTGATCATCCGCTTGGCCACCCCCCCGTGCGTCAGGAAGTTGCCCGCCAGAATGAAGAACGGGATCGCCATGATCTCGAACTTCTCGATGCCGGTGAACAGCTTCAAGGCGACCGAGGCTACGGGCACATCGGTCAGCGTGAACAGAAAGGTCAGTACGGTCAGGCCCAGCGCGATCGAAATCGGCATGCCTGTGATCATCAAGAGGACCAGCAGAGAAAAAATGATGAGGGTATTCATGAGCAGTCTCCGGCGGCTTAGTGGGCTTCTTCGTCAACACCAGCCACGGTATGTGCCGCATGGGGCACCTCACCGGTCTGCCAGAACTGCCAGGCTACCTGCAGAAAGCGGAAGCACATCAGCGACGAGCCCAGCGGCACGCAGGAATAGGCAATCCAGGTGGGAAGCTCCAGGTCGGGCGAGGTGGGGCCTTCGGGCACATCACCCAGGTCCAGGCCCAGCATGTGAAACAACGCGTAGTGAAAGCCGTTTTCCCACACAAAATTCGCACCCAGCGTGGCTACCACGCCGGTAAACAACGCACCTGCCAGCAGGCCGAACAGCACCAGCCACTTGGCCTTTTCGGGGGGCAGCTGGCGCACCAGCACGTCCACGCCCACATGGGTGCCGTTGCGCACGCCATAGGCCGCGCCAAACTTGGCCATCCACACGAACATGTAGATGCACAGCTCTTGCGCCCAGCTCACGTCGATGCGCACGGCGTAGTCCTGGATATAGGGCACACCGCTCAGAAAGCGGTGCACCACCGCCATAAAAATCACCAGCGTCGCAGCCCCGATGAGGAAGGTGATAAGCCATTCCTCCAGGTGGTTGAGTATTCGGTTGAACATGGAATCTCCAAAGCGCGCCCTTGCCATGGCGAGCATGGCAAGGGCGCGCAGTTGTTATAGGAATTACTTGGGAGCGACGAAGCCTGCTGCCTTGTACGCGGCTTCAATCGTGGTCTTGCCCACGCGCGCTTCCATTTCCTTGTGCACGGGCATCAAGGCCTTTTTCCATTCGGTGATTTCAGCAGCGGTTGGGGTGTAGATGGTGGTCTTGCCGCTGGCCTTGATTTTTTCCAGAGCCTGCACGTTTTCGGTGGCGGCGATGGCGTTGGCGTAGGTGGTGGCATCCTTCACAGCGCCTTCCAGCGTGGTGCGGATGTCGGCTGGCAGGCCGTCCCAGAACTTCTTGTTCACGATCACCGCATAGGCCAGGTGGCCGTGGTTGGAGATGGTGATGTTCTTTTGCACTTCATAGATCTTCTGGGTGTAGAAGTTGGAAGGCACGCCTTCCGTTCCATCCACCACGCCGGATTGCAGCGCCTGGTACAGCTCGCTGAAGGCCATCACCTGGGGAATGGCGCCCAGTGCGCGCATTTGAGCGTCCAGCACCTTGGAGCTCTGGATGCGCATCTTCATGCCCTTGAAGTCGGCCACGGTATGCAGTGGCTTGTTGGCGCTCATGATGTGGAAGCCGTTGTCCCAGTACGCCAGGCCATGGATGCCCTTGGGTTCCAGCTTGCTGAACAGTTCAGCGCCCAGCGGGCCTTCGGTGATGCCACGGAAAGAAGCTTCGTCCTTGAACAGGAAAGGCAGGTCAAACACCTCGAATTCCTTGGCGCCCAAGGGGCCGAACTTGGCCAGCGAAGGCGCCAGCATCTGCACCGAACCGAGCTGCAGCGCTTCGAGTTCTTCCTTGTCCTTGTACAGCTGGCTGTTGGGGTACAGCTCAACCTTGACCTTGCCGTTGGTGCGTTGCTCGGCCAGTTCCTTGAAACGTTGAGCGCCCTTGCCCTTGGGGGTGTCGGGGGCCACCACGTGGCTGAATTTGATGACGATGGGGGCTTGTGCAAAAGCCACGGCGCCGGTGCACACAGTAGCGGCCGCGACGGCCAGTTGCACCAGGGTGCGGCGAGCAAAATTTGTCATGGGATGTCTCCGAATGGAAAGAGGATGGCGCGGAGTGTCTGCTGCGGCCTCGTGCCGGGCTAGTGTGGACTTCCACATTTATAGCGCCCAGCCCTTTAAATCCAAGGGTTTACCCTGAATTTCGACGCCGCAAAAGCACTTGTATTCTGCCGCCGGCGCTAGACTTCCAACATGCTGGCTAACCCCGACACCCATGCCCCGCGCAGCCACGACAGCGCGTTGCAAAGCCGCGTGCGCCGCTGGCTGTGGGCGCTGCCGCTGCTGGCCTCGTTCGCCTTCGTCGCCGGCGATCTGGCCTGGACCTGGCGGGCCGACCGCGACGACCAGGCCGAACGCCGTGCCACCATGATCGCCGACGCGCTGAGCACCGAGGCGCAGTTGCGCGCCCGCATGGACGTGGAGGCCACCTACCTGGAGGATCTGGCGAAACAATTGCCGCACTTGCCGCGCAACACCGCCGGGCTGGCCACCAACGCCGACGTGTCCAACGGCCTGCGCAGCCTGTGGCAAAGCGTGACCTGGCTGGACGCCAACAACCGGATCGTCGCCAATGTTCCCGAGCAGCAACCGATTAGTCACGGCGCGCTGCGCGAGCTGTTGGAGAGCCCCGGCATGTCGGCTCACCTGGTGCAGGCCGCGGGCGCGGACCGGCTGGTGGTGCGCTATTCGGCTGCTCTGCTGCTGCGCCGTGGCACACCGTGGTGGGTCTCGCGCAAATACGATGTGCAGCTGCTGGACACCTCCGACCAGACGATTGCCTCGGTGGATGAAGTGCCGTTGCACCTGGACCCGCAGGCCCATGAAAGCTACAAGGTGCAAGTCGGGCGCAACATGCCCGGCACCTACCTGGAGCTCACCTTGCGCGAGATACCCCGGCCGTTCTGGCGCACTCTGCCGGTGGTGCTGGTGGTGGGTTTCCTGGCATTGATGCTGGTGGCCACTGTGCTGCTGCGTCGCCAGGTGCGCCAGATCTCGCGTGCCGAGGGTGCCTGGCGCACCGAAGCCGCCTGGCGCCAGGCCATGGAAGATTCAGCCCTGGTGGGTCTGCGCGCACGCGATGCCGAGGGGCGCATCCTCTACGTCAACCGCACCCTCTGCGATATGGTGGGCTTGCCCGCGCACAAGCTGGTCGGCCTGACGCCGCCCATGCCCTACTGGCCGCCTGAGTCCATCGACGAAGTCATGCTGCGCAACCGCCGCAACCTGGCGGGCAATGCCCCGCGCGACGGCTATGAAGCCGTGTGGCGCCACCAGGACGGGCATATGTTGAACGTGATGGTGTTCGAGTCGCCGCTGATCGACGCCGATGGCACGCAGATCGGCTGGATGGGCTCCATCATCGACATCACCGCACGCAAGCACCTGGAAGAACGTGAGCGCCACCAGGCCGAGGCCATGGCCCACCAGGCCCGCCTGACCACACTGGGCGAGGTCGCCTCGGCCCTGGCGCACCAGTTGAACCAGCCGCTGACTGCCATCATCGGCTACAACGCCGGCCTACAGCGTATGCTGCACCAGGAAGGCTATGCCAACCAGCCGGTGCTGAAGGCGCTGAGGAACCAGGGCGAACAGGCCGCCGAGGCCGGGCGCATCGTGCAGCGCATACGCGAGTTCCTGACCCGCCGTGCGCCTCAGCGCGAACCCAGTGACCTGGCCGCCGTGGCACGCCGCGCGGTGGAGCTGCTGCAGCGCGATCTGAAGCGCCAGCACATCGAGATCCAGTGGGCGCTGGCCAGTAATTTGCCGCCGGTGTACGCCGACCCCATACTGATCGAACAGGTGCTGATCAACCTGGTGCGCAATGCCGCTGACGCCTTGTCCGGCCACCGCCGTGAAGGCCAGATCCGCATCACCGCCGCGCCGGCAGGCGAGCGTTTTGTGCGCCTGGACGTGGAGGACGACGGCCCCGGACTGGACGGCCGCAGCATCGAGCGACTGACCGCACCCTTCTATTCGACCAAGCTGGAAGGCATGGGCATGGGCCTGGCGATTTGCCGCTCGGTGATCGAGATCCACCACGGCAGCATGGACGCCGGCCCCAGCCTGCTGGGCGGTGCCCGCCTGTCCTTCACTCTGCCCCTGTTCGAGGCCCACGACGTCTATACCCAAGACGAGGAAATCAACGCATGACATACCCCAACCACCCCGTCGCAGTGCACCTGGTGGACGACGAGGCGCCGGTGCGCGACGCGCTGGAGTTTTTGTTCAGCTCGCATGGCTTCAGCGTCTGCAGCTATGCCAACGGCCCGACCTTTTTGGCTGCGCTGGACGGCCCCACGCCGGTACGGGGCTGCATCCTGCTGGACGTGCGTATGGAGCCGTTGTCGGGGCTACAGGTGTACGACGAGCTGGCGGCACGCGGCAACACCCTGCCGGTGATTTTTCTGACTGGCCACGGCGACATTCCCATGGCCGTGGAGGCGCTGAAAAAAGGTGCTTTCGATTTTGTGGAAAAACCGTTTGGCGACGCCGCCCTGGTGGAGCGGGTGCGCGATGCACTGGCGGTGGAAGCTGCCCAGCAGCAGCGCCTGGCCGAGGGCGATGCGCGCGGCGCCAAGCTGGCTGGCCTGACACAGCGCGAGCGCGAGGTCATGCACCGCGTGGCCGCCGGCAAGCTGAACAAGGTCATCGCCGATGAAATGCATATCTCGGTGCGAACGGTGGAGGTCTACCGCGCCCGCGTCTATGCCAAGCTGGCTGTGCGCTCTTCTGCCGAGCTGGCGACGCTGCTGGCCAAGGCCTGAGCATTCGCGGCGCCCACTTCAGCGGTGTGCGCTTGCCGACTGCTCTGCAGACCGGATGAAATTCACAACCCGCTCAACAAGTGCCTGGACCAAGGGGAGCTGCGGCATGGAATAGGTTTGCAAATTGGCTGCCCTGTCCACGGTGACCATTTTGAGGATGTGGTTCATGCCCTCTACCAGGCAAAGAGTGGCGTCTGGACGCGCGGCAGCAAGCCTATGCGCGTCTGCAACGCCCACCTGCAGGTCTGTGCTGCCTTGGACAATGAGCGCAGGGCAGCAGGTCTTGGCGAATTCGTTGGCTGGATCGAGCGGGAACCAGGACGCCAGGTAATTCATGATGCTGGGGCGGTAGAACTGTGCGAGCTCGGCGGGGACGTTGGGGGTGGTATCTCCCTCGCACAGGCATGCCGCAATGTGTTGGGACGCCTCTTGCAGTGCAGGCGGCACACCCGCCGCCGCCAGTTGGCGCGCGATGATTTTGGGAGCCGCTTCGCCGGCACCCGCGACCAGGATGAGGCCCGCTACCTGAGCGCTTTGCGCGACCATGGTCGCGACGAGGGCGCCTTCGCTGTGGCCCAACAGAAAAACCGCGGATATGCGTTCGAGAGACGCCAGAACTGCACGCCAGGCCAGAGCGTCATCGACATAGCGGGTGAAGCGTAAATCTTGTTCCCGCGTTGCGTTCACCTGGCTGGAGCCAACGCCACGTTTATCGACCCGCAGCGAAGCGATGCCTTGCGCCGCCAGAGCATGCGCCAACAGTTTCAGGCTGTCATTGGGCAGGCCCGGCAAGTTGCCATCCCGATTTACGGGGCCAGAGCCGGCCAACAGAAGAACTGCCGGTATTGCTGAAGCACCAAGGGGCAGCGTGAGGGTGCCACATAGGCCATCCGTGCTGATCTCGCTTTCGGTCCAGGTCGGTGCGAATTCAGGAGAAAGCATGGCGAGTCCCGGTACCCCGCCGGAGCGGCGTGGCGAGTGGATGGTTGGTGCTATTGAATTCGTAGCTGTTGGCGCAGGTATTTCCTGCGCCAGAGCCACTTTTTATTTAAATTTCTCAGCGGCGTACCACTGCATCGCCAGGCGCAAAGTCGGCCGCCTTCAGCGGGCTGCGGCTGGTGATATAGCCACGCAGCACGTCGGCGTCGACAAAGCCGCTGTCAACATAGTTCTTGTGGGCAATCAGCTTGGGGTAGCCGTCGCCGCCCACGGCCTGGAAGTTGTTGACGGCCATGCGGTAGGTTTTGGCGGGGTCCACGTTCCTGCCCTGGATGCGTGCGCTGGTGACGACGCCACCGGTCATGACCAGCTCGATGCCGGCAAATTGCGGGAATGCGCCGGAGCCGACGGACATTTTGGCGGTGGCGTTCAGGTAGTCCATGACCTCGGCACCGGTGAAATCCACCGTGGCGATGGTGTTGCCAAAGGGCTGGACCTTGAGCACGTCCTTGTAGGTCAAAGTACCAGCGGGCAGCGAGTCGCGTACGCCACCGGCATTCACCACGGCGAAGTCGGCCTTGGTTTTTTCCATCATCGACAGGCCGACCAGCACGCCCATGGCGGCGGGTTTGGCGCGGATCACGCTGCGGTCGCCTTCGATGCGGGCATCGCTGCTGCCGACTTCCATGCCTAGTTTTTCCTGGCCGATGTTTTGGTAGGGCGTGAGCATGGCCAGCATGGCCGGGTCTTCGGCGATTTCGCTGGTGTAGTAGGCCTTGGCGGTTTTGCCGTCGGCCAGCTTCACGGTCTTCTTGAGGTTGATGGGAATCAGCGCGTAGTGCACCAGCTTGAATTCACCGTTGCGGTATTCAAAGTCGGCGCGGCCCACGTACTTACCCCACTCGTGGGCCTGCACGATCCAGGTGCCGTTCTGGCGGTCCGGGGCGCAGGGCGTGCCGGGCACATAGGCTTCGTCGCGTACGTTTTCGGCCTTCATGCAGACCGGGTTTTGTGAGTGGCCGCCGACCACCAGGTCGATGCCCTTGACGGCGCGGGCCATCTCCACATCGCCCTCGGCCTGGCTGCCATGCTGGCCGTCCACGTAGTGGCCCATATGGGTGGCGGCGATGACCACGTCGGCCTTGGCACGCAGTTCGGGCACGACATTGCTGGCTTCTTTGATGACGCTACGGAACTCCACGCCCTTGACGTTGTCGGGGTGCACCATCTTGTAGGTGTCTTCGGTGGTCAGGCCCATCACGCCCACCCGCAAGCCACCTACGTTGAAAATCTTGTAGGGCGCGAACATGCGCTGGCCGTTGTCGTAGATATTCGCCGACAGCATGGGGAAGGTGGCCAGGTCGCGCTGCATTTTCAGTACGGCGCGGGGCTTGTCGAACTCGTGGTTGCCTACCGCCATGGCGTCAAAGCGCAGCAGGTTCATGCCGCGGAAGTCGGGCACGGCGTCCTGCAGGTCGGACTCGGGCACACCGGTGTTGATGTCGCCACCGCTGAGCAGCAGCACCTGGCCACCAGCCGCAGCCACCTCGGCACGCACCTGGTCGACTACGGTCTTCTGGGCCGACATACCGTACTCGCCATCACTGTTCTTCCAGAAACGGCCATGGTGGTCGTTGGTGTGCAGCACGGTCAGGTGGTAGGTCTTGTCCTTCTCCGGGCCAGAGGGGCCCATGGACGAGCAGCCGGCCAGAGCGGCAACGAGCAGGACAAGAGCGAAGCGGCGGGTAGGCATTTTCATAGGAACTCCAGGAATGGAAATGCAAAAAGCAAGACGGGGGCCAGGGCGCTACTTCTTTCCGCGTAGCTCTTGCATGCGTTCGTCGAAGTACTTTTGAACGGTGTAGCGGTCGGACAGCACGACTTCGCGGCGTGGGTGCAGGAACAGCGGCAGCGACACGCGTGACTTGAAGCGGCCTTCGCCCGTGGGGTTGAGTACGCGGTGTGTGGTGGACGGGTAGTAGTGGCCGCTGGCTTCTTGCAGCATGTCGCCGATGTTGACGATTAGCAGGCCGAAGTCGCAGGGCACGTCGAACCAGGCGCCGTCCTTGCCCAGCACCTGCAGGCCGGGCTCGGTAGCAGCGGGCAGGATGGTCAGCAGGTTGATGTCGCCATGCGCGGCGGCGCGCACGCTGCCGGGCTCTTCGTCACCGCGCAACGGCGGATAGTGCAGCACGCGCAGCAGGGTTTGGTCGCAGCCCTCGATCATCTTCGGCAGCGGCTCGGTATAACGGGCACGCACCTCGGGTGGCGAGTTGTCTTCCACCCATTTCAGCAGCTCGGCGGCCAGGGCGCTGCCGGCTTTGTAGTAGCGCTGCGCTGCGTCCGACACCTCGGCCGGATAGCGGCCCCAGGGGTAGATATGGTAGAACTCCTTGAGGTCGCGCTTGTCGTTGCCCTTGGCGGTTTCCGACACCGCGGGCGAGAAGTAGCCGTCAAACCTGACTGGGTCTTGCGTGTACTTGTGTTTGGCTTCGGAGCCAAAAAACGCCAGCCATTCGGCGTAAATGCCTTCCACCAGATTTTGGTCCAGCGGATGGTTGGCCAGCACACCAAAGCCGGTGTTGTGCAGGCTTTGGCAAAAGTCTTGCGCCGCGGTGGCGCTGCGGTAATCGACAACCGGGAGCTGCATGACAGGTTCCTTCTCGGGAGGGGCGTTTTAGCGGGGTAGCCAGTCGGACATCAGGGTGTCTTCAAACACGGTGTTGCACGACTCGGCCTGCACCTGCATGCAGACCTGGGTGGCCGGTTTGTCGGCCCAGCCGGCTTGCGGGTGGAAGATGTCCTTGCGCTTCATCATGGTCTGGCCGTTGGCGATGCCTTCGGTGGCAACACGGATGGCGCCGCTTTCCAGGGTGAAGAACTCGGGGTTCACCAGGTAGATGAAGGCCAGCACATCGTGGCCGAAGCATCCGTGGATCTTGGCCACATGCGGGTAGATGCCGCTGTAGAAGTCGGCATAGAAGCTCACCGCGTGGTGCAGTACATCGGTGGCAATGTGCTGGTGCTTGTCGGCAATCTTCTTGATCAGTGCCAGTGGCACGATCACGCGGTGGGTCACGTCCAGGCCGACCATGGTCAGCTTCCAGCCGGCGGTGAAGACGTGGTCGGCCGCGTGCGGGTCGTTCCATACATTGGCTTCGGCCACGGGGGAGACGTTGCCGGGCTCGGTCACTGTACCGGCCATCAGGATGACTTCCTTGAGCAGCTTGGGCAACTGGGGTTCGAGCTTCAGTGCCAGGCTCAGATTGCCCAGCGGGCCTACGGCCACCAGCGTGATTTCACCGGGGTGGGCGCGGGCCATGTCCACGATGAATTGGGCTGACGAGCGTGGGTCCAGCTGGTTGGTGGTGGCGACGCGCGATGCCAGGTTGCCCAGGCCGTCCGCGCCGTGGATGAAGGCCGGTGGCGCCTCGCCGGGCTTGACCCAGGGCGTGGCTACACCTTTGGTCACGGGAATCGTCTTGCCGGCGATGGCCGTCAGGTACAGGGCGTTGATGGCGGCCTGTTCCACGGTGACATTGCCGAAGGTGGTGGTGATGCCGACTACGTCGATAGCCGGGTGGGCCAGCGCGAAGTACAGGGCCATGGCGTCGTCTACGCCGGGGTCGGTATCAAAAATGACTTTGTATTGGGTGCTCATGGTGTTCTTTCGTTCTTTGAATAGGGTGAAAAGGGCTTAGGCCGGGAAGCCGCAGAAGGCGCGTAGCGCAGCTTCTGCACCAGCCGGCGCGCCGCTGGCGACCAGGGCCTGCACCTCAGCGTGGCTGGGGATGCTCGACTGTGCGCCGGCCCGGGTGCAGGCCAGTGCGCCGGCAGCGCTGCCGTATTGCAGGGCCTGCGCCAAGGAATGGCCTTGCGACAGCGCGGCGGTCAGGGCGCCGCAAAAGCTGTCGCCAGCGGCGGTGGTGTCCACCGGCGTGACCGGGAAGGCGGCCTGCAGCAGGATTTCGCCGTCCAGCCGGGCGCAGCAGCCGCGGTGGCCCAGGGTGACCACTACGCAGCGCACGTCCAGCCGCGCCAGGCATTCGGCCACGCTGCCTTCATGCTGGGCTACGCTGGCGAGTTCGCCTTCGTTGACCACCAGCACGTCCACGGCGGCCAGCAGGGCCGGGGGCAGCACTTGCGCGGGCGCGGCGTTCAGCACCACCTGCACGCCCTGGGCGCGCGCGGCTTGGGCGTAGGCGGTGACGGTGTCGAGTGGGGTTTCCAGCTGCAGCAGCAGGTGGCTGAAGCCTTGCAGCGGGGGCAGGTGTTCGGCCTGCAGGGCGAGGTTGGCGCCAGGGGCAACGGTGATGGCGTTTTCGGCGTCGTCGGACACGCAGATGAAGGCGGTGCCGGTGGGCTTTTCAGAGCGCACGATGTGTGGGACCACGGCGGCCTCGGCCAATGAGGTCTCCAGCGGCTGGGCAAAGGCGTCGTCACCCAGCGCCAGCAGCATATGCGTGGTGGCGCCGCCTGCCCGGGCGCAGGCGATGGCCTGGTTCGCGCCCTTGCCGCCGGGAAAGGTCTGGAACGCATGGCCCAGCACGGTTTCACCGGGGGCTGGGATGTGCGGTGCCCGCACGACAAAATCAAGATTGGCAGAGCCAGCGACAAAAATCATGGATGGTTCTAAACAGAGGTTGCGGCATGTGGGGAGGGTGGGCGCTGCATCAGGCAGGCGCCGCCCCGTGCGAGCAACATGCTACGCGAATTTACGTGCACCCAGGGGTACCCTCACCCGGGTTTGCTGATAGCGGGTATACCGATTTCCGCACGGTGTGCATCAAATCGGCCGCAGCCGCAAATGAATCCAGCACCGGCAGCTATGTTTTATATAGCAAATCGCTGAGCGATCGTGGTGGTGTTAGCCGCCGGAGTCCAGCGTGAAGGTGGCGTGTTTGTCCTGGCCCAGGTGTTCCACCATTTGCTCCAGCGCGGGCTTGAGACCGGCCTTCAGGGTGTGGGGCGGGTTGATCAGGAACATGCCGCTGGCGGGCAGGCCAGGGCGCTTGACTTCACCGGTGGCATCGGTGGTGAGCTTGCTGAACTTGACGGTCAGCGTGGCGTGCAGCCAGCTCTTGCCGGCCTTGGTGGCCAGGGTTTTGAGTTTGCGGGGCAGGTCGTGTGCCTCAGGCCGCGGGATGATGGGGTACCAGACGGCATAGGTGCCGGTGGCAAACAGCTTCAGGCAGTTGGCCACCATGGTCGACACCAGCGCGTAGTCGCTCTTGATTTCATAGCTGGGATCGCACAGCAGGAAAGCGCGGCGGCTGGGTGGGGGTAGGAATTTGCGGATACCTTCAAAGCCGTCTTCGCGGAACACGGCGACCTGGCGGCCGGCTTCCAGCTGGGCGATGTTGGCCGACAGAGTTTTGCTGTCTGTGGGGTGTAGCTCAAATAGCTTCAGCCGATCGTGGTCACGTAACAGTTGTTGCATGATGAACGGAGAGCCGGGGTAGACCTTTTTGGCGCCGCTTTTGTTGAAGCTGGCCACCATGTCCAGGTAGTCCTGCAGCAGGGGGGCGGGCTGCCATGGCGCTTCGCCGGGGGCGGGGGGCGCCAGCAGCTTGAGAATGCCGTCTGCCGCCTCACCGCTGGTTTCGGCGTAGTCGCCGTCGAGCCGGTATAGGCCGGCACCCGCATGGGTGTCCAGCACGGCCAAGGCCGGGTCTTTTTCGGTCAAATATTTAAGGGCGGCAATCAACACCGTGTGCTTGAGCACGTCGGCGTGGTTGCCCGCATGGAAGGCGTGGCGGTAACTAAACATGCCCCAATGGTAACGAGGCGGGCGCCTGCCGTGTGGTGCCGGCCACTAAACTATGGTCCCCCGACCGCCATATGTCCGATTTAGCCTACCCGCCAGTTCTCCACAAAGTGCACCACACCGATGCGCTGGCTAACGGCACGCGTCTGGGGGAGTTCGAACTGATCCGGTTGCTGGGCGTGGGCGGCTTTGGCATGGTCTACCAGGCCTACGACCATTCACTGCAGCGTTCGGTCGCCATCAAGGAATACATCCCCACGGCGCTGGCTGGGCGTACCGGTGGGCCGTCGGTGGTGATTCGGTCTTCGCTGGACGGCAACAGTTACCAGGCGGGTTTGCAGTCTTTTGTGGCCGAAGCCCGGCTGTTGGCGCAGTTTGACCACCCGTCCCTGGTCAAGGTGCTGCGTTTCTGGGAGGCGAACAACACCGCCTATATGGTGATGCCGCTGTACCACGGCCTGACGCTCAAGCAGGCGCGCAGCCAGATGCGCCGCCCGCCGTCCGAGGCCTGGTTGCGCCAGGTGCTGTGGTCGGTGCTGGAAGCGCTGAAGCTGTTGCACGCGCACCAGACCCTGCACCGGGACGTGTCGCCCGACAATATTTTTCTGCAGGATGTGGGTCCACCGGTCTTGCTGGACCTGGGCGCGGCCCGGCGCGCCATTGGCGACCTGAGCCGCAAGCACACGGCGGTGCTGAAGGTGAATTACGCGCCCATTGAGCAATACGCCGATGCGCGCGACATGGTGCAGGGCGCCTGGAGCGACCTGTATTCACTGGCGGCGGTAGTGCACGGCTATTTGGCTAACGATTTACCCCTGCCTGCTACCTTCCGCGTGTTGCGTGACCGTATGCCCAGCATGCGCGAATTGGCGCAATCGGCACACAGCCTGTACGGCTGTAATTACTCACCGGCGTTCGTTGACACGTTGGACCGCAGTCTGGCCATACGCCCCGAGGACCGGCCCCAGTCGGTGGAAGCTTTCTCCGAAGCGCTGGATTTGCAGGTGCCGTCCGATATGGCCCGCTTTGACTGGCGGGCTGCCATGGGCGAGGGCTGGCAGCTGTCCCGCGATGAGCAGGCGGCGCGCGCCAAGCCCCAGCCCGCTGATCTGGCCGAGCAACCCACCCAATTTGTCTACCGTCCTGCGGCGCCTGTGGTGGTGGATGTTGCCGCCGTCGCGCCTGTGCTGTTGGCTGGAACGGAGCCGCGGACGACGCTGTGGCGTAAGACCGTGGGGTGGGGTGGGGCTGCCGTGTTGGCGGTCGGGGCGGCTGCGGGTGTGTACTGGAGCGGTTTTTTGCCCGCTGCCCAAACCCCTGCCGTGGCGGCCATGCCTGCGGTCGCACTGAGTGCCAAACCGGCTGTTGTGACCGAGCCCGCGGCTGCTGTGGCGGCGCAGGCGGCATCCCAGGATCAAGCAGCCTCCAGTCCGAAGTCTGTGGCGAGCGCGGCCCAAGCCACGAGGCCAGTTGTGCGCAAGCCGCGCGTAGCTGCCCCCCCTGCAAGCGGCGCCTCGGCTGCTGCAACTGCACCGCAGACGCGGCCCCGGGAGGCGCGGATTTCGACCACGATCGTGGAGCTGTGCCCGGAAAGCAACTTCATTGCCCGTCCCATGTGCCTGTACCGCGAGTGCCAAAAGCCGGAATTTGCCGAGTTGCCGGTGTGCGTGGAGAACACGCAACGGCTGAATCGCAACCAGCGCAAACACTCTTAAATAACCAATTTGACGGCTGGGCTTGCAACTTTGTATAATTCAAGGCTGCCCAGCGGTTTGCTAGCCCCGCGGTGCAGTTTAAAAACCACCTAAGAGATCTCCACCAGAGAGACGCCGACCGTGGAAAAGGGCTGCTAGGACGCCAACCCCTCAGGTTGGCCAAACCATTCTTTTAAAGAGAAAACTCATGACCAAGACCTTCAGCGCGAAACCCGCTGACGTGGTGCACGAGTGGTTTGTGATTGACGCGACCGATAAGGTCCTCGGACGAGTAGCCAGCGAAGTTGCTCTCCGTTTGCGCGGCAAACACAAGGCCATTTACACGCCTCACGTCGATACCGGTGACTTCATCGTCATCATCAACGCAGCCCAGCTGCGTGTGACCGGTGCCAAATCGAACGACAAGATTTACTACAGCCACTCCGGCTACCCAGGTGGCATTTCTGCCATCTCGTTCCGCGACATGCAAGCCAAGCACCCAGGCCGCGCTTTGGAAAAAGCCGTCAAGGGCATGCTGCCCAAGGGCCCGCTCGGCTACGCCATGATCAAGAAGCTCAAGGTGTACGGTGGTGCTGAGCATCCACACACCGCCCAACAGCCTAAAGTGCTGGACATCTAAGGAGTATCCAGATGATTGGTGATTGGAACAATGGCACCGGCCGTCGCAAATCCAGCGTCGCCCGTGTGTTTATCAAGAAGGGCTCCGGCCAAATCAAGGTCAACGGTAAAGACATCACCGAGTTCTTCGGTCGTGCTACCTCGATCATGATCTGCAAGCAGCCTCTGGTGCTGACCAACCACGCCGAAACTTTCGACGTGATGGTCAACGTGCACGGTGGTGGTGAATCCGGCCAAGCCGGCGCAACCCGCCACGGCATTACCCGCGCCCTGATCGATTACGACGCAACGCTCAAGCCTGAGCTGAGCAAAGCCGGCTTCGTGACGCGTGATGCGCGTGAAGTCGAACGTAAGAAGGTCGGTCTGCACTCTGCACGCCGCCGCAAGCAGTTCTCGAAGCGTTAAGCTTTTCGCTCTGTGCGACGCAAAAACCGCCAAGCCTTCGGGCTTTGGCGGTTTTTGTTTTTGAAAAGACCGCACTGCCGATACCGGCAAATTGTTTGCCCCGCAACTTAAGTCGGGAATTGCAGTAGCATCACCTAGATTCTTTACGGAGTACCCCATGAGCGCCCTAGCCGAAAACATCCAGACCGAAATGCCCACCCCTATCGTCTTCACCGACAGCGCTGCCGCCAAAGTGGCCGACCTGATCGCCGAAGAGGGCAATCCGGATCTCAAGCTGCGGGTGTTCGTGCAGGGGGGCGGCTGCTCCGGCTTCCAATACGGTTTCACTTTTGACGAGATCACCAACGAAGACGACACCACCATGACCAAGAACGGTGTGTCTCTGCTGATCGACGCCATGAGCTACCAGTACCTGCTGGGCGCAGAGATCGACTACAAGGAAGACCTGCAAGGCGCCCAGTTCGTCATCAAGAACCCTAACGCTTCCAGCACCTGCGGCTGCGGCTCCAGCTTCTCGGCCTGATTGGCCACCCCGTCTTGAAAAGGCCGCCTGTAGGCGGCTTTTTCTTTGCTACAACCGGTTTGGACAAGGAGCGGTTACCGCATGCAAGATGAATCGACGCGCCAGCGGTTGCTCTGGCTGGTGGCTATTGGGTTTTTCATGCAGACCCTGGACGCCACCATCGTCAATACCGCCCTACCGGCCATGGCCGCCAGTCTGGGCGAAAGCCCTTTGCGCATGCAGTCGGTGGTGGTGGCCTATTCACTGACCATGGCCATGTTGATCCCGGCCTCGGGCTGGATGGCCGACCGCTTCGGCACACGCCGTCTGTTTGTTGCAGCGATTGCTCTTTTCACGCTGGGCTCCTTGTTTTGCGCGATGTCGCACAGCCTGACGCAATTGGTGGCCTCCCGTGTGTTGCAAGGGGTTGGTGGGGCTTTATTGCTGCCTGTGGGGCGCTTGGCGGTGCTGCGGGCGTTTCCACGCGAGCAGTTTTTGAAAGCCATGAGCTTCGTTGCGCTGCCGGGCTTGATTGGCCCGCTGATCGGCCCGACTCTGGGCGGCTGGCTGGTGGAGTACACCACCTGGCACTGGATCTTTCTGATCAATTTGCCGGTAGGTGTGCTGGGCGGCATGGCCACCCTGGCCTGGATGCCCGAAGGCGTGCGGGTGGAGTACAAGCGTTTCGACCTGAGCGGCTATGCACTGCTGTCGTTTGGCATGGTGGCCTTGTCCTTGGCGTTGGACGGTTTGTCCGAGCTGGGTCTACGCCAGGCCACCGTGCTGGTGTTGCTGATGTTCGGCCTGGCCAGCCTGGTGGCCTATTGGCTGCACGCGGTGCGGGAACCCGAGCCCCTGTTTTCACCCAGGTTGTTCGCCATTCCTTCGCTGGCCATTGGTCTGCTGGGCAATCTGTTTGCGCGCATAGGCAGTAGTTGCATGCCGTTCTTAATCCCATTGCTGCTGCAGGTCAGCATGGGCTACAGCCCGGCACAGGCCGGCATGATGATGCTGCCGGTGGCGGCAGCCGGCATGGTGACCAAGACCTTGGCCACGCGCCTGATCACCTGGCTGGGTTACCGCAAGGTGCTGGTGCTGAATACGGCACTGGTGGGGCTGACCATGGCCAGCTTTGCTTTTGTGACTCCGGAGCAGCCTTTGTGGCTGCGCCTGGTGCAGCTGGCTTTATTTGGGGCGGTCAACTCCATGCAGTTCACGGCCATGAATACGGTGACTTTGAAGGACCTGGATGGTCCATTGGCCAGCAGCGGCAATAGCCTGCTGTCCATGGTGCAGATGCTGGCCATGGGGATGGGGGTGGCAGCCGCAGGGGCGGTGCTGGCGGGTTACACCGGCTATTTCCAGGCTGTGGGTGCTACGCAGACCTTGCAGGCTTTCCACGCTACGTTTGCCACCATGGGGCTGATGACCTTGGCATCGGCCTGGATCTTCTGGCAGCTGGCGCCCGACGAGAAGGTGGCGGCCCCAGCAGGGGCAGCTGACCTGGAGTAGGGCTCAGGCCGGGTAGATCGCGCCCAGCACCCGGTTGCCGCGTGCGCCGGTGACGCTGGCAAGGTTGCCCGGTGCGCGCAGCAGCGTCTGGCGCGCCAGCCAGGCGAAGGCTGAGGCTTCCACCTGTAGAGGCGGCAGCCCGTGGGCGGCCGAGGATTGCACCTGCATGGTGGGCAGTGCTGCCTGGATGCGCCGCATCAGCTGGCCGTTCAAGGCGCCGCCGCCGCATACGATCAACTGGTTGCTATTTTTTCCATAGCTACTTGCGCAGGTAGCATTTGCGCTGGCGGTCAATTCGGTCAATGTAGCTTGTACGTCTACCGGGCTCAGCCCGGCAAATCCCTGGAGCTTGGTGGCCAGCCAACCGGGGTTGAACAGGTCGCGGCCCGTGCTCTTGGGCGGTGCCTTGGTCAGAAAGGGCTCGTCCAGTAAGGCGGCCAGCAAGTCCGGCTGCACGCTGCCGCTGGCAGCCCAGGCGCCGTCGGCATCGAAGGGCTGGCCGGTATGTTGTTGGCACCAGTAGTCCATCAGCGCATTGCCGGGTCCGCAGTCAAAGCCCAGGATGTGATCGCCGTCCAGCACGCTGAGGTTGGAGATGCCACCGATGTTCAGCACCGCCACCGCTTCCTGTGCACGGCCGAACACCTGGTGGTGGAAGGCCGGCACCAAGGGGGCGCCCTGGCCGCCGGCGGCGATGTCGCGACTGCGGAAGTCCGCCACGACGGTGATGCCTGTGCGCTCGGCCAGCAGGGCTGGGTTGTTCAGTTGCAGGGTGTAGCCGGTGCCATCAAATTCCTGCGGGCGGTGGCGTACGGTCTGGCCGTGAGCGCCAATGGCCTGGATGGACGCTGCAGCGGCTTGGCCGCGGTCCAGCAACAGCTGGACAACCTTGGCATAGAGTTCGGCCAAGGCATTGGCGGCCAGGGCTGCCCGGTGCAGCTCGTTGTCCCCTGGTGAATTCAAGGTTAGTAGCCCGGCCCGGTGCGCATCGACAAAGGGCAGGCTGGCGTGCTGCAGCACCTGCATGCGGCCACCCGCAAAGTCAGCAAGTACACCGTCCACGCCGTCCAGCGAGGTGCCGGACATCAGGCCGATGTAGAGCTCGGACATTTTAGTCAGCGCTGGCCTGTTGCACGGCAGAGGCTGCGGACAGCTGCTGGCGCATGGTGGCGGCGAGTTTGTCAAACATTGGCTTGGCCGCGGCGGACAGCGGTTGGCTTTCGCTTTGGCGGGCCACCGTCATCGGGTCTTGGTGGACGCCATCGACACGGAACTCGAAGTGCAGATGCGGGCCGGTGGCCCAGCCGGTGGCACCAATCGCGCCGATATGCTCGCCCTGGCTGATCTTTTGGCCCGCGCGCACATTGATCTGGCTCAGGTGGGCGTACAGGGTTTCGTTGTGGTTGTTGTGGCGGACGATGATCACGTTACCGTAACCATTTTGCACACCCGCGAACTCCACCACCCCGTCACCCACGGTGCGCACCGGCGTACCAGTGGTACCCGCGTAGTCCACACCGAGGTGGGCTTTCCACAGCTTCAGAATGGGGTGGAAGCGCATGGAGAAGCCGCTGGTGATGCGGGAGAACTCTACCGGTGCAGTCAGGAAGGCACGGCGCAGGCTTTGGCCGTCCAGCGAGTAGTAGCTGCCCTTTTGACCGGGTTCGGCAAACCACATGGCCTGGTAGGTCTTGCCATTGCTGAAAAATTCAGCACTCAAGACGCGGCCAGTGCGCAGCACCTGGCCGTCGGCTTCAACGGTTTCATAGACCACCGAGAAATGGTCGCCCTTGCGCAGCGCGCGGCGGAAGTCGATGTCGCCCGAGAAGATTTCGGCGACCTGGGTGGCGACGGCGTCGGGAATGCCGGCTTCGTCGGTGGCGGCAAACAGCGAGCTGCGAATCGTGCCGCCGGCCAGCCGGCTGGTGGTGTCCAGCTGGGCATCTTCCATGCGGGAGCGGAAGCCCTGGGCGGTCTTTTCGACCACCAGGCGCTGGATGGCGCCGTCGTTGCCCGGGCTCCACAGCGCGCTGAGAGACAGCAGGGCTTGTTTGTCGGTTGCCTCGGCTTTCACGATACGACCGGCGCGACCGAAGATGGCCTTATTGGCCAGTGCATCGCTGCGCAGAAAGGCGACCGCGTCCGCATCGGCGATGCCCAGACGCTGCAGCAGTGAAGCGGCAGTGTCGCTGGAGCGGGTGGTTTCCGTGCGGAACAGATTGAAGCTGTGCAGATCGAGTGCCGCAGCCTGCTCTTGCAAGGGCAGGGGTTGCACCAATTCCGTGATTTGCCGTACCGGCAGGTCAGCGGCGTCTGGGCCCAGGGAGGCGACGGCAAATGCGCCGCTGCCACCGCCTAAGAGTACGGCCGCCACCAGCGCGGTGATGCGCTTGGGGTGGCGTTGTACCAAAGACAAAAGCCTATCGCTGACGGTGTTGAGACCGTTGTTCAAAAGATTGAATTCCCAAAAAGAGGTTTGCTGCAGAGACGTGGAAGGCCCTGGAAGTTCAGTCAGGTCATGCGCAATGGCCGGTAGCAGGAAGCACAAAGCGGGCCTGCGAGCCGTGTATTGCGCCAGACCTGGGGTTTTGGGCGGCCTATCAGGCAACGCACCACTAAAATCAGGGGCTGCAGCGAATCCGCGAGTATAGCGGTGCCCACCCTGGGCGACAATGGATAAAGACCTGAAAAACCCTTATGAATCAAGCAGTAAGTCCCGTATCGGGCAGTAATTTCCCTGTAACCGACCGTGTTCGGGAGGCTATGGCCGTGTCATTGCGCGGCTGTGACGAGCTGATTCCGCAGGAAGACTGGCTGAAGAAGCTGGCGCGCTCCGAGGCCACCGGCACGCCGCTGCGCATCAAGCTGGGCCTGGACCCAACGGCGCCCGACATCCATATCGGCCACACCGTAGTGCTGAACAAGATGCGCCAGCTGCAGGACCTGGGCCACACGGTGATCTTTCTGATTGGCGACTTCACTTCGCTGATCGGCGACCCCAGCGGGCGCAACAGCACCCGGCCACCGCTGACCCCCGAGCAAATCAAGATCAACGCCGAAACCTATTACAAGCAGGCCAGCCTGGTGCTGGACCCGGCCAAGACCGAGATCCGCTACAACAGCGAATGGAGCGAGCCCCTGGGCGCGCGCGGCATGATCCAACTGGCCTCGCACTACACCGTGGCCCGCATGATGGAGCGCAACGACTTCCACGACCGCTTCCACGGTGGCCAGTCCATCGCGGTGCATGAGTTCCTGTACCCGCTGATGCAGGGCTATGACTCGGTGGCGCTCAAGTCCGACCTGGAACTCGGCGGAACCGACCAGAAGTTCAACCTGCTGATGGGCCGGCACCTGCAGGCCGAATACGGCCAGGAGCCGCAGTGCATCCTGACCATGCCGTTGCTGGAAGGCCTGGACGGCGTGGAGAAGATGTCCAAGTCCAAGAACAACTACATCGGCATCAGCGAAGAGCCCAACACCATGTTCGCCAAGGTGTTGAGCATCTCCGACGTGCTGATGTGGCGCTGGTACACCTTGCTGTCGTTCAAGAGCGAGGCCGAGATTGCTGCGCTCAAGGCGGAAGTGGAGGCCGGCCGTAACCCCAAGGACGCCAAGGTGGCGCTGGCCAAGGAAATCACCGCGCGCTTCCACAGCGCTGCCGCAGCCGATGCGGCCGAGCAAGACTTCAACAACCGCAGCAAGGGCGGCGTGCCGGACGACATCACCGAGCTGAGCCTGCCTCTGGGTGAAGGCGGTGCGGCCGTGGGTATTGCCGCGCTGCTGAAGCTGGCCAACCTGGCCGCTAGCAGCGGCGAGGGCAACCGCCTGATCGACGGCGGCGGCGTGCGCGTGGATTCCAGCGTGGTCAACGACAAGGGCTTGAAACTGGGTGCCGGCACCTATGTGCTGCAGGTGGGAAAACGCAAGTTTGCCCGCGTGACGCTGGGCTAATGCAAGCGTGAGGTCAAGGCGCTGGCGAGGCTAGCGGCTTGCCCTTTTCCACCACGTAGACGCCGACCAGTTGCACCGGGTTGGCGGTGTCGTTCTCGGCGGCGTGCACCACGCCTGCGGGAATGACAAAGGATTCACCCGCCTTGATACGGCGCGGCGGCTGGCCGTCCACCAGCAAAACAGTTTCGCCGGACATCACATAGCTGATTTCATCGCCGGGGTGGGTGTGGCGGGCCGCCTTGCCGCCGGGGGCAATTTCTACACGTGCGACCACCGCCTCGCGCCCCGGTACTGAAACGTCTTCCTTGCCCACGATGGTGCGTGTCAAGCCACTGGTTTGCGCCTGGGCGGCAGCTGCCAGGCCCAGCAGGCCGCCGACGAGGATGTAAATACCGTAGTTGCGCAAACGCATGGTGTGTCCTTTGAAAAATCGTGGCCTATCGTAGTGGTGTGGTCCAGGCCCATGCTCGGTGACAACCCTGAGCCTACTGACCGACAATCCCCGCATGAAAGCTGTTTTACAAAGAGTGCGGGAAGCCCGCGTGGTCATCGCGGACGAGGTGGTGGGCCAGATTGGTCCAGGCCTGCTGGTGCTGGTGTGCGCCGAGCGCGGCGATGTGCCAGCCCAGGCCGACAAGCTGCTGGCCAAGATTTTGAAGCTGCGCATCTTCAGCGATGCGGCGGGCAAGATGAACCTGAGCCTGCAGGACGTGGCGGGCGGGCTGCTGGTGGTCAGCCAGTTCACGCTGGCGGCCGATGCTTCGGCGGGCAACCGGCCCAGCTTTATCAGCGCAGCGCTACCCGAGGACGGGCGCCGGCTGTACGACTACTTTGTGGCCCAGGCCCGGCGGCTGCATGCGCCGGTACAGACCGGGCAGTTTGGCGCCGACATGTTGGTGCACCTGGTCAACGACGGGCCGGTGACGATTCCGCTGCAGTTTTAATCCGCCAGCTTAGTCGGCGTAAGGGTCGGCGATGCCCAGTTCCACCAGGATCTCGGTCTCGTAAGCTTCCATCTCGTTGGCGTCTTCTTCGCTGGTTTCGTGGTCCCAGCCCTGGGCGTGCAGGGTGCCGTGCACCAGCAGATGGGCGTAATGGTCTTTTAGCGACTTGCCGTTTTCTGCGGCTTCGCGGGCGACCACCGGGGCGCACAGCACCAGGTCGGCGGTAACCACCGGCTCCTGTGTGTAGTCGAAGGTCAGCACATTTGTGGCGTAGTCCTTCTTGCGGTATTCGCGGTTCAGGGCCTGGCCTTCTTCGGCATCGACGATGCGCACGGTGATTTCGGCGTCCAGCGCCAGTGCGTGGCGTATCCAGCGGGCCACGCTGTGGCGGGGCAGGGCGGCACGGTGCAGGGCCAGCTCTTCCTTGTTGGCCAGCTCACCAAACTGCAGCGAGAGTTGTAAGTTGTTCAGCATGTTTTTGGCTGCTAGCGCAGGTATCTTCTGCGCTAGCAGCTATCTAATTAATAGCGTAATGGATGGCGTTAAACGGTTTTGCGGGTACGCACGGCCAGGTCCGATTTGCCGCGCGTGTCGTAGGCATCGACGATGCGTGCCACCAGCGGGTGCCGCACTACGTCGGCGCTGGTGAAGCGGGTGATGGCAATGCCCTTGGTACGGCGCAGCACCTGCTCGGCGTCGATCAGGCCGCTGAGCTGGGTTTTCGGCAGGTCGATCTGGCTGACGTCGCCAGTCACCACGGCCTTGGCGCCAAAGCCGATGCGGGTCAGAAACATCTTCATCTGCTCGGGCGTGGTGTTCTGCGCCTCGTCCAGGATCACAAAGGCGTTGTTCAGCGTGCGCCCGCGCATGAAGGCCAGCGGCGCCACTTCCAGCGCGTTGCGCTCAAAGGCCTTTTGCACTTTCTCCGGCCCCATCAGTTCGTACAGCGCGTCGTACAACGGGCGCAGATAGGGGTCGATTTTCTGGTTCAGGTCGCCGGGCAGAAAGCCCAGGCGCTCGCCGGCTTCCACCGCGGGGCGGGTCAGCACAATGCGCTGCACCGCGCTGCGCTCCAGCGCGTCCACCGCGCAGGCCACGGCCAGGTAGGTCTTGCCGGTGCCGGCCGGGCCGATGCCGAAAGTGATGTCGTGCTGGGCGATGTTGTCCAGGTAGGTGGTCTGGTTCGGGGTGCGGGCGCGCAGGTCGGCGCGGCGGGTTTGCAGGCTGTGGCCATCGGCGCCCAGGTCGGCATCGCTGGCCAGCATCAGTTGCACGGTGTCAGGCTTGATCGGGCGGCCGGCCTGTTCGTACAGGGCCTGCAGCAGCTCCAGCGCCTGGTTGGCGGTGGCTTTGGGTCCGTCGATCTTGAATTGTTCGTGCCGGTGGGCGATCTTGATCTGCAGCGCATCTTCGATGGTGCGCAGATGCGCGTCCATGGGGCCGCAGAGGTTGTCGAGCCGGGTGTTGTTGGGGGGCGCGAAGGTGTGGCGAACAATCATGGCTGTATTGTCGCCTGTACGCTGTGTTCAGGCGCTTGTCCTACGCGCAGGTGCGGGGGCGGCTTGTTAGGATGCGCTGCACACCATGGCCCAAGATTCACCGCCCCATATCGACAGCATCTCCCCTGCAGACAAGCCCGATGCGCTGACCGCCAGGCTGCTGGGCCGGTGGGCGGCGGCCGATCTGGCCGTGCCGGCGCAGTGGCGGGCCGCGACTTCGGCCTTGCAGGCACAGCCGCCGTCTGCGCACTGGGACCTGCAAAGTGTGGAGCGCTTGGACCATGTGGGTGCGCAATTGCTGTGGAACCACTGGGGCCGCCAGTGGCCAGCGCAGATAGCCTTGCTGCCCGAGCAGCGCAGCCTGCTGGAGCGTGTCGCCAAATTCTCGTGTGAAGCGCCCCCCAGCCACGACGCGACCTGGGCGCAGTGTTTCGACGCGCTGGGCGCCTGGGTGCTGGCGGGCCTGGCGCAGGGGCTGGACTTGTTGCGCATGCTGGGGCAATTGGCGTTGGATCTGCTGCGCCTGGCACGCCGCCCGCAGGCCGGGCCGTGGCGGGATGTTTCGGGCCATCTGTACCAAATGGGCACCATGGCCCTGCCCATCACCGCGCTGGTGGGCTTCTTGATTGGCGTGGTGCTGGCCTACCTGACATCGCAGCAGCTGCGCCAGTTCGGGGCCGAGGCTTTTATCGTCAACATCCTGGGCATGTCGGTGGTGCGTGAGCTGGGGCCGATGTTGGCCGCCATCCTGATCGCCGGGCGCTCCGGCTCGGCCATCACCGCGCAGATCGGCGTGATGCGCGTGACCGAAGAGCTGGATGCCATGCGTGTCATGGGTATCCCCCTGAGCTACCGGTTGGTGATGCCACGCGCCATGGCGCTGGCCATCGCCATGCCGCTGATCACCGTATGGACTTCGGTCACCGCGCTAGCGGGGGGCATGCTGGCGGCGGACCTTTCGCTGGGCATCACGCCCGCATTTTTTTTGCAGGCCTTGCCCGATGCCGTTGGCGTGGCCAACCTGGGGCTGGCGGTGTTCAAGTCGGCCGTGTTCGGCCTGTTGATTGCGCTGGTGGGCTGCCACTGCGGCCTACGCGTCAAACCCAATACCCAAAGTCTGGGGCAGGGCACGACGGCTTCAGTAGTGGCCTCGATCACCGTGGTGATCCTGGTCGATGCCTTGTTCGCCATCGTCTTCAAGAACGTAGGTGTTTAGTATGGAACACCCCCAGGCTACGCGCATTGCATGTCGCTTCGCCAACCCCCTTGCAGGGGGCGACACTAGTGGCCCGGCAAAGCCGGTTCCACGGTGTCTCTGGACGAGACACGCTGGTTTTTATTCGCCTTTGATCACGTTGAGCCGTTGTGCACGTTATGGATAAGTCCGAACTGATCGTCGATATCCAGGGCCTGCAGACCGCGTTTGGCAGCGGCAAGAAGCGGGTTGTCATTCACCAGGACCTGGCGCTGACCGTGCGGCGCGGCGAGATTTTGTCCCTGGTGGGTGGCTCGGGTACGGGCAAGACGGTGCTGCTGCGCCAGATGCTGGGGCTGGAGCAGCCCGCCCAGGGCCAGGTCACGGTGCTGAGCCAGCCCGCAGCCGAGCTGGGCCGGGCGGGTGCGGCCAGCCGGGTGGGCATGCTGTTCCAGCAGGGGGCGCTGTTTTCGGCCTTTACTGTGTTGGAAAACATTGGCTTTCCGTTGCGCGAACTCAAAACCCTGCCCGAGGCCTTGGTGCGTGACGCGGCCCTGGTCAAGCTGCAAATGGTCGGCCTGAACCCGGCCGATGCCGACAAGATGCCCGCCGACCTGTCCGGCGGCATGGTCAAACGCGTGGCCCTGGCCCGTGCGCTGGTGATGGACCCGCCGTTGTTGTTGCTGGACGAACCCACCGCCGGGCTGGACCCGAATGGTGCGGACGAATTTGTGGCCCTGCTGCGCGCCCTGCACCAGGGCCTGGGCCTGACGGTGGTGATGGTTACCCACGACCTGGACACTCTGTTTGCGCTCAGCACCCGGGTGGCCGTGCTGGCTGAAAAGAGGGTGCTGGTGACGGGCACGCCCGCCGAAGTGGTGGCCTTCCCGCACCCGTTCATCGAACACTTTTTTCTGGGCGAACGCGGGCGGCGGGCTTTGGCGCCGCTACCCCTTTCACCCATTCCTTCAGGAGAGAGTCCCCATGGAAAATAAATCCCATGCGCTGGCTGCGGGCGCGTTTGTGCTGGCTGTCACCGCGCTGTTGGTGGCGCTGGCGGTGTGGCTCACGCGCGATGCGGGCAGCAGCCATCCGTATGAACTTTCGACGCGCGACCCTGTGACGGGCCTGCAGCCCCAGGCCGCCGTGCGCTACAAGGGTGTAGCCGTGGGCAAGGTGACCCATATCGGTTTCGACCCCGACGTGGTGGGCAATGTGCTGATACGTATCGCGGTGGACGACACCACGCCGCTATCACCCACCGCCTTTGCCAGCCTGAGCTACCAGGGCATCACCGGCCTGGCCTTTGTGCAGATCGACGACGCGGGCCAGGCCCAGACCCCGATTCCGCCCGGCCGCAGCGGTGTACCACGCTTGCCGCTGGAGACCTCGCAACTGGGCAAGCTGACCCAGCAGGTGCCACACATCCTGGAGCAGGTGGACCAGGCCACGCTGCGCCTGAACCAGTTGCTCAGCGATGAGAACCAAAAACTGTTCACCGGCGTGCTGACCAATGCCGACCACGCCACCACCAGTCTGGCCCAGCTCAGCGCCCGGCTGGAGCAAACCGTCACCCAGCGGCTGGACCCAGCGCTGGCGCGCATCCCGGCGATTGCCGACGACACCCACCAGGCGATGCGCGCGCTGCAGACCGCCGCCAACACGGCTGACAGCAGCTTTGTCGCCATCGGGCAGACGGCTGCGAGGCTGAATGAAAAAGGCGGCGTGATGGACCGACTGGCCGAAGGTTCGGGCGCGCTGTCGCACGCGGCGGACGCCTTGGGCAATGCCACCTTGCCGCGCATCAACCGGGTGGCCGATGACGCTTCCCGTGCGGCGCGGCAGCTGGGCCGTACTGTCAACGGCATCAGCGAGCAGCCGCAGTCGCTGATCTTTGGCGGCGGCGCGGTCGTACCCGGCCCGGGCGAGCCCGGCTTTGTGGCCCCTGCCGCACAACCATGAAAACGGCTTACAAAGGATTTGCTATGAAAATAAGAGCTTCTGGCGCAGGTGGAATGTGCGCAAAGTGCCTATTTGGCTTGGTAATGGGCTCGGTGGTTTGGGCCCTGGCTGCCTGCTCGGCCTTGCCCGACAAGCCCGTGCGTGCCACGCAGTATGACTTCGGCCCAAGCACCACCACGGCCAACAGCCCGTTGGCCACGACCAGCTTGCCACCCCTGGCGTTTGCCGAGGTAGAGGCACCTGGGTTGATTGACGGTGGCACGGCCATTCTGTACCGGTTGGGCTATGCGGACGCGCAACAACTGCGCCCTTACACCCAGGCCCGCTGGAGCGTGCCGCCCGCGCAGCTGGTGGGCCAGCGGCTGCGTGATGTGCTGGGGCAGCGCCGTGCCGTGCTGGCCGCCAGCGACAGTGCTGCACTGGCACGAACCACTGGGCCGGCGCCGCGCTTGTTGCGTTTGGAGTTGCAGGAATTTACCCAGCTGTTCCAGTCGCCCACAGCCAGTACCGGCCTGGTACGGCTGCGCGCCACGCTGGTGGAGAGTACACCGCTGGGTGACAGCTTGCTGGCCCAGCGCACGTTCAGCTTGCAGCGCCCGGCCCCCAGCGCCGACGCACCCGGCGGGGTGCGGGCGCTGGCAGCGGCCACCGATGCCCTGGCGCAGGAGCTGGATGCCTGGCTGGAGACGGTGGGGCGTTGAGCCCCAGCCGAAGTGACTCAGGCCGCGATGGCCTGCAGGTCCGCTTTCATAGGCGCGGCTTTGCTGGTGCCGAAGGCGATCTCGCCAGACAACTGGCCACCTTCTTCCACCACCAGCTTGCCGTAGCGCACGGTGCCGGTGACTTTGCCGGTGGAGTAGATCACCAGCTTGTCGCGTACTGTCAGCACGCCGTCGAAGCTGCCATGGATTTCGGCAATATCGATGTCGGCAGCGCCCTTGAAGGCGCCGTCGGCGGTGATCTGCATCAGTCGCGAGTCCATGGTGGCTTCGACGATGCCTTCCACCACCAGGGTGTCGCAGTCGGTGATCTCCACACCCTTGAGCTTGATGTTCGGGCCCACGGTCAGGGTACTGCCGCCGGTCTTGGTGGCGGAATTGGTGCTGGTGGAGGTTGCGGGTGTAGAGGCTTGCATAGTGCTTACTTCGCTGGGGAGGGGGGTGGAGCTGGCTGACGATGTGCTGGTGGTGTTCAGTGGTTTGCCCAGGGGGGCTTGCTGTGCATGCGAGGGGCTGGGGCGCAGGCCCAAAACGGCCGGTTCACGCTTGCCAAAAAACGGAGCTTGCAGAGCCATGGTGGATTCCTCCCAAAAGAGACCAATGGTAGGAGCCGATCCCGTTACATGCCGGGCGAGGATGCAAGAGCTGTAAGAACGTGTGTGTGGCGCATTGGCGGTGCTCGTCGGGGACAATCGCGCTTTCACCATTCGGAAACCCCATGATCGGACGACTCCAAGGCCTGCTGGCCGCCAAGAACCCACCCCAGGTGCTGATCGACTGCCACGGTGTGGGCTATGACGTGGATGTGCCCATGAGCACCTTCTACAACCTGCCGGGCCTGGGCGAGCAGGTCACGCTGTTGACGCATTTCGTGGTGCGTGAAGACGCGCAAATTCTGTATGGCTTTGCCACACCGGGCGAGCGCGATGCGTTTCGCCAGCTGATCAAGATCAGCGGCGTCGGGCCGCGCACGGCCTTGAGCATTTTGTCCGGCATGGGGGTGGACGACCTGGCCCAGGCCATCACATTGCAAGAAGTGGGGCGGCTCAAGAAGGTGCCCGGCATCGGCCCCAAAACCGCCGAGCGCCTGCTGCTGGAGCTCAAGGGCAAGCTGGGCCCCGATATCGGAGTGCGCACCGGTGTGACCAGCGATGCGCAGGCCGACATCCTGCAGGCCCTGGTGGCCCTGGGCTATAGCGACAAGGAAGCGGCGCTGGCGCTGAAGGCCTTGCCGGCCGGCGTGGGCGTCAGCGAAGGCATCAAGCTGGCGCTGAAAGCGCTGGCCAAGTAGGGCCAAGAGCCTGTTTACGACCTATTTGGGGCCGCGTTGGGGAGCAATCCGGATGAGTTGCTTGTCGGCGCCCGCAGCATGGGCTCCCTGCCCATGCAAGGGTGATGGCGGGCAAATCGCCCGATTTCTCCCCAACCCGCAGGGCAGTTGCCTTCTCGGGCAGTCTGGGGCGTTGCGACTCTTGCCCATAGCGGGGCTATGGGTGGCGAGCCGCGCCTACCAGCCCCTCCCGAAAAGGCAGCTGCGCGGCCCCAAATAGGTCGTAAATAGGCTCTTACATGCCTTCCCGGACCACGCGCCCGTTCAGGGGCTGTACCGGGCGGTTGTTGCGCGGGTAGAGCTGGGCGAACAGGCGCAGCTGCTCGGGGCTGATTTGTATCGGCTGCTTCAACACCATCCACAGCACGTTTTCCGAGCAGGGTGGCGTGGTCAGCGAGCCTATGAACTGGTAGTAGCGCTGGTCTTGCGGCAACAGCTCGTTCAGGTCCAGCAGGCCGGCGGGCATGCGCACGCGGTCGCCCACGTCCAGCGGCATATAGGTCCAGACCTTGTTCACCATGGTGTTGGGCTGGCCTGGGTCCATCAGCACGGCGACGATGGCAATCTGCCCGTCGATGTTGCGGTGGATCAGATGGGCCGCCATGGTGTAGGCCCGGTCGTTGATGCGCTCTTCGCTGGGGTGGTGGAACTGGATGTTGGTCAGCTTGTAGGTGGAGCCGCGCACGGTGAGGGTGTTGTCACCCACCACGTCTACTTGTATGGTGCGGCCGGTGTTGACCACCATGGCGCTACTGGGCTGGTAGTGGAACTGCAGCGGTTCGGCCGGGCCCTGCAAGGTGTTGCCGTCCTGGATGTGGATGGGCGACTGGCGCGTGCCGGTGGCGCACTGGCCGTATTCGGGCCGCAGCCGCGACCAGGCTTGTGGGCCGAATTCACCGTCGTAGGTCCAGCGGGTTTCGTCGCTGCGCGCCATGCCCAGGTTGTCACGGGACACCGTGGTGCGCGGTGGCAGGCCGGCCACTTGGGCCATGGCGGCTGCGCGGCTGTCCACCGGGTTGGGGATGGCGCCATGGGCACGGGCGTAGGCGGCCGCTATGTCGGGCGGTGCCGAGGGCGTGCCGCGTGCGCCGGATTTTTTGGGCTCGGCCTCGATGGTCAGCGTGATCTTTGGCGGGGTCTTGGCGGTCTTGCCTTTTTTGCCTTTGGCTTGCTGGTTGCTGGCGTTGGCTTGCTCGACCAGTTCGCGTACCTGGTCGCCCATGGATTCCTTGCTGACGGTTTCCTTGGTCTTGCTGGTTTCGGCTGCCTTGCCTCCTTCTTGCGATGCCGGCTTGGCGGGCAGGGTGATCTTGCCGATGGAGGGGATTTTTTCCGCCGGCGCATCGGCCGCCCAGCCGCTGGCGCTGGCACACAGCAGCAGCCCCAGGGCACTGTGGCGAACGCCTTGCCAGCCAACAGACCAGTGTGCAGAAGGGGTGGAAGCAGAGGGTGTGGACGTCATGGGCAATAGGGCTCAAAAGAAACAAGCACACGGTGTAACAGCTACCGCATTGCTATGTAAAGTGTTGCAGGGTCCACTATAGCCACAAGCAAGCCGTCTCCTCACTCAAAGCGGCGGCCCGTTTGCATACAGTCGGGCGCCAGGCGCTATAGTGGTCGCTCTGTTTTCAACCCTCTTCTGACCTGCCTGCCGTGTCCATCCAGACTGATGATTTCGCGCCGACGCCGCCCAAGCGCGTTGTCTCCGCCGTGCCCTCTTCGCCCCAGGAAGAGGCGATAGAACGCGCGCTGCGCCCCAAGCTGTTCGACGAATATGTGGGCCAGACCAAGGCGCGCGAGCAGCTGGAGATATTCATCGGCGCGGCCAAAAAACGCAGCGAGGCGCTGGACCACGTGCTGCTGTTCGGCCCGCCCGGCCTGGGCAAGACCACGCTGAGCCACATCATTGCCCACGAGCTGGGCGTGAATATGCGCCAGACCAGCGGCCCGGTGCTGGAAAAGCCCAAGGACCTGGCTGCGCTGCTGACCAACCTGGAAAAGAACGACGTCCTGTTTATCGATGAAATCCACCGCCTCAGCCCGGTGGTGGAAGAAATCCTGTACCCCGCGCTGGAGGACTACCAGATCGACATCATGATCGGCGAAGGCCCGGCGGCGCGCAGCATCAAGCTGGACCTGCAACCTTTCACCCTGGTCGGCGCCACCACCCGCGCCGGCATGCTGACCAACCCGCTGCGCGACCGCTTCGGCATCGTGGCGCGGCTGGAGTTCTATACGCCGGACGAGCTGGCGCGCATTGTGAAGCGCAGCGCCGGTCTGCTGAATGCGCCGATGGAGGCCGACGGTGGCTTTGAGATCGCACGCCGCTCGCGCGGCACACCGCGTATCGCCAACCGCCTGCTGCGCCGGGTGCGCGACTACGCCGATGTGAAGGGTAACGGCACCATCACGCTAGACATCGCCAACCGCGCGCTGGCCATGCTAGATGTGGACCCGCAAGGCTTCGACCTGATGGACCGCAAGCTGCTGGAGGCGGTGATCCACCGCTTTGATGGCGGCCCGGTGGGGCTGGACAACATCGCCGCCAGCATCGGCGAGGAGCGCGACACCATTGAAGATGTGATCGAGCCCTATCTGATACAGCAGGGCTTTCTGCAGCGCACGCCGCGTGGCCGCATCGCCACGCTGGCCGCCTACCGCCACCTGGGTGTGAACCCGCCGCAGGCCGAGGGCGGGCTGTTTGCCGCGGAGTAAGAAAAAACTTCGGGCTTGCTATTTAATTGGTAGCTGCCTGTGCAGGTGCTATCTGCGCAAACAGTTGATTTGGCTGTAAACGTGACGGCGCTGCCGGCCTACTTCGCGCCACGCAGGTTGCGCCATTGCGCCCGCACAAACCAGGCGCATACCACGGCCAGTGCCAGGAAGAACCCCTGCTGGCCCCAGTTCAGCGCCGGAAATTTCAGCAGGCCTATGAGCACAAACAGGATGCTGATGGCGCACAGCAGGCCCGACAGCAGCAGCCAGACCAGTGCCAGTGCGCGTTCCACGCCGGTTTTTACGGTGCCCAGCGCGGTTTGCGTTTGCTGCCAGGCATCGGCCGCGTCTTCCAACGGGCCTCGTTGCTGTTGGTCCAGCGCTTCGGCAATCGAGTGGTTTTGTACCAGTGCCGCAAAGTCGCCCTGGCGGGGCCGCGCAGCACGCTTGCGCCACCAAAAAAACACAAACAGCAACACAATGGCTGCAACGAAGAGGCCGGCGTACAGTAATTGCTCCTGCCACGAGTATTCGCTTGAGTGCATCAAGTAATGAAGCATGGTCTGTTCCTCAAGCGCTGGTTTCGTCCAGTGCGGTGTCGGCTTCCAGGTGCTGGGTGTCGGCCCAGCCGACCAGGTTCAAGCCTTGCGGCGTCCACAGCAGGCGGTTGATGGCGGCGTTGCCCAGGTCCCAGGTACGCGGTGCTTGCAGGCCCTGGCCGGTGGCGGCGCGGTACAGCACATCCATCACGCCGCCATGGGCCACCAGGGTGATCAGCTCGCCGGGGTGGCGCGCTGCCAGCAGGTCTACGCAGGCCAGTATCCGGTCGCGGAATCGGATCAATGATTCGCCACCTTCAGGGGGGCTGAAGTCGGGGTCGCGCTTGCGCCAGCGCAGTGCCAGTTCGGGTTGGGTGGCCTCAATCTCCGCGAAGGTGTGACCCTGGAAGGCGCCAAAGTCACGTTCCCGCAAGCCTGGCGCCTTGGCGATGTCCACGCCCAGTGCGTTGGCGACAGCTTGCGCCGTTTCATAAGCCCGCAGTAGGTCGCTGGCATAGATGGCGGTGATGGGTTCTTCGACCAGGGCCTGGGCGGCCCGCTGTGCTTGCCAGCGGCCCGTGGCGTTCAGCGGGATGTCCAGGTGGCCCTGGATGCGGGTGTCTACGTTCCAGGCGGTTTCACCATGGCGGATGGCGATGATGCGGGTGGCGTTCATAGGTGTTCTTAGTGTTGCGGTGGCTGTATGCTGACCGTGCGCAGGCCCGCTGGCGGGTTGGGGAAGCCTTGCAGGGCGGCCTGGAACATGGCCGGCAGCACGTCTTCAATGCGGCCGCCAAAACCTTCGTGCACGGCCCGGCTTTCAAAGACTACCTGGCCGCCGTCCACGGCGCGCAAGACTAGCTTGAGCTGGTGCTGGTAGCGGGTGGGTTCGGGCATCCAGAGCTGTGGGCGCCCCGGCCAGCCCCAGCGGCCCGGGCCATACCAGAGGGGACCTGGGCCCCAGCGCCCGGTATCCGGGTAGATGACCAGGGTCTGGATGCCTAGCTCCACGTTGAAGCGCGGCGTCGGGCCCGGTACCAGGCCCACCTGGGCCAGGGCGGGTGTCGCGATGGCTTCGAGTGCGTTCTGCGTTGCGGCGTCGGCCTGTTGTGAGGGCAGGCGGTCAAAGCGGATGGTGGTGCCGGGGGCGACCGCACCCAGGGTGGAGAAGCTTTGCACATCGCTGTCCACGCGCCACATGGAGGCACAGCCGGACAGCCACACGCAGCTTGCGAGCAGCAGGGTGGACCAGCGTGCCATGGCTATATCTCCTAGAGCTGTACGACCTGCAGGCCGGGTAGGCCGGCGGGCGGGAAGCTGGGTGCGTCAAATGCCTGGTCGCCGTCCTCCGAGGCCACGCCCGTGGGGCGCAGGCCCTTGAAGTCGTAACGGCTGCCGTCCATCAGATGCGAGGGCACGACGTTTTGCAGCGCGCTGAACATGCTTTCGATGCGGCCGGGGAACTTCTTTTCCCATTCCTGCAGCATCTGCGAGATCTGCTTGCGCTGCAGGTTTTCCTGGCTGCCACACAGGGTGCAGGGGATGATGGGGAATTGCTTGTGGGCGGCCCAGCGCACCAGGTCTTTTTCGGTCACGTAGGCCAGCGGGCGGATGACGATGTGCTTGCCGTCGTCGCTGACCAGCTTGGGCGGCATGCCCTTGAGCTTGCCGCCGAAGAACATGTTCAAAAAGAAGGTCTGCAGCATGTCGTCACGGTGGTGGCCCAGCGCGATCTTGGTGGCGCCCAGCTCGTCGGCCACGCGGTACAGGATGCCGCGGCGCAACCGGCTGCACAGGCCGCAGGTGGTTTTGCCCTCGGGGATCACGCGCTTGACGATGCTGTAGGTGTCCTGGTTCTCGATGTGGAAGGGCACGCCCAGCGCGGTCAGGTAGCGGGGCAGCACGTCCTCAGGGAAGCCGGGCTGCTTCTGGTCCAGGTTGACGGCGATGATGTCGAACTGGATGGGCGCGCGGGCCTTCAGTTTGAGCAGGATGTCCAGCATGGCGTAGCTGTCCTTGCCGCCGCTCACGCAGACCATGACCTTGTCGCCCTCTTCGACCATGTTGTAGTCGACGATGGCTTTGCCCATTTCGCGGCACAGGCGTTTTTCGAGCTTGTGCGTTTCGCGCTCGATCTTGAAGTCAGTGGCGGTGGGGGTGACGGGGGCGGCCTCGTCGGCGGTCCATACGGCGCTCATAAAGGGGGCAATCTTGGCTGGGAAAACCCCGATTATCCCGTGCCGCGCCTTTATGCGATCAAAACGGGGCTTTCTTACGCCGTGTTTTGCCGCGATGGGCGAATTATTTGGCGTGGGTGGCCGGGGCCTCCATGATGCGCCGCACCGTGCCGTTGGCGCGCAGTTGCTCGAACGCCGCCTGGGTTTTGCTGACCAGAGCCTCGGGAGTGGAGTTGCTGTAGGCCATGTACAGGCCGGTGGTCATTTCATCCAGGGTCAGCACTTTTTCCAGTTTTGCGCAGTCGAAATGGGCGCTGCGGCACAGGGGGGCGGTTTCCCCCTCGGTCAGTGGCACCATATCGACCTGGCGGCTCAGGAGCTTGGCGAAGTTCTCACCTGCCTGTGCCGAGACCACCAGGCGTGAAAAGCCCTGGCGTTGCAGGTATTGCTGGCGTACATCGTCGCGTATCACGCCAATCACATGGTTGCGCGCGCCGTCCAGTTGGCTGGCAGTCACATCGGCGCGCTCGCGCAGCTTGTACAGGTGGTAGCGCATCTGCATGAATTCGCCTACCCACTGGAATTGCTTTTCCCGGGCGGGCGTGCGCGCAATCAGGAAGATCAGCACATTGGGTTCATTCAGTGCCATGTCATAGGCACGGGCCCACGGATACAGGTTGACCCGGTAGTCGGCTATGCCGGCCTGCTGCAGGGTTTTTTCCAGCACCTCGGTGGCGATGCCCGCGACCTTGCCGCCCGCCATGAAGGTATAGGGCGGTGCATCTTCGGTGACCGCGCGCACCGCTTGGGCTCCGGCGTGTAGTGAAACCAGGGTGGTGGCACAAGCCAGTAGGCGGAGGAGTACTTTTTTCATGGTCTGGTGGGTGTTGCCTGAAAAGAATAGCTGTCGCTGGCCTAGGCCAGCGGCCTTCCATGTGCGACGACACGGTTGCGGCCGTTGCTTTTGGCTTGGTACAGCGCCTGGTCGGCTTGCTCAAACAAGGCGCTGAAGTTGTCGGTATGTTCGGTGTCCAGTTGGGCCAGGCCGATGCTGACTGTGACATGCGCGGCCGCCTCGGAGTCCCGGTGTGGAATCGCCAGTGCGGACACGGCATCCAGCAGGCGGCTTGCCAGTTGGGTGGCGACTTCTGCGGTGGTGCCCGGCAGCAGCACAGCAAACTCCTCGCCACCGATGCGGGCTACCAGGTCGCCGGCCCGGGCGTTGCATTTTTGAATGGCGTGGGCCACGGCGCGCAGGCAGGCGTCGCCGGCAGGGTGGCCGTAGGCGTCGTTGTAGCGTTTGAACGCGTCGATATCACACACCAGGAGCGACAGCGGAAGCCCTGAGCGCAGGGCGCGGCGAAACTCGATCTCCTTGGCCTCGTCAAAGTGGCGGCGGTTGGCCAGGCCGGTCAGTGGGTCGGTCCGGGCCAGGCTGTCCAGCAGGGCATTGGCATTCTCCAGCCGTGCGTTGGTGGATTCCAGGGCGCTGGTGCGCTCGCGCACCATGTCGGCCAGGTGGTCGCGGTGGCTGGCCAGCTCATGTTCATAGCGCTGCTGCTGCTGCAGGTAGCTGGAGAGGTTGCTCTGCAACTGGTTGACCCCTGTCTCCAGTAGCGTGAGCTCGTCTTGGCGGGCGGGATCTCGGTCCAGCCGCAGCTTGTGGTCTAGGTTGTCTGGCGTCAATTGACCCAGGTGCCGTGCGATGCGGCGCACATGCACGGTGACCAGTTTGCTGAACAGCAACATGATCAAGCTGGCCAGTAATAGTGATTGTGTAACCTGGGTCACCAGAATGGCCAGCACCTCGGTGCGTAAACGTGCCCACAGAATCCTTTCGTCGCCATAGAGCGCGAATTCGCCTACGGTTTCCTTGCTGCCAGCGAATGCCTCGTAGTCAAGTTTGACGCGCAACATGGGCGCGCGGGTAGATGCTTTCCAGCCGCTGTGCGTTCGGCGGAATATTTCCGGGGGGCGGTTGACCGACTGCAGCGCGACTTCGATCTGGCCTACCGATTCCACATTGGCCACGCTGTCGATGTTGGTCTGTAGCGATTCGCGGTCCATTTCCCAAATGGATTTGGACAGTGTGCGTTGGTAGACCTGGGCGATCAGTTCCAGCTCTGCGGACATGGTTGCGACATTGTTTTGCCAGGCCGACCAGGTACGCAGCGCGGCCACCGCCACCGTGAACAGCAAACAAAAGCCCAAGGTCGCCATCACCATACGGCTGCCCAGCGCACTGGTGCCGCGGCTAATCTCGGTGTTGAGGATGGGCGGGCTTACAGCCATTTTTTCTGTAGCGCGTCGTAAATACCGTTTTTCTTGATAATTTCCAGGCCCTTGCGGAAGCGCTCCACCAGGGCGTCTGAGGTTTTTGGTCCAAAAGCCATGTAGTTGCCGCCGCCGCTGAGCTCAGGGATGCGCAATGATTTCTGCAGCACCGTGGTCGGGTCGTCTCCGGCCTGGCGGGCGATGTAGTACGCGCTCAGTTCGTTCATGACCCACAGGTCGATCCGGCCCAGCTTGAGCTTTTCATAATTCAGTTCATATTTGCTGCTGGACTGCAGGTTGTGCCCAACGACAAAACCTTGGGATGCCAAAAACTGCTCGCCCACGTCCTGGTTCACAGTGCCGATTTGCAGGTTTTTCGCGCTGCCCAGGTCTGCCAGCTGGATGTTGCGGCTTTTCAGCGAGAACAGATAGAAATCGGTAGGGGTGATCTGACCAACCCACTTGAACAGCTTTTCGCGGTCTTTGGAACGGTTGATCGAGTAGATCAGCACGTTCTCGCTGTTCTGGGTGGTTTCATAGGCCCGGGCCCAGGGCACAGACTGGAACTGGCCTTCGATATTGATTTCTTTGAGCACCGCTTGCACCACCTCGGTTCCCAGTCCGGTGATCTTGCCTTTGTCGGTGTAGTTGTAAGGCGGGTACTCTTCCGTGAGGATCTTGATGGTTTCGCCGGCATGCGCCGGCAGCAAGCAGGCCAGCAGCGCCATCTGCAGGGCTGTGCGTCGCGCCAATGCGGTGGTGCCGGGCAAATTCATGTGGCCTTCCTTGGAGTAAGTAGGTATGCCAAAGCTTATCAAATAACAGTTGGTTGCTATCGATTTTAAATGCTCAAGGGCTTACCACTGCCCGGTCTCGATCCGGATAGCGACTTCGCAGTCCTCAAAGATTTCCAGCTTGGCTATCCGCACGCGCACACCTAGCACGCCGGGCAGCTGCATCAGCCGTTGTGCCAGCTTGCCGATCAGGCTCTCCAGCAGGTTCACGTGTTCGGCGGTGCAGTCGTCGATGATGATCTGGCGCACCTTGCGGTAGTCGAGTACGTGGTTGATGTCGTCGTCGCTGGGCTCCAGTGGCTGCGGGCCGAGGTTGAGTTCGGCATCCACCTGGATCGGCTGGGGAGTGGTCAGCTCCGACTCCAGAATGCCCAGGTTGGCATCGAAGCGCAGCCCGGTGAGTTGCAGGGTTTGGTTTCCGGAGGTGTGGTGCATGGCTTTGAAAAGAGTTACATGAGCGAAAAATCGCGTTCGAACTGCATCAGGTGCTGGCCGCCATCTACCAGCAGGGTGGTGCCGGTGATGGACGCGTTCTCCAGCGCAAACTTGACAGTGGCCGCCACATCGGCGGCTGTGCTGGAGCGGCCCAGCGGGGATACCTTGTGCAGGGCGGCAAATTGCTCATCGCTCAGCATATGGCTTTTCAACGTCAGGCCGGGTGCCACGCCCACCACCCGCAGTTGGGGCGCTAGCGCCTGGGCCAGCATGGTGTTGGCGACTTCCAGCGCGGCCTTGGACAGGGTGTAGCTCAAGAAGTCCGGGTTCAGGTTCCACAGTTTCTGGTCCAGCAAATTCACCACCGCGCCGGTGCTGCAGCCACGTGCCACGACATGCTTGTGCAGTGCCTGGGCCAGCAGAATCGGCGCGCCGGTATTGCTGCGCAGGTGCAACTCCATGGCGGCAAAGCTGAAGTCGGCGGCACTGTCGTGTTCGAAGGTACTGGCGCTGTTGACCACCGCGTCTACCGTTCCGAATTGCGCCAGCACGGTCGGCAGCAGGGCGCGTACCTGGGCTTCATCGGCCAGGTCTGCCTGGAATGCGGCATGTTTTAGGCCGCTGGCGCTTGTAATACCTGCGCAGTCAGCTACTGTTTTAATAGCGTCCTGTTCCGAGCGACGGTAGTGCACTGCCACCTGCCAACCCCCTTGGGCCAGGGTCAGGGCGATCTCGCGCCCCAGCCGTTTGCCGGCCCCGGTTACCAAAACGGTACGAGCTTGTCGAGGGTGCGGAGATACAGGCAACATTCAGCGGACAATCCGAGGGTGGAAAAAACAGCCCCCAGTTTAACGAGCGCATTGCAGACGCATATCCAGCAATTGATCCAGTCCTCCGGCGGCTGGATCGGTTTTGACCATTTCATGGCGCTGGCCCTGTACCAACCCGGCCTGGGTTATTACGCCAATGACCGCCTGAAGTTCGGCGCCATGCCCGAGGCTGACCAAGGTGCAGATGGCAGCGACTTCGTCACCGCCCCTGAGATATCGCCCTTGTTCGGCCAGACCCTGGCCGTGCAGGTCGCACAGGCGCTAGACGCCACGCAGACCTGCGAGGTCTGGGAGTTCGGTGCCGGCTCGGGTGCCTTGGCCGAGCAATTGCTGCAGGCCCTGGGTGACAAGCTGCAGCGCTACTGCATCGTGGATCTGTCTGGCAGCCTGCGCGCGCGCCAGCAACTGCGCCTGCAGCCTTTTGCCGACAAGGTGCAGTGGGTTACCGAGCTGCCCGCTAGCTTGCAGGCCGTGGTGGTTGGCAACGAGGTGCTGGACGCCATGCCGGTGCAATTATTGGTACGCAAAAGCGGCCAGTGGTTTGAACGCGGTGTGGTGTGGACTGGTGACGCCTTCGCCTGGGACGACCGCCCCACCAGCTTACGCCCGCCGACCGAGATCGATGGTCCGCACGACTACCTGACCGAAATCCATCCGCAGGGCGAGTCCTTCATCCGTACCCTGGCCGACCGCCTGACCCAGGGTGCCGCCTTCTTTTTGGACTACGGTTTCCCTGAAGCCGAGTATTACCACCCGCAGCGCAGCACAGGCACGGTGATGTGCCATTACGCCCACCGCGCCGACCCCGATCCGCTGACCTATGTGGGGCTGAAGGACATTACCGCCCATGTCAATTTCACTGGCATTGCCCTGGCCGGACAAGAGGCCGAGCCCAGCCTGAATGTGCTGGGCTATACCAGCCAGGCGCGGTTTTTGATGAATTGCGGGTTGCTCCAAAAAATGGAGCACGCTACGCATGCAGAACGTGCGAATGCATTGAAATTGATCTCCGAGCACGAGATGGGCGAGCTGTTCAAGGTGATTGCCTTTGGTGCTGGCACACCTTGGGAGCCGCTGGGTTTTGCCCAGGGTGATCGCAGCCATACGCTTTGATGTATGGCGCGCTGGCTGCTGGTTATCTTTCTCGCCCTGTTACTAATTGACTGGTTTTCCCCGTTGTTGCGCAAGTTAGGCTTTGGCAGACTGCCCGGTGATTTGCGTTTCAGACTATTTGGCCGCGAGTGGTTTATTCCATTAACCACCACTCTGGTTTTGAGCTTTCTCGCTAGCCTTGTTTCCAAACTCATTTAAGAGAATAAATCCCATGAAAGCATGTATCGATATTGGCGGCACCAAGGTCGCTGTCAGCCTGGCTGTTGGCAACGACGATTTGCCCAATTTGCAGGCGCGGCGTACCGAACCCACCGCCAAGACCGGCAATAACGATGCTCTGGCCGTGCAGATCATCCGCATGGTGGACGAGGCCTGTGCCGAGATCGGTGCCAACCCGGCAGACGTGCAGGTAGCAGGCGTGTCGTCCTGCGGTCCGTTCCTGATCCGCGACGGCCTGATTGAATTGACCGCGCCGAACATCTGCGGCGGCATGGCCGGCCCGGCACGTGGCTTGCCCAATGACTGGGATACGGCGCTGTTGGAAGCGCCCCTGGGTCACCGTTTCGCCCGGGTGCGTATCGAGAACGACTGCATTGCCGCACTGGAGGCCGAGCGTCGCTGGGGTGCCTTGGTGGGCGTGGACCACTGTGCTTATGTGACCTGGAGTACCGGTATTGGTATGGGTCTGTGCGTGGATGGCCATATCCTGCGCGGCAAGAATGGAAATGCCGGCCATGCCGGCCATATGTTTGTTTCGGATAACCTGGACGCTTTATGCGGCTGCGGGAATATCGGCGATGTAGAGGGTTTGGTTGCCGGCAATGCGATTGCCCGCCGATTTGGCCTGGATGCGGCCACATTATTCCAGGCGGCCCGCGCCGGAGATGCAGATGCGTTGACCAAGGTGGATGATCTATGCCGGGTATTGGGGCGCTCTTTGTATAACCTGGTGATCACGCTGGATTTACAGCGCATTAGCTTGGGCGGCAGTGTTTTTTGGCACAACCGCGAATTTCTGCTGCCACGCCTGCAATCCCATATTGATGGAAAATTGCCTTCATTAACCACGGGGGTGACCTTGGTGCCCGCTGGTTTGGCCGACAAAGTGGGTGACTACGCCGCCGTCGCATTGGCCTGATCGGTGTGCATATTGGCCTTGGATACTGGTATTTCTGCCTATATCCATGCCAATGTCCATGTGGAGACCAAGGGGTTCGATGATTCTGTGGCGAAGTTTTTTCTAACGTGCGGGTTATCTTTAAATTGGCTTTACACAAACCCGTATTTGTGGGTTTATAATTAAGCGTCAATAATTCATTTTCGAAGTATTCGGAATACAAAGATGCCTACCTACAAAGAACTTTTGCAACAGCGTGAACTCCTTGAGCAGCAAATCAATGCTGCACGCGCCACGGAAAATGCCGCCGCCATTGAAAAAGTCAAAACGCTGGTCGCTGATTTCGGTTTGACCGCGGAAGATATTTTTGCTGCTGGTAAGCCCCGCGTTAAAAGCGGAGCCAAGGTTGCTCCTAAATACCGCAATACAGCTACCGGTGATACCTGGACTGGCCGTGGCAAACCGCCAAAGTGGATCCAAGGCCAAGACCGCGACCAGTTTCTGATTGCTGGCTAATTTAATGCCGTTTTTTACCGTGGCTTAGTTGCGGTAATCATTTTTATCAAAAAGCCCAGTCTTCGGACTGGGCTTTTTGCATTGGGGGGCTGAAACTATAGTCCGGCATCAATCGCATGGATTCTTTGCATCAATAAACATCTGAACTTCGGGTAGGCTGTCATTCTTTGTGCCCAGGGCTGTATTTGAGAATGGAGTCTACGGGTGGGTGCATTTATTCAGTGTTGTTTTAAGAGGGATTCCATGCGCAAGCTTTATATCGGCAATAAAAACTATTCGTCTTGGTCCATGCGTCCGTGGGTGCTGTTGAGGCAGGCCGGCATCCCGTTTGAGGAAATCAAGGTCCGATTTGATTCATTTGCGGCGGAGTCGCAGTTCAAGGCGACCATGGCCAAGGTGAATCCGGTGGGCAAGGTGCCGGTGTTGGTCGAGGGCGATCTGGCCGTCTGGGATACCTTGGCGATTGCCGAAACCTTAGCCGAACAGTTCCCTGAAAAAGCCTTGTGGCCGCAAAGCCCCCAGGACCGCGCCCGTGCCCGCAGCGTATGTGCCGAGATGCATTCGGGCTTTACCGCTCTGCGCAGCCACTGCCCCATGAACATCGAGGCTTCTTTGCCCGAGGTCGGGCAATTGATCTGGCGTGACCAGGCCGGTGTGCGCGCCGATGTGGAGCGCTTGGTCTCCATGTGGAGCGCTTTGCTGGAGGCGCATGGCGGCCCCATGTTGTTTGGCACGTTCAGCATTGCGGACGCGTATTTCGCCCCGGTGTGTATGCGTCTGGTGACCTATGCCCTGCCCGTGCCGCCGGTGATTCAGGCCTATATCGAGCATGTGAGTGCCTTGCCAGGCGTGCAGGCCTGGGTGGCCGATGCGCGGGCCGAGCAGGACTTTCTGGACTTCGAAGAGCCCTACCGGGTGGCCCGCTAGCGCGCGGGCGTGACGCCGGCTGCTGCGCTGCACTCTGGATAAACTCCAACAATGGATATTTTTCTTGTCGGCGGTGCGGTACGCGACGCCTTGTTGGGGCGCCAAGGTGGAGACCGGGACTGGGTGGTGGTGGGGGCGAGTCCCGAAGCCCTGTTGGCCCAGGGCTATCTCGCGGTGGGCAAGGACTTCCCGGTGTTCCTGCACCCCCGCACCCATGAGGAATACGCCTTGGCCCGCACCGAGCGCAAGACCGCACCCGGCTACCGGGGTTTTGCCGTGCATGCGGCGCCTGACGTCACCCTGGAGCAGGACTTGGCGCGGCGCGACCTTACTATTAATTCAATAGCTGCTCCCGCAGGAAATATAAGCGCTAGCGGCAGTTTTGATCTAAATCCCCAGGCCTTGGTGGACCCCTATGGTGGCCAGCGCGACCTGCGCGACAAGGTGCTGCGCCATGTCACAGATGCCTTCCGTGAAGATCCCGTGCGCATACTGCGTGTGGCCCGTTTTGCGGCCCGCTTTGCCGATTTCCATGTGGCCCCAGAGACCCAGGCCTTGATGTGCGAAATGGTGGCGGCCGGCGAGGTGGATGCTTTGGTGCCCGAGCGTGTCTGGCAAGAGCTGGCGCGCGGCTTGATGGAGGAGCGGCCTTCCCGCATGTTCGAGGTACTGCGCGACTGCGGTGCCCTGGCACGCCTGCTGCCTGAAGTGCACGCCCTGTGGGGTGTCCCTCAGCGTGCGGACTACCACCCGGAAGTGGATACCGGTGTCCACGTGATGATGGTGCTGGATATGGCGGCCCGCCTGCAAGCGCCTTTGCCTGTGCGCTTTGCCTGCCTGGTCCATGATCTGGGCAAGGCGACTACACCGCCCGATATTTTACCTCGTCATATCGGACATGAGGCCCGCAGCGCCCAATTGCTCAAGGGCCTATGCCAACGTTTACGCGTGCCGACCGATTGCCGGGATCTGGGTGATTTAGTGGCGCGTGAGCATGGCAATATCCACCGTGGCCAGGAGTTTGGCGCCGCGGCGCTGCTGCGCTTGCTGGAGCGTTGCGATGCTTTGCGCAAGCCACAGCGCTTCATGGACGCTTTATGGGCCTGTGAATGCGATGCCCGCGGGCGCCTGGGGCTGGAAGAGCAGGCCTATGCCCAGCGCGGCTACTGGCTGGAGGTGCTGCAGGCTGCCCAATCGGTTGCCACGGACGCCATTGCCCGCGAGGCTCAGGCGCGCGGCATCGAAGGCAAAGCCATAGGGGAATTGGTGCATGCCGCCCGCGTGCTGGCTTTGCGGGCCGTGGCCAAGGCGGATTGAGAACAGGGTCTACGGCAGTACGGGCGGTCCGTCGCTGTCGCCAATTTCCAACTCGGGCATGCACAATTTTTGCAGCGTATCCAAGGGGGCGTTGCGCATGCGCGCCAGTGTCATTTCCGCCAGCGTGACGCCGGTGGCTTCGGGGGTGGGCTGCATGACTGCTGTCACACGGGCGCGCACTACCGAATCTGGGCCTACGCCGTCATAGACAATGATGGACAAGTCACGTCCCAGCATCAGCCCGGAGTGCATGGCTGCATGGACAGCGCCAATGCCCGCCAGGTTGTTGTCTACCAACACGGCGGTAGGGCGGTTCGGCAGGGCCAGCAGGTTCTGCATCGCGGCATAGCCTGAGCGGCGGTCCAAGGCCACGCGCTGCACTGCATCGGCGGCGATTGTGACGTTTTCTGCTTTCAAGGCACCGCAAAATCCATTAAATCGCTGGTCTGCAAAGTTGTATTCGGGATACGCACCGATATAACCTATACGCCGGTGGCCCAAACTCAACAGGCGTTCTGCGGCCATGCGCGCACCGGCCAGATTGTCAAAGTCGAACCAGGCGTAGGGCTCGGTCAAGGTGCTGCTGCGGCCGTAGGCCACGAACGGAACATTGCGGCTTTGCAGCAGCTGCAGGCGGCGATCCGCCACCCGTGTGCGTGGTACTACAAATACCCCGATATGCCGGCCGGTGATGGCGCGCTCATACGCCGCCAACTCATCGTCTGCCGAGGCTGACACGATCAGCAGGTCCATGCTTGCCTGGGCAAAACGGCTGCCCATCGACGAGGCAACCTGCAAAAACTGTTGGTCACCCAGGTCGCCGGTGGTGATGGGGAACACGATGCCTACTGCATCGGCCCGACCCAGGGCCAGACCTCTGGCGCGCGCGTCAGGCCGGTAATGCAGGCGCGCGGCGGCCTCCATGACCTCGCGGCGCGTTGTTGCCGCCACCTCGGGGTAGCCGTTCAGCGCGCGACTGACCGTGGTCAGCGACAAGCCGAGTTCTTCGGCAATCCGTTTCAGTGACATCTCTTTGCAATAGCGTGTAAGTGTGGGGCGTAGGGGTGGCGCGGCAATGGTAGCCCATCGATGGACGGAGGAATGTGTGCACCAATGCTGACGCATGTCTACTCTGGCATCGTTTATGTCGCAATTTTGCAACATAAAGACGATTCGGGTGTCGTGCGATTAGTTCCATGAATGAACTAATTTTTTTGCTAATTTTTTGTATTTGTGAACCTTGTGTAAACCACGCGGGATGCTCGTCTTAAAAGTACGGTTTTCATTGGGAAAAACAAGAAAAGCAAAGGGGGGTTGTGGACGGAGGTTGCGGGCTTTAAAAGTCCTACAAATAAAGCTTCGAAATCGCTGTTTTGGTAACCAATTTGTAACTTCTTCGAGGGTAATTGCTTATCACTGAGAAAACGGAGCCCACAAAGAATGCAGCCAGGTTTGCGGTCCTCTTCAGAGTCTTGGGGGAAATGAAGGCCCCCGTAGAGAGCGCAAAACCTGCACAAAACTTAAATTACTACAGGAGATTCCTTTGAGCCAGTCCATGAAATTTGCCTTCCGGGCAACCGCTGTCGCCGCCATCGCGATGGTTTCCGCTTCCGCTTTCGCAGCTGCTGACTTCGATGCCAACATCGAGTTGGATAGCAAGGTTGAAAACTTGGCACGTGGTGCATCCCAGTCCGGCCGTGTGGAATTGAACGCCAGCAAGAAGATGGGTTCTAAATACTTCATCGCCGGTCGTGCTACCTATTTGGCCCATCCAGACGGCACTGCTGGTGTGGATGACATGTGGGCGCAAATGGGTAGCGATGTGGCTGACGTCAAGTTGGGCCGCTTCGAAGCCGCTAACCTGTTCCAAACCCCTGGCGACGTGCTGGTCGAATACGCGGGTAATGCTCCTTACCAAGCTAACGTGCTGCGCGGCCGTCAAGGTGGCGTGAACGTGGTGCCTAACGATAGCAATCTTGCTGCCTATGGCGCTGGCGTGTTCCACGCAGCCGGCACCGTGCAACTGGGCGGCGGTCTGTCGCTGGAAGTCAGCGGCGTGTCCAGCAAGGGCACGGGCCAAGCCAACGGTATCCGTCCAGTGTTGAGCTACGCGAATGGTCCTCTGCATGTGGCAGCTGGCCTGGAAGGCATCCAGTACCACACCGGCCTGGCCAAGCGCACCACCGGCTTTGGCTTGACGGGTGACTACAACTTCGGCGATGTCGTGCTGACCGCCAACTTCGCCTCTGCCAAGAACGACCAAGACTTCAAGCAAAACACCTTTGCTGTGATGGTCGGTTTCGGTGGTCTGACCCTGGCGACTGTGCAAGGCAACACCAAGACGGCTGGTGAAGACTACAAGGTCTCGACCTTCTGGGCTGCATACGCCATTCCATTCTTTGACGTGAAGGGCGCGACGATCACTCCCGCAGTGTCCTTCTCCAAAGGCAGCGGCTCCAACACCACCAGGGATTCGTCCGGTTTCGCTCTGCGCGTGCACTACGACTTCTAATCCATGCAGCAGTAGCTGCATCGAGCCAATACTCTCTTTCGCGGGTTAGAGAGTGGCAAACCACTTCATGCCCACAACGGTCTTTCTGCCTGTTGTGGGCTTTTTTGTTTCTTGGATTTGGAGCTTGTCGTATGCCGACCTGAGGGCTTTTCAGGGCCTCCCCGGGTAAACCCAGTATTCTTTTCAAAGCGCTTTGAATTTATACTGCACTGGCTTTCACCGGCGACCCAAAAGCCTGCGAACGGGGCCTAGCAGCTCCAGACTTGTGCAGGTGGACCTCGAATAAACCAGGAGACTACATGACAGCAATTACAAAAACTGCGGCCGCTGTGCTGCTCAGCATCGGTGCTTTGGGCGCGCATGCCGCCGGAGTCACGCTCACCATTTCCTGCGGCTCTGTGGGGCAGGATTACGAGTTCTGCAAGAAGGCCGGCGATGAGTGGGCCAGCAAAACGGGCAATACGGTGAAGCATCTGAGCATTCCTCAGTCCACCAGCGACATCCTGGGTTTGTTCCGCCAAATGTTCGCCGCCAAATCGACCGAGGTGGATGTGATCAACGTGGACGTTGTGTGGCCTGGTCTTCTGAAAGACCATTTGCTGGATCTGACGTCGTACACCAATGGTGCTGAAAAGGCCCATTTCCCGGCCATCGTGGCCAACAACACCGTGGGCGGCAAGTTGCTGGCCATGCCGTGGTTTACCGATGCGGGCGTTCTTTATTACCGCAAAGACTTGCTGTCCAAGTACGGCGAAAAGGCTCCCACCACCTGGGCCGAGTTGACTGCCTCCGCCCAGAAAGTCATGGACGGAGAGCGCAAGGCGGGCAATGCGGACATGCAAGGTTTTGTTTTCCAAGCCAAGGCTTATGAAGGTTTGACCTGTGATGCGGTCGAATGGGTGTCCAGCTTCGGTGGTGGCAATATTGTGGACAGCACCGGCAAGATCACCATCAACAATCCTGCTGCAGCCAAGGCCTTGAACACGGCAGCCGGCTGGATCGGCACCATTGCACCCAAGGGTGTATTGAACTATGCGGAAGAAGACGCGCGCGGCGTGTTCCAAAAAGGCAATGCGGTGTACATGCGTAACTGGCCGTATGCCTGGTCGCTCAGCCAGGGGGCAGACAGCCCGGTCAAGGGCAAGGTCGGAGTTGTTGCTCTACCCAAGGGTGATGGAGGAAAGACGGCTGCAACCCTGGGTGGTTGGCAGCTGGCGGTGAGCAAATACTCCAAGAATCCCAAAGAAGCGGCTGATTTTGTGATGTACCTGACCAGTGAGGCTGTGCAGAAGGATCGTGCCATCCGTGGTTCTTACAACCCCACCATTGCCTCGTTGTACAAGGACAAGGAAGTGTTGGCCGCCAACCCGTTCTTCGGCGACCTGTATGACACTTTTGTTGGGGCCGTTCCTCGTCCGGCCACGGTCACGGGTGCCAAGTACAACGAAGTCTCCGCAGCGTTCTGGAATGCCACGCACGAAGTGCTGTCGGGCAAATCCACGGGTGAAGACAGTGTGAAAAAGCTCGAGGGCAAGCTGGATTCGATTCGCCGCGGTCCTAAGTGGTAAGCCTTTACTGTTGAGCCCAGGGGCTGCCAGGCTAAACAGCGTGGCAGCCCGTTCAGCACATCGATCCCAGGAGTCGCCATGCGCAAAAAAACATCCGAACTTACCCGCGAGCGCACACGCAGTGCCTGGATATTTCTGGCGCCAACCTTGCTGGTGCTATTGCTGGTGGCGGGCTGGCCGCTGGGCCGCACGATCTGGTTCAGCTTCACAGATGCTACGCTGGAGAACATTGGCGAGTCCTCTTACAACATGGTGGGTTTGCAGAACTATTTCGGTAAATACGGCGTGTTTAATCTGGAAGCGGTAGAGGGTTTCTGGAACACCGACTGGGGTATGGCCATTCGCAATACCTTCAAGTTCTCGATAGTTTCGGTGGTTATTGAAACCATACTGGGCATCATCTTTGCGCTGGTGCTGAACGCGAATTTCAAGGGCCGCTCCTTTGTGCGAGCGGCCGTGCTAGTGCCTTGGGCCATACCTACCATTGTGTCGGCCAAGATGTGGGCCTGGATCATGCACGACCAGTTTGGTGTCATGAATGCCATGCTCAAGGGGGCGGGCATCATCGATCACAACATCGCCTGGACCGCTGATCCCGACTACGCGCTGTGGTCGGTCATGCTGGTCGACGTGTGGAAGACCACACCCTTCATGGCCCTGCTGACCTTGGCGGCGCTGCAGATGCTGCCAACCGATTGTTATGAAGCCGCCCATGTGGACGGTATCCACCCGATACGGGTGTTCTTCAAGGTCACCCTGCCGCTGATCTGGCCGGCTCTGATGGTCGCTGTAATCTTCCGTTTGCTGGATGCGTTGCGGGTGTTCGACATCATCTATGTGATGACCTCCAACAGTGTGGACACCATCAGCATGTCGGGCTTTGTGCGGCGTGAAATCGTGGATAACAACTATGTGGGCTATGGCTCGGCCGCTTCCACTGTGTTGTTTCTCATCATTGCGGTGTGCACTCTGCTGTACCTCAAGCTGTCCCGGGTAGACCTGGGTGGCAAGAAATAAGGAGATCCAGCATGAACCACACTTTTCAAAAAATACTGGGCTCCATCGGCCTGTACGCCCTGGTGGCGATCATCTCGCTGTTTTGCCTGTTCCCGTTTTATTACGCCATCGTCACTTCATTGAAGTCGGGTACCGAGCTGTTCAGCAGTTCGCTATGGCCTGCCGCACCTTCGCTGAAGAACTACATCGCCATGTTTACGGTGGCAGAGCACCCCTTTGGGCGCCACATCCTGAACTCGGTGGCGGTATCGACCATGGTGGTCATCGCCTCGTTGTTCCTGGGCGTGACGGCGGCTTACGCGCTGGGCCGCATCCAGTTCCGCGGTCGCGGCCTGCTGCTATTGACCGTGCTGGCCGTGTCCATGTTCCCGCAGGTGGCGGTGCTGTCGGGCATGTTCGAACTGATGCAGGCTTTCGGTCTATACAACCACTGGTGGGGCCTGACCCTGCCGTACATGGTGTTCACGCTGCCGTTCACCGTGTGGGTGCTGACCACCTTTGTGCGCGACCTGCCCAAGGAGCTGGAGGAGGCCGCCATCATGGACGGCTGCACCCCTTGGGGCATCATCGTCAAGGTGTTCTTGCCGGTGATGTGGCCGGCTCTGGTGACCACCGGGCTGTTGGCTTTCATTGCCGCCTGGAACGAGTTCATGTTCGCCCTGACATTCGTCCTGAACAACAACGACCGCACCGTGCCGGTATCCATTTCCCTCATCAGCGGTGCCGACAAATATGAAATTCCGTGGGGCAAGATCATGGCGGCCTCGGTGCTGGTGACCTTGCCGTTGATTGCCCTGGTGCTGATATTCCAGCGCAAGATTGTGGGTGGTTTGACCTCTGGCGCAGTGAAAGGCTGAGCATGGCGCAGGCAAATGGGTGGTGGCGTGGCGGGGTGATCTACCAGATCTACCCGCGTAGTTTTCAAGATAGCAATGGCGACGGTATTGGCGACCTGACCGGCGTGGTGCAACGCCTGCCCTACTTGGCCGAGCTGGGTGTGGATGCAATCTGGCTGTCGCCGTTTTTCCAAAGTCCGATGAAGGACTTTGGCTACGACATTTCGGACTACCGCCAGGTGGATGGCATTTTCGGCACGCTGGCCGACTTCGATGCCGTGGTGGCCAAGGCCCATGCTTTGGGCATCAAGGTGCTGATCGACCAGGTGCTCAGCCACTGCTCCGACCAGCACCCCTGGTTTGTGGAGTCGCGCTCCAGCCGCGACAACCCGCGCGCCGACTGGTTCGTCTGGGCCGACCCCAAGGAAGACGGCACACCGCCGAACAACTGGCTGTCCATCTTTGGCGGCAGCGCCTGGCAGTGGGACACCCGCCGCTGCCAGTACTACATGCACAACTTCCTCACCAGCCAGCCTGACTTGAACTTCCACAACCCGGAAGTGCAGCAAGCGTCTCTTGACAATATGCAGTTCTGGCTGGACCGGGGCGTGGATGGTTTCCGCCTGGACGCTGTCAACTTCTGCGTGCACGACGCGCAGCTGCGCGACAACCCGGCACGCGGCATGCCTACGGACGATCCCTCCGTGAACAAGGTCAACCCCTATGGCTGGCAGCGCCATTTGTATGACAAGAGCCAGCCGGAGAACCTGGATTTTCTGCGCCGCATCCGCAAGCTGCTGGACCAGTACCCGAATCTGATGACCGTGGGTGAAATCGGCGATGACGATGCTGCCGCCCGTATTGCGGAATACACCAGCGGTGGCGACAAGCTGCACACCGCCTATGCGTTTGACCTGCTGGGCCCGCGCTGCGATGCCCGCTTTGTGCACTCCGTGTTGCGTAACCTGGAGGCCGTCAACCAAGACGGCTGGGCGTGTTGGGCACTGTCCAACCACGACTGCGTGCGTGTGGCCAGCCGGTGGAAGCAACCGGGCGACAACCATGCTTGGCAACGCCTGGTGTTTGCCATGCAGCTCAGCCTGCGTGGCTCGCCCTGTATCTACCAGGGCGACGAGCTGGGTCTGACGGAGGCGACCCTGGCCGTGGAAGATTTGCAGGACCCGTATGGCATTGCCATGTGGCCCGAATTCGTGGGGCGCGATGGTTGCCGTACGCCCATGGCCTGGGACGTTAATGCAGCCCATGCCGGCTTCAGCACGGCAGCCAAAACCTGGCTGCCGATGTGGCCCGAGCACCTGCCGCTGGCGGCGCGCAGCCAGATGGCGGACCCGGATTCGCTGTTCCATTTCTACAAGGCCATGCTGGCCTGGCGCCGTGGTTTTGAGGTGCTGCGCACCGGCAGCATCGAGCTGCTGGCGGAGCACGATGCCGTGCTGGCTTTTGTGCGTCGCAGTGGTGATGCTGCATTGCTGTGTGCTTTCAATATGGGGACAAATGCCGTGCGCTATGCCTTGCCCGCAGGCCTGCAAGTACGCAAGGTGGAGACGCCGTCTGGCTTGCCATCCGGCCGCCAGGACGGCCAAGACTTGGTGTTGCCACCGTATGGCGTGCTGTTCGCGACGCTTTAATTCAGAAATAAGTAGGAGACAACCATGTCAGAAATCCGCTTCCGTGACGTGCACAAGCGCTACAGCAGCAGCGTGCCAGACACCATCCGCAAAGTAGACCTGGATATTGAGCGCGGCGAGTTCGTGGTGTTTGTTGGCCCTTCGGGTTGTGGCAAATCCACATTGCTGCGCATGGTCGCCGGCTTGGAGGACATTACCAGCGGCGAGCTCAGCATCAAGGGCCAGCGCATGAACGAAACCCCGCCCTCGCGCCGCGGTGTGGCCATGGTGTTCCAAAGCTATGCGCTGTATCCGCACATGAGCGTGTACGACAACATGGCTTTCGGCCTGAAGCAGGCCAAGACCGACACCGCTACGGTGGAGCAGCGGGTGCGCAAGGCCTCCAAGATCCTGCAGCTGGACCCGCTGCTCAAGCGACTACCCAAAGAGTTGTCCGGCGGCCAGCGCCAGCGGGTGGCGATTGGCCGGGCCATCGTGCGCGAGCCGGATGTGTTCTTGTTCGATGAGCCGTTGTCGAACCTGGACGCTTCGCTGCGCGTGCAGACCCGGCTGGAGATCGCCAAGCTGCACAAGGACATCGGCACCGCCAGCATGATCTACGTAACCCACGACCAGGTCGAGGCCATGACTTTGGCCGACAAGATCGTGCTGCTGAACGCCGGCGAGGCGGTGCAGCGTGATGGCAGCGTGGCCCAATGCGGCGCGCCGCTGGAGCTGTACCACCGACCAGTCAACAAGTTCGTGGCCGGCTTCATCGGCAGCCCGAAGATGAACTTTGTGGAAGCCCGCTTGAGCCACGCCTCCGGCGCCGAGGCGGTTGCCAAGGTGGCCGAGGTGGATGTGCATGCTGTGGTGGATGCATCGCGCGTGGCTGCGAACAGTGCCGTGACCTTGGGCGTGCGCCCCGAGCATGTGCAGATCGTGCCGCAAGGTGGCGCCAACGTGGTGGCCGGCCTGGTGGCATTCCTGGAGCAGCTGGGCGAAGCCAGCTATATCTATGTGCGGCTGGCCGGTGGCGAGCTGGTCACGGTGCGTGAAAACGGCCAGACCCGCTGCAGCGTGGGCAACCACGTGCACCTGTACTTTCCGCCGCACTGCATGCATTTGTTCGACGCGGAGGGCGTGGCCGCCAAGCGTACGGCCGACCCGGAAATCCTGGGTCAGCCCATGGTCGCCGGTGTGTCCATTTCGCGTGCGGGTGCCAGCGCCTGAGCACCAACAGGCCCGCAGGTTTCATATAAAAATAGCTGCTAGCGCAGGTAATTCCTGCGCTAGCAGCTATTTTATTTGTAGCGACTGGTTTTAGACTTCCAGGTTATCGATCAGCCGGGTGCTGCCCAGCCGCGCGGCGGCCAGTACCACCAGGGGTTCGTCGGCTACGGGGCGTTGCAGGTCGCTGCGTCGGCGCGCCACCACATAGTCGGGCAGCCAGCCGCGCTGGCGTAGCGTGTCCATGGCCTGGGCTTCCAGGCCGGCGATGTCTGTGCCGCCCTGGCGTAGGGCTGTAGCCAGGGTGCGCAGTACGCCAGATAGTTGCACCGCCTCGGCGCGTTCGTCTGGGCTCAGGTAGCTGTTGCGGGAGGACAGGGCCAGACCGTCCGCAGCGCGGCAGGTGCCGCCGCCCAGCACCTCCACCGGCAGTGCAAACTGCTGCACCATGCGGCGTATCACTAGCAACTGCTGGTAGTCTTTCTGGCCGAATACGGCCGTGCGCCGGCCCTGGGCCTCGGAAAAAACGCACTGGAACAGCTTCATCACCACGGTGCATACGCCAATAAAAAAGCCGGGGCGGAAGTGACCTTCGAGCAGGTCGGCAATTTCAGCCGGCGGGTGGACCTTGAAGCTTTGCGGCTCGGGGTAGAGTTCTTTCTCGTTCGGCGCAAACAGCACATCACAGCCCGCAGCCTGCAGCTGGGCGCAGTCTTTGTCCCAGGTGCGCGGGTAGCTGTCGAAGTCTTCGTGCGGCAGGAACTGCAGTCGGTTCACGAAGATGCTGGCCACGGTCACATCGCCCAGGGGCTTGGCCTGGCGCACCAGGGCCAGGTGGCCTTCGTGCAGATTGCCCATGGTTGGCACAAAGGCCGGGTGCTGGAAGCCGCCCAGGTGGGCGCGCAGTTCTTCAATGGTGTGGGCGATGAACATCGGCAAGAATCAAAAATGGAGCTTATGGCTGGCGGATAGGCGGGCTGGGTGCCCGTCCGGTCCGCCCGGCCTGCGCCTTATAGCTATTACCAGGCGTGCTGGCTGTTGTCTGGAAAACTGCCGTCTTTCACGGCGCGTACATAGGCTTCCATCGCGCCGCGCACGCTGGTGTTGTCCAGCATGAAGTTGCGTACAAAGCGCGGCATCTTACCTAAATTGATACCCAGCATGTCGTGCAGCACCAGCACCTGGCCGGCCGTGTCCTTGCCCGCACCGATGCCGATGGTGGCGCAGTGCTTGAGTTCGGTGGTCAGCTCGGCCGCCAGTGCGGCAGGCACCATCTCCAGTACCACCATGGCGGCGCCGGCATCTTGCAGCGCATGGGCGTGCAGGCGCAGCGTGCTGGCCGCCGCGTCGGACCGGCCCTGTACGCGGTAGCCGCCCAAGGCGTGCACGGTTTGAGGCGTCAGGCCCAGATGGGCGCAGACGGGTATGCCACGCTCGACCAGAAACTGCACGGTGTCGCTGGTCCAGCCACCGCCTTCTAGCTTGACCATGTGCGCGCCAGCCTGCATCAGCACCGCCGCACTGCGCAGGGCTTGCTCACGGCTTTCGTGGTAGCTGCCAAACGGCAGGTCGGCAATCACCCAGGCGGTGGCCTGGGTACGTTGCAGGCCGCGCACCACGCTTTCGGTGTGGTAACGCATGGTCTCCAGGCTGACGCCCACGGTGTTGTGCAGGCCCTGGCAGACCATGCCCAGTGAGTCGCCGACCAGCAGGCATTCCACGCCGGCGGCATCGGCCACGGCGGCGAAGGTGGCGTCATAGGCCGTCAGCATGGTGATCTTTTCGCCACGGTCGTGCATTTCCGCCAGGCGGGGCAGGCTGATGGGCTTGCGCTGCGCCAGCGGGCTGGCCGGGGGCAGGGTGCCGTAGGGAGAGGCAGCGGCGACGGTGGAGGTGTTCATGGCAAGTCCTTGATGGGTTCGACCGTATTCGGGTCGAGGGGGCCGATATTACCCAGGCGGGCCTTCAACGACTGGGGCTGGCCTGTCAGGATGGCGGCGTAGTTGGTGGTGTTGGACAAGACCTTTTTCACATAGTCGCGGGTCTCGGTGAACGGCACATTCTCGGCCCATATGGCGGCTTCCAGCACCGGGCCATTGCGCCAGCTGCGGGGCCGGCCCGGTCCGGCGTTGTAGGCTGCCGCGGCCAGGGCCATGGAGCCGGTGAAGTCGTCCAGCACCAGCTTCAGGTAGCCGGTGCCGATGGTGATATTGGTGTCGCGGTCGTTCAGCTGGTCGGCGGTGAAGCCGGCCAGGCCGATCTTCTTGGCGGTCCAGCGGGCGGTGGCTGGCATCACTTGCATCAGGCCGGAGGCGCCTACGCCGGAACGCGCATCCATTACGAAGCGCGACTCCTGGCGTATCAGGCCGTAGACAAAAGCGGGGTCCAGGTTGATCTCTCGGCTGCGCCGCACCACGGTATCGCGGAAGGGCATGGGGAAGCGTTGGTCAAAATCCATCACGCCCCGGGTGCGGTCACTGGTGTTGATGCAGCGGTCCCATACTTCGCGCTGGCAAGCCAGCTCGGCGGCAGCCAGCAGCTCGCGGTCGTTCATGCCGCCGGGGCTGTGCAGATTGGTTGTGTAGTTCCATTCGCGATTGCCTTCGCTGCGCAGGCCCAACTGGATCGCTGCCAGGCTGCGTTGCAGGCCGAGGTTGGCGCGGGCCGTGTCACGTTCCTCTGCCGTGGTGCTGGCCGGGCGCGGCGGTACGCTGATTTTCTGGCCCAACTCTTCCAACGCTAGCTGTTCGTAGAAGCCGCGTACGCCAGCAATGCTTTGCAACAGGCGCTTGGGCTCTTCGCGGTCCAGGTCGGATTTGGCCAACGCCTGCAGTGCGCGTGCGCGCCAGTACACCCAGGTGGCGTCCTGTTGCCCGTCGTCGCCCATGGCTTCGGTGGCGTTCAGCACATCTTTCCAGCGGCCCATGCGCAGAGCGCTGCGGGCCTTCCAGGCCAGCATGTCATCGGTCAGGTCACTGTCTTTGCTGACCTTGGCGAAGTAGTCCGGCGCGGCCAGTGACAGGCGCATGGCGGCCTGCTTGCCGATCACACCCCAGGTCCAGTTGCGTTCCTCGGCATTGAGCTGCGAACCCCATTTGGCGTCCAGTACCGTGGCGGCCGCATCGGCATCGTTGATCGCCATCTTGATCACGGCCAGCATGATGATTTCGCGCCGCGTGCGTGACAGGGCGGTGACCTTGCTGGTCAGAAACTTGGCGGGGCTGTCGTTCAGGCTGTTCAGCAGGGGCAGCGATTCGGGTGCGACGATTTCCACAGCTTTAGCGGCCATGCGCGGGCGGTTGGCCTCTACCGCCAGCCGTGCCTTGCGCCAGATGTCCAGATCCTTGAATTTCTTGGCGGCGTAGAGCTGGCCTGCGGCCTGGGTGCAGCCGTCGTCCGCGTCGCGCTGGGCGTACCAGTTGCGGCGTACTTCGTCCGCCAGGGCGGGCGGTGAATCGGCGCCTTGCTTGATCTGCTCGATCAGCAGGGCGTAGCAGCGCACCTCTCGGTCGTCCACCATGCGGTAGCGCGCGTGTTCGTCTTCAAACGTGGTCCAGTCTCGGCGTTGGCCCAGCAGCAGCAGCCAGTCGTTGCGCAGGCGGTCTTCCTGGTAGCTGGCCGGGAAGCGGCTGCTGAAGCTCTGCATGTCCAGGGGGGTCATTTCGTCCAGGCGCAGCCGCTGGTCCCAGTAGGCGGCCCAGGGCTCCAGGATATGGCCATGCACCTGGGGCAGCAGGGCAGCTACGCGCTTGCGGTCACCACGTTTGAAGGCTTGGTTGATGTCCACCATGGCGCTGTCGGCGACAGGATCGGACTTGGGTTGGCTACAGGCCGAGCCTGCGAATACGATACCGAGGGCGAGCGTGAACGATGTCAAAATGGCTGGAACTTGCATGTGGGGATTATGGACAACTCAATGAACGACAAGGCACTGGACAAAAAAGCCCTGCGCGAGGCGCTGGTGGCACAACGCCTGGAGATGCCCGACCGCTTGGAGCGTGCCGATTTGCTGCAAAGGGTGATGCGTATCTGGCTGGTGGGCCGGCCCGACACCGTGATTGGCGCCTACTGGCCCATCAAGGGCGAGTTCGATCCCTTGCCCGCCTTGCACCGCTGGAAGGAAGACGGTGAACTGCTGGATGGTCCGCAACTCAAGCGCATTGGTCTACCCGTGGTCAACAAGCAGCACAAGACCATGACTTTCCATGCCTGGTACCCGGGCTGCCCCATGGAAGAAGATGCCTACGGCATTCTCAAGCCCCAGGCCACTGAGCTGGTGTTCCCCTCGCTGTTGTTTGTGCCCTGCGTTGGCTATGCCGCCGGGGGCTACCGCCTGGGCTATGGTGGTGGTTTCTATGACCGCATGCTGGCCAGCCTGGACCCCAAGCCTTTCACGGTAGGTTTGGGCTTTACCCAGGGGTATTTGGATGAATTCGAGCCCGAGCCGCACGACGTGCCGCTTGATGCGATCCTGAACGATAACGGCGTCGTCTGGCCAGCTGGTTGAACACCCCCCAGGCTTGCCCACTGTCCCGACATCGGCTTGAAAAGCCGAAGGCGCATGTAGCCGCCAACCCCCCTTGCATCGGTTTGTAAAACCGATGCAACATGCAGGGGGGGCACAACCAGCGGCCTGGCCAAGCCAGTTCCGCGGTTGTTCTGGAACGGGCTTCGCTGTGCTCGCCCTACTGCGAGAAGAAAACCGCGTTTTTCTAGTTACGCCGGCTTGTAGGCAATAACGTCGATTTCCACCTTGGCGTCCACCATCAAACGGGCTTCGGTGGTGGAGCGGGCGGGTTTCTTTTCTCCAAAGTAGCCCATGTACACGCGGTTGAAGGCGCCGAAATCGCGTGCGTCTTCCAGCCACACCGTGGTTTTGCACACATCGGCTAGCGTGCAGTCAGCCAAGGCTAGTACTTGCGTTAGGTTCTTCATCACCTGGCGGGTCTGCGCTTCAATGCCACCGGCCACGATTTCGCCTTTTTCATCAGCGGGCACCTGGCCGGATACATAGATGAAGTCACCTGCGCGCACAGCGGGCGAGAAGGGGCGGGGTTGCTGGTCGGACGCGACGGGTGGGTTGCCTAAATGGATCAGCGGCATGCGGGGGGCTCCTGTGGGCGGGTTGGTTCAGGCCCCATTCTGGCACGCAGCACGGTTTTTGCACCTCTTTGGTGAAAGTATTTTTCATTAAACAAGGGTGTTCACCTATTTTTTGGTGATTTTCCTTGGCATATTCTTTGCGTTGTGAAAATTACTTTCAATCCAAAGGATTCGCGATGAAGCCCTCCACCCCCGCCTTGCTCCGCCGTACGGTTCTGCTGCTGTCCATGGGCGCGGCTTTATTGCCTTGGACCGTGCACGCACAGGCACCCAAGTCTGCCCTCAATCTGGCCATGGTGGCCGAGCCGCAAACCCTGGACCCGATGGCCAGCAGCGCCGACCTGGTCGGCACCATCATGCAGCACGTCTACGAGCCGCTGTTCACTTTTGATGCTAAATGGAATGTGGTGCCTATGCTGGCTGAAGCCATGCCCAAGGTATCGGCCGATGGCAAGCAATACACCATCACGCTGCGCGCCGGCGTGCAACTGCACAACGGCCGGGCGTTGACTGCAGACGACGTGGTGGCCAGCCTGAAGCGCTGGATGGAAGTTTCGCCGCGCGGCAAAGCGTTGGCCAAAGAAGTCGATGACCTGTCTGCCAAAGGCCCGCTGACCATTACCATCAGCCTGAAAAATCCGTACGCACCGCTGCTGCCGCAGCTGGCTTTGCCATCCGGCATGGCGGCCATCATGGCCAAGGAGTCGATTGCCCAGCCCTTGAAGGAATTTGTCGGTACCGGCCCTTACAAGTTCAAAGAGCGCCACCCGGATCAATACGTGCTGTTGACGCGTTTTGACGGCTATAGCGCACGCAAAGAAGCACCGAACGGCTACGGCGGCAAAAAGACTGCGGTGGTCGAAGAGCTGCGATTCATTCCGGTGCCGAATGCCAACACCCGCGTGGAAGGTTCGCTGTCTGGCCAGTTCCAGTTTGCCGATCTGTTGCCCATCGAAGCCCTGCCGCGCCTGGAAAAAGCTACCGACAAGGTGATACCCATCATGACCCCGTCTTTTGGCTTCCCTTACCTGGTGTTCAACACCAAAGAAGGTGTGATGGCCCCGCTGGCCGTGCGTCAGGCCGTGCAAGTGGCGCTGGGCGAGGGCGAGATGCTGGCTGCCGGTTTCGGTGACACGCGCTTTTTTACCGCCGAAGGCAACCATTTCCCCAAAGGCACACCGTTCTATTCGGCTGCCGGTGTGGACCACTACAACGAACGCAATCCCGCCAAGGCCAAGGCGGCCGCCGCTGCTGCCGGCTACAAGGGCGACCCCATCCGCATCCTGACCAGCCGCCAGTACGACTTCCACTACAACATGGCCTTGATCATGGCCGAGCAGCTGAAGAAGGCCGGCTTCAAGGTGGACTTGAATGTGGTGGACTGGGCCACCCTGGTGCAGCGCCGCAACGACTCCAAGCTGTGGGACATCTATGTGACCCATTCCGGCCAGTTCCCCGAGCCCATGCTGTCGCCGCCGCAACTCGGCGATGGCGCGCCCGGCTGGTGGTCCACGCCCGCCAAGCAGGCCGCGCTGTCGGCGCTGAACCAGGAAACCAACCCCGCCAAGCGCGCCGCGCTGTGGGGCAAGGTGCAGCAGGTGGTGTACGACGAAGTGCCTTACATCAACGTGGGCAAGTTCAACAGCCTGTCGGCCAAGTCGCCAGCGCTGGAGGGCTACACACCCGCTACTTGGCCGTTCTTCTGGAACACCGGCCTGAAGAAGTAAACCGGGGCGGCCTGCTGCCGTTCTGATTCCGCCCCCCGTCCCGTCCCTTCCACCCATTCACAGGAAATGCCATGCCATCTCGTGTTACTGACCAGGAATTGCACTATGACCACACAGCTGCCAGCCGCAGACACTTTCTCAAAGCCTCGGCCGTCGTTTCTGGCCTGGGAGCTTTGGGTTTGACCGCGCTGAGCGCGCAAGCCGCTAGCTCTGGCCCGGTGTACGCCTATGTGGGTACCTACACCGATGGCGGCAAGCCCTGGCGCGGAGGCCGTGGCCTGGGCGTACACCAGTTCGCGCTGGACAGTGCAACCGGTGCTCTCATGCCCATCGCCGGTGCACCGGCGGCGGTATTGAATACCGGCGACGCGGGCAGCAAGCTGCGCAACCCGGCTTCGCTGGCACGCCATCCGTCGCTGCGCATGCTGTATGCCGGCAACGAGTTCTCTGCGGTGGCCGGTGCGGACAGCGGCGGCTCGGTATCGGCCTACCGCATCGAGGCCAATGGCGCGCTGTCGTTCGTCGCCGAGATCGCTTGCGGCGGCAAGGACCCGGCGCACATCAGCGTCCACCCGGACGGCCGCTTCTTGTTCACCGCCAACTACTCGAGTGGCGATGTCAGCGTGATCGCGCTGCGCGCCGATGGCGGCTTTGATACCGACAAGCCAGTGGCTGTCTACAAGGATGTGGATGCCTGCGGCGGCACGCAGTGCAAGCCCGGCGCCGATGTGGTGCCCAAGGCCGCACTGTCCCATGAGGGCTTTGCCACCAGCGACCACGATGGCCCGCATGCCCACATGGTGCACAGCGACCCGGGCGGCAACTTTGTGCTGGTGGCCGATCTGGGCCTGGACCGTGTGATCTCGTACAAGTTCGACCGCGGCACCGGCGTACTGAGCCAGCCCAGCAGCGTGGCGGTGTCGGAAAGCTCGGGCGCGCGGCACTTCTGCTTCCACCCGAATGGCAAGTGGCTGTATCTGGTGAACGAAGAGGCATCGACGATTGCCTTCATGCGCTACCACAGTGGCACGGGTGTGCTGACCCTGGTCAGCGAAACCTCGGCCTTGCCGCCGGGCTTCAAAGGTACCAGCTATGCGTCCGGCATCCGCATGCTGCCCGATGGCCAGCACTTTGTGTCCTTGAACCGCTTGCACGACTCGATTTCGCTGTTCAAGATCAATGCTGCTGGCGAGCCTAAGCTGGTGCGTGAAGAGTGGACGCGTGGCAACTACCCGCGCAGCTGTACCCTCGACCCGAGCGGCAAGTTCTTGTACGTGTGCCACAACAAGCAAGGCGACAACGTGACCATCTTCCGAGTAACCAAGGGCGACATTCAATTCACCGGCCAGTACGTGGCGGTGGGCAGTGCATCCTCGATAGAGTTCTCTGCGTAGGTTTTTTGAAAATATCCGCAGCGGGCTTTCGCTGCTGCGGCTGGTTTGCTTGAGGAGAGATTCTGTGTATCGCTATATTGCCTCCCGCATCGCGGGCATGCTGGTGGTGATGGCGCTGGTAGCGGTACTGGTGTTCATCCTCACGCGGGCCGCGTCCGGCGACCCGATCTCGGTGCTGCTGGGCGACCAGGCCACGGCCGAAGACATTGTCCGCGTGCAGCGCGAATACGGGCTGGACCAGCCCCTGGTCGTGCAGTTCGGCTACTGGCTGAAAGAACTGGCGCATGGCAACCTGGGCCAGTCCATCTTCTTGCAGCGCCCTGTGACCCAGGCGCTGTGGGAGCGGGCCGAGCCCACCACCTTGTTGGCACTTCTGGCGGTGGCCATTGCCGCGCTGATCGGCGTACCCAGCGGCATCGTTTCTGCTGTGTACCGCGGCAAGTGGATCGATCAGGTGGTGACCGGGCTGGCCATGCTCGGCGCCAGCATTCCCAGCTTCTGGCTGGGCCTGGTGCTGATGCAGATTTTTGCCGTGGCGCTGGGCTGGTTTCCGGTGTCCGGCTATGGCGATCCGGGCGCGACGCTGGGCGAGCGTCTGCACTATCTGGTGCTGCCGGCCACCGTGCTCGGCGTATTGAACTCGGCGCTGATCATCCGCTTCACCCGCGCGTCCATGCTCGACGTGCTGGAAGAAGACTATGTGCGCACCGCCCGCGCCAAGGGTCTGACCGAGAAGGTCGTCATCCTCAAGCATGCGCTGCGCAATGCCCTGGTGCCCATCGTCACCGTGCTCGGTCTGACCACGGCCCTGATGATCGGCGGCGCGGTGGTGACCGAGACCGTGTTCGGCCTGCCCGGCGTCGGCAACCTGGTGGTGAACGCCGTGCTGCGCCGCGACTATCCGGTCATCCAGGGCGCTCTGCTGGTGATCGCCGTGATCTACGTGGTCATCAATTTCCTGGTCGATCTGCTCTACATGCTGGTCGATCCACGCGTGAAGTATTGAGCTTGTTCCGTTATGAAAATCCCCCACGTTCTGCAAAAACTATTCCGCCGCCGCATCGTGCTGGCGGCCGCCATCTGCTTGCTGCTGGTCGTCATCGTGGCCATTTTTGCCAGCGTGCTGACGCCGTTTGACCCGAACGACACCGCGGTCAGCCAACGCCTGTCCAAGCCGACGATGGAGCACATCCTGGGTACCGACGAGCTCGGCCGCGACCTGTTCGCCCGTATCGCATTTGGCGGGCGGTATTCGCTCACCATCGCCGCACTGACTGCGGGAGGTGCTATCGCTTTTGGTACTTTGTTCGGTCTGCTGGCCGGCTTCTTCCGCAAGCTGGATGCGCCGGTGATGCGCGTCGTGGACGCGATGATGTCCTTCCCCGACATCCTGCTGGCAATCGCGCTGGTGGCGATCCTCGGCCCGTCGATGCTGAACGTGGTGCTGGCCCTGGTGCTGGTCTACACGCCGCGTGTGGCGCGGGTGGTGCGGGCATCGACCCTGGTGGTGCGCGAGCTGCTGTTTGTCGAGGCTGCGCGCGCGCTGGGCGTGTCCACCGGGCGCATTCTGTGGCGCCACATCCTGCCGAACCTGATGTCGCCGATCCTGGTGCAGACTTCGTTCATCTTCGCCTACGCCATCCTGGCCGAAGCCGCCTTGTCCTTCCTGGGTGTCGGCGTACCGCCCGAGATTCCGACCTGGGGCACGATGGTCGCAGGCAGCCAGCAGTACGCGCAGCAGGCGCTGTGGATCGTGCTGTTCCCTGGCCTGGCCATCATCCTGACGGCGCTGTCGCTGCAGTTGTTGGGCGACGGCGTGCGCGACCTGCTGGACCCCCGGCTAAAGAAGTCCCTATAAAACTATGTCTATCCCCACGACCCCCCCGACTCCCAGCCACACACGGCTGGATGTACGCCATCTCAGCACTTTCTTTGATACCGACGAAGGCCTGATCCGCTCGGTGGCCGACGTCAGCTTCCAGATCCATCCGGGTCGCACCACCGCGCTGGTAGGCGAGTCTGGTTCGGGCAAGTCCGTCACCAGCCTGACCCTGATGCGCCTGCTGTCACGCACTGCCAGCACCCAGGTCAGCGGCGAGGCGCTGTTCACCCAGCGCGACGGCCGCACGGTGGACTTGCTGCAGCTGCCCGAGTCGCAGATGCGCGCCATCCGCGGCAACGAGATTGCGATGATCTTCCAGGAGCCGATGACCAGCCTGAACCCGGTGTTCACCGTCGGCGAGCAGATAGCAGAATCGGCCCGCCTGCACCTGGGCCTGGACGCCGCCGCCGCCATGGCCCACGCCCAGCGCATGCTGGAATTGGTGGAGATCCCGGCCGCCGCCCAGCGCGTCAAGGAGTACCCGCACCAGCTCTCAGGCGGCATGCGCCAGCGTGTGATGATCGCCCTGGCCATGGCTTGCAACCCGACCCTGCTGATCGCCGACGAGCCCACCACCGCACTGGACGTGACCATCCAGGCGCAGATCCTGGCGCTGATGCGGCGCCTGCAGGCCGAGACCGGCATGGGCATTCTGTTCATCACCCACAACCTCGGCGTGGTGGCCCACCATGCCGACGAGGTGGCGGTGATGTACGCCGGGCGCATCGTCGAGGCCGCGCCAGTGGTCGAGCTGTTCGCCCAGCCGCGCCATCCCTACACCCAGGGCCTGCTGGCCTGCCTGCCCGCGCAGCAGCGCAAGCGCGCGCTGAACGCAGATGGTAAACGCCGCCTGTACGCGATCCGCGGCCAGGTCTCCAGCCCCTTATCACCGCCACCCGGCTGCGCATTCGCACCGCGCTGCGATCTGGCGCTGCCGTTGTGCCAGCAGGCCATGCCGGTGCTGAATGCCGAAGGCCCGGGCCGCTGGGCCCGCTGTGTGCTGCCGATAGAGCAGCGCAACGTGATGCAGCACAAGGAGGCCGCATGAGCGAAGCCCTGATCGAGGTGCGCGGCCTGCACAAGTATTTCGGCGCCAGCACGCGTCCGGTGCGCGCGGTGGACGACGTGTCCTTCGCCATCCAGCGCGGCGAAACCCTGGGCCTGGTGGGCGAGTCGGGTTCCGGCAAAAGCACCATAGGCCGGACCCTGCTGCGCCTGGTGGAAAGCACGCAAGGCCAGGTGCTGTACCGCGGCGAAGACCTGGGCAAGGCGTCCGACAGCCGCATGCGCGCGCTGCGTAGCAAGCTGCAGATGATCTTCCAGGACCCGTATGCCAGCCTGAACCCGAAGATGCGCATCCGCGACATTCTGGGTGAAGCGCTGCAGGTGCATGGCCTGCATGCCGGCAAGCAGGCCCGCGCCGCGCGCATCGCCGAGCTGCTGGAAACCGTGGGCCTGCGGCCCGAGCATGCGGCGCGTTATCCGCACGAGTTTTCGGGTGGCCAGCGCCAGCGCATAGGCGTAGCCCGTGCCTTGGCGGTGGAGCCGGAATTCATCGTCGCCGACGAGCCGCTGTCGGCACTGGACGTGTCCATTCAGGCCCAGGTGGTGAACCTGCTGTGTGATCTGCGCGACAAGCTGTCGCTGACCATGCTGTTCATCTCGCACGATCTGGACGTGGTCGAATACCTGTGCGACCGCGTGGTGGTTCTGTACCTGGGCCGGGTGATGGAGGTGGCGCCTACAGCCGATCTGTTCAGCCAGCCGCTGCACCCATACACCCAGGCGCTGCTGGCCGCATCGCCCAAGCCCGACCCGCGGCACAAGAGCGTGCACGTGCCGCTGCAGGGCGACATCCCCAGCCCGATCGACCCGCCGTCTGGCTGCGTCTTCCGTACCCGCTGCCCGCACGCGATGGCGCTGTGCGCCGAGCAGCGCCCTGAACTCAAAGACCTGGGGCAGGGCCGTTTCAAGGCCTGCCTGCGCGATGATCTACCCCTGGTGAACATGGAATGAATATGACTCTGCAAGATATCCTCGACCCCCAGCTCGACGCCTCGTTCAAAGGCTTTCCGCAGAACACGGCTCCGCTGCGCCGCTCTGCCGTAGCAGCGCAAGGCTGGAACGTGCTGGACGGCGACCTGCCGCTGCCGCTGGCCATCGTCAAGCGCGATGCCGTCACGCACAACCTGTCGTGGATGCAGCGCTTTGCCACCGAGCGCGGTGTCGGCATGGCGCCGCATGGCAAGACCACCATGTCGCCGCAGCTGTTCCAGCGCCAGCTGGATGCGGGTGCCTGGGGCCTGACCTTTGCCACCGTCGGCCAGGTGCGCGCCGGCGCCACCACCGGCGCGCGCCGCTGCCTGATCGCCAACCAGGTGCTGACGGCCTCCGACCTGCAAGGCATCCAGACTCTGCAACAGGAATTCACCGGCCTGCGCATCGCCTTCTTGGTGGATTCGCTGGCCCAGCTGGCATTGATTGAAGCCTGGTTCAACGCCCACCCGCAAGCCACCCCGTTCGAAGTGATGATCGAGATCGGCGTGCCCGGTGGCCGCACCGGTTGCCGTACCCATGCGGATGCGCTGGCCCTGGCCGAGCGCCTGCACCAGAGCAGCGCCACGCGGCTGGTCGGCATCGAGTGCTACGAAGGCGGCGGCGCCAGCGGCAAGACCGAGCCCGACAGCGCCTACGCGGATGCGTTGATGCAGCGCGTCGCCGCCATCGCCCTGGTCTGTGACGCGGCAGGCTGGTTTGCCGACGACGAGGTGCTGATCACGGCCGGCGGCTCGGCCATCTTTGACCTGGTGGCCGAGCAGCTGAAACCCGCGCTGTCGCGCCCGGTGCGCGGTCTGCTGCGCTCGGGCTGCTATGTGACGCACGACCACGGTTTCTACAAGCGCATGGTGAACGCGGTAAACCAGCGCCTGGGCTGCGAAGACGGCTTGCATCCGGCGATTGAGGTTTGGGCCAGCGTGCAGTCCTGCCCCGAGCCTGGCCTGGCGATCCTGGCTGTGGGGCGGCGCGACCTGTCCTATGACCTCGATCTGCCCACACCGATAGCCTACAGCCCGCGCGGTGGCCGCAGCATCCGCACGGCACCTGCCGACTGGACCGTCAGCGCCCTGAACGACCAGCATGCCTATTTGCGCTGGACGGATGCCGGCAGCGCACTGCTGCAGGTCGGCGACCGCGTGGCGCTGGGGATTTCGCATCCTTGCACCACCTTCGACAAATGGCGCTGGATGCCGGTGGTCGATGCCGACTATGGCGTCTGTGATGCGCTGGTGACCTGTTTCTGAAAGCCTGCATGTCCTCTGGCGTACTCCAAAAAATCGCGGCCCTGATGGTCAGCGCACCGGCCGGCCGGCGCAAGGTGCTGGCCCTGGTGCTGCAAGACCCCGAGCGTGTGCTCGATGAAAGTTTTGAAGCCCTGGCCCAGCGCTCCGGCAGCTCGGTGCCCACCATCATGCGCACCTGCCGTGACCTCGGTTATCCGGGCCTGCGTGAATTCAAGCTGGCGCTGGCGCAGGAGATGGCGGTTGGCGGCTCGCCGCTGCACCGCAAGGTGCGGTTGGAGGACGATGCGGCCCAGGTGATCACCAAGGTCATCAAGGGTGCGGCCTCGGCCATCAACAGCGTGCCGGCCCAGCTGAGCGTGGAGGCGGTGGAAGCCGCGGCCCGCGCCATGGCGGCGGCCACGCGGGTGGATTGCTACAGCGTCGGCGCCACATCGAGCTTCATGGCCTCCGACATGCAGGCGCGGCTGTTCCGCCTGGGGCTGGTGGCGAATGCCTATCTGGACATGCATCTGCAGCTGGTGTCTGCCGCCACGCAGATGCCCGGTGGCGTGGTGTTTGCCATCTCGCACGTGGGGCGCATGCCTTCGTTGATAGAAGCGGTGGACGTGGCGCGCAGCCAGGGCGCCACGGTGATTGCGCTGACCCAGCAAGACAGCCTGCTGGCCCAGCATGCCGACATCGTGCTCGGCATCCATGTGCCCGAAGACCCGGTGATGCATGTCGGCACCGAGGCCTACTTAGTGCACCTGACGGTGATTGAAATATTGACCGTGCTGGTGGCCCAGCGCCTGGGCGACCAGGCGGTGAAGCGCCTTGGTGGTGTGCATGAAATCCTCAGCACCCGCGGCGTGGATATGCGGCACCACCCGCAGCTCAGCTGGGGCGTAGACCCTGCCGAGCCCGGAGACGGCGCATGACGCAAGCCGCTGTGCTGCTGGAGCAGGGCCGCATCATCGACGGCACAGGCGCGCCTGCCTGGTTGGGCGACGTGCTGCTGCAGGGCGACCGCATCGCCGCCATGGGCCCCAAGCTCGCCATAGATCTTCCCGGGCTGCAGCGCATAGATTGCCGCTACCGCGTGATCGCGCCCGGCTTCATCGACGTGCACACCCACGACGACAACCTGGTGCTGCAATCGCCCGGCATGTGGCCCAAGTTGTCGCAGGGCATCACCACGGTGGTGACCGGCAACTGCGGTATTTCGCTCGCGCCCTACCAGGTGCAGCAGCCGCTGCCGCCGCTGAATCTGCTGGGCCATGACGCGTTCAAATACCCGGCTTTTGAGGCCTATACCGCGGCGGTCGACCAGGCCCAGCCGGCGGTGAATGTGGCTTCGCTGATCGGCCACACCACCTTGCGCTTTGCCTGCATGGCCGACATGGACCAGCCGGCCAGCGCGGAGGAGCTGGAGCGCATGTGCGCGCTGCTGGCCGAGTGCATGGCCCAGGGCGCCACCGGCCTCTCAAGCGGCCTGTTCTACGAGCCAGCATTTGCTGCGCCCATGGAAGAGGTGGTGCGCCTGGCCCAGGTGGTGGCGCAGTTCGACGGCGTCTACGCCACCCATTTGCGCAGCGAGATGGCGGCCATCATCGAGGCCTTGCACGAGGCCGGCGACACAGCCCACATCGCCGGCGTGCCGCTGATCATCTCGCACCACAAATGCGCGGGCCCGGCCAACTGGGGCCGCACCTTGCAGACCCTGCCGCTAATCGAGAAGCTGGCCGAACGGCAGAGAGTGGCCATGGACGTCTACCCCTACCTGGCCGGCTCCACCGTGCTGCGCGAGGACCTGGTGGACGGCGTGATCGACGTGCTGCTCAGCTGGTCGACCCCGCACCCCGAGATGGTGGGCCGCCTGCTGGCCGATATCGCGGCCGAGTGGGGCGTAGACCAGCAAACCGCCTGCCAGCGCCTGCAGCCCGGCGGCGCCTGCTACTTCCAGATGCACGAGGACGACGTGAAGCGCGTGCTGGCCCATCCCCTGAGCATGATCGGCTCCGACGGCCTGCCGCACGACCAGCATCCGCATCCGCGGCTCTGGGGAGCCTTTCCGCGCGTGCTGGGCCGTTACTGCCGCGAGCAGGAGCTGTTCACGCTGGAGCAGGCGGTCTACAAGATGACGGGGCTGTCGGCGCGCAACTTCCGCCTGCAGCAGCGCGGCCAGCTGCAACCCGGCTGGTTTGCCGATGTGGTGGTGTTCGACCCGGCACGGGTGCAGGACATGGCCAGCTACGCGAGCCCGCTGGAGCGCTCCATCGGCATCGAACAGGTCTTCGTCAACGGCCGGTTGGCCTGTGAAGCAGCAAGCGACGGCGTGCTGCAGCGCGCCGGGCGCATGCTCACGCGTCAGTCGAAGTGATCTACCGTATCCGGGTCCGGCCCATCGCCTATGGCTTTGCGGGTCGCCAGGGCCTGTAGCTGCAGCCAAGCGCAGAAGGCCTTGATCTCGGGCCGGTCTGCGCTGCGCGGGCCGACCACCATCCAGTAGGCCACGGGCGAGTCCAGCCGCATATGCGGCAGTATTTCCACCAGATCGCCACTGGCCAGGCTGTCGGCAATCAGTGGCATGCGCGCCAGCGCGATGCCTTGCCCGGTGAGCGCGGCTTGGGCGATCTGGTGGGCGTAGTTGAAGAACATCCAGCGTTTGGGTTCTATATGCTCCAGCTGGTGCACCTCGAACCAGCGCCGCCAAGACAGCCATTCCAGGTGGTTCGCACGGTGTGCGTCACCAGCCTCGATCAGTGCGAAATGCGCCAGATCTTCGCCGCGCACCAAGGGCTGGCCGGTTTTCAGTAGCCAGGGGCTGGCCACGGCGGTCAGCTGTTCGCCAAACATGCGTACCGCGCCTGGCGGCACCATGTCGGCCTTGGCGTAGCGCAGTGCCAGGTCCACATCGGCGGTTTCCAGGTCGATCAGGTTGTCGGTGGCGTCGATGCGGATGTCGATGTCCGGGAATTCGCTCTGGAAGGCCTCCAGCCGGGTGATCAGCCACATGGATGCGAACGAGGCCCAGGTGCTGACGGCCACGCTTTTGCGCCCCGCGCTGCGGCGGATCATGCGCACCGTGCTGTCCAGCTGCTCCAGCGCGTGCGTTACGCTACGCATCAATTGGGAGCCCGCGCCAGTCAGCTCGACAGCCCGGGTGTGGCGCAGGAACAGCGGTACGCCGACTTCTTCTTCCAGCGCCTGGATCTGCCGGCTGACGGCCGATTGGGTCAGCGCCAGCTCCTCGGAGGCGGCGCGGAAGTTCAGGTGCCGGGCCACGGCGGTGAAGGCGCGTAGCTGGCCCACGCTGATGGGGCGGGTACGTAAATGGGTTTGGGGTTGGAGCATGGGGGGAGTGTGCCATTCATGCGGTTTGGGAATCAATAACCCGGTCCGATTTCATTGGACCCCGTGAACGACAAGAACGATGATTCATTCCCAAAACGACATTATCTGGAGTACACCATGTCTACCACCCTTGCATTGCAATCCACTCTTTCTGCGGCCGCTCTGACGGAATGCTGGAAGCTGGATGCGGGGCACGCTACCACGTTGCAACCGCGTCAGCCTGGCGTGTTTCGTGTGGCGCAGGGGAAGATTTGGGCCACCATGGACGGCCCGCACACCGGCCACACCATGGTGCTAGGTGACCACATCCTCCATGCCGGCGATAGCCTGACGCTTCAAGCGGGCCAGAGCCTGGTGGTTGAATCCTGGTACCTGGGTGCCCAGGCTAGTCAGGCGGAGGCTGCCTACTTCAGCTGGGAGCCACAGACCGAGGCGGTCTGGGACGGCCGTCAGGAAGCCGCCAGTGCCGGTGCCCAGTGGCGCGGTGGCGTGGTCCAGCCGGGCCGCGACCTGGCATTGGCCCTGCGTTCCGCCGCCGCGGCTGTCGGACGTCTGGCCATGGGCCTGGTCGGCCTGGGCGACACCCTGGTGGCCGGGCGTGGCCGCACGGCCTGAGCTGGTTTGCTATTAAATATGTAGCTACTGGCGTAGGTTATATCTGCGCCAGCGGCCGATTTTTATAAATCTGCCAAAAGGGTGCTGCCGTGGTGCAGCGCCCTTTTTTATTTGGCGTAGGCCTTGCGCGAGCCGTCTTCAAACACCTCGTCGTCGTGCAAGAGCTTGCCGTCGTCGTCCCAGTCGCGTTCGCGGCTGATGCGGCCACGGCTGTCGTAGATGGCTTCGCCCACCAGCTTGCCTTGGGCGTTGAAGGACTGGTGGGTGCCTACAGGGGTCTGGTTGTAGCGGTCGGTCTGGATGTAGCGCCCGGTGCGGGATGGCTTGCCGCTGTCATAGAAGTCGGTTTCGTCCACGTAATTAGTGTTGCCGTCGCGGCTATACAGCATGCGGCTTTTGGGCTGGCCATTCAGGTAGAAGCTGGCGTCGCTCACCGCGCGGCGCTCGGCCCATTTCTGCTCGCGCACCAGGCTGCCTCTTTCAGAGAATTCGCGCTCCAGGGTCTTGCTGGAGGTTTTGCCGTCCAGCTGCCACAGGGTTTCGCGGCGCAGCACACCGTCTTCGGCAAAGCGGCGCTCGGAGCGGGTGCCGTCCTTGGTTTCTTCCACGCGCTCCGGCTTGCCGCTGGGGTACAGGTCCTCCAGCCGCTGGCGCTGGCCGTTGACATAGCTGGCGCGCATCTGCAGCACGCCGGTATCGTTGAACATCTCTACCTGGGCGGGTTTGCCGCCGAAGCCGCAGAGCTTGGCGTCGTCCACCAGCGGCGTCAGCAGCGGTTTGTCGCCGCAGCGCAGGGCGCGCAGCTGGCCGCGCGGCGTCAGTTCGGCATAGGCCAGTTCGCCCTGGTTACCGGTGCCGTAGTAGGTGGCGCGCATCAGAGTGCCCGTCGGGTGGTTGCGGCGCACTAGGCCGACTTCGCTGCCGTTGTCGTAGGTGGACTCGCGCAGCACCGTGCCGTCGGGGGCGAATTCGCGTACCAGGCCGTGGTTGTTGCCGCGCTCGTTGACATGGCGCTCGCGCAGCAGTTTGCCGTTTTGGTAGAAGCGGTCCAGGCCCATGGAGCGGCCGTTCTGCAGCTCTTCTTCGCGGGTCAGCTGGCCGGTGTCGCGGTCCTTGCAGCGCATGATGCCGGTCTTGCCGGCGGTGGTGCTGCCGTTGTCGGGGTTGACGGATTGGCCGTTGAGTTCGCAGTCCTGTACGGCGTGGGCCGCGCCGGCACACAGTAGGGCGGCGCAAGCTGCGGTGAAAGAACGTAAATGCATTTTGCTATTGAATATGTAGCTGCTGGCGCAGGTTTTACCTGCGTCAACGGGGTTTTTAATCCTTGGTGTCGAAGCGGAAGCTGGAGGCGGTGACGCCGCCGTACATGGCGTCTTCGTGGTAGACGCAGGTGGCCGGGTCATTGAAGGCGGCGCCCACGGCCACCATCAGCGGGATCAGATGCTCTTCGCGCGGGTGCGCCAGGCGGGCCGAGGGCGCGCTGGCCCAGGCCAGCAGGCGGGCTTCGCGCTCGGCCGGGGCGGCGGCCACGGTGTCCTGCAGCCAGTCGTCAAAGGCTTTGGACGGCGCCCGGGCCGCCGGGCCGAACATGCGCAGGTTGTGGTAGCTCAGGCCGCTGCCGACGATGAGCACGCCCTCGTCGCGCAGCGGCGCCAGGGCCCGGCCCAGCGCCAGGTGGACGGCAGGGTCCAGCCCGGTTTTCAGCGACAGCTGCAGCACCGGCACATCGGCTTGGGGGTACATCACCACCAGGGGCGAAAACGTGCCGTGGTCAAAGCCGCGATGCGGGTCGAGACGCGCGGGCAGGCCGGCGGCGGCGATGAGCTCCACTACGCGCTGGGCCACTTCCGGCGCGCCGGGCGCGGGGTAGACCACCTTGTAGGTATGGGGCGGGAAGCCGCCGTAGTCGTACAGCATGGGCGGCTGGGGGTGGGCCATGGCGGTGAAGGCGCTTTCCTCCCAGTGGGCCGAAATGCACAGCACAGCCTTGGGGGTGACGCCGATCTGGCGCGGCATGTCGGCCAGCGATTCGGCCAGGATGCGCATCATGGGGCGCATCTCTTCCATGTAGGGCCAGGGGCCGCCGCCATGGGAGATGAAATAGGTGGGCAGGGTGGTGGTCATGGGGCGGGAGCTTTCTGTGGGCGAAAGGCGTTTTATAGCGCAGCTGCTCACCAATTGCAGGAAAGCCCCACGGAGGGGGCTTTCAGATTTGTGGTTGCTACTTTATTGATAGCTTCTGGCGTAGGTACTACCTGCGTTGGCGGCCTCTTTGGCTTGCATCAGCCCGCCGGTGGCTCGGCCAGTACCCGCAGCGCCGGCAGGCTGGGGAACATCGTGTACAGCGTGCCGCGTGTGGTGACGAACGGTGTGAAGCCGGTCAGTGGCTTGTTGACGCTGCCGCCCATGGGAATGTCGTACTGGCCGCCGTCGCCTTCGTGGTTGCCGATCAGCGGGTCCTTGGCTGTGCCCTGGATGCCGGTGCCAAACGGATTTTTGTTGCCCCACTCGGACACCAGGTGCTCGAACTGGTCCTCCAGGCTGGCGCAGAAGAACAGGCCTAGCAGGCCACGGTCGCTGTCGGCCCCACCACCTGCCGGGCCGTATGGAATGCCACGGCGCAGCAGTGGACGTCGGCGGAACGGCACGACCGGATCGGCTCGCGGGTTCATACGCCTGATGTGCGCACCGAAGGGGCAGCCCAGGCCCTGCTTGTCGGCCGAGAAGTCGAAGTCGTTCAACTCGGCGTTTGTCTGCGGCGTGTGGTCTGGTCCGGGCTGGCTGGGTGAGCTTTCGTCCAGTACCCGGCCGTCGTGCCAGCGGCCCAGCAGCTTGGCGCGCACATAGTCGGCCGAGGGGGCATCGCCGGCTGCCTTGTCCACGAAGGACTCGAACGCCGCCGTGTCCTGCGCCATCTTGCGGAACACCGAGAAGCTGCCGTTGGCAAAGAACTGGCGCACCGGCTCGTCCTCGGTACTGAGCAGCCAGCGGTTATAGCCCTCGTCGTTTTCATGGCCCAGCAGGAACTCGCCGGGGGCGTGGAATTGGGGCGGAATCTTCAGCTCGGCATAGTGGGCGGCATGCGGGTGCAGGCCGTTGACCAGTGGGTTGGTGATGCCGTCCAGATAGCCGAAGTGGATGCGGCGCTTTTTGCGGTCGTGGTTCAGGTGGCCACCCTGGAAGGCCGCCGTCCAGCCCTCGGGCGCAAACGCGTCGCCGGCCAACTGCTGCAGTGTGGTCTGCGCCTGGTCCAGCTCGGCCTGGGTGTCGGCATGCAGGGTGAGGAAGATGTGCGCCGTGTTCGGCCGAAAGCTGGTATCCCACAGCTCGGCGGCGCTGGGGCCGGTGTCGGCCAGGCGGTGTGCTGCGCGCTGGTAGGCACCCTCGGCAAAGGCCGGCGCGCGGTCCTGGAAGGCGCGCAGATACACCGAGGGCAGTTGCAGCTGCTGCAAGCCTTTGAAGGTGAAGCCTATGCCGACCGGACAGCGCTGCGCCGCCTTCAGCCGCGCGGCGGCGGCGCGCGAGGCGGTGGCCGCGACGACCCAGCCACCGTCCAGCAGCGCGCGCAGAAACTGCCGTGCCGTATCGACCTGGGTGATGCTGTGCACAAAGTAGCGGCTATGGTGAAAGTCGTAGCCGTTGACCACGATGTTCTGGATGTGGGCTTTCTCAAGCCGGGCGGTGTGCGGCATTTAGCGGACCTCCGGGCTGGCGTTGATGTCGGCCACGGTGCGCATCGGGTAGGCGCTGTAGAAATAACGCCCGGCGGGCTGCTTGTTGTGCAGGCGTATCGCGTCGATGAATTCCTTGGGGAATTCCGCCACTGGGAGCGGCGGCGCGTTGTCGATGTGTTCGAACAGCAGGTCGAACAGCGGGCCGATCTGCAGCGCGAAGTGTTCGATGTAGGCGTCGAAGTCGCCGTCGAAGATGGTGTGCAGCACCAGCTTGCTGTCGTTCTCTAGAAACTCGAAAAATGCGAAGTGCACATGGCGTGCCTGCTGCAGCCGCAGCTCGATGCGCGGTGCGCCGTAGACGATGATCTGCTTCAGCGCCTCGGCGTGTACGGCCAGCGGCTTCTTGATTTCCATCACCACGTTGAGCGACTGCTGGATGACCCGTTTGTCCACAGTGAACTGCAGCGGGAAGCTGCTGCAGTTGAAGCCCCAGTGTTTTTGCAGCCGGTTCGGCTCGCCGGTGGTCGGGTCCAGCGTCTGCGCCAGGCCGGGTAGCAGCAGCACCTGCTGCACCACCTGGGCTACCAGTGGCATCGCGATGTACTTGCCCAGGCATTGGTGCAGGTGGTCGCCGGGATCGCCGCCGAAGATCAGCGGATCGTCCTTAGTGGCCGTGGCGCGGAACTCGTGCGGATGGGGCTGGCCGTTGTTGCGTGTGGCTGCGCCCACCGCCAGGATGACGAGGGAGCCGGCCGGGATGCGCACGCCGTTCACATCGCCAAATGGGTTGTCCTTCAGCACGCGGCGCGGCAAAAACGGCGCGGGTGGCTGCAGGCGCAGCGCTTCCAAAATCAGCGCGCTGAGCGCACCCGCATCGGCTGGATTTTGCGCTGCGCGCAACGCGGCGGCTTGGGCCAGCGGCATTTGGCCGAGCGTGAAGAACTGGCTGATGGCGATGCTGACGCTGGCCTGCACATTGCCGATGATGCCGGCGATGGAGCCCACCACGATGGCTGCCAGCTCGGTGCCCGAGTACTGTGCCGCCGTGCGCGCCAGCCGTGGCAGCACGGGCTCAAAATCCTTCAGCAGCAGGGCGCCCTGGGGCGGGAAGGCAAAGGTCTGCAGGTCCTTTAGCTCCTGCTGCAGGGACGCGACTTCATCCTGCTCTTTTTTGCCGATGGCTTTCTGGTACTGGTCGATCAGCTGGCCGACGCGTACCAGCAGCATGCCCATCGCGCCCGAGGCCTGGGGCACGGCGAAAGGGTTGGCGACGAAGTGGCGGGCAAACATCTGGTAGCTCATGCCGTTGTAGGCCAGGCGCATGGTCTGCTCCAGCAGGCCTATGTCGGACTGGGCAAAGCCGAACAGGAAGCCGACAAAGCGCAGCGCGGCCTGTTCGCTCAGATAGGCCAGGTCGAACTCCCGGGTTTTCAGCGGCAGTACGGCGGCGGCCTGGTAGGCCAGCGCCGATAGCGCGGCGATGGTGCGGCCGTCGTACTTGAAGGCGCTCATCGCAAACTGGCGCTGGGCCTTGTGCTCGTCGGTTGCGGGTGTGGGCTGGTCCTTGTCCAGGCCCAGCATGAAGGTACCGCTGCCCAGGGCCAGGTAGGGCGAGTTGCTGAAGCATTCGGTGTTGGTCAGCGCCTGTTCGATGTGCGTGCGTTGCGACAGCAGGTAGACCTGCTGGTGGTAGACCGAGTCGCCAGCGTCGCTGGCGTGGATCTTGGTGTCGGCGCAACTGGTGAACTGCAGCACGCGCGGGGTTTGTAGTAATTCCTGGTACAGCGCGGCACGCTGTTGATCGTCATTGAGCCAGGAGAAAAGCAGGCGGTTTTGTTGGAAAGCCGAGATCTGCACGTCGTCAAAGGCGGCGAGTAGTGGGGTCATGGGGGCTCCGTGGGTGACTGGTTGCCCATTCACCAACTGCGAGCTTCAGGCGGTGGCGAGGGGGTCGTATTCGGCTGGCAACAGAGGCTCCAGTAAAGCCCCGGCAACCTGCACGTCGCGAGTGTAGAAACCTTCCGATACGGCGTCATACTCACTTTTGAGTACGATTTTTGCCTCTGATGAGCGGCCTTGTGCTACCTGTAGTTGCGACAGGCTGGTGGCACAGCGCAGGGCTGCGGCCCGATGTTGGCGATTACGGGCAAAGTCCAGCGCGCCTTGCAGCCATTGTTCAGCTTCCTGTTGTCGGTCTTGTCCGTGCAAGGCGGCAGATTGCAGCAGCAACTCGCCCGTGAGCCGGCGGATTTCGGCCTCGTGGTAATGCTCCTGGTACTGGCAGACGATCTCGAACGCCTGGTACAGCAGGGCCAGGCCTTCATCGGGTTTGCCAGCCAGTGCCAAGCCTTCGGCCTGCATCGCAAGGTACAGCGGACGGGTGACGACGGCGCCGGTGGAGACCCACATGCGGTAGGCCTGCTGCATTTCTGCCACGCCAGCCTCGGGTTCGCCCAGCTCGGCCAGCAGGCGTCCATGCAGTAGGGTGGAATACGCGAGCCAGACGGCAAATCCGCCTTCCTGGCAGATGCTTTTGGCCTGCTTGGCGCAGTGCATGGCTTCGGTGATCTCGCCCCGGAACAGGTGTATGGACGCACAAAAAGCAAATGCTTCGCCCATGCTGAATTTGTGGCCGAGTTGTTCGGCCAGGGCCACAGCCTGCCTTGCCCGCTCCAGGGCCTGGTCGGCCAGGCCGAGTTCCCACACGGCCCAGGCGGAATAGCACAGGCTCATGATGCCGGGGTCTTGTACCACGCTGGGGTGGTGCTGCAGCTGTCGGTAGTCGGTGAGGCAGGCGTCCAGGTGCGCGAGGGAGGCCACAAAATCACCCTTGTGGAACAAGATGTTGCCTGCCGCCCATTGCACCTGGATTTTGCGCATGGGGTCGGCAGCCTCGCCGATCAGATTGGCAGCCTGTTGGGCGATCTCATGCGCGCGGTCAAAGTCGGCGCGCATGAAGTGGTAGCCCTCCAGCCCGAGCAGGGTTTTCATTTGCGCGGTTTCGTCGCCTACGCGCTGGCAAAGTTCAGCCGCACGCTCATAGGCGTGCCCTACCTGGTCGGCGCCGTAGCCGTGGGTGGCGATGAGCTGGCCGGCTAGTAGCAGCTGCAGCCGCAGTTCGGCGCGGTCACGCTCGGATACCGGCGGCAGCCGCAGTAAAACGGCCAGACCGCTGCGCAGGTGGTTGATGGCTTCCAGATGGGCGGAGCGGGTGGCGGCTCTGCGGGCGGCCCGTTCCCAGTATTCCAGTGCCTGTGCATCGTTGCCTGACTGCGCGAAGTGGTGGGCCAACAACTCGGGCTGGCTTTGCGCCAGGTCCTGGAATTGCTCGCGTACAACGTTGGCGATGGTGCGGTGAAGGCGTTTGCGGTCGCGCTCCCAGAGGGATTCATAGGCCGCATCGCGCACCAGCGCATGCTTGAAGTAATAGTGGGTGCCCGCAGCGTCGGTGGTTTCAATCACCAACCCGGAGCGCACCAGCGCTGCAAGGCGTGCGGGCAGATCATGCAGCCCGATGGGTGAGGTTTCGTGTGCCACGATGGCCTGCAGCAGCGGCAGGGAGAACTCGCGTCCTATGGTGGCACCCACCTGCGCAACTTGTTTGGCGGTGGCCAGGCGGTCCAGCCGCGCCATCAGCAGGTCATGGATGGTGGCTGGCACGGTGAAGCGCGCCGCCATGGCCGCATCGTGGCTGTGGGCTTGCACCCCCAGGTCCATTACCATGCGGGCCGATTCTTCGATGAACAGGGGGACACCATCGGCCTTGGCCGCCAAGAGCTGCACCATTTCGCCCGGCACGGCGGAGGGGCCGCAGGCGCCCAGAATCATGGCCCGGGTGGATTCGGGCGACAAGCCCTTCAGTGGGACCTCGTGCACCGCAAAGCCGGTGTCCTGTACCGGGGACTGCTCGGTGCGCAGGGTGAGCAGTACCATCAGGGGGCGCTGCTTCGCCTCGGCCATGGCGCGATGCAGAAATTCACGTGTCGAAGGGTCAACCCATTGCAGGTCTTCCATCAGCAGGCAAACCGGGCCACGCTGTGTGGCATGCAGCAGCCAGGCCACCAGCACGTCCAGCGTGCGTTCGCGTTGCTTTTCTTTGGTATAGGACAGGGCTGCCAGTCTGCCGTCCATCGGAATCGACAGCAGGGCTGCGACCAGCGCCTGGGCATCGGTCTGTAACAGGTCTTCGGGCAGCTGTGCCTGGATCTTGTGGAGCTTGCTGTCGGGTGACTCTTCATCCACGATGCGCAACTGGCGGCGCAGAAAATCGATCAAGGGATGGAATGTGCTGTGCACATGGTCCGGCGTGCAGCGGCATTCCAGCACCGCCAGTTTGCGGGCCTGCAGGGAACGACGGAACTCACTGGCCAGACGTGATTTGCCGATACCTGCCTCGCCTGACACCAGCACTGCGCGCACACCTTGGGTGCAGACTTCATTCCAGTGCTGTTCCAGCGCGCCGATTTCGGCATTACGGCCTACAAATGGGGTGCGCCGAGGCGCGGACTCCTGCGCAAGCTGGCTGCCATTGGGTACTTCGCTGACCACGCGGTAGGCCGCGGTGGCGGGGGCGAATCCTTTGAGCGGCGGCAGGCTTGTGAGCCGCTCGAAGATGAATTTTTCTTTGACGATTTGCCGCGTGGAATCGCTGGCAACCATGGTGTTGGGTTGGGCGATGGACTGAAGCCGTGCGGCCAGGTGCAAGGAAACGCCAAAAGGTTGACCGGACCGCACCACCACATTGCCGGTCACTACGCCAAGTCGTACCTGTACTCCCAACTGGGTGACGGTTTGGATGATTTCCAGCCCGGCGCGTAGTGCGCGTGCCACCGAATCTTCGTAGGCCAAAGGCACGCCAAAGTAGCACATGATGCCGTCATCGCCTTGGGGGGTGTCCGAAATGCCGCCCCAGCGCGACACCACGCCAGCGCACACCGTGTGGTAGGTGTCCAGCACTTCGCTGTAACGTTCGGCCCCCCAGGTGTCCAGCAGGTGGGTAGAGCCCACCAGATCGCAGGACACGGCCGTAACCTGGCGCAGGTTGTCGTCCAGGCCTGCGCGTTCCATGGAGGGGTGTAGAACCAATGCAGCATCGCCGTACAGCGCACAGGTCCACGGAAGGGCTTCTGTGGACGTCTGCTGGTGGTGACGGTTATGCCGTGCATGCTGCACGGCGGCCCCAAGCGTACTGCCCTGGGCCAAGGCCTGGTAGAACGCCCGCATGCCGTCGATATGCAGCGGTGCGTCGTCTACATCCTGGTGTATGAGTACGTTGGCACCATACCGCAGCATGCCAATGTGACTGCTGGCATGGTCGGATATCCAAAGTTGCGCGGCGTTGCTGGTGTCCTGGTGGTCGGGTATTGCGTGAAGGTGGTCGTCAGTGCCTATGCTGTGCACCACGTCGCTGTCGTGCACGAGCTTGAGCAAGCTGGTGGGTTCAACGGTTTGGGTGTGCACCAGGGTGGCTTCCAGGCCCTCGATAAAGAGAATGCTTTCGGCCAGCGTTGCGCAGTACGCCTCTTGTGCTGGCGAGCAGTGTGGCTTTCGTAGCAGCAGGACGCGCAGAGACTCCCTGCGTGGCGCTGCGCGGCCTGGGCGTTTGGGGGGGGCGCCTGACAGCACGCGGCGGGTAATCTGGAATTTTTCACCTAAAAACTGGCTGCCATCAAAAGCCATTTCCCATGGAATGGCTAATAGGCTTTCATCTAGTTGCAGATAGATGGCCCGTGATGCACTGTGTTGCAAGACGTTGCGGATTTTTGTCGGGAAGAGTTGTTCAAATAGCAATGCTCCCCGTGTGAATGGATGGGCTATTGGTGCCCGCAAGGCTTGTATCTGCTCATCGCTGATGGAACAACTGGCGATATGCCCCATGGCTTGTGCATCTGACAGCGCCATGGACAGTTGTGTACCGTCCACCACAACCGTCAGGGTAAGGGTGGGGGCAGCGTCTGGTACTTGCACGGGTATTCCTGCCGGGGGTATCAGGAGATATATCCGGCCCGCTCTGGCAGTACCAGAGTAACGTCGGAGGTGGGGTAGGCCACGCAAGGCAGGATGTAGCCATCACGCTTTTCTTCCGCACTCAGGCCAGGCCAAGCGATGCGGTACTGGACGCCGCCGCTGGCCAAGTGGCAGATGCAGGTTCTGCAGGTGCCATTGCGGCAGGAATTTGCCATCAGCAAGCCAGCATGTTCGGCCGCGACCAGCAGGGGCAGATCTGGCGGTGCATCGAAACCACTTTCTGCGGGTAGCAATAGGGCATTGAAACAAACGGTATCTTGCTGCATGGTGTGACCAAGTTTAGTCGTAGCTTTCCGTCAAAAGCCTGCTTGGCAGGCTTTTGCGGCGACAATCCCTGTCCCCCGAAATGTTTTCGCTCTCTGGGCTATAGGCCCATTTCTTTCTTTTCGTTCTCTTCCCATGACCAGTTCATACATTTTCGATGTGCGTCCCGCAGTTTTGCGCGAAGCCCAGGACATCGCCAATCTCCACGTTATTGCGACGGCCGCCGCCTACCGGGGTCTGGTGCCTGATGAGCATCTCAACACCATGCCCAGTGCCAAGCGCTTGAATCTGTGGCGTGAGGCCATCGAATACGGAGATCCGCAGGTGCAAGTGGCCCTGGACGGTGAGACCATCGTGGGTTTTGTAGGCTTTGACCGTTCGCGCGACAAGGGCACCAAGAACACCGTGGGTGAAGTCTGGTCCATCTATGTTGCTCCCAGCCACTGGGGCAAGGGTGTGGGCCTGGCTTTGTGGGATGCGGCCCGTGAAGCCTTGGTGGACGAGGGGTGCACCACCGTCACCATCTGGATTCCGTTGCGTAACGAACGAGCTTTGCGCTTTTTTGACTTGGCGGGCTTCAAGCGGGAACTCAATACCGCCAAGACCGTACCCATGGGCGACATCAAAATCGAGGAAATTCGTCTCAAACGCGCCTTGGATTGATGCTGCGCCATGTGATGCGCCTTGTGCCAGCAGCAGAGGGGCGCAGCACATGGTTCACCACCGTGCTGGTAGGGCTTGCAAAAGCGTGATCTGGCGCTTGTCTACCCGCACATAGCCACCGGTTTCCAGGTCTTTCAGGATGCGGCTCACCATTTCTCGGCTGCAGCCGGCCCGGCTGGCAATTTCCTGGTGCGTGATGCGTTCGGCAATCAGCAGGGTCCCGTCTACTTGTGGTGTCGCCAGGCCCTGCAGGCATTGCACCAGGCGCCCATATACGTCCACAAAAGCCAGATTGCGCGCACTATTGGTGGCCATGCGGGCTCTGCGTATCACCTTGGATAGCAGGTCCAGTGCGAATTCGGGGCGTGTAGCAATGAAGCTCAACAAGGTTTTTCGCGTCAGCAGTGCGCAGGCAGTGGCCTCCATGGTCACCACGCTGGCCGACCGGGCGCCACCATCCAGGGCCATTTCACCGAAGTAGTCGCCTGGGCCTATCACGTCAAACGTGATTTCCTTGTCGTTGTCGTCGGTACAAAAGACTTTGACCCGCCCATCCACCACGACAAACAAGGTGTCGCCGGTGTCGGCCTCATGGATCAGGATGGTCCCTTTTCGATAGCGCCGGACTTCGCCCAGAGGCACCAACTCCCGCACCAACTCCGGCATGGAGTTGTCGTTGCAGAAAGTCTCAGTCAGGGTATCAATTGCGGGTTTCATGGATAGACGGCTGCGTACTGCGTACGCGCCAGTCTATGCCATAGCTATGGTCAGAGTCACATTCGGATACACACTTGTGTATCAAAGTGTATCAAAATTTTCTGGAGTTAATGCTGCAATGCTGTCATGTGGCGCGCCATAGGCGGCAGGATGGATACGGTTTCCACCAGTTGCCGGATGGTATCGCAGCGGGTTTTTACCCGAATGCTACGCAATTGGCTGCGAACGGTAGATATCTGCACACCATGGCGTTCGGCGATTTGCGTGGGGCGCATGCCGCTGCAAACCGAGGCCAGCACATTGCTTTCGGCGCTGGTGAGCCCGCGCTCGCGTGCAAACAGTGCGATGGTGGAGCTGTCGCACAGCTGTTGCTTGGCAAATACCAGCAAGGCAAACGGGCCTGCACCGGGCGCAGTCAGCGGGACCACTGCTACGCTGGTCGTGCAGTCTTCGCCACCCAGGCTGATCAGCGCGCGTACGCCGGATTGGGCACGCAGCAGGGCGTGTTCCAGTTGGGCTTCGTCGGAGTTGAGCAAGGTAGTCAAGCGACCATCGGTAATGCACAGGCCGCTGCGTGCACTACCGGCGCCTTGCAGGCTGCTATAGGCAAGCCGGTTGGAAAAGCGGATTTGCCGCGTCACCATGTGGACCAGCGCCAGGCCATAGTCCATTTGTTCCAGTACGCATTGCATCAATACCAGTGCGTCGGGTGACGAGGCCGCTGCGCTGGACAGGGGCTCATCTACATAGCTGAGAGTGTCGGTGACGGAATCAGAAAAATCGGTGTGCAGCATGGCGTTATCCCTCAAACCTGTTGTTCCCGCGAAATGCAGGTTGGTGTAGCGTGTTGCAGCGCACAACAGGATTGGGTAGAAGGATAGGCAATCGGCTTGTTTTTAGGTGGGTACTTTGCCCGCCAAATTTTGTGATGCATGCACCAAAACTTGGTGCATGCATTCAGCTTTGGGCTGCCAACTCTCTGAGTAGTTTTGCGTAGCCGGCCAGCCAGCGGACGGCGGCGGAGCGCTGGGCGGGCGTGGTGCTGTTGTGCAAGGCGGCGATGTTCTGGCAGTCTTGCTGGCGCAAAGCTTCTGTGTACGTGCGGTCCGAGGGGGTGTTCGGATGCAGGCTGCGTGCCATCAGGTCATGGATGGCGCTACGTGCATCAGGGGTGCGGGCCGATTGGCGCAGTGTTTGCAGCATATCAGTCTGGCGGCGCAGGCGCTCGGCGTGCGTGCGCTGCGGGTCGAACAACGACTGCTCCGATTGCTGGCGCAGCAATGCTTTCTGTGCTGCATCTATGCGTCCATAGATGGTTTCGGCGCGTTCCAGTACGGTATCGAGGCGCTTGGCCCGCAGCTCGGCCGGCTCCAGTGCCAGCCATTCCTTGCGGTAGTCGGTGTTTTTGTCGGCAAACTTATGCTCCAAATGTTGGAGCTGCGCCGGGCTCAGGCTTTGGGCCAGTGTGGTTGCCGGGCCCTCGGTGCTGAATACCAGAGCTTCTACAAAGCTGCGCAGCTGCTGGCCTGTCGCGCAGACCTGCTCGGGCGTGGTGTCTTGTGCGGCTTGGTTCTGGAGTTGTTGCAGCCAGTCGGCGTAGATGGGCAGTTGCTGCTGTCGCTGGATGTGCTGCAGTGCACGCAAGTCTTCGCGCACTTGCTGCGCCTGGGCCTTGTCCAGATCCACATAGCCGTTCAGCCACCAGACGCCCAGGTGTTCGCCCTGGTTGTAGGCCAGCTTCAGGCTGGTGCAGGCGGACAGCAGAAAGCTGGCCAACAACAGGCTGATAATCCCAATCCATTTACCTTTGAAGAAGTAAGACATGGCAGAAATCGACGTAGTCATCATGGCCGCGGGCAAAGGCACCCGCATGAAAAGCAAGCTGCCCAAAGTGTTGCACTCTTTGGCCGGGCGTGCGTTGCTGGCCCATGTTGTCCACACCGCCAGCAATCTGCAGCCCCGCAATGTGGTGGTCATTACCGGTCATGGCGCTACAGAAGTTGAAGCGGCCAGCGCAGGATACACAAGCGTTGGCGATACTTTCCCTATAAATTTTGCACGCCAGGAGCCGCAGCTGGGCACGGGCCACGCGGTGCAGCAGGCACTGCCCCAGCTGGCCGATGACGGCGTGGTGGTGATTCTGTCGGGCGACGTGCCCCTGACTCAGGCCGACACCCTGCGCCAGCTGATCGCCGTGGGCGCTGGGAGCAAGCTGGCCCTGCTGACGCTGGAGCAGCCCGACCCCAGCGGCTATGGCCGCATTGTGCGCAACGGAGATGCGGTGCAGGCCATCGTCGAGCACAAGGACGCCACGGACGAACAGCGCGCCATCCGCGAGATCTACAGCGGCATCATGGCGGTGCCCGCAAAGCATCTGCGCACCTGGCTGGGCCGTTTGGACAACCGCAACGCCCAGTCCGAGTACTACCTGACCGACATCGTCAAGATGGCCGTGGCCGATGGCGTGCCGGTGGTGGCCCACAAGATCAACGACGAGCTGCAGGTCGCAGGCGTCAACAGCCCCGTGCAGCTGGCCGAACTGGAGCGCGCTTACCAGCGGCAGCAGGCGCTATCACTCATGGAGCAAGGCGTGCGCCTGGCCGACCCTGCGCGGCTGGATGTGCGCGGCAGCCTACAGTGCGGGCAGGACGTGTCGATTGACGTGAATTGCGTGTTTGAAGGCCAGGTCAGCCTGGGCGACGGTGTACGCATAGGCGCCAACTGCGTGATCGCCAACGCGCAGATCGCCGCCGGCGCGGTGATCCACCCATTTACCCACATCGATGGCGAAAAGCTGGGCGTTTCGGTGGGGCCGGGTTCCTTGATCGGCCCGTTCGCCCGTTTGCGTCCGGGTGCCCAGCTGGGTGCCGAGGTGCATATCGGCAACTTTGTGGAGGTGAAGAACTCCACCCTGGCCAACGGTGCCAAGGCCAACCATCTGGCCTACCTGGGCGACGCCACAGTGGGCGAGCGCGTCAACTACGGCGCCGGCAGCATCACCGCCAACTACGACGGCGCCAACAAGCACCGCACAGTGATCGGCGACGACGTGCATGTGGGCAGCAACTGCGTGCTGGTGGCGCCCATCACCATCGGTGCGGGCGGTACGGTGGGCGGCGGCTCCACGTTGACCAAGGACGCCGCGCCTGGTGCGCTCAGCGTGGCGCGTGCGCGCCAGGTGGCGATTGCCAACTGGAGTCGTCCGAAAAAGGCCAAACCTTGAGCGGAGCCGAAGCCACCATCGCCGATCTGCAGGCCCGCCTGCAGCGCAGCGAAGCGCACAACGCCGCGCTGCAGGCCGAGCTGGAGCGTTTTGCCTACACCGTGTCGCACGACCTGCGGGCACCGCTGCGCCATATCACCGCCTATGCGCCGCTGGTGCGCGAGATGCTGGCCGAGGGCGAAGACCCCGCGCAATGCCTGGATACGCTGGAGCAGGCGGCACGCAACATGGCCCGCATGCTGGACGCCGTGCTAGAACTGTCCCGCCTCTCGCGCGTGGCTTTGCAGCCGGTTGTGTTGCCCTTGGCCGCGCTAGTGGCTGAAGCCCAGAATGCGCTGGCACCAGCGGCGGCGGGCCGCCAGGTGGAATGGCAACTGCCTGACAACTGGCCCGAGGTGCATGGCGACCCCGCACTCATACGCCAGTTGTGGCAGCAGCTTTTGTCGAACGCACTGAAGTTCACCCGGCCGCGGGCCCAGGCACAGATTGCGCTGGGCTGGGAGCCGCAAGTCGGCGGGGTGGTGTTTTGGGTGCGCGACAACGGCGTGGGTTTCAATCCTGCGGCCAGCGGCTCCATGTTTGACCTGTTCCAGCGGCTGCACACCACGTCGGAGTTCGAGGGCGCTGGCGTGGGCCTGGCCCTGGCGCGCCAGATCGTATTGCGCCACGGCGGCAGCATCCAGGCTGAAGGCGCGCTGGATGGCGGCTGTACCCTGCGTTTCACCTTGCCTGTGTAGGGCGCGATAATGTTTGGCAGGTCGCTTCGACCCATCCCCTATTTTTCCAACTGAGAACCGACCATGAAAAAAACCATCCTCGCGGTAACTTTGCTTGCTGCAGCTGCTTTGGCGCAGGCGGAAATTAGCCCTGCCAAGCAAGAGTTGATCAACAAGGTGCTACAGCTGCAGCAACCTACGCTGGACCAGATGTCGCGCCAATTGGCCGAAGGGGATGCCTTGCGTTTGATGCAGAACGCCATGTCGGTGATCCAGTTCAAGGCACCGCCTGAAAAGCGCGAAGCCCTGGCCAAGGACGTGCAAGGTGATGTGAAGAAATATGTGGACGATGTACGCCCCATGCTGCGTGACCGCCTGACCAAGCTCGCACCCAGCGCCATTGGCCCGCTGCTGGATGCACGCTTCAGTGAAGACGAGCTGCGCCAACTGATTGCCGTGATTGACTCGCCGGTGTTGCGCAAGTTCTCTCAACTGGGCCCCGACCTGCAGAAGGCGGTGTTCGAAAAGATTTCTGCCGACAGCAAGCCCCAGATAGAAACCAAGCTGCGCGCACTGGATGCCACCATCGTCAAGCGTCTGAACGCCGCGGGCGCCATGGGCACGCCTCCCGCACCTGCTGCCAGTAAATAAGAGTTGGCCATAAAAATAGCCGCTAGCGCAGGAGCTACCTGCGCTAGCGGCTATTTATTTGATAGCACCTCAGGCCAGCGCCATTTCTTTTTTGTTCTCCCGCGCCACCGAGCCGGCATAGGCCAAGCCTGCCGCAACGCTGGAGAATCGGTCGCCCGCCACCAAGCGAGAGTGGGGGAACAAGGCCTGCATGGCCTGCTGCAGCGGTGCCAGGGCGGATGAGCCACCCGTGAGATAGACCACGTCGGGCTGGGCCAGGCCGGCCATATCCACGCAGGCTTGGGCCGTTTGCACCACGCGTGCCAGCTGGGCCTGCAGCGCCTGGGCCAGGCCTTCGGGGGTAAGCAAGGCCGTCAAACCACGCTCTATGCAATCCAGGTCCATGGTCGCCTCCGCCCCGGACAGCGAGCAGGCAATCTTGCTGGCTTCCACATTGGCCAGGATGTGGTGGCCCACGCGTTCCTGCAGCACATGCACGAGCCGCTGGTATAGCGCGCGGTCCGTGTAGTCGTCGCGCAGGTCGGTGGCCTGGGCCAGGCTTTTGCGTGAATACGACTGGTGGATCAGGTGCCAGGTGGACAGGTCAAAAAAGATGCCGGACGGCACTTCGCGCCCGCTGGGTCCGGTATGGCCCAGGCCCAGCAGGGGCATGGCGTGGCGCAGATTCAGCAACTGGTCGAAGTCGGTGCCGCCGATGTGCACGCCGGTGGTGGCCAGGATGTCGTTGGCACGGTCGGCATGCAGCTGGCGGCCTGGGCCGACGCGCACCACGGTGAAGTCCGAGGTGCCGCCGCCAATGTCCACCACCAGCACCGTGGTTTCGGTGCTGACGCGGCGCTCAAAGTCGAATGCCGCGGCGATGGGCTCCAGCTGGAACTGCACGTCTTCAAAGCCCGCCGCACGTGCGGCCTGCTCCAGCGTGGCCTGGGCCAGGGCGTCGCGCTGGGCGTCGTCGTCCACAAAATGCACCGGGCGGCCCAGCATGGCGTGCTGCACGGCGTGGCCCAGGTGGGCTTCGGAGCGCTTTTTTAGTTCCTTGAAGAACAGTACCAGGATCTCGGTGTAGCTGATGAGCTGGCCGTTGACCACGGTTTTCTCTTCCATCAGCCGGCTGCCCAGCAGGCTTTTGATGGAGCGCATCAGCCGCCCCTCGGTACCCGCCAGATAGGCCTGCATGGCGGCGCTGCCATAGCTGGTGTGCTGGTCTTCGTAGGAGAAGAACAGCGCTGTGGGCAGCGTGGGCTTACCCGCGTCCAGCGGGATGGTTTCCAGGCTGCCGTCGGCGCGCACCAGGGCCGCTACGGTGTTGGAGGTACCAAAGTCGATTCCCAGCATCATCCCTGTGCCGCTCCCTGAACAGACGGTAGAACAGACTGCAGAAAGCGGCTGATGTCCGCCACCTCCTGGGGGTGCACGCTGTGCGGCATCGGGTAGGTATGCCATTGCACTGGATGGCCTAGCGCGGTCAGCGCCTGGCGCGAGCCTTCGGCGCGGGCCAGGGGCACCACCGGGTCGGCCGTGCCGTGGGCCATGTAGATGGGGGTGTTGAAGTTGGCTGGGTGGCGCTCGGTAGCCAGGGTGTCGGCCAGCGGCAGGTAGCCCGACAAGGCCATGATGCCCGCCAGTCGCGCCGGATGGCGCAGCCCGGTGTGCAAGGCCATGGCGCAGCCCTGGGAGAAGCCCGCCAGCACGATGTGCTTGGCAGCAATGCCACGGGCGACCTCGTGGGCGATCAGGGCCTCGATGGCGCGGGCCGAGGCGTGGATGCCGGCCGCGTCTTCCTGGCGCACCAGGTCCACATTCTTGATGTCGTACCAGGCGGGCATCACGTAACCATTGTTGATGCTCACCGGCATGACCGGGGCGTGCGGAAACACGAAGCGTATGGGCGCGCAGCCGCGCAGGTCCAGCTCGGGCACGATGGCCGCAAAGTCGTCCCCGCTGGCACCCAGGCCGTGCATCCAGATCACTGCGGCGGTGGGCTGGGGTGCGCTTTCAATTTCAATGCGTTGCAACAGGGCATTAAACGAGGCATTAACGGGAGAAGTCATGGGAGTCCATACGGGTAAACCGCGGGTTTGCGGCGTCAGAAGGGGGTCGATTCTAAAGAGCTAGGCCAAAAGACGCCTGCAAGACGGGCAAAATCGCCCGGTGCCTTATCTCCGCATCCTTCTTCTGTTGTCTTTTTGCGCCAATCTGGGCCCGGCCTGGGCGCAGCCGGCAGCTAATCTGCCCGCCACCAGCAAGGACATGCAGATCGTGCAGCGCATAGACGACGTGCTGGTCGGTGTAGACGCGGTGTCGCTGCAGATCGTGGACCGCAGCCATGTCAGCGGCACCTATTTCCTGATCAATCTGCGCCAGCCCAGTCCGGTCGCCGGCAACGCCGACTTTGTGGTGGACTGCCAGGGGCCGCTGCACATTGCCACGCTGGAATCGACCCTGCCGTCGGGCTCCCTGAAGACCGAGATCCCGCCATTGCAGCGGCGCAGCGGGCCGTTGGACATGGCGCAGCTGGCGTTTGTGCCCGTGCACATGCTGGATGGCACTTGGCTGGTGGCCGAATTTGCCTGTCGTAGTACCAGCCAGCCGGGCCGGGCGCGGCAGATCGCACGCCAACTCCTGGAGCAGGGCGGGCCGCCCGACACGCGCACCCTGTACTGCGATCTGCGGGCCGACGGCAGCACCCAGGTGCGGCGCGGTGTGGAGCTGCGCTTCAGCGAGCAAGAGGACGCCGTGGCCGTGAACCGGCAGTGGCTCAGCTCGGGCTTTGTGGACGACAAAGAGGTGGTGTTTGGCAGCGGCGCCCAGTGGATCGTGGACCGCCAGGCCAGTCGCGCCCGGCTGGTGGCGCCGGGCGGTGAGCTGCTGTACGCCGGCCAGTGCGATAGCCGACCGCCTGTGCCTTGAGGGTTTAGCTCAGCAGGGCCTGCGCGAATTCGCGCGCGTTGAAGGTTTCCAGGTCTTCCAGCTTTTCGCCCACGCCGATGAAATACACCGGAATCGGCCGCTCCTGGGCGATGGCGGCCAGTACGCCGCCCTTGGCCGTGCCGTCCAGCTTGGTGACGATCAGGCCGGTGAGCTGGATGGCGTCGTCAAAAATCTTCACCTGGCTGACGGCGTTCTGGCCGGTGTTGCCGTCTATCACCAGCAGCACCTCGTGCGGGGCGGTGGGGTCGGCCTTTTGCACCACGCGGCGGATTTTCTTCAGCTCTTCCATCAGATGCAGCTGGGTTGGCAGGCGGCCGGCGGTGTCCACCAGCACCACGTCGCGACCCCGCGCCTTGCCGGCACTGACCGAGTCAAAGGCCACGGCGGCTGGGTCGCCACCGTCTTGGCTGATGATTTCCACCGTATTGCGGTCGGCCCATACGCCCAGCTGCTCGCGCGCGGCGGCGCGGAAGGTGTCTGCGGCCGCTAGCAAAACACTAGCGCCTGATGCAGACAGATGGCGCGTCAGCTTGCCAATCGACGTGGTTTTTCCGGCACCGTTGACGCCGGTGACCATGACCACGGTGGGCGTGTGCTGGCCGATCACCAGGGCTTTTTCCAGCGGTGCCAGCAGGGTGGTGATGGATTCCACCAGCAGGGCCTTCACGGCCTGTGGCTCGGTGGCCTTGGCGGCCTTGACGCGCTGCTTCAGGTCCGCCAGCAGGTGCTGGGTGGCTTTGACGCCGGTGTCGGCCATCAGCAGCGCGTCTTCCAGTTCCTCGTACAGCGCATCGTCGATCTGCGTGCCGGTAAAGACGGTGGTGATGCTGGAGCCGGTCTTGCGCAGGCCTGTCTTCAGCTTGTCCAGCCAGCCTGCGCGGGGGGCGGCGGGCTCTGCGACGGCGGCTGGTGCCGGTGTTTCCACGGGCGCGGGTTTGGCGGTAAACGGGTTGCGTAGCCAGCTGGCCGCAGGGGCTTCGGCGGCCGGGCTAGGGGGCGCCACGGGGGCGGCGGTATCGGGGGCGGGAGGTTTTTTCTTGAAAAAGCTGAACATTTGGTGCGTTCTTAGAATCAGCCATTCTATGAAACGTCCTTTACTCCTGTTGTGCTGCGGCCTGAGTGCCCTGGCCCACGCCCAAACTGCAGCGCCCGTGGTCACGCGGTGCGACCTGCCGAATGGCATGGCGGTCATCGTCCAACCCGACCACCGCGCCCCCACGGCCGTGCACATGCTATGGGTGCGTGCCGGCTCCATCGACGAGGTGGACGGCACTTCGGGTGTGGCCCACATCCTGGAGCACATGATGTTCAAGGGCACGCCCAGCCTGCCGCCGGGCGAGTTTTCGCGCCGCGTGGCGGCCCTGGGCGGGCGTGAAAACGCGTTTACCGCCAAGGACCACACCGGCTTTTACCAGCAGATCCCCGCCACCAAACTGGAAGCGGTGATGCAGCTGGAGGCCGACCGCTTTGCCCACAACCAGTGGTCGGACGATGAATTCAAGCGTGAGCTGGAGGTGGTGAAGGAAGAGCGCCGCATGCGCACCGAGGAGTCGCCAAGGGCGCTACTGAACGAGGCCTTGAATGCCACCGTCTTCATGGCCTCGCCCTACCGCCGCCCGGTGGTGGGCTGGATGAGCGACCTGGACGCCATGACGCCCGACGACGCCCGGGCCTTCTACCAGCGCTGGTACACCCCGGCGAATGCCGCCGTGGTGGTAGCCGGTGACGTGGATGTGGCCCAAGTCTGCCATCTGGCCAGCAAGTACTACGGCAGCATCCCGGCGCGTGCCGTGCCGCCGCGCAAGCCCCGGCTGGAGCCGCTGCAGGTCGGCATCAAGCGCATGGATTTCAAGGCTCCGGCCGAGCAAGCCTATGTGACCCTGGCTTACAAGATGCCCAGCCTGGCCGACGATAACGACGACGCCCTGGCGCTGACCGTGCTGGCCGCCGTGCTGGATGGCTATAGCGGTGCCCGGCTGGACCGCGCGCTGACGCAGGAGCACGGCCAGCCGGGCGGCCCGGTGGCCGACAGCGCTGGCGCCTATAGCGGGCTGGTTGGGCGTGGCCCGCAGTTGTTCATCCTGGAAGGCGTACCGGCCAGTGGCCACACCGCCGAGCAGGTCGAAGCCGCATTGCGTGCCCAGGTCGCCCTGGTGGCGCAGCAGGGCGTGACCGAGGCCGAGCTGAACCGTGTCAAGACCCAATGGGTGTCCAGCGAGGTCTACAAGCTGGACTCGGTGATGAACCAGGCGCGCGAGCTGGGCAGCCACTGGGTGCAGGGTCTGCCGCTGGACATCAACCGGCACTTGATCGAACGTCTGCGCGCCATCACCGGTGCCCAGGTGCAGGCCGTGGCCGCCCGCTATTTTGGCGACGACCTGCTGACCGTGGCGGCACTGCGGCCCCAGCCGCTGGACCCCAACCGTAAAAAGTCCCGTGCCCTGCCCACCGGAGATCTGCGCTGATGAAAACTATTAAAAAGATAGCTGCTGGCGCAGCATTTATCTGCGCTGGAGGCTTTTTTTGTCTGCAAACCGCGCAGGCCGCCATCCCCATAGAGCACTGGACGCAAGGCGGCACCCAGGTCTACCTGGTGCCCAGCCCAGGCATCCCCATGCTGGATGTGCAGATCGATTTCGACGCCGGCAGCCGCCGTGACCCCGCAGCCCAGGCCGGTCTGGCCCGCCTGACGGCCGCCACGGCGGGGCGCGGCATACGGGCCAGTGCTGGCGGGCCTGCGCTGGATGAAAACGCTCTGGGTGAGGCCTGGGCCGACCTGGGCGCATCCTTCAGCAGCAGCGCCAGCGCCGACCGCATGGGCTTTTCGTTGCGCACCCTGACCTACCCGGACCTGCTGGACAAGGCCGTGGTCCTGGCCGCCCGCCAGCTGGCCGAGCCGGCCTTTCCGGAGGCGCTATGGGAACGCGAGCGCCCGCGCATCCTGGCTTCGCTGAAAGAGGCGAACACCCGGCCGGCGACGATTTCCGGCCGCGCTTTTGCCGCCGCCGTGTACGGCGACCACCCCTATGGCCGCGAGCTGACGCCCGAGACCCTGGCCCGTATTGGCGTGGCCGATATGCGCAAGCTGTACGCTAGCAGCATCCTGCCCTGCTATGCCACGGTCAGCCTGGTGGGGGCGGTGGACCGGGCTCAGGCGGAGCAACTGGTGTCGCGTCTGCTGCAGCGCCTGCCCCAGGCGCAGACTTGTGCCGAGCTACCGGCCGTACCGGAGGTGGCACCCCTGCACCAGGCCAGCGAGCAGCACATCGCCTTTGCTGCGGCCCAGGCCCAGGTGCTGCTGGGCCAGCCCGGCTATGCGCGCGCCGACCCAGACTTCTTCCCGTTGCTGGTGGGCAACCACATCCTGGGCGGTGGGGGCTTTGGCTCGCGCCTGACCACCGAGGTGCGGGAGAAGCGCGGCCTGAGCTATAGCGTCTACAGCGCTTTTGCGCCCGGACGGCATGCCGGCGCCTTCAGCATCGGCCTGCAGACCCGGCCTGACCAGGCTGTGCAGGCGCTGCAGGTGGCCAAGGATGTGCTGGCCCGCTTCGTGGCCGAGGGCCCGACCGCAGCCGAGCTGCAGGCCGCCAAGGACAATCTGGAGGGCGGATTCGCCCTGCGCCTGGACAGCAACCGCAAATTGCTGGACAACGTGGCTAACATCGCCTGGAACCATCTGCCGCTGGACTATCTGGACCACTGGACCGAACAGATTGAACGTGTGACCCAAGCCGATATCAAGGCCGCGTTCGCCCGCGTACTGCAACCCGAAAAAATGGCCACCGTGGTGGTTGGAGAAAGCCCATGAGCACCCTGCAGCGCCCGGCCAAAGCCCCGGCCAAGAAGACCAAACCCCGCCCCTCGGACCCGCACCCGGTCGGCGGCAAGCCCGGCGAGGTGCGCATCATCGGCGGCCAGTGGAAACGCACCCGCCTGGCGGTGGCATCCAAGCCCGGCCTGCGCCCCACACCGGACCGGGTGCGCGAGACCCTGTTCAACTGGCTAGGCCAGGACCTGGGGGGCTGGCGCTGCGTGGACGCGTTTGCCGGCACTGGCGCGCTGGGCTTCGAGGCCGCGTCGCGCGGTGCGGCCAGCGTCCATTTCTACGAGCAGGACCCGGCGCTGGTAGTACAGCTCAAGGCCACCCAGATCAAGCTGCAGGCCAGTGCCACCCAGATCCAGCGTGGCGACGGCGTGGCGGCTCTGCGCCAACTGGCCCCGGCCAGCGTGGACCTGGTGCTGCTGGACCCGCCGTTCGAGTCCGACTTGTATGCCGGTGCCCTGGCGGCAGCGGCGCGGGCAGTACAGGCCCAGGGCTTTGTGTACCTGGAGGCCCCCGCCAAGTGGACCGACGAGTTGCTGCAACCGCATGGCTTGCGCACCCACCGCTACCTCAAGGCGGGCGCGGTCCACGCCCATTTGCTGCAGCTGCTGGCGGCCGGAGAGCCGTCATGAATCCGCCTATCGTTGCCGTCTACCCAGGCACCTTCGACCCCATGACCCTGGGTCACGAGGATGTGGTGCGGCGCGCCACCCAGCTGTTTGGCAGCGTCATCGTGGCCGTGGCGGCTGGCCATCACAAGAAGACCTTGTTCAGCCTGGAACAGCGCATGGAGATGGCGCGCGAAACGGTCAAGGTCTACCCCCAGGTCCAGGTGGAGAGTTTTTCCGGCCTGCTGCGCGACTTCGTGGTGGCGCGTGGCGGCAAGGCCATGGTGCGCGGCCTGCGCGCGGTGACCGACTTTGACTACGAATTCCAGCTGGCCGGCATGAACCGTACCCTGATGCCGGACGTGGAAACCGTGTTCCTGACCCCCAGCGACGGCTTTCAGTTCGTCTCCAGCACCTTTGTGCGCGAGATTGCTTTGCTGGGCGGCGAGGTGCATAAATTCGTCTCGCCGTTCGTGCTGCAACAGCTGGATGCGAAGGTGCGCAGCCAAGCGGCGTCTTAAGTTTTACCGGGCGGATAGACCGGCTTTTCGAGAGTTCAGGTGGGCTTGCAGGGCGCCTTTATTCCTAAAATGTTGCATTGCTTACAAATGGAGATTGCAGTGAAACTATCCAGCCGCCTTATGACCCTGGCTGCCTCCGCCTTGCTGGGCTTGGCAATATTGGGCGCGTTCGCCCTGTACTCACTGAAAGACGCCATGCTGAGCGACCGCAGGGCGCAGATCGTGAACATGCTGCTGATGGCCGAGAACATGGTCAAGCACTACCAGGAGCTGGAGCAGACGGGCAAGCTCAGCCACGATCAGGCACAGGATGCGGCCAAGTCAGCGCTGACTTTTCTGAACAACGATGGCAAAAGCTACTACTGGGTGCGTGATCCCAGCGGTCTGCTGTATGCCCATCCCAATGCCAAGATCGTGGGTACCATACCGTCCTCGCAGGCCAAGACCTTGGATGGCCGCCCTGACGGGGAAGCTTATGCCGAGGCTATGCAGCGCGAGCACGTGGGTTTTGTGTCGCTGCTGGTGAAACGGCCCGGCAGCGATGAACTGGTGCCTAAGCTGAACGGGGTCGTCGCGTTTCCTGCCTGGAACTGGTGGATAGGCACCGGTTTCTACAGTGACGACATCAATGCCGCCTTTTGGCGTTCCGCGTGGCAGATGCTGGCCATTTTTGTGATCACCATGGGGGTGATTGCTCTGCTGGCCTGGCGCTTGACGCGCAGCATTTTGTCGTCGCTAGGCGGAGAGCCGGCCTACGCCGCCACGGTAACCGAGCGCATTGCCAAGGGGGATCTGGTGGGCAAGGTTGAATTGCGTGCGGGTGACCAGCACAGCCTGCTGTGGGCGATTGCCCGTATGAAGGACAACCTGGCACAGACCGTGACCGAGATTCGCAGGGGCACCCATGAAATCGACGTGGGTAGCCGTGAGATTGCATCGGGCAACAACGACTTGTCGCAGCGCACCGAGCAGCAGGCGGCGGCTCTGGAGCAGACGGCTGCCAGTGTCGAGCAACTGACGGCCACGGTGCAGCACAACGCCGCCAATGCAGTCGAGGCGCGCGCGCTGGCTATGAATGCAGCCCAGGTGGCGGAATACGGCAGCGCCAACTTCGCCCGCATGGTGGAGAACATGCATGGCATCAGCGCCAGCTCCAAAAAGATCACCGACATCATTAGCGTGATCGACGGCATTGCCTTTCAGACCAATATCCTGGCACTGAACGCCGCAGTGGAGGCGGCGCGCGCGGGCGAACAGGGGCGCGGCTTTGCGGTGGTGGCGTCCGAGGTGCGTGGGCTGGCCCAACGCAGTGCGGTGGCGGCCAAGGAGATCAAAGCCTTGATCGATGATTCCACCCACCGTGTCGAGGGCGGCACGGTTCTGGTGGATGACGCCGGGCGGACCATGGGCGAGATCGTGGCTGCCGTGAAGCGGGTGGCCAGCATCATTGACGAGATTTCGGTGGCCTCTACCGAGCAGAGCGACGGCATCGCCCAGATCAGTACGGCCGTGCACGAGATGGACCAGGTCACGCAGCAGAACTCAGCCTTGGTGGAAGAGGCCGCCACGGCTGCCATGTCGCTGGAGAGCCAGGCGCGGCGCTTGTCCGAAGCCGTGTCTACGTTCCAAGTGGAGTCAACGGCGCTGGCGTGATCACCAGGCGGTTCAGCCAGTCCAGCAGCAGGCGGTTTACTGTGGCAGGTTGCTCCAGCGTCAGCATATGGCCGCACCGGGGAAGTAGATGCAGCTCCGCGGCCGGTACCAGGGCGGCGATTTCGCGGGACAGTTCGGGTGGCGTCATCAGGTCGTCGGCTCCGCACAGCACCAGCGTCGGGCAGCGGACTTGGCGCATGTGCAGGCGAGCGTCGGGGCGTTCCATCAGGGCCTGGTTCTGCCGTATCCACTGTGTCGTGTCGGCGCGCAAGACCAGCTCTTTGTAGCGCGCCGCCAGCACTTTGTTGCCGGCTTGTTCACGGGAGAAGGCCATGGTGCCGCTGGCGCGCACGAACTCTGCCACCCGCCCGTCTTTGAACATCTGGATGGCGTTTCCCCGCTGCCGCCGGTGGGCCTCGGTTTCCGGTCGCGCGCTGGTACCCAGCAGGGCCAGCCCCAGGATGCGTTCGGGTGCCTGGCGCGCGGCCTCCATGGCCACCATTCCGCCCATGGAGGCGCCGCACAGCAGTAGTTGGCCGCTATGTTCTTGCAGCAACGCCTGGGCCATGGCTTCGATCCGGGCGTGGCGGGTATGTACATCGGTCACCAGGGTACGCCAGTGCGGGGGCAGCGCGGCCAACTGGTCGCGCCATATTTCAGCGTCTGTGACCAGTCCGGGAATCAATATCAATGCGGGCATGCGGGAATCTTTTGGCTGCGGGGTGGCGCTGAAGGCGGATTTGGGCCTATGCTGGACTTTTCAAAGTTCGAGAGGATAAGCCATGAAAATTTTGTTGCCCCTGGATGGCTCCGACGTGTCTTTGCAGGCTGTGCGGCAGGTGATCAGCCTGGTGCACCAAGGATTGCAGGCCAGCGTGGTGCTGGCCAATGTGCAAGAGCCTGCGCAGTTGTACGAGATGGTCATGGCCGCCGACCCTTTGCTGATTGAGCGGGCCAGTGCCCAGGCCGGCGCCCATGCGCTCAAGGCGGGTGAGGCTTTGCTGCGGGAGGCCCATATTCCATTTGAATGCGAGGTGGCCAGTGGCGATCCGGCGCATACCCTGATCGACATTTTGGAGCGCTACGGCTGCGATATGGTGGTGATGGGCGCGCGTGACAAAGGCAGCCTGCGCAGCGCTTTGCTGGGATCGGTATCGCATGAAGTCTTGCATGCGGCCAAGGTGCCGGTCATGGTGATCAAACCACAGGAGGACGCCTGATGCCCTTCAGACCCTGGGCCGGCAGCCTTAGGTCATTGATTGCGTTCACGCAATGCGGGGCGGTGCTGGCGGCCACATCTTTGGCGCTGTCGGCCCAGGCGGCCGGCTTTCCCAGCAAAACCATTAGCATCATCGTGCCGTTTTCGGCCGGAGGCCCCACCGATCGGGTGGCGCGTGATTTGGCCGAGGCCTTGCGTAAGCCACTGGGCAGCATCAGCATCGTGGTGGATAACGTCGCTGGCGCCGGTAGCTCGATTGGTTCGGCCAAGGCCGCACGCGCTACGCCAGACGGCTATACCTTGCTACTGAACCATATCGGCATGGCCACCATGCCGACCCTGGTGCGCAACCTGCCGTTCAAGGTGGAAACAGATTTTGAATACCTGGGCCTGGTAGATGAGGTGCCCATGACACTGGTGAGCAAGCCCAGCATGCCTGCTAACAATTACAAAGAGTTGGCCGCCTGGATTGAACAGAACAAGGGCCGTATCAACCTGGGCAATGCCGGCGTGGGCTCGGCCTCGCACCTGTGCGGTCTGTTGTTTCAGAGCGCGCTGCAGGCTGATATGACCACCGTGCCCTATAAGGGGGCTGCACCGGCGATCACCGACCTGATTGGTGGCCAGATCGACCTGATGTGCGACCAGACCACCAACACCACCAACCAGATAGAGGCAAAAAAGGTCAAGGCTTTCGCGGTGACGACGGCCAAGCGTTTGAGCACACCTTTGTTGAAGGATCTGCCGACCTTGCAGGAGCTTGGTCTGAAGGGTTTTGAAGTCACCATCTGGCATGGCCTGTACGCCCCCAAGGGCACGCCGGCAGCCGTGTTGGCCAGGCTGAATGCGGCGCTGAGGGTTGCACTGAAAGACCCGGATTTCATCCGTAAGCAGGCCGACCAGGGAGCTGTCGTAGTAACGGACAAGCGCCTGGAGCCGGCCGAGCACAAGAGGTTCGTGGCCGCCGAGATCGCCAAATGGAGCCCCATCATCAAGGCTGCAGGCGTGTACGCCGATTGAGTTTGGCTCAGCCGTTAGAAGCTACCAGGTCACGTCGGCGTCTTCCTTGGCACAGCGGTGCAGCATGGCGATAAAGGGCATGGCACGTTGTTGCAAAGACACCGTGTCGGCCAGATGGGCCTTGGCTTCGGCGGTGGCTTCCTTGCGTTCCTGGTTGTCTTTGGCGATGGCGGCGTTCAGCGCGGCCTCGGCCGCCGCAAACTCGCTGACCAGGATGATGCCGTGGGCACCTGGCGTCTTGCCGATGATTTCCAGTACCTGGCGTCCATTCGCTTCGTGCATGATGAGATCGCCGTCGGCTTTGGATTTGAATTTGTACAGCATGGAAAACCTTTTCAAAGAGGTGTCACTATTGTGCCCTTCTTGGGCGCAATAGACTGGCATCATCCGGCCTTGTATCCGGTTTGGAACGGATGTTTTCAGTCCTTTTTTCAGGAGTATCTTGGTGAGCGATATCCATATGCAGCGTGAACATACTTTGGGCTTGTTGAATGCCCGCAAACTTGTCGGCGAATGGATCGAGCAGGCCGAAACCCGGCTGGGCATGAGCTGCAGCTACCAGCAAGGCGAGTCCAGCGACGAGATCAGTTTCCAGCGCCCGGGCGTGACCGGCACGGTGCAGATTACCGAGGACCGCTTTGTGCTGGATGCGGAGCTGGGCTTTCTGCTGAGTGCCTTCAAGGACAAGATTGAGTCCGAGGTCGCCCGGCGTATGGACAAGCTGTTGGCATAGGCGGTCTAGCCTGCAGTTTTTATGGCGGAGGCTAGAGCCGCGCCTCTAGCCGCTTAGGATCGCGTCTCTACACCTTATGCGTGGCCGTGCGTACAGTGACGCCATCGTTTTTGAGTTCGTTCATCTCTATTTTTGAGGATATTCCATGGCCACGAAACAGCCCGGCGACAGCGGCACCACCCCGGAGGGCGGCTCTTCCGCCCATCCATCTGTCAAGGATTCGGCCCAGCAGATCTGGCTGGCGGGTTTGGGCGCATTCGCCAAGGCGCAGGAAGAGGGCGGCAAGGTGTTTGAAGCCTTGGTCAAAGAGGGGCTGGGCATGCAGCGCAAGTCCCAGGTCATGGCCGAAGAAAAAATCACCGAAGCCGCCAGCAAGATGACCAACCTGGCCCAAGGTATTTCCGAGCGCGCCACCGGCCAGTGGGACAAGCTGGAAAACATCTTTGAAGACCGGGTTGCCAAGGCCTTGAAGAAGCTGGGTGTGCCCTCGGCCCGCGATGTGGATTTGCTGCTGGAGCGGGTGGACGTTTTGACCCAGGCGGTGGAGGCTCTTTCGGCCCGCGTCGAGGGTGGCAAGCCTGCTGCCAAGCGGGCGACCTCGCGTAAAACCGCAGCCGACGACAGCTCTGTGGAATAAGCCAGGGGCCTGCTGCTCCAAGACTGAATAGGGTGCTGCGGCACCCTTTTTTGTGGTCTGTGCACCGATGACCCTACTAGCGCCATCCCTAGTTTTATCGCCGCATGGCCTGGGGTAGAGTGGGGCATTCATCACAGGGAAGACATCCATGGCGAAAAAAGCGCCGCGCCGTACTGCAGAACGCATTCTGGAGGTTTCGCTGGATTTGTTTAACCGGTTTGGAGAGCCGAACGTCTCCACCACGCTGATCTCCGCCGAGCTGTCCATCAGCCCCGGCAACCTCTACTACCACTACCCGGCCAAAGAGGAGCTGATCAATGCATTGTTCGACCGCTATGAGCGCGGGTTGACCGAATTGCTCAATGCCAGCGACGGCGTGCGCGATGTGGAAGACGCCTGGTTCTTCATGCACAGCCTGTTCGAGCTGATCTGGGAATACCGTTTTCTGTACCGCGACTTGAATGATTTGCTGAGCAACAACCGCCATCTGGAAACCCATTTCCAGTGGGTGTTGAAGAACAAGACCCGGGCCTTGCGGGCCTTGCTGGATAGCATGGCCCAGGCCGGTGCCCTGCAGATCGATGCCCGTGAGACCGAAGCTACCGCTACCAGCATGGTGGTGGTGCTGACGTACTGGCTGAGTTTTGAATACGTGCGGGACCCGCGCCACGCCATGGAGCCGGAAAGCGCGCAACTGGCGCCATTGCGCGGTGCCCACCATGTGCTCAATGTGCTGCTGCCTTATCTGGAAATGGGACAGCGCATGCATCTGCTGAAACTGGTTTCTGCCTATAGTGATGGAGCTGCCAACGTAGCGGCCTGATTCCCCCAGCGAGCAACGCTGCCAACCCAGGAGACATGCCATGACCCAGTGGACGACTTTTCCTTATCCGGGCGCTTTTGCTTTTGATACGGCCAGCCTGGCCAAGAGCTGGCAGCGCCTGCACCAGCTGGATGTGGAGCCACCGCCAGGCGATACCCGTTTGCTGGAGGCCTGGGCGCTGTTCCATAACGGTGAATTCCAGCAAGCCACCGAAGCCGGCCTGGCGCTGGGGAATGCGGGTCTGAACGTGGCCAACAAGGCCTGCAGCATGTATGCAACCTATCTGGAGCCGCGCGAGAAGGCGCGGTTGGACCTGTTCATGGACGTGGCCAAACGAGCACAAGCCCAGGTCGAATCCGAGCCGAGTAACGCCAATGCCTGGTACTGGCATGCCTATGCGCTGGGGCGTTACAGCCAGTGCATCAACGTGGCCAAGGCGCTGGCCCTGGGTTTGGGCAGCAAGGTCAAAGATTCTTTGGAGCGCACGATCCGCTTGCAACCGCACCACGTGGCGGCCCATGTGGCACTGGGGGCCTTTCATGCGGAAGTGATTGATAAGGTCGGCCCCTTGATTGGCAGCATGACCTACGGCGTCAGCAAAGAGGAAAGCCTGCGCCTGCTGCGTGAGGCGCTGCGCATGCACCCGAACTCGGCGATTGCCCTGGTCGAATATGCGAATGCCTTGGTGATGCTGAACGGCGAGGCGGCCATACCCGAGGCCACGCGTTTGTACGAGCAGGCCTCGGCTGTAGAGCCGCTTGACGCTTCTGAGCGGCTCACCGCGGACCTGGCCCGCGCCGAACTAGAAACTTAGCTCGCGGTTTCCAGCAACCGGACTTCGCCGCGCAGCGAGAAGGACATGGCCTCGGTGATGGTGACATCCACCATCTGGCCGATCAAGCGTTCAGGGCCCTGGAAGTTGACGGCCCGATTGCATTCCGTACGGCCCATCAGCTCCAGACCATGGGCGCCGGGGCGGCGTGAAGGCCCTTCCACCAAGATCCGCTGAACGGTACCCACCCGCTGGGCAGCGATGGAACGCACGCTGTCGTTCAGCACAGTTTGCAGATGCTGCAGGCGCGCCAGTTTGACCTCGTGCGGCGTGTCGTCTGCCAGATTGGCCGCCGGCGTGCCCGGGCGGGGGCTGAAGATGAAGCTGAAGCTGTTGTCGTAGCCCACGTCGTGCACCAGCTTCATCATCTTTTGGAAGTCTTCCTCGGTCTCGCCGGGGAAACCGACGATGAAATCGCTGCTCATGGCCATGTCCGGGCGGATGGCGCGCAGCTTGCGCACCGTGCTCTTGTATTCCATGGCGGTGTAGCCGCGCTTCATGGCCATCAGGATGCGGTCGGACCCGTGCTGCACCGGCAGGTGCAAATGGCTGACCAGCTTGGGCAGCTTGTCGTAGGCGTCGATCAGCCGCTGGGTGAATTCATTCGGGTGGCTGGTGGTGTAGCGGATGCGCTCGATGCCGGGAATCTCGGACACGTATTCCAGCAGCAGCGCGAAGTCGGCGATCTCGGCCGTGTCGCCCATGCTGCCCCGGTAGGCGTTGACGTTCTGGCCCAGCAGCGTCACTTCCTTCACACCCTGGTCGGCCAGGCCGGCGACTTCGACCAGCACGTCGTCGAAGGGGCGTGAAACCTCTTCACCGCGTGTGTACGGTACCACGCAGTAGCTGCAGTATTTGGAGCAGCCCTCCATGATGCTGACAAAGGCGGATGCGCCTTCTACGCGCGCCGGTGGCAAGTGGTCGAACTTCTCTATTTCCGGGAAGCTGATGTCCACCTGCGGCCGGCTTTGCAGCGCGCGCTGGTTCAGCATCTCGGGCAGGCGGTGCAGGGTCTGCGGGCCAAACACCACGTCCACATAGGGCGCGCGGGCAATGATGGCTGCGCCTTCCTGGCTGGCCACACAGCCGCCTACGCCGATCTGTACGCCTTTCTTTTTCAGGTGCTTGATGCGGCCCAGGTCGCTGAAAACCTTCTCCTGCGCCTTCTCGCGCACCGAGCAGGTGTTGAACAGGATCAGGTCGGCTTCGTCCACGTTTTGCGTGGTCTCGTAGCCTTGCGCGGCATGCAGCACGTCCACCATCTTGTCCGAGTCGTACTCGTTCATCTGGCAGCCAAAGGTTTTGATAAAGACTTTTTTACTCATGGGGTACTTTCTGGGCGCGCGGTGTTAGCTCAAGGCCGCATGCCATTGCAATGCTTGGAATCGTGCCGCCGCCTGGGCTGGCGGCGCCAGGTATCAGAAAAAGAAGAAGCGTTTGGGTTTGGCGCCGTTGCGTTCCAGGGCCGCTTCGGCCTCGGTCAGTATCCATATCTCGGATAGCAAGCCGCTGGTGTCCCGGGTGTAGTTCACCCACATGGTTTGTCCGACCAGGCTGCCGGATAGCACCAACAGATTGTTGGTGCCATGGATGCGCGCGCCGGGTGAGAGCTGGTCGGCTTTGCCGTCCATTTCTACCTGGGGTGGCAATGTGACTTGCAGCGATCCGCGCAATGCGCTGGCCGGGAAGTCGCGGGTCTGCGCCGCAGCATTTAAAGAAAAAATGGCGCTAGCGCAGAAGATGACTGCGCTGATGGCTATTAAAAATATAGCGGATAGGGAGCGTGATGGTGTAGGCATGCAGCGGTTCGTGGTGTACATCCAGAGGCTGGGTGGCCGCGATTTTACCGCGCGGCCTCGGCCGCCACCATGTGCGTGGTGCGCTGCGTAAAGATGGCTCGGATATTGCTCAATGTCATGGAATAGTCGCGGAATGGTCATAAACCGTCACTAGGATTGCGCAAGCAAAGGGGGGGCGCTAGTATGTAATCGAGGGTTTTGTTGTAATTGTTTAGTAATTCTTCAGACTCTTTGCCTCCAGCCTGGGCTGGGTGTTTGCAGTCGCCGTTGCCGTGGTGCGCGGGCTTGCAAGAACCCTGATCTTTCACTGTCAACTGTCTCTCTGCTAGATAACGAAAAGGAAGTGATATGCCTCGTCAAATGTTCAAGCTCCTCGCTGTGTCGGCTGCCGCTGCCGTGGCACTGGGTAGCGCCCAGAATGCCTCGGCCCAATCGGCCCAGCTCGTCGCAGCTGCCAAGGCAGAGGGCGAGTTGACCGTGATCGCGCTGGCGCGATCCTGGTGTGGCTACGGCAAGATGATTGATGCCTTCAAGGCCAAGTACGGCATTAAGGTCAACGAACTCAACCCTGACGCGGGTTCTGGCGATGAACTGGAGGCCATCAAGGCCAACAAGGACAACAAGGGTCCTCAAGCACCCGACACCATCGATGTGGGCTTGTCCTTTGGCCCACAAGCCAAGGCCGCTGGCCTGCTGCAACCCTACAAGGTCGCCAATTGGGCGTCTATTCCGAACGACTCCAAGGATGCCGATGGCTTCTGGTATGGCGATTACTACGGTGTGCTGGCCTTCGAGGTGAACACCGACCTGATCAGCAAGGTGCCCACCGACTGGAGCGACCTGCTGAAGCCTGAATACAAAAACGCTGTGGCTCTTGCGGGTGACCCGCGCGCTGCAAACCAGGCCATCCAGGGCATCTACGCCGCAGGTATCTCCAAGGAACCCAACGATCCTGCCAAGGCGGCTGTTGCGGGCCTGACATTTTTCCGCGATCTGAACAAGGCTGGTAATTTTGTTCCCGTGATTGGTAAAGCTGCATCACTGGCACAAGGTACTACGCCCATCATCATCCGCTGGGATTACAACGCTCTGGCCGACCGTGATTCTTTGAAGGGCAATCCCAATGTCCAGGTGGTGGTGCCAAAGTCTGGTGTTGTGGCGGGCGTTTACGCACAAGCCATTAGCGCGTATGCACCGCATCCGAACGCAGCCAAGCTGTGGATGGAGTATCTGTATTCCGACGAAGGCCAGGCGGCTTGGCTGGACGGCTACTGCCACCCCATCCGGTTTGCCGATCTGATGGCCAAGAAAAAGTTGCCTAAGGCCAGTTTGGATAAGTTGCCACCAGCTGCCGGGTATGCCAAGGCGGTTTTCCCCACGCTGGAACAGCAAGGCGTTGCCAAAGAAACCATTACCAAACAGTGGGACACCCTCGTCGGTGCCGCTGTGAAGTAATCCAAAGCATTTGGACAGTGCTGGCCTGACCGGTGTCGGTCATGCCAGCTTCTTTTTGGCTTTCTCGCTTGCCTGGGGGCGCTGCTTTAAGTGGCTCATCGTGACTAATTCTTCAAGTATGGCGCCCTCTGCTGCGCTGCCCAAACCGGGGGGTAGACTCAGCTGGAACTGGCTGGGTGTTGCACCCTTCCTGGTCTTTGCCACCGTGTTCCTGGTGCTTCCGACCAGCTATTTGATGGTCGGGGCATTCCAGGACCCGGCCGGCCACTTCACGCTGAACAATTTGCGCGGCCTGTTTGACGACAACGTCATCAACGCCTACTGGATCAGCTTTCGTATCAGTGCCGCATCGGCCATCGGTGGCGGTGTGATTGGCTTCTTGCTGGCCTGGGCTGCGGTGCAGGGCCAGTTGCCCGCCTGGATACGGCCTACGCTGATGACGTTTTCCGGCGTGGCCTCCAACTTTGCGGGTGTGCCTCTGGCTTTCGCGTTTTTGGCGACGCTTGGGCGCGTGGGCCTGGTGACCACGCTGATGCGCAAGTACCTGGGTTTTGACCTGTATTCCACCGGTTTCAGCATCCTCAGCTTTACCGGGCTGACTCTGACCTATCTGTACTTCCAGATTCCCCTGATGGTGCTGATCGTGTCGCCCGCGCTGGAGGGGTTGAAGCGCGAATGGCGCGAAGCCTGCGACTGCCTGGGCGGCTCGTCCTTCCATTACTGGCGCTACATCGCCTTGCCGGTCTTGTGGCCCAGCATCATGGGCGCGATGCTGCTGCTGTTTGCGAACGCATTTGGTGCGGTGGCGACCGCCTATGCGCTGACCGGCAGTTCGCTGAACATTGTGCCCATCCTGTTGTACGCGCAGATCCGTGGTGATGTGCTGCACAACCCCAATCTGGGCTATGCCCTGGCCCTGGGCATGGTGGTGATTACTGGCCTGTCCAATGCAGGCTACATCTGGCTGCGTAGCAAGTCCGAAAAGGGGCGCACATGAAACCCGCATCCCAATCCACATCGCGATTAGGTGCCTGGATCGCCATCGGCGTTGGCGCCAGCTATTTCCTGATTCCGCTGCTGGCCACGTTTGAATTCAGCCTGCGCATGCTGCGCGGTGAGTACAGCTTTGAAGCCTATCGCGTCGTGTTTACCGACCCACTGTTCCAGGCCACGTTTGGCTACTCCATCATGATGGCGGTTATCACCATCATCGTGGGTGTGTTGCTGGTGGTGCCCACGGCCTACTGGGTGCAGCTGCGCCTGCCCAAGCTGCGGCCGCTGGTGGAGTTCATCACCTTGCTGCCGCTGGTGATTCCGGCCATCGTGATCGTGTTTGGTTACCTGCGGATTTTCAACAGCAGCTCCTGGATTCCTTTGACTGGCAACGAGCGGGCCACAGACTTCTTGCTGGTCTGTAGCTACGTGACTTTGTCGCTGCCGTATATGTACCGATCCATCGATACCGGCTTGCGTGCCATCGATGTGCGCACGCTGACGGAGGCTGCCGAGGTGTTGGGCGCCAACACCTTCACCATTTTGTTCAAGGTGATCTTTCCCAATGTGCGATCGGCGATTTTGTCGGGTGCCTTTCTGACCTTCGCGGTGGTGATCGGCGAGTTCACCATGGCCAGCCTGTTGAGCCGCCCGGCCTTTGGCCCCTATCTGCAACTGGTGGGCGCCAACAAGGCCTACGAACCCTCCGCGCTGGCGGTCATGGCCTTTATGTTGACCTGGGCCTCGATGGGCCTGATCCAGGTGTTTGGGCGCAATGCCAAGAACGCGACCAAACCCTGAACCCGTATTTCCACGTCCACCCACTGTCTACCCACCACACGCGATGGCTTTCCTCGAAATATCCCACCTGAAAAAAACCTTCGGCAACCAGACCGCGGTGCATGACTTCACGATGGACATCGCGCGCGGCGAGTTCATTACCTTCCTGGGCCCGTCCGGTTGCGGCAAGACCACTATTCTGCGCATGCTTGCCGGTTTTGAGGGTCCATCGGGCGGAACCATCAAGTTCGATGGGCGTGATGTGACCCATGTGCCCACTAGCCAACGCAAGATCGGCATGGTGTTCCAGTCGTATGCACTGTTCCCGAACATGACCGTGGCCGAGAACATAGGCTTTGGCCTCAAGGTCGCCAAGATGCCGGTGGAGCAAATCCATGCACGCGTGGAAGAGATGCTCAAGCTGATCGGCCTAGGGCACCTGGGGGGGCGTTATCCCTGGCAGATGTCGGGCGGCCAGCAGCAGCGCGTGGCGCTGGCGCGGGCCCTGGCCGGCAAGCCCCAGGTCCTGCTGCTGGACGAACCCCTGTCGGCGCTGGACGCGAAGATCCGCGTCTCGCTGCGCGAAGAAATCCGTGCGGTGCAGCGTGAGCTGGGCATTACCTCCATTTTCGTCACACACGACCAGGAAGAGGCCTTGTCCATCTCCGACCGCATCGTGGTGTTGAATGAAGGCCGAGTGGAGCAGATCGGTACTTCGTCCGAGGTTTACAACTTTCCGCGTACGCGGTTTGTGGCGTCTTTCGTGGGCACGCTGAACCTGTTGTCCGGCGTGGTTACGGATGCGGCTTCTGGCCAGTTGCAGGTGTGTGGCCAGACGTTGACCACCGCCAACCCCATGCCCGGCGCTGTGGCAGGTCAAACCCGTGCACTGGCGATACGGCCCGAGGCCATTTCGCTGGAAGCACCCGTGTCCGGTCGCAATTCGCTGGCCGCGACGGTGGAGGATGTGCACTTCCTGGGCGCCGTGGTGCGCATACGCGCGCGCGTCGATACCGTGGTGATTTCTTTGGATGTATTCAACAACCCTAGCCATGCCCTGCCGGAGCGTGGCGCGCCTGTGCACCTGGGCTTTTCCTTCGACAACCTGTTGGTACTCGAAGAGGCGGCCTGAGCATGGTTGCGGACAATGCCATGACCGGCTGGTCGCCCGCGAATCGGCGCGCCCTGGACCGGGTGCTGAGCACCCTGGGGCAAGGTGCTGCCGGCTATAACCCGGACAAGAAGCCGTATGCCGTATTCGACTGGGATAACACCTGCATCATGAACGATGCGGAAGAGGCTTTGCTGCTGTACCAGGCCGAGCAGCTGCGCTTCAAGCTGACGCCCGCCGAGTTTGCCCACGTGCTGCGCCTGGGTGTGCCCGAGGGCCTGTTCCATGCGGATTGCAGCAATGTGCAAGGTCAGCCGGTGGACATGCAAGACCTGACGGCCGATATTGATGAGGCTTACAGCTGGCTGTACGCCCGCTGCGCGACCCTGGGCGGCACAACGCCGCTGGCTGAGTTGGTGGAGACCCCGCAGTACCAGAACTTCTGCGCCAAGTTCTACTTCATGTACGGGGCGCTGTGCGACAGCTACCCCATGGAGGTGGGCTACAAGTGGATCATCTATTTTTATAGCAACTTCAGCACAGCCGAGCTGCAGTCCATGGTGTTGGATGCGGTGGCCCACAATTTGGCGTTGCCGCTGCAACAGGCGGCCATCACCAGCAGTGCAGAGCTGCCGGGTCGGGCCGGGCAACTTGCTCCCGTGCACTTCTACGGCATGCGCGTGCATGGCGAGATGGCCGAGCTGATGCGTGATTTGCGCACCCATGGTTTCGATGTGTTCGTGTCCACTGCTTCGCTGGACGACGTGGTGCGTGCGTATGCGGGCCACCCCGGCCTGGGCTACGAGGTGCCACCGGAAAATGTGCTGGGCCTGAAGTTGGAGATGCTGGACGGCAAGTACACACCGGTGTACCGCAAAGATTGGCATTTCAACTGGGGCCCGGGCAAGACACTGGGCATACAAAAGCACTGGGTGGCCACCAAGGGCTATGGGCCAGCCCTGGTGTTTGGCGACAGTGATGGCGACGCCTGGATGATGAAAGACTTTGCCGATACCCAGCTGGGGGTGATCATCAACCGCCTGCACCCTGGTCAAATTGGCCTGAACAGCCAGCAAGCTGCCGCTACGCTGGGCCAGCCGAACGCACGCTTTGTGCTGCAAGGCCGGAACGAAGCCCGGGGCTGTTTCAACGGCCAGGAACAGACGCTGAAATATGGGCGCAGCGCCCCGCAGCTACTGGTTTGATGTAACGGCCGCGCTGCGGTGCGTGCCGCGCAGCGTGGTGTAGGCCAGCCCAAAGGCGACCATGGCCGAGCCGGCAATGCCCACCACCATGGGCCGTGCGCTGCCATCTACATACAGGCCGACCAAGGCCATCACCAAGGCGCCTGCCGCGAACTGCAGCGTGCCCATCAGTGCCGATGCGGTGCCGGCGATATTGCCGTGCTTCTCCAGCGCCAGCACGCCGGTCAGCGGCATCATCAGCCCTAAAAATCCGTAGCCAATGAACAGCATGCCGATGAACACATCCAGCCGGTCCATGCCTGCCAAGTTGAGCAGCAACAACAGGACCATGGTGGCCGCATAACCCGCGCCGGCGGTCTTCACCAGCGGCGCCAGGCCGTAGCGCGCGCCCAGCTTGCCGGTGAACTGGGCGGCACCGATAAAGGCCGCCGCGTTCAGCGAGAAGGCCAGGCTGTACTGGCGCGGTGTCAGACCGTAGTGGTCGATCAGCACAAAAGAGGAGTTCGCCAAATAGGCAAAAAAGCTGGAGATGCCGAAAGCGCCTATGCCCACCAACCCCAGGTAGTGGCGGTCGCGCAGCAGCAGGCCGTAGGCGGCCACGGCGCTGCGCACATTGCTGCCTGCGCGCTGGTCGCTCGAGCGGGTTTCAGGCAGGCTGGTGGCCAGCAGCACCAGGCCCAGGCCGGCGGCCACAGTCACGGCCCAGAACACGCTGCGCCAGCCGGCCCATTCGATCAGGAAGCTACCCGCCAGCGGTGCCAGGATGGGCGACACGCTGAAGACCAGCATCAGCAAGGACATCAGCCGCGCTGCATCGGGTCCGGTGTGCAGGTCGCGCACCACAGCATTGGGTACCACCATGCCGGCACACGCGCCCAGGCCTTGCACAAAGCGCAGTACGACCAGGGTGTGGATATCGGGCGCCAGCGCGCAGCCCACGCTGCCCACGGCGAACAGGCTGAGGCCGAAATACAGCGGAGCCTTGCGCCCCAGCATGTCCGACGCTGGGCCGTACAGAATTTGCCCAATGCCCAGCGCCACAAAGAAGGCCATCAGGCTGGCCTGCACGGCGGTCATGCTGGCGCCCAGTGTCTGGCCAATGGAGGGCAGGGCGGGCAGGTACATGTCGATGGCAAACGGGCCAATGGCCGACAGCAGGCCCAGCACCAGCGCGGTTCGGAAGAAATGTGATTTCATGAAGTTCCTTGGTGTCGTGGCCGCCGAATGCTTGTGGGTAGCCTGCTGGAACGAAAAAACCCGCAGAACGATTGCTCTGCGGGTTTTAATATTTTTGGTGGTGATAGGTGGATTTGAACCACCGACATCAGCATTATGAATGCTGCGCTCTAACCAACTGAGCTATATCACCAACAGCCCAAGAGTATAGCCCACTTTTTTCGCTTGTTTTGAGATTGACCCTACATTTTAGACAAGTACCCAGGTTCTTCCGGGTTGGACATTCACGCTGCAGCCTGCTGTCAGGGCTTATTTGTGCGTAAACACGGCCTTGCGTTTGTTGACGAACGCGTCCATGCCTTCCTTCTGGTCGGCGGTGGCAAACAGGCTGTGGAACAGGCGGCGCTCGAACAACATGCCGTCGTTCAGGCTGCTTTCGAACGCGCGGTTCACCGACTCCTTGGCGGCCATGACCGCCAGCTGGCCGTACTCGCAGATCATCAGCGCGGCGCCCAGGGCCTCAAGCATCAGCTGGTCTATCGGCACGACGCGGCTGACCAGGCCGGCGCGCTCGGCCTCGGCGGCGTCCATCATGCGGCCGGTCAGCGCCATGTCCATGGCCTTGGACTTGCCCACGGCGCGCGGCAGGCGCTGCGTGCCACCCGCGCCGGGGATGATGCCCAGCTTGATCTCGGGCTGGCCGAACTTGGCGTTGTCGGCTGCGATGATGAAGTCGCACATCATCGCCAGCTCGCAGCCGCCGCCCAGGGCAAAGCCGCTCACCGCGGCAATCACCGGCTTGCGCACGGTCCGCAGGGTTTCCCAGTTACGGGTGATGAAGTCGGCCTTGAAGGCATCGGCATAGCTGTAACCGGCCATGGCGGTGATGTCGGCGCCAGCGGCAAAGGCTTTCTCGCTGCCGGTGATGACCATGCAGCCGATGGCTGCGTCGGCGTCAAACAGCTTCAGCGCGTGGCCCAGTTCGTCCATCAACTGGTCATTCAAGGCGTTCAGCTGCTTGGGGCGGTTCAGTGTGATGATGCCGACCTTGTCGGCCTCGGTGCGTACGGTGATCAGTTGGTAGTCCATGCCATGCTCCTGGTGGGTAGAGAAATGTTTGCTATCCAAAAAATAGCTGCTTGCGCAGGTATTACCTGCGCCAGAGGCATATTTCTTATAAATTCTTCAACATCAGCTTTTGGCCGGTTCCAGCCAGGCACTAACCGCGCGCGGGTTCTCGGCGGCGAGACGCCAAGTGCTGGTGCTGGCCACGGATGGCAGGTTCAGAGTCAGGCGCAGCAGCCGCTTGTCGCGGGCGACCAGGGCGGTGACCTGGCGTTGCTGGCCGGCATACAGCAGCAGGTCGTCCAGCTTGGACATGCGCCAGCCGCTGGTCTGTTTGCCCTGCGCCACTTCCACCCCCAGCCATTCGTCGCCGGCGGCGACGCCGGCCAGCTCGGCCGCGCCACCGCGCAGCACCACCTTGACTTGCAGGCCCTGGCTTTCGGCCACGCGCAGGCCCAGGCGCTGGGCCAGCTGGGCCGGGTCTTCATGCACGGTGACGCCGTGGCCGGCCAGCAGGTCTTTCAGTGGCAGCTCGCCGGTGCCATGCACCCAGGCCTGGATTTCGGCATGAAAAGAGCGGCCGCCCAGCTTGGCCAGCACGGCAGCGAAGTCGGCTTCCGCCATGGGCCCGCCCTGGCAGCGCAGCCACAGGGCGCGCATCACGTCGTCCAACGTGGTCTGGCCCTCGCCGCGCAAGGTCAGGTCGAAGCACAGGGCGACCAGCGCGCCCTTGGTGTAGTAGCTGACGGTGGCGTTGGGCGTGTTTTCATCCTGCCGGTAGTACTTGACCCAGGCGTCCATGCTGGCATCGGCCACCGACTGCACCAGTCGGCCCGGGGTTTGCTGCACCTGATTGATGGTCTTGTTCAGCAGCTTGAGGTAGGCCGTGTTGTCCAGCAGGCCGGCGCGGCGCAGCAGCAGGTCGTCGTAGTAGCTGGTGAAGCCCTCAAAGAACCACAGCAGCCGGGTGTATTGCTCGGCGTCGTATTGGTAACGTGCGAATTCGACCGGGCGCAGGCGTTTGACATTCCAGGTATGAAAGTATTCGTGGCTGATCAGGCCCAGCAGGGTGGTGTAGCCCTCGCTGCGTTTGGTGGGTGTGGTGGCCTTGGCTGGCTTTTTGGCATCCGCATCGCCCAGGCGCGGCAGATCGCGGCGATTGCAGATCAGCACCGTGGAGTTGCGGTGCTCCAGCCCGCCGTAGCCGTCGTCCACTGCATTCAGCATGAACAGGTAGTTGGCGTACGGCGGCTTGCCGGCCTGTTTGTTGGCGTGCCAGAAGCGGATCTCGGTTTCGCAGATGGCCTTGGTGTCGGCCAGCAGGCGGGCACCGTCGAAGGCGGGCGGTGCACCGGCCACCACAAAGCGGTGGGGTACGCCACCGGCCTTGAATTCGCCGCTCCAGAACTGGCCCATTTCCACCGGGCAGTCCACCAGCTCGTCATAGCTGGCCGCACGGTAGTGGCCAAAGCCGGCTGTGTCCACCGCCACGGCCTGCAAGCCGGTGGCTACGCTCCAGGATGTGGTGGCCGGACTGGTGGCCAGTTCCAGGCTGTGGGGAGCGTCTTCCTGGCCGTGTACGCGCAGGAACAGGCTGGTGCCGTTGAAGAAGCCGCGCGTGGCGTCCAGCCAGGCAGTGCGCACGGAGGCGTCGTTGGCATAGACCTCGCAGCTCAGCACCAAGGGCTTGGCGGGCGTGGCGGTGGCTTCCCAGGTGTTCTTGTCCAGTTGCAGCAGTGGCACGGCGCGTTTACCCTGGCGGGCCTGCAGCAGTTGCAGGTTTTTGGAAAACTCCCGCACCAGGTAGCTGCCCGGAATCCAGACCGGCAACGACACCCGCTGCGTGGCGGCGGGCTGGGCGATGGTCAGCGTGACGCGGAACAGGTGGGCGTGGAGGTCGGCCACCTCCACGCGGTAAGAGACGGCGCTGAGTGCGCGGGATGCGGGTTGGGGCATAGGCATGGGGCTAAGAATACCCCAGCCGCAGGCCGACCCGGGTTCAAGTCCCCGCAGCGCCCATCAAGCAGCTCAGCACGGCTGCGATGGTGGTGTGCAGGCGCAGCGGCAGCCAAGCGGCCAGGCCGGCTTCGGGCCAGGTTTTATGGTCTACCACGCACCACACGGCCAGTAGTAGGCCAAGCAGCGGCAGGCCGGCATAGGCGGGCATGATGATGGCGATCCAGCTCAAAAATGCGGGAATAGTGGCCAGTGCAATGTTCTTGCGCGGCGTGGGGGAGTCCATGTGCAGGCCGATGCCTCCGTGGATGCCACCCAAAAATGTGGCATGGGTGGCGGCCAGGCCGACCAGGGAGATGGCAATAAACGGGTGCAGGTTGTCTGGCACCAGCCAGATCAGCAGCGCCAGCAGCACATAGACCGCCATGCCAACGTAGGCGACGCGATGGACCAGAATTTCAGTGGAGTTTTTTTGCATGGGCGCGATTTTCCGGGCTTTGGCAGCCCTGCGCGCCAGCGAATGGCCCACTGTGTGTAAAACACCACGCCGCTGGTGGCGGCGGGTTGTTGAGTTCCTGGTTTAGTTCTTGATTTTGGCCAGCTGGGCTTCGACCTGCTCGGACGGGATGGCGCCTGGGATGCGCGAGCCGTCGGCAAACAACAGGGTGGGCGTGCCGGTGATGTGGTACTTTTTGCCGAACTCCACATTGCGCGCCAAGCCTGGGGCGTCGCAATTGGCCGGCGCAGCGGGCGGCAGCTGGCTGCGCACCATCCAGTCGGTCCAAGCTTTGCCCTTGTCCTTGGCGCACCAGATGTTGCGGGCCTTGTCGGTGGAGTCGGGGCTCAATATGGGGAACAGGTAGAGCGAGATGGTGACGTTATCCACCTTCTGCAGGTCTTTCTCGAAGCGTTTGCAGTAACCGCAGTTCGGGTCTTCAAACACGGCGATCTTGCGCTTGCCGTTGCCGCGCACGATGGTGAAAGCGTCCTTGCTGGGCAGGTCGTCAAAGTTCACCGCGCTGAGCTTTTCAATGCGCTCTTCGGTCAGGTTGCGGCGCAGCTTGGTGTCGATCAAATTGCCCTGGATCAGGAAGTTGCCGTCGGCATCGGTGTACATGATCTCGCTGCCGCCTACGCGCAGCTCGTACAGGCCGGGCATGGGGCTTTTGATGACCTCGTCGATCTTGGGCATCTGCGGAATGCGCTCGGCCAGATTTTTACGGATGGCGGCCTCCTGGGCCTGTGCGCCCAGGCAAGCGAGTGTGGCTGCCGTGGCGACTGCGAGTGTCAAAAATCTCATGGATATCTACCTAAACCGTAAAAAATGAACAGAGCGAGGCGCTCTAGCCTTCTAAACCCATGGCCTGCCGCGCGACCCAGCTCTTCACCCAGCCGCTGCGTTCAAAGCCCTTCATCCCCCAGTTGCGCAGGCCCTGCCATGTCGCATCGTCGCGTGCAAACAGCTGTTGCAGCCCGTCCGTCGCACCACCTACCGTCAGCAACGCTGTCTTGCGTGCGCGCTCGTATTGGCGCAGCAGCTTGCTGTCGTCCACGCTACGCCAGTAGTCGCGGCCGTGCAGAATGCGCGCCAGTTCGGCCACATCTCCCAGGCCCAGGTTCAAGCCCTGGCCAGCCAAGGGGTGCACCGTGTGCGCCGCGTCACCTGCCAACACCCATGCGCGCTGCTCCTTCTGCCCTACCCAGCGTGCCGCTTGCGCCTTGTGCAGCGGCCACGCGTTGCGCGGGCCATCCAGCGCGAGTGATCCCAGCGTGCCGTGGCTGGTGGCTTCCAGTGCCTGGGCAAACGCCTCGGGCGGCAAAGCCAGCAGTTCGGCTGCGCGTTCCTCTTGCACAGACCACACCACGGCCACAGAGTTCCCTCCATCGCCCTGCATCGGCAAAAAAGCCAGTATTTCACCCTGCGTAAACCATTGGCGGGCGGTGCCGTCGTGCGGTTTCTCACATACCAGGCGGGTGGCGATGGCGTGCTGGTGGTAGGCCATGCTGTCGAATGCCACGCCCAGTTCGGCCCGGGTAGCGCTGGCTTTGCCTTCGCAGACCACGGTCAGCTTGGCCTCGACCGGGCTGCTGACGACTTCGATCATGGGCTGGTAGCGCACGGCGTCAAACAGGCGGGCCTCCAGGGCCGGCACGTCCACGATCCAGGCCAGGGCGGGTACGCCTTGCTGCTCGGCGCTGAAGTGCACTTCGCCACCCTTGTCGCCCCAGACCTGCATGTTCTGCACGGCGGTGGCGTGCTGCGGCTCGGGCCAGCTGCGCAGGGATTCCAGCAGCTCGCGCGAGGCCGTGTTCAGCGCGTAGGCCCGCACGTCCTGGCTGGCAGTGGGGGCGACCGGTTCGGCCACCAGGGCCACGCGCAGGCGGTCGCGCGCCAGCAGCAGCGCCAAAGTGCGGCCAACGATGCCGGCGCCGCGGATACATATGTCGAAGGATTGGGCCATATCTGATAAGTCGGTACGGACGGGTCGCCCGGCGGGCAACAAGTCCAGTGCCGGGATTGTAGGAGGCGGGCACAATGCCTGGATTTGCCCAAGGAATTGCCCCATGGATGTGCAAGCCACCATCGCCCGCCTGTTTGTGTACCCGGTCAAATCCTGCGCTGGCGTGGAGTTGTCCGAGGCCACGCTGACCGAAACCGGCCTGGAATTCGACCGCGCTTGGATGGTAGTGGACGAGCAAGGCATTTTTGTGACCCAGCGCGAGCTGCCGCGCATGGCGCTGATTCAGCCTGAGCTGAAAAACTTAGAGATGGTTTTGCGCGCCCCCGGCATGCTGGCTCTGCACATTGCGCTAGATAAAGTAGAGCAGCCAACGCAGGTGACGGTGTGGAGCGACAGCGTGGCCGCCTTCGATATGGGCGATGTGGCCGCCCAGTGGTTCAGCGACTTTTTGAACACCGATGCCACAGGCCAGCGCGTGGCTGTGCCGCGCAAGCTACGGCTGGTGCGCTTTGATCCCGAGCATCGTCGCTTGTCCAGCCTGAAATGGACCGGTGGCACCGAGGCGCTGAACCAGTTTTGCGACGGCTTCGCGGTGCTGGTCATCAGCGAGGCCGCGCTGGATGGCCTGAACCAGCGCCTGCTGGCCGCCGGCGAAGCTGCGGTGGGCATGCAGCGCTTTCGCCCGAACATCGTGCTGGCCGGCGTGGAGGCCCATGACGAAGATAGCCTGGACGAGCTGCACATCAGCACCTTCCAGGGCCTGGCCCGTTTGCGCATGGTCAAGCCCTGCCCGCGCTGCCCGATCCCGAACATCGACCCAGCCACCGCCACCAGTACCCCTGTGGTGGGCGACATGCTGCAAACCTACCGCCGCAACGAGGTGGTTGGCGGTGCCGTGGCCTTCGGCATGAACGCCATCGTGGTGGACGGCGTGGACATGGCGCTGCGCGTGGGGCAGAGCGCCACCGCTGACTACAAGTTTGAGTGATCTGCTTTTGCCATAGAAGCGGAGGCTCATAAGGATTGGACCGGCTGAGCCCTTGGGCGGCAGCCCGCACTGGCCATTTAGCTGGTCATTACAATTGGCGGCTTCCCGCGTGACAAAACCAGCACAAAATTTTGCCGATTGGCGTGGTTTTGGTTGCGTCGCCAACCCTCTTTCGGCCCCTTCGTCTTGATGTGGGCCTGGCACTTCGAGATGCTCCGCATGGGCCTTGAAGTGCTTGATTCCTAAGGATATTTCATGAGTTTGAAGTGCGGCATTGTGGGCCTGCCCAACGTCGGTAAATCGACCCTGTTCAACGCGTTGACCAAGGCGGGCATCGCCGCGGAAAACTATCCCTTCTGTACCATCGAGCCCAATGTGGGCGTGGTGGAGGTGCCTGATCCGCGTCTGCAGCAGCTGGCCGACATCATCACGCCCGAACGCATCGTGCCAGCGATTGTCGAGTTTGTGGACATCGCCGGCCTGGTGGCCGGGGCCAGCACCGGTGAAGGTCTGGGCAACAAGTTCCTGGCGCACATCCGCGAAACCGACGCCACCATCAATGTGGTGCGCTGCTTTGAAGACGACAACGTGATCCACGTGGCCGGCAAGGTCGACCCGATCGCCGACATCGAAGTGATCCAGACCGAACTCTGCCTGGCCGACCTGAGCGCGGTTGAAAAGGCGCTGCACCGTGTAAGCAAGCTGGCGCGGTCCGGCGACAAGGAGTCCGCCAAGCTGGTGGCGATTCTGGAGAAGTGCCAGGCAGCGTTGAACGAGGCCAAGCCCGTGCGGACGCTGGACTTCAGCAAGGACGAAATGCCTTTGCTGAAGCAGTTCTTCCTGATCACCGCCAAGCCGGCGATGTTTGTGGCCAATGTGTCGGAAGACGGTTTCGAGAACAACCCGCTGCTGGACCGCCTGAAGGCCTTCGCTGCGGCACAGAACGCGCCCGTGGTGGCCATCTGTGCCAAGCTGGAAGCCGAAATGTCCGAGATGAGCGACGAAGACCGCCAGATGTTCCTGGAAGAACTGGGCCAGAGCGAGCCCGGCTTGAACCGTCTGATCCGCTCGGCCTATACCTTGCTGGGCCTGCAAACTTATTTCACCGCTGGTGTGAAGGAAGTGCGCGCCTGGACCATCCACGTGGGCGACACCGGCCCGCAGGCGGCTGGCGTGATCCACACCGATTTCGAGAAGGGTTACATCCGCGCCCAGACGATTGCGTTCGACGACTTCATCGCTAATAAGGGTGAGCAGGGCGCCAAGGATGCGGGCAAGATGCGCGCCGAAGGCAAGGACTACGTCGTCAAGGATGGCGACGTGATGAACTTCTTGTTCTCATCGTAATTCCATAAGCCTTTTAGCCTGCTTGCGCAGATAAACCCTGCGCAAGCAGCTATAAAAACGATAGTGTCTATGACCGAACCGGTTCGTCTCGCCAAACGCCTTGCCGAGCAGCTTGGCTGCTCTCGCCGCGAGGCGGAGCAGTACATCGAGGGCGGCTGGGTGCGCGTGGACGGGCAGCTGGTGGAAGAGCCGATGTTCCGCGTGGCCGACCAGAAGATCGAGGTGGACCCGGATGCCAGCCTGCTGGCGCCTCCGAGTGTCACGCTGATCTTGCACAAGCCGGTGGGCTTCACTGCCGGTCTGGATGCCGGCCCTGGCCCCAAGGCACAGGCCGCGCTGACTCTGTTAACCCGCGAGAGCCATGCACCCGATGATCGCTCCGGTATCCGCGTGCTTAAAAAACACTTTGCCCAATTGCGCCTGGCCTCTCCTATGGACAGCCGGGCCAGCGGTCTGGTGGTCTACACCCAGGATGGCCGTGTCTTGCGCAAGCTGGAGGAAGATGCGGACCTGATCGAGCACGAGTTGATTGTTGAAGTGGCCGGTGCCGTCACGCCCGGCATGTTGCGTACGATGTCCGAGCCGGTGCAGTACCACGAGCGACTGTTGACCCCCGCCAAGGTCAGCGTCAGCAGCAATACCGAGACCGAAACCCGGTTGCGTTTCGCGCTCAAGGGCGAGCGCCCGGGGCAGGTTGACTACCTGTGTGAAAGTGCCGGGCTGCAAATACGCAGCGTCAAGCGTATGCGTGTGGGCCGTGTGGCCATGACAGCGCTGGCTGCTGGCCAATGGCGCTACCTGGCGGCACACGAGCGATTCTGAGCGCTACCAGCTTAGGTGGGGAAACGCCCACACTACCGATCCTGTCATCACCAGATAGCGTAAAAACTTGCCCACTGCCATATAGCCCAGGCAAGGCCAGAACGGCAGTTTGAGCCAGCCGGCCACCGCACACAGCGGGTCACCCACCAGTGGCAGCCAGGCCAGCAGGCAGGCCTTGGGGCCCAAACGTTCCAGCCAACCCAGCACGCGAACGTGGTAGGCCGAATGCTGGTATTTGTCTGCCACTTTATGGGCGCCATAGCCCATCCACCAATCCACGGCACCGCCCAAGGTGTTGCCCAGCGTAGCGGTGAAAACCGCAGGCCAGAACAGGCCGGGGTTGAGGGAAACCAGTCCGATCACTGCCGGCTCGGAGCCCAGGGGCAGTAGCGTGGCGGAAATGAAGGACACCACAAACAGGGTGCTCAGGCCGAATTGCGGCAGTGCCAACAGGGTAAGCAGGTGTTCTATCCAGGCTTGCATGGAGCCAGTATAGGGTTGCGATGCAGGGCGCCCTGCGCAGACGGGATAAGTATTTCACGATGTGATACTCGCCCACCGCTGCGCGAAACGACGTGCTGCTGCAGTGCAGCATTTATTTTCGGTCAGCGGTTTTTTGTTTTGCATTGCAAAAAATGCTCGTAAGCCATTGATTTTTATAGTGTAAATATTTACTCTTATATAAGACATAAGAGTATCAAAAGTCTTGTAGAAGACTTAGAATTTTTCCACCGGCACCGCAGAACCCGCCGCTGGTGCAGACCCTGTTTCAATCAACCTCTGGAGTCTTTATGCCGCAATCCATCACCGAACAACTCAGCCGTGAACAACAAGCCGCCGCTCTGCAAAAAGACTGGGACACCAATCCCCGTTGGAAGGGCATCAAACGTGGCTACACCGCGGCCGAAGTCGTGCGCCTGCGCGGCTCCTTCCCCATCGAGCACACCCTGGCCCGCCGTGGCGCCGAAAAGCTCTGGGACTTGCTGCACACCGAAGCCTATGTGAACTGCCTGGGCGCGCTGACCGGTGGCCAGGCCATGCAACAGGTGAAGGCTGGCGTGAAGGCCATCTACCTGTCCGGCTGGCAAGTGGCAGCCGACAACAACGGCTACGCCGCCATGTACCCCGACCAGTCGCTGTACCCCGTGGATTCGGTGCCAAAGGTGGTGGAGCGCATCAACAACACCTTCCGCCGTGCGGATGAAATCCAGCACTCCAAGGGCATTGATGCGGGCGACGCCGGCTATATCGATAACTTCGCGCCCATCGTGGCCGATGCCGAAGCCGGTTTTGGCGGCGTGCTGAACGCCTTCGAACTGATGAAGGCCATGATCAACTCCGGCGCGGCCGGCGTGCACTGGGAAGACCAGCTGGCTTCGGTCAAAAAATGCGGCCACATGGGCGGCAAGGTGCTGGTGCCCACCGCCGAAGCCGTGCAAAAGCTGATCGCCGCCCGCATGGCCGCCGACGTCTGCGGGGTGCCGACCCTGGTGATTGCCCGCACCGATGCCGAAGCCGCCGACCTGCTGACCAGCGATTACGACGAGAACGACAAGCCCTTCATCACCGGCGAACGTACCTCCGAAGGCTTCTACAAGACCAACAAGGGAATTGACCAGGCTATCAGCCGCGCGATTGCCTACGCCCACTACGCCGATCTGGTGTGGTGCGAAACCGGCACGCCCGACCTGGCCTTCGCCAAGAAGTTTGCCGACGCCGTGCACAAGGTGCACCCCGGCAAGATGCTGGCCTACAACTGCTCGCCGTCCTTCAACTGGAAGAAGAACCTGGACGACGCGACCATCGCCAAGTTCCAGCGCGAACTCGGCGCCATGGGCTACAAGTACCAGTTCATCACGCTGGCCGGCATCCATTCGATGTGGTTCAACATGTTCGACCTGGCGCAAGACTATGTGAAGCGCGGCATGTCGGCCTATGTGGAAAAGGTGCAAGAGCCCGAGTTCGCTGCCCGCGACCGCGGCTACACCTTTGTGTCGCACCAGCAGGAAGTGGGCACGGGTTACTTCGACGAGGTGACGACAGTGATCCAGGGCGGCAAGTCCAGTGTGACGGCGCTGACCGGCTCTACCGAAGAAGAGCAGTTCCACTAATTCCTTGAAGGATGGAACGAAAAAGCCCGCAGCTGCGGGCTTTTTTCATGGGCAGGCCATTAGTCCCATAGTGGTGCCAGCCCGTCCGGGTTGGCCAGGCGTTCATCGCGATCGAGGCGGGCGATGGCGGCCATATCGTCGTCGCCCAGGCGCAGCGCCGCAGCGGCCAGGTTGCTCTGCAGATTATTCCGTTGTGTGGACGAAGGAATGACTCCCAGCCCGCGCTGCAGTGCCCAGGCCAGCACCACCTGCGCGGGTGTGGCGTTCAGGCGCTGCGCGATGGACAGGACGACCGGGTCGGTCAGCACCTTGCCATAGGCCAGTGTCATGTACGAGGTCACGCTTATCCCTTGGCCTTGTGTGAAGTCCACCAGCTTGCGGTTCTGCAAATAGGGGTGAACTTCCACCTGGTTGGTGGCAATCGCCGCTGCACCCACCGCAGCGATGGCCTGCTGCAGCAGTGCGATGTTGAAGTTGGACACGCCGATCTGGCGCGTCAGGCCCTGGGTCTGGGCTTGCTGCAAGGCCTGTAGCGACTCCGCTACCGGCACCGTGCCGCCGGGCGAGGGCCAGTGGATCAGCGTCAGGTCCACATAGTCCAGGCGCAACTTGGTCAAGCTTTCTTGCAGGCTGGGGATGAGCTTGGAGCCTGCCAGGTGGTCCGTCCAGATCTTGGTGGTGACGAACAGCTCGTGGCGCGGCACGCCGCTGTCCGCAATCACCTGGCCTACGGCGGCCTCGTTGCCATAGATCTGGGCGGTATCGATATGGCGGTAGCCCAGTTCCAGCGCAGTGCGCACCGAGGCGGTGGCGGTGTCGCCTTGCAGGCGGAAGGTGCCCATGCCGATCGGAGGGATAGTGTGTGTAGACATGGTTTTTCTTTCAAAAAGGGGGTGCAGTGGGAAATCAATGACCACCGGCGATGGCGGCCCGGCGAGGGCCGGCAGGCGCGGGGTTGTGCTGGTCCAGTCGGCCGCTCCAGGCCGTCAGGCCCCAGGCCAGCAGTACAACCAGGGCGCCTATCCAGGGCGTGTGCATCAGGCCGATGCTGTCCACGATGCGGCCGCCACCCCACGCGCCGCCGGCAATGCCGAGGTTAAAGGCGGCGATGTTCAGGCCGGAGGCCACGTCTACGGCCCGGGGCGCAAAGCGTTCGGCCTGTTGCACCACATAGACCTGCAAGCCAGCCACATTGCCAAAAGCCACGGCACCCCAGGCCAGCACGGTCAGCACCATCAGGCTTTTGTGCGGGGCCGTCCAGCTCAGCACCAGCAGCACTGCCGCCAGCAGCGCAAAAATCAGTTTCAATGCGCCCACCGGGCCCCGCTGGTCGGCCAGCTTGCCGCCCCAGATATTGCCTATTGCCACCGACACGCCATAGGCCAGCATCACCAGGCCGACCGCGTTGGCTTCAAAGCCCGATACCTGTTGCAGCATGGGCGCCAGATAGGTGAAGGCAATGAACGAACCGCCATAGCCCACGGCCGTCATGGCGTAGACCAGCAGAAGGCGCGGCTGGCGCAGCACGGCCAACTGTTGTAGCAAGGACGCAGGTTGGCTGCGCTGCAGCTTGGCCGGTAGGAAGACCAGGCTGCCGATAAATGCCACTACGCCGAGCGTGGCTACGGCCAGAAAGGTGGCCCGCCAGCCAAAGTGCTGGCCGATGAAGGTGCCCAGCGGCACGCCCGTCACCAGGGCTACGGTGAGGCCGCTGAACATGGTGGCGATGGCGCTCGCGGCTTTCTCTTTGGGCACCAGGTTGGTGGCAATGGTGGAGGCGATAGAGAAAAACACCCCATGCGCCAGGCCGGTGACCAGGCGTGCGACGACCAGGCTGGTGTAACCCGGTGCCTGCCAGGCCAGCAAATTGCCCAGGGTGAACAGCAGCATCAGCGCCAGTACCAGGGTTTTGCGCGGCAGCTTGCCGGTTAGCGCAGTGAGCACCGGGGCGCCCACGGCGACCCCCAGCGCATACAGGCTGACCAGCAGGCCGGCGGATGGCAGGTTGACGCCCAGGTCGGCGGCCACCGTGGGGATCAGTCCCACGATGACGAACTCGGTCGTTCCGATGGCAAAGGCGCTAAGGGTCAGCGCAAGCAGGGCAAGAGGCATTAAATCCACTCCAAATGAGTCACAAGGCCTGCAGTGTCTGGTTTTTATTCTTGGAGAAAAAGCCGGTATCCAGCACAATATTCTTGATAGAAAGTCAACAATGAAGACAAGTCTGGACGAACTGCTGGCCTTCACCACCGTGGTGGACAGCCACACCATCACCGCCGCGGCAGCGCAGCTGGCGCAGACCACGTCCGGCATCAGCCGGGCGCTGGGCCGTTTGGAGCGGAAGCTGGGCACCACCTTGCTGCGCCGCACCACGCGCAAGCTTGAGTTGACGGAAGAGGGCCAGGTATTTCTGGCGCATGCCCGCGAGATCCTGGCGGCGGTGGACGCGGCCGAGGAGCAAATGCTGTCGCGCCAGCGCAAGCCGTTTGGCCTGCTGCGGGTGAATGCCGCCGCGCCCTTCGTGCTGCATGGCATCGTGCCCCTGGTGAAGGATTTCCGGGCGCAGTACCCGGACATCACACTGGAATTGCACAGCAGCGACAACATCATCGACCTGCTGGAGCAGCGTACCGACGTGGCCATTCGCATCGGCACGCTGCGCGACTCCAGCCTGCATGCCCGGCCCTTGGCGCAGTACCCGTTGCGCGTGCTGGCCAGCCCGGCTTACCTGAAAGCCCAGGGTCGACCGAAAACCGTGGACGATCTGCGCCGGCACAGCCTGCTGGGCTTCACCCAGCCCGAGAGCCTGAACCTCTGGCCGCTACGCCACGCCGACGGCGATGGTTTTGCCGTGCAGCCTGTGGTCAAGGCATCCAGCGGCGAAACGCTGCGCTTCCTGGCGCTGGCCGGTGCCGGCATCGTCTGCCTGTCGGACTTCATGACAGCGCAGGACCGGGCCCGGGGGGACTTGGTGCAGGTGCTGCCGCGCGACACCTTGGAGGTGCGCCAGCCCATCCACGCGGTGTACTACCGCAATACCGCGCTGGCTTCGCGCATTCGCTGTTTTGTGGACTTCATGGCCGAGCGCATGGCCGCCGTTTAACCTGGCAGGCGCAGACCGGTGCCCGGGCCGTCCTCGGGTGAACGCTGCAGCACCCGCTCCACCAGCACCTCGGCCGTGCCCAAGGCCAGCAGGCCGATTTCCGCGGCGGCGGCTTGGCTCAGGTCGATGACGCGGTGGGTCAGAATGTGCGGCCCTCTGTCATTGATGCGCACCACCACGCTTTTTCCTGTGCGCACCAGCGTCACCCGGGCGTAGCTGAACAGGGGCAGGGTACGGTGCGCAGCGGTCAGTTCATTGGACTTGAAAATCTCGCCCGAGGCGGTGCGCCGACCATGGAATCGCCGCCCATACCAGCTGGCCACGCCACGCTGGGCCGCGCCCTGGCCCAGGTCGCCGGACCAGAAGTCGTTGGCGGGCGCACTCTCCGGGTTGGGGGGCGCTGCATCGGCGTTGTTGTCTTCGGCTGGGATGGTTTGCGCCCAGGTGCCGGCGGCCCCTATCCCGGTCAGAGAGAGCAGCAGGGCCTGGAGTGCAAGACGCTTCTTAAACATCGCGGCATGTTACTTGGCTGGCCGCTGTCGCCAAGGTGACGCATTTTGATTGCTGAAATTTTGAGCAGCTAGAATAGCGATCCCCCCGATTTTTCCTTGGCGCCTCACCGGCGCGTTGACCTATTCCCATGCACATTGGCCCGTACGCTTTGGCGAACCGCTTGTTTGTTGCGCCCATGGCTGGCGTGACCGACAGGCCGTTTCGTCGCCTGTGTAAAGCGCTAGGCGCGGGTTACGCGGTCAGCGAAATGGTGACCTCGCGGCGCGACTTGTGGAACACGCTGAAGACCTCGCGCCGCGCCAACCACGATGGTGAAGTGGCGCCGATTGCCGTGCAGATCGCCGGCACCGATGCAGCCATGATGGCCGAGGCGGCGGCCTATAACGTAGCCAACGGCGCCCAGATCATCGATATCAACATGGGCTGCCCGGCCAAGAAGGTGTGCAACAAATGGGCTGGCTCGGCTTTGATGCAGGACGAACCCCTGGCCCTGGCCATCGTCGAGGCCGTGGTGGCCGCCTGCACGCCGTACGGCGTGCCCGTCACCCTAAAGATGCGCACCGGCTGGAGCCAGGACAACAAGAACGCCGTGGCCTTGGCGCGCCAGTTCGAGCAGGCGGGCGTGCAGATGCTGACCGTGCACGGCCGTACCCGCGAGCAAGGTTACAAGGGCCATGCCGAATACGACACCATTGCCGCCGTCAAAGCTGCGGTGCGCGTGCCGGTGGTGGCCAATGGCGACCTGACCACCCCGGAGAAAGTGCGCGACGTGCTGGCCTATACCGGTGCCGACGCAGCCATGATCGGTCGTGCCGCCCAGGGCCGCCCCTGGATCTTCCGCGAGGTGGCGTATTTCCTGGAAACCGGCACGCACCTGGCACCGCCGCTGGTGGCCGAAGTCCAGCGCCTGCTGCTGGAGCATCTGGAAGACCACTACAGCCTATACGGCGACTTCAGCGGCGTACGCACCGCGCGCAAGCACATCGGCTGGTATGTCAAAAACCTGCCGGGGGGCGAGGCCTTCCGCGCCCGCATGAACCTGCTGGAAGAGCCGCAGCTGCAGCTGGCCGCGGTGGACGCATTCTTTTCCGGGCTTGCCGCCACCATGGACCGCATGCCCGAAGCCGCCGACCCCAGCACCCAAGAAACAAGACCGCATCTGGAGAGCACCGAGTGAGCCAAAAAAGTATCGATGAATGTGTAAGAGCCAGTTTGGCCGGCTACTTCAAGGACCTGGACGGTATCGAGCCCGCAGGCATGTACGACATGATGGTCCGGGTGGTGGAAAAACCCCTGCTCGAAGTGGTCATGGCCCAGGCCGACAACAACCAGTCCCGTGCGGCCGCATGGCTGGGCCTGAACCGCAACACCCTGCGCAAGAAGCTGCTGGAACACCGCCTGGTGGAATAAGTTCGCGCCTGCGTCCCCCTTTTTATTTTGACTCCCTGACCTGTAGAACCCCATGAACGCACTACTCTCCGTCTCTGATAAAACCGGTGTCCTGGAACTGGCCCGCTCCCTCCACGCCCTGGGTTATGGCCTGCTGTCCACCGGCGGTACCGCCAAGCTGCTGGCCGACAACGACCTGCCCGTGACCGAGGTGGCTGACCATACCGGTTTCCCCGAGATGCTGGACGGCCGCGTCAAGACCCTGCACCCCAAGGTGCACGGCGGCCTGCTGGCACGCCGCGACTTTCCCGAGCACATGGCGGCTCTGAAGACGCACGACATCGCCACCATCGACCTGCTGGTCGTTAACCTGTACCCGTTTGAAGCCACCGTGGCCAAGCCCGGCTGCACGCTGGAAGACGCCATCGAGAACATCGACATCGGCGGCCCGGCCATGGTGCGCAGCGCCGCCAAGAACTGGAAAGACGTGGCCGTGCTGACCGACGCCAGCCAGTACGACGGCGTGGTGGCCGAGCTGAAGGCCACCGGCTCCGTCAGCCAGAAGACCAAGTTCGCCCTGTCGGTGGCCGCGTTCAACCGCATCAGCCAGTACGACGGCGCCATCAGCGACTACCTGTCCAGCATCCAGGAAGACGGCAGCCACGCCCAGTTCCCCGCGCAAACCAACGGCCGCTTCGTGAAGCTGCAAGACCTGCGCTACGGCGAGAACCCGCACCAGCAAGCCGCTTTCTACCGAGACCTGCACCCCGCCCCCGGCTCCCTGGTCACCGCCAAGCAGCTGCAAGGCAAAGAACTGAGCTACAACAACATCGCTGATGCCGATGCCGCCTGGGAATGTGTGAAGAGCTTTGACGTGCCGGCCTGTGTGATCGTCAAGCACGCCAACCCCTGCGGCGTGGCCGTGGGCGCGAACGGCCTGGAAGCCTATAGCAAGGCCTTCCAGACCGACCCTACCTCCGCTTTTGGCGGCATTATTGCCCTCAACCGCACATTGGATAAGGACACTGCGCTACAGATTTCGAAGCAGTTCGTCGAAGTGCTGATGGCGCCCGGCTACACCGCCGAGGCGCTGGAAGTGTTCAAGTCCAAGGTCAACGTCCGTATCCTGGAAATCGCTTTGCCCACCGGCGGTGCGACTGCCTGGGAAAAAGGCCAGAACGCGATGGACATCAAGCGCATCGGCTCCGGCCTGCTGATGCAGACCGCCGACAACCACGAGCTGGCGCTGGCCGACCTGAAAGTCGTCACCACCGTGCAGCCCACGCAGCAGCAACTGCAAGACCTGTTGTTCGCCTGGAAGGTGGCCAAGTTCGTCAAGAGCAATGCCATCGTCTTCTGCAAGGACGGCATGACCATGGGTGTGGGTGCCGGCCAGATGAGCCGCCTGGACTCGGCACGCATCGCCAGCATCAAGGCCGGCCACGCGAATCTGAGCCTGGCCGGTACGGCCGTGGCCAGCGATGCCTTTTTCCCGTTCCGTGACGGGCTGGACGTGGTGGTGGACGCAGGCGCGACCTGCGTGATCCAGCCCGGCGGTTCGATGCGCGACGATGAAGTCATTGCCGCCGCCAACGAGCGCGGTGTGGCCATGGTGTTCAGCGGCGTGCGCCACTTCCGCCACTAAGACCATGCGCACCAGCGCCGTGTTTGCCGCTGCGCTGTTCTGCGCCAGCGGCTGGGCGGCGGTGCCACCGCAGGAGCTGGCCCAGCAGTCCGGCTGCATGTCCTGCCACGGCCTGGTGCACAAGCAGGTGGGGCCGGGCTTTGCCCAGGTGGCCGCCCGCTACCAGGGCGATGCGGAAGCACCGGCCCGGCTGGCCGCCAAAATACGCAGCGGTGGCGTAGGTGCCTGGGGGCGGCTGCTGATGCCGAGGCAAACCCGGGTGTCGGAGGCCGACGCGCAGGCCCTGGCGTGTTGGGTCCTGTCCCAGCCACCAGTGCCCTGATTTAGCTGCGCGCCACGATGAATAGGCGCGGAAAGGGCAGCAGCACCGTGCCGTCTGCCAGCGCCGGGTAGGCCTGGGCAATGGCTGTCTGGTAGCTTTCCAGAAACGCCGTTTGCTGTGCCGCGTCCAGCAGCGCCAGGTAGGGCCGCAGCGCCGATCCCTTGAACCATTCCACCACCGCCTGGGCACCGCCCGCCAGTGGGTGAAAGTAGGTGGTGCGCCACACATCCAGATGGCTGCAATGCGGCCGTAGCAGGGCGTAATACCACTCTGCGCTATGCCGTGGCGGGTGCTGCACGGCGCCTATCTGCGCGGCCCAGGGTCCTTGGGTGGCCAGCTCGCGCGCCAGGCGATGGGCGGGTTCTTCCAGGTTGTCCGGTGTCTGTATGGCCAGGCTGCCGCCGGGTGCCAATGTGCCGACCAGGCGTGGGTAGAGCGTGGCATGGTCAGGCAGCCACTGTAGCGATGCATTGGCCAGCAGCACGTCCGGCGGCTGGGCTGGTTGCCAGGTCTGGATGTCGGCCAGCGCAAACTGCAGCGCGGGCAGGCGCTGGCGCGCCGCGGCAACCATATCGTCCGAGCTGTCCAGCCCGGTGACGCTGGCATTGGGAAAACGGTGGGCCAGCACCTCGGTGGAGTTGCCCGGGCCGCAGCCCAGGTCCACGGCGTGGTGCACTTCCTGCTCCGGCAGGGCGGCCACCAGGTCGCGTACCGGGCGCGTGCGCTCGGCTTCAAACGTGGAGTATTGTTGGGCCGACCAGTGCATGCCAAGCTCCTTTGTGGGTTAATGCCCTCTTTTTAACAGGAGATGTGCATGTCGGATTTCGTCGTCGTTGCTTTGGCCCAGGCCAAGCCGGGTTATGAGGCTGCCCTGGTGGCCGCGCAGGCCGCGCTGGTATTGGAGGCGCGCAAGCAGCCCGGCTGCATCGTCTACGAGCTGCACGAGGACGACAGCCAGCCCGGCAAGGTGGTGTTCTTTGAGCGCTGGTGGGATCGTGCCGCCTGGCAAAACCACATCACCGGCCCGCATATCGAGGCCTTCAAGGCCCAGGCTGGCGACTGGGTGGCGCATTCTGAATTGCTGCAGATGCACCAGGTGGCCTAGGCTCACCCCCAGGCTACGCACTGCGTGTCTTCGCCAACCCCCTTGCGGGGGGGGGGGGCGAACCCTATGGCCCGGCAAAGCCGGTTCCATGGGTTCCTGGTGTGGAAGGCCCGGCTTATCTGCGTAGGCAGCTATTTATTTCGTAGCGATATCAGGCGCGCAGGGGCTGCAGCACGGGCTTGCCCGGCGCCCGCGACAGGATGATGGCGGTGGCCGCCAGCAGGCAGGCCGCGCCCGCCGCATACAGCGCGGGGCTGTACGAGAACATCACGGTACGCGTCAACCCGGCGCCATAGGCGGCCACCGCGCTGCCGATCTGGTGGCCGGCAAACACCCAGCCAAACACCATGCCGGCACGCTCCTTGGAGAAATGCGCTGTTACCAGTTTCACCGTGGGCGGCACCGTGGCCACCCAGTCCAGGCCGTAGAACATGGCGAACAGCGACAGGCCGTACAGCGTGAACTCCGAGTGCGGCAGCCAGAACAGCGACAGCCCACGCAGGCCGTAGTACCAGAACAGCAGCTTGCGGTTGTCATAGCGGTCCGACAGCCAGCCGGACAGGATGGTGCCGACGAAGTCAAACGCACCAATCATCGCCAGCACGGATGCCGCTGGCAGCGCCGCCAGCCCGTAGTCGCCACAGAGCGAGATGAAGTGCGTCTGGATCAACCCGCTGGTGCTCAGTCCGCAAACGAAGAAGGTGCCGAACAGCACCCAGAAGATGCCGCTGCGTGACACGCTGCCCAGCAGTTTTAGTGGCTCGGCCAGGCCCATGCGTGTGGCGGCGGGCGGCGTGTCCGGCACCAGCGGGTTGGCGCCATAGGCACGCAGCCCCAGGTCTTGCGGCCGGTTGCGCAGAAAGCAGAACGCCAGCCCGGCCACCAGCAGGCAGCTGGTAACGGCCGGCAGCACCGCCATGCGCCAGCCGTAGCGGTCTATCAGCCAGGTGGCCAGCGGCAGAAACACCAGCTGCCCGGTAGCCGAGCTAGCCGTTAGCAGGCCCAGCGCCAGGCCACGACGCTGCTCGAACCAGCGGGTGGCCACCACCGCGCCCAGCACCAGGGCCGTCAGCCCCGAGCCCACGCCCAACACCACGCCCCACAGTAGCACCAATTGCCACAGCGCCGTCATCCGCGTGGCCAGCAGCAGGCCGGTGGCCACCAGCAGCATGGCCGTGCAGACGATGGTGCGCAGGCCGTAGCGTTCCATCAGGATAGCGGCGAACGGCCCCATTAGCCCAAAGAGCACGAAGCGCAGCGCCATGGCGGACGAGATCTGATCGGCGGTCCAGCCGAATTCCTTGCCCAGCGGCTGCAGAAAGGCGCCGGGCAGGCCCAGCGAGGCCGCCGAGCTCAACATGGTCAGAAAGGCAATCGCCAGGATGGCCCAGGCGAAATGGATGCCCCGGCGTTGCAGCCAGGGGGACAGTGCGTGTGCAAACATGGCGTGGGTTCAGGCGGGTGTGGATGGAGAGGATGGGGTGGCGGGCAGCAGCTGGGCGCGCGCGGCGGCCAGCAGTTCGTCGGAAAGAGCGTCCCCCTGGGTGGCGCGGGACAGCAGCAAGGCGCCTACCAGGGTGGACAGCTGGGCCAGGGCCTGGCTGCGGTCGGTGGTGGCGTCGCCCGTGCCCTGCAGCGGCAGCAGCACCGACAGCAAGTCGTTCAGCCCGGCCAGGTAGGCGGCGCGCACCGGTTTGTCGGTCGACTCGCGGGCCACGTCGGCGGCCAGGGCGGGCAAGGGGCAGCCGGTGCCGGCGTTGTCGCGGCTTTCGGGCCGCAGATAGGCTTGGAACAGGTGCTGCAGGGCAGCGTCGGGGCTGGACTGGCTGGCGACGCGTTCGGTCCAGCGTTCATGGGCCTGGGTGAATGCGTGCGTGCAGGCCACGGCGGCCAGTGCGTCCTTGGAGGCGAAGTGGCCGTAGAAGCCGCCATGGGTCAGGCCCACCGCCGCCATCAGGTCGGCCACGCTGACGTTCTTGATGCCCTGCTCGCGGAACAGGCGGGCCGAGGTGGCTTCTATGGCCGCACGGTTGCTGTCGGTCTGGGCGCGGGATACGCGGGGCATGGGGTTCCTGGGTCAGGTTTTTTGAAAATAGATTGTAGTTATCATGTTTAATAGATGTCAATTGTCATTAATTTAGAGGGTTTCAGTTAAATTGGTATCTAGCGCAGTATTTATATGTACTGAAAGCTATTAATTTAATAGCATGTGGACGAAAAAAAGGACCGCGCAGCGGTCCTTAAAGGGGTGGGGTTATGGGTTTAGCGCCAGTGGCGGTAGCCGCTGGAGTAGCCGAAATTCAACTCGACACCGATGGGGGCTGGCCGATAGTAAGGCTGGGTCACGACCACCGGGGCGGTGACATAGGTCGGAGTGGCCTGGTAGTAGTCACCGGAGATGGTTTGCACCGGCGCCTGCACGGGAGCGCTATTGCCCACCGGTGATACCTGTACCGCAATGCTGGCGCCAGGGTCGGTGGCCGTGGTGGTGGTGTACTGCCTGCCCGCGTATTCGTAAACCACGTTGTAGCCTACAGTGCGGTTTTCATAAAAAGTCTGGGTGTTGCAGCTCTGCACATTCTGGATTTGCGTAGGGCCGGGGCTTTCGATGCGGTCACCCAGGATGGCACCGCCAAAAATGCCCAGCATGGTCGCCGCCGCACGGCCGCTGCCGCCGCCGATGGCATTGCCCACCGCGCCGCCAGCAATGCCGCCCATCAATGCGCCCGCACCCGAGCGCTGTGGTTCTACCGCCACCTGCTGGTTGCTGCACACCTGGCGCGGCACGCTGAACTGCTGCACGATGGGCGTGGATGAGAGAACTCGCCCGGTTTCCTGGGCGAAGGAAAGGCCGCTGACCAAGGTCAGGGCGCCGAGTAGTAGAGCTTTTTTCATCATGTAGCTATGACGCGCGACCCCCCTGCGGGGTTTCAGGCTTTACGCAAGAGTTTCAAATTTTTGCAAACGGGTTTTGTATAAAAAGTGGCCCTGACGCAGGTTGTACCTGCGCTGGTAGCTATGCTTTTGATAGTTCCTTGAAAACCGCCTGCGCGGCTGCCACGGTGGTCTGGATGTCGTCCGCCGTATGTGCGCTGCTGACGAAACCGGCCTCATACAGCGCCGGGGCGATATACACGCCGCGGTCCAGCAGGCCGTGGAACAGCTGGTTGAAGCGCGGGCTGCTGGTTTTCATGACCTGTGGGTAGTTCTGCGGCAACTGGTCGAGCAGGAAGAAGCCGAACATGCCGCCTTCGGAGTCGCCACAGAAGGCCACGCCCTCGGCATCGGCCGCCGCCTGCAGGCCACTGACCAGGCTGCGGGTGGAGGCCCCCAGGGCCTCGTAAAACCCGGGTTTGCGGATCTCGCGCAGCGTCGCCAGCCCGCAGGCCGTGGCCACCGGGTTGCCTGACAGCGTGCCGGCCTGGTAGACCGCGCCCAGCGGCGCCAGGTGTTCCATCACCGCACGTGAGCCACCAAAAGCCGCCAGCGGCATGCCGCCGCCAATTACCTTGCCCAGCACTGTCATGTCGGGGGCAAAGCCGGGGATGTGCTTGGCGTAGACGCTTTGCGCACTGCCCAGGGCCACGCGGAAGCCGGTCATCACCTCGTCCAGCACCAGCAGGGCGCCGTACTGGGTGCACAGCTCGCGGCAGCGCCGCATGAAGGGTACGCTGGCGCGCACGAAGTTCATATTGCCGGCGATGGGTTCGATCATCAGGCAGGCGATGTCCTTGCCGTGCAGAGCAAAGGCTTCTTCGATCTGGGCCAGGTTGTTGTATTCCAGCACCAGGGTGTGCTGCACCACTTCGGGCGGCACACCGGCGCTGGTGGCGCTGCCAAAGGTGGCCAGACCCGAGCCAGCTTTGACCAGTAGCGCGTCGGCATGGCCGTGGTAGCAGCCTTCGAACTTGATGATTTTGTTGCGGCCGGTGGCGCCGCGCGCCAGGCGGATGGTGCTCATCGCCGCTTCGGTGCCCGAGCTGACTAGGCGCAGCATCTCCATCGACGGCACCAGGGACAAAATTTCTTCGGCCAGCTCGACCTCGCGCTCGGTGGGCGCGCCGAAAGAGAAACCCTCCAACATGGCCTTTTGAACGGCCTCGACGACCGCCGGATGGCCGTGGCCCAGGATCATCGGGCCCCAGGAGCCGATGTAGTCGGTATAGCGCTGGCCGTTGGCGTCCCAGAAGTAGGCGCCCTGGGCGCGCTGCACAAAGCGCGGCGTGCCGCCCACGGCCTTGAAGGCGCGCACGGGGGAGTTCACGCCGCCGGGGATGACTTTCTGGGCACGGGCAAACAGTTGTTCGTTGTGGTTCATATGCGATTCCTCAAGTGCACACCCCGCAGCGGGTGTGCCGGCATCAATGCCGCGTGTCGTTGTTGGGGGGGATGTCCAGCGCGGCAATGGCGCGCAGGGTGTCGTCGTCGATCTCGGGGCCCTCACCGCCTTCTTCCCCATCTTCTTCGGGCTGGGCCCAGAACATGCGGTCGGGCAGGATGTGGCCCATGCCGGGGCGGAAGCCACCGTCCAGGCAGCGGTCCAGATAGCTCAGGGCTTCATGGGTGGCTTCGGGGAGCTCGCTGCCGCTGGCCAGCAGGGCTGCCAGCGCGGCCGACAGTGTTTCGCCCGCGCCGGTGAACACGGCTTCAAACAGCTCGAACTTCTCGCTGGCCACCACGGACTGCGGGCTGGTCAGCACGTTTTCCACATGCTGGTCGGGCAGCGGCATGCCGGTTACCAGGGTGTAGGCCACGCCCATGGCGGCGGCGGCCTTAGCGATGTCACGTGGGCTGGGGTTGCGGTCGTTGTCCCAATCGGGCAGCAGCCAGCGGCGCAATGTGCTGTGGTTGCCCACCAGCACGGTGGTCTGGGGTAGCAGTAGTTCGCGGAAGGCGTCCAGGTATTCCTCGATCTTGTCTTCGTCCCACCACGACAGGTTGGGCATGTAGGCGATGACCGGTACCTCGGCATAGTCGGAGGTGATCTCGGCAATCGCGCTGATGTTTTCCGGGCTGCCCACAAAGCCGATCTTGAACACCTGGACCTCGATATCTTCCAGCACCGCACGGGCCTGTTCGGTGACGGCTTCTTCGTCGAAGCAGAAATGGTCAAAAATCTCGCCGGTATCGCGGGTGTAGGCACCGGTGACCACGGGCAAGGCATGGGCGCCCACCGAGGCCATGGCCGTGGTGTCGGCCGGCAAGCCGGCTGCGCCGGTAGGGTCGCTGGCGTTGAAGACCATCACGCAGGCCGGGCCGGCGAGATCGTCTACTGCGTCTTCGGCGTCGTCAGCAGGTTCGGTGGTGGGGGAAGGGGGAGAAGTTGCGTTCATGGAGCCTAATTTGACGTGGGGCGCGAGCAAACTGGCAAGGCCATCATAATGCGTAGATACAATCCGTTTCATTCTATTCGAAGGCCCTTTAAGTTGTGACTGAAGCTACTACCTGGATGTGTTTGATTTGTGGATGGATTTACGATGAGGCCACAGGCTCACCGGAGCATGGTATTGAACCAGGAACTCCCTGGGCAAAAGTACCCATGAACTGGACCTGCCCAGAGTGTGGCGCGCGTAAAGAAGATTTCGAAATGGTTCAACTTTGACCCGCAGCGACTATTCGTTTTGCGAGTTCCTCACAGGAGTGCGATGACGTGAGTACGACAGCCTCAAGCTTCAAGGTGCTGGTGGTGGACGACAGCAATACGATACGTCGCAGCGCGGAGATCTTCCTCAAGCAGGGCGGTCACGAAGTGCTGCTCGCGGAAGATGGCTTTGATGCCCTCTCCAAAATCAACGACCATGTGCCGCAACTGATTTTTTGCGACATTTTGATGCCCAAGCTGGACGGTTACCAGACCTGTGCGATTATCAAGCGCAACCCGAAGTTCGCCGCTATCCCTGTGGTCATGCTGTCTTCCAAGGATGGTGTGTTCGACAAGGCCAGGGGCCGCATGGTGGGTTCGCAGGACTACCTGACCAAACCGTTTACCAAAGACCAACTGCTGCAAGCGGTACAGCAGTTTGGCATTGCAGTGCAAGGAGCTGATTGATGGCCATCCACCATGTGTTGATCGTGGACGATTCCAAAACCGAGTTGATGTACCTGACCGATTTGCTGCAGAAGATGGGCATGTCGGTGCGGACCGCTGAAAACGCTGAAGACGCGTTCCGGCGTCTGGCGGAACAAAAACCGGATCTGATCCTGATGGATGTGGTGATGCCAGGGCAAAACGGCTTCCAGCTGACCCGTACCATCAGCCGCACGCCTGAATATGCCGATGTGCCCATCATCATGTGTACCAGCAAGAACCAGGAAACCGACCGGGTTTGGGGGCTGCGCCAAGGTGCCCGTGACTACATCACCAAGCCGGTCGACGCCAATGAGCTGAAGGCCAAGATACGCGCTTTGGCCTAGGCCCCAGTACCTATGGCGAACCGTGAAGCCCTGAGAGAGCTACAAACCCGGCTAGCGTCCCGGTTGCAGGCGGCACGCAGTGAAGGTACTGCGGTGCGATGGTTGGCGGTAGAGGTTGGTGGCAGCCACTGCCTGTTCCCGCTGGCCCAGTGCGGCGAAATCTTCCCCTGGACCCCTGTCCAGCCTGCGGCTTATACCCAGCCCTGGTTTCTGGGCGTGGCTAATTTGCGTGGTGGCTTGTTCGGCGTGGTCGACTTTGCTCGATTTATGGCAGACGTAGTGCCCTCCGCACGCACCGATACGCCCTTGTCCGAGTGCAGCCTGTTGTCTTTGAATGCCGGCATGGATGTGAACTGTGCCTTGCTGGTCAGCCAGTTGTCCGGCTTGCGCGGGCCGGAGTCATTTACCGCGTCACAAGCACCTCCAGCCGATGCCCCTGCGTATTTCGGTCGTGTCTATACGGACGCGGCGGGACTGGCCTGGCAGGAGGTGAACCTGCTCGCGTTGTCCCAACTTCCTTCTTTTCTGAGCATTGGTGCTTAGGTTTTTCCAGAAAGCTGCGCTATGTCCGTTGTAGATCCTCAAACTCAGCCCCTCACGCAACACTCGGATTTTTCGGAGATGGATACGGTAGCGCAACCGCACGAAGCCGAGCCCGAACCAGTCTCCAAGGCGGCCCCTGATTCCCAGCAGGCTGCATATGGTGAAAGCCGATTTGTCGGTACGACTTCCCAGGATGCACAAGATACCCGGGTGACTTTGCCTTTGCTGGGGCGGCGTGCGGTGAATGCGCATCAGCGCATCCTGGCGTTGCTGCTGGTGGTGTCCTTGGCGGTGTTTGCGTCAGCGGCCGGTTATGCGGTGTGGCGCTCCAATAACGTGGCACAACAGTTGGGGGACGTGGGTACGGCGCTCATGCAGTCTCAGCGCTTGGCCAAAGCTGTTTCGCAGGCTTTGGTTGGTAGCGCATCGGCTTTTCCTGACGTCGCAGAAAGCTCTGCCTCGTTGGCAGAGGAAACGCATAGCTTTCAGTTTGGCGGTGACGATGTCGCGGCGATGGATGCTGCATTGCAGACGGATGTCGCGGAAATCAAACCGATCGTAGACCGTGCAACTAAAAATGCTGCCACCGTCATGGCGCAGCAAAAGATTTTGACCCAGGTGGGTAGCGCCTTGCGCACGATCAATCGCCAATCTTCGGATCTGCTGGAGATTGCCGAAACCATCGCGTCTTTCAAATTGCAACAAGCCGCTTCTCCTGCTGAGATTTCCGCAACGGGCCAGTTGGTGATGCTGACCCAGCGAATCGGCAAGTCGGCCAATGAATTCCAGACCATGGACGGCGTGAGCCCGGAGGCCGTGTTCTTGCTGGGTAAAGATTTGAACTCGTTCAAGGAAATTACCCAGGGCTTGAAGGACGGCAGCCCTGAGCTGCACCTGGCAGCCGCCAAGGATTCGGCCACGCGGGAGCGGTTGGATGCCTTGCTCAAGCTGTACGACGAAACCCGGGCCCAGGCTGGCGCGATTCTGGGGAACTTGCAGGGGCTGGTGTCGGCTCGTGAAGCAGAGGTTTCCATTGGTGCAGACAGTGAGCCCTTGCGCCGCAAGCTGGAAGCCCTACAGGGCAAGTTGTCGGACCGTACCGGTCTGCCAGCGGTAGTTATTGGCCTGCTGCTCTTGTCGGTGCTGCTGGCGTTCCTCAGTGCTGCGGGGCTGGTGAAGCTGCAGTTGCAGGAAAGTCGCCAGCGCCAAGCATTTGCCGAGCGTGAGCGTATCGATGCGGAGCTGTCGCAACGTGAAACCAAGCGTTTGAACGACGCCAACCAGGCCGCAATTTTGCGTTTGATGAATGAGTTGCAAACTGTGGCGGAAGGCGATCTGACACAACAGGCCACCGTGACGGAAGACATTACCGGAGCCATCGCCGATTCGGTGAACTACACGGTGGAAGAGCTGCGCGCACTGGTAGGTAGCGTGCAGAACACGGCCACCCAGGTGGCGCACACGACGTCCCAGGTGGACAGCACCTCGACCGAGCTGCTGGCAGCCTCAACGGAGCAGTTGCGCGAGATCCGTGAAACCGGTCTGTCCGTGCTGGAAATGGCGTCGCGCATCAATGAGGTGTCCACCCAGGCGCAGGAATCCGCCACAGTGGCGCGTCAGTCCCTGCAAGCGGCCGACTCGGGCCTGCAAGCGGTGCAGAACGCCATCGGTGGTATGAATGCCATCCGTGACCAGATCCAGGAAACCTCCAAGCGCATCAAGCGCCTGGGCGAGTCGTCGCAGGAGATTGGTGAAATCACCGAGCTGATTTCCGACATTACCGAACAGACCAACGTGCTGGCCTTGAACGCCGCCATCCAGGCCGCGTCTGCCGGTGAAGCCGGTCGCGGCTTCTCTGTGGTGGCCGAAGAAGTGCAGCGCCTGGCCGAGCGCTCTGCCGACGCGACACGCCAGATTGCGGCATTGGTGAAAGCGATTCAGACCGATACCCATGACGCTGTGGGCGCCATGGAGCGTTCGACCCAGGGTGTGGTGGCTGGAGCCCAACTGTCGGACAACGCCGGTACGGCCCTGACCGAGATCGACCGCGTGTCGCGTCGACTGGCTGAGCTGATCGAGCAGATTTCCCTGGCCACGTCGCGTGAAGCCGAAAAGGCCAACGTGGTGGCCGACAACATCCAGCATATTTTTGCGGTGACGGAGCAGACCGGTGAGGGGACGCGCAGCACGGCCACGCAGGTGCGTGAGCTTTCCCATATGGCTGAAGAGTTGCGCCAGTCGGTTGCGCGATTCAAAATCGTTTGATCGGTTCTGCGTTGTCGCGCATTGCTGCTAGGGACATTTCTATGCAAGCCATTGAATCCACGGCTGTTGACTCGACCGAGCAGGACTTGGGGCCGTTGGCCTGGGTGCTCGATGAACTGCGCAAAACACTGGAAGTCGCTGTCAAGAGTTTGCGGCGTTACGTGCGTGAAACGGAAGCTGCGCAGGGGGCTGCATTTGTGCTGCCCGATAGCAGCCGTTTGACCACGGCACGCCAGCAATTGCACCTGACTGTCGGTGCACTGGAGATGGTGGGCATGACGCCGCCGTCCCTGGTGCTGCAGGCCATGGAGGCTGCAGCGGTGCGATTTATCGAGAACCCCAATCTGTGCAACGAGGACGCTGTCGGCAAGATTGAGCGCGCCAGCTTTGCACTTGTCGATTACCTGGAAGGCGTGCTGGCGGGCAAACCGGTGTCGTCCGTAGGCCTGTTTCCTCAGTACCGCGAGGTGCAGGCCTTGGCGGGTGTGAACCAGGTCCATCCGGCTGATCTGTGGCCGATGGAGGCCCATTGGCGGGATATCCCTGCGGCCGTGCCGGTGGTGCCGATCGCCTATTCGCCCGCGCTGCGTGCGCGGCTGGACCAGCATGTTTTGAAGGTGGTGAAGACTGGCGACCCAGCAGCTGCGCAGGCGCTGGTCGCCATCTGCCTGGGCTGTGCTGCGGCGCAGAGCCGACATCCTGATCGTGCGTTCTGGACGATTGCTGCTGCTTATTTTGAAGCCCTGTCCTTGGGCTTGTTTCCTTCGGACGTCTATTCCAAGCGCATTGCGTCCCGGGTGTTGACCCAGTATGCCGCCCTGGCGCGCGGTGATACGCAGATTCCACCGCGCCTGGCGCAGGACATGCTGTTTTTTTGCGCGCAGACCGTGCCGGTGCGCAGCTCGGATGCACCCACCCTGACGGCGGTGCGTCAGGCCTATGGGTTGCAGCGGCATGCTCCCATTGATTACGAGGTCCGGCAGTTCGGTCGGTTCGATCCGGCTTTGCTGGCACAAGCGCGCAAGCGCCTTGCCGCTGCCGCAGAGACCTGGTCAGCCCTGGCCGGTGGTGATGTCCATCGTTTCAAGCCTGCGCTAGACCAGTTCACCATGGTGGGTGAATCCCTGTCCAAGTTGCACCCTGGCAGTACGGTGCTGGCGCAAGCCCTGGTTCAGGCCGTGGAAGCCACGGTGCGCTCCAAGGTGCCACCTTCTGCCGCTTTGGGCATGGAGGTGGCGACGGCTGTGCTGTATCTGGAGGCTGCGTTCGAGGAGCTGGACCAGGCCGATGAGCAACTGGCCGAGCGTGCCAGCGTGTTGGCGCAGCGCCTGGCCGATGTAGAGCGAGGCCAGCAACCACAGCCCCTGGCGGGCTGGATGGAGGAGTTGTACCACCGCGTGAGCGATCGCCAAAGTATTGGTAGCGTGGTGGACGAGCTGCGTAGCACCCTGACCGAGGTCGAGCAGTCACTTGATCAGTTCTTCCGCACGCCGCGCGAGAAAGTGCCTTTGGCCAAGGTCGCCAACCAGTTGTCGCAGATGCGCGGCGTCTTGTCGGTGCTCGGTCTGGACCAGGCTTCCCACGCCGTGATGCGTATGCGCGAAGTGGTGGACGGCTATATGTCCGATGATGAACAGGACGCGCAAGAGCGCGCGGCCAGCTTCGACCGCCTGGGAAATAGCCTGGGGGCCTTGGGCTTCATGATCGACATGCTGGGTTACCAGCGCGCCTTGGCCAAGAAATTGTTTGTGTACGACGAAGAGGCCGGTGAGTTCAAGTTGCTGGTCGGGCGCAGCCCGGTACCAGCGCATGAAACCGTGCAAGTGCCCTTCATGGACTCCATGTTGGACCAACCGCTGGATCTGGAACTGGGCGTTGCTGAGTCATTCGAGAGCACCGAGCTAGCTCCTTTGACGGAGGCCGCCGGAGTTGACCAGGAGCTGGATTTCTTCGCCATAACCGAGCCCATGCCGCTTGAGTCGTCGGAGCCTGCCCCTGTCGAGTCATTGGACGTGTTCAGCATGGACGAGCCAATGCTGGAATTTTTGCCACTCGACGAGGTGGTCACCAGCGCACCCGAGCCTGCAGCGGAGCCGATGGCAGCGCCAACATCCGCTGTCGCAGAGCCCTTGCCCGCGCAAGAGGATGACGAAGCTGAGTTACAAGACATCTTCCTGGAAGAGGCCCGAGAGGTGGTGCAGGCGGGCCTGGAGTCGCTAGACACGCTGGCCGTCGAACCGGTGGACATGGCGGCCCAAACTTCCTTGCGCCGTGCTTTCCATACCCTGAAGGGCAGCGCGCGCATGGTCGGCTTGGCCGAATTCGGCGAGGCAGCCTGGGCGATGGAACAGCTCATCAACAGCTGGCTGGCCGAACAAACGCCGGCCACTGCGGCACTACAAACCTTGTCGCGCCAGGCTTTGCAGGCATTTGGTCGCTGGGCTGACGACATCGCTGCGGGCGCTGCTGAGCCCTGGACGGCGCAGCCTTTCCGCGCCTCGGCCGATGCCCTGCGTCTGGAGCTACGCAGCTTGCCACTGGCCGTACCGCATTCCGCATCTGCTGTGACTGCGCTGGAAGAGCCGGCTGTGCTGGACGTACCAGAGCCGCAGACTGAAATTCTGGATGTACCGCAGGACGAGCCCCTTGTTGCAAATCTGCTGGAAGACGAGCCCGTGCCAGCACCGTCTGCCGAACTACCCGATGCCACCGTGGTAGAAGAACTGTCCTTGGCATCTGCAGAACCGCATGCAGAACCCGAGCCGGAGGTAGATGACAACACCAAGGTCATCGGCAGCTTGCGTATAGGCATTCCGCTGTACAACGTGTACCTCAACGAGGCAGACGAATGGTCGCGGCGCTTGTTGACAGAGCTCAGCGAATGGTCGCTGGAGCTGGAGCAGCCCTTGCCCGATACCACGGTCGCGCTGGCGCATTCACTGGCGGGCAGCTCCGCAACCGTGGGCTTCCAGGCCTTGTCGCAAATGGCGCGGGCCCTGGAGTCAGCGCTGGAGCATGTGCAGCTGGAGCCCCAGGGCACGGCACAGCATGCGCAGATATTCACCGATGCGGCCGAAGACATACGCCGTTTGCTGCACCAATTCGCTGCGGGCTTCCTGAAAGAGCCCAACCCCACCGTGTTGCAGGCCCTGCGCGACTTGCTGGAAGCCGAGCCTGTTGCAGCACCCGCAACTCCGCTTGCCGAAGCAGCTCCTGAGCTGGATGATGCGGCTGCGTTGGCTTTCTTCTCCGAGTTGGAGCAGGTCGAAGAGCCTGCACCGGCTGAGGCTGTTGAGCTGGTGGTACCCCCAGAGCCAGAAGCTCCGGCGGTGGAACCAGTGCCGGAACTGCTGGAGCTGCCGCCAGAGCCTGTCGAGGCTCCCGTGTTGGATGCTACTGCAGAGTTGCCGGAAGCCGCTCCGCATGAGGTTCCGGACGATACCCAAGTGCCTGTACCGATAGACTTCCATGCGGCTATGGGTGTTCAGGTACAGGACGCCTTGGCCGATTTCGAAGACGAAATCGATGTCGAGGACGCGATTGATGCGGACTTGTTCCCAATCTTTGAAGAAGAAGCCAACGAGCTGCTGCCCCACCTGGGTGGCGCATTGCGCCAGTGGCGTGCAAGGCCGGAGAACACTGGTGCGCGCAGCGAGGTCTTGCGCGCACTGCACACGCTCAAGGGCAGTGCCCGCCTGGCTGGGGCTTTGCGTTTGGGGGAACTGGCGCATCGGCTGGAAACAGCGATAGAGCGGCTGGACGCCGACTCGCTCCAGTCCGCGCAGATCGACCCCTTGCTGTCTTATTTCGATCGGCTGCAGTTCGATCTGGATGGCCTGCGCACCCAGTACCTGCAGGCACCCAGCGCGGCTGTCGTGGCTTTGCCCGTGGCTGCTCCGACGGCGGCGGCTGCAGCTGTCGATGCCACCCAGGCGTCGGCGCCGGTGCTGGCCTTGCACACGCCCTCTTTGCCGCGACAGATGGCGCAGCAGTCCGTGCGCGTGCGTTCGCAGCTGCTGGACCGCCTGGTCAACCAGGCCGGCGAAGTCATCATTACCCGGACCCGGCTGGAGGCGCGGCTGAACCAGTTGCGCGGCTCCCTCGGCGACTTGACCGGCAACCTGGAGCGTCTGCGCACCCATTTGCGCGACATCGAGGTGCAGGCGGAATCGCAGATGCAATCGCGTCTGGCTTTGGTCAAGGATTCGGCCCAGGGCTTTGACCCGCTGGAATTCGACCGCTTCACCCGCGTGCAGGAGTTGACCCGCATGATGGCCGAGTCGGTGAACGACGTAGCCACCGTGCAGCGCAGCTTGCAGCGCACCATTGAAGGCACCGAAGATGATCTGGTTGCCCAGGCCCGCCAGGCCCGCGAGCTGCAGCGCGATCTGTTGCGCACCCGCATGGTGGAGTTTGAAGGCATTGCCGAGCGGCTGTATGCCGTGGTGCGCCAGGCCTCCAAAGAGACTGGTAAGCAGGTCAAACTGGACATTGTGGGCGGCTCCATCGAGATGGACCGGGGTGTGCTGGACCGCATGGCCCCCGCATTCGAGCATTTGTTGCGCAATGCCGTGGCCCATGGCATCGAGGCGGTGGATCTGCGCGAAGCGGCAGGCAAGCCCGCAGTCGGCTCCATCACGGTTGCGCTGACCCACGAGGGCAATGACATCTCGGTCAATTTCTCGGACGATGGTGCAGGGCTGGAGCCGGAACGCATACGCCGCAAGGCCATTGCCCAGGGGCTGCTGACCGCGGACCAGGCAGTCGATGACGCGGCTTTGACCGACTTCATCTTCATGCCGGGCTTTTCCACCGCCTCCCAGGTGACGGAGCTGGCCGGTCGCGGTATTGGTCTGGATGTGGTTCGGGCCGAGGTGCTGGCGCTGGGCGGCCGGATTGAAACCAGTTCGGTGCCCGGAGACGGCACGCAGTTCAAGCTGGTGCTGCCCTTGACCACGGCGGTGACCCAGGTGGTGATGCTGCGTGCCGGAGCGCTGTCCATCGGCGTGCCCGCCAACGTGGTGGAGCAAGTGCGCCGCATGCCACAGGCCGACTTGGCCAAAGCCTATGCCGAGCATGTCGTACCGTTTGCGGGCGAGTCGGTTCCATTTTTCTGGGCCGGCGCCTTGTTGCAGGCGTCTCAGCACAGTGTTGAACCCGCCGGCAAGAACAGTTCAGTGGTGATTTTCCGCAGTGCTGCGCAGCGCCTGGCCTTGCACGTGGATGAAGTGCTGGGTAACCAGGAAGTGGTGGTGAAGAATCTGGGGCCACAGCTCTCGCGTCTGCCCGGTTTGGCTGGTTTGTCGGTGCTGGCATCCGGCGCCGTGGTGCTGATCTACAACCCGGTGGCCTTGTCGTCGGTCTACGGCACGCAGGCGCGCCAGTGGCAAGACGATGGCGGCAAAAAGGATGCGCCCCTGGCCGTGGTGCAGCAGGTGCCTCTGGTGCTGGTGGTGGACGACTCCATCACCGTGCGCCGTGTTACCCAGCGTTTGCTGCAGCGTGAAGGCTACCGCGTCAGCCTGGCGAATGACGGCGTGCAGGCCCTGGAACGTTTGCACGAAGAGCTGCCAGCGATCGTTTTGTCAGACATCGAAATGCCGCGCATGGACGGTTTCGATCTGGCGCGCACCATCCGGGATGATGCGCAGTACAAACACCTGCCCATCGTCATGATCACTTCCCGCACGGCGGAAAAGCACCGCGAGCATGCGCAGGCCCTGGGCGTGAACCACTATCTGGGCAAGCCGTATTCGGAAGAGGAACTGCTGAGCCTGGTGCGCCGGTATACGGCGGTGGAGATCGCTCAGACTTAACGCTTGGGTGAGGTATACCTGGGGAGGTATACGCCAAACTGGCTGCCAGCGCAGGTACTACTTGCGCTGGCAGCTATTAAATAAGTAGCATCACCCTGGCAAGGCATTCGGTTTCTTGACCACCGCGTAGCGCAGCAATGTGCGCGTCCGTGCCGCGTCATGCGCCACGATGGGCTGGGGGTAGTTCTGACCCAGCACCACATCTGCCGCTTGCAATTCCATGGGTTTCGCCGTCCACGGTGCGTGGATGGCGGTGTTCGGTAGTTTGGCCAGTTGCGGCAGATAGCGGCGGATGAATTTGCCCTCGGGGTCGAACTTTTCGCTCTGGCTGGTCGGGTTGAAGATGCGGAAATAGGGCTGGGCATCGCAGCCGCTGGAGCTGGCCCACTGCCAGCCGCCGTTGTTGCTGGCCAGGTCGAAATCGTTCAGATGCTCTGCAAAGTAGCGTTCGCCCCAGCGCCAGTCCAGCCCCAGGTCTTTCACCAGGAAGTTGGCCACCACCATGCGCAGGCGGTTGTGCATATAGCCGGTCTGGTTGATCTGGGCCATGGCCGCGTCGACCAGCGGGTAGCCGGTGCGTCCCTGGCACCAGGCTTCGAACAAGGCTTTGGCCGCCTTGCCGTGCTCCCAGCCGATGTTGTCGTATTCGGGTTTGAACGCACCCTGCGCTACATGCGGGAAGTTGCTGAGTATCTGCACATAGAAGTCGCGCCAGACCAGCTCGCTGAGCCACACGCTGGCGCCATTCAGCCCCTGGAGTGACAAGGCGTGGGCTACCCTGGCCAGCTGGCGTATCGATACCGTGCCAAAGCGCAGGTGCACGCCCAGGTAGCTGGGGCCTTTGACGCTGGGAAAGTCGCGGGTGCTGCCATAGTGTTCTATGCGATCCAGGAACTCCTCGAACAGATGCTGGCCGCCGCTGGCGCCGGCAGGCAGTTTCAGTTGCCCCAGGTTGGTACGTTCAAAACCCAAGGCCGCCAGGTCAGGCACCGGCTGCGCGCAGTCTGCGGGGCGGGCAGCCAGGCTGGCGGCGTATTTTTCTACCGGGTAGGGCTTGAGGTAGAAGTCGTTCAGCTTCTTGAGCCAGGCATTCTTGTACGGCGTAAACACGCCATAAGGCCGGCCCTGCTGGGTGAGCACCTCTTTGCGCTCGAAGATCACATGGTCTTTGTAGGTGCGTAGTGCCACACCCCTATGTGCCAAAGCGCCCAGTACGGCGGCGTCGCGCGTAAGGGCCTGGGGTTCGTCGTCGTGGTTGGCAAACACCGCCTGGGCCTGTAGGGATTGGGCCAGCGCTGGAATGGCGTCTCGTGCTGCCGCATGGCGCACGATCAGGCCGGCCTGAGGTTGCAGCGCGCGCAGAGCGGCATCCAGTTCGACTACGCTGGCCTGGATGAATTCCACCCGGCGGTCGGCACGCGGCAGGCTGTCGAGTATCTCGGTATCGAAGATGAAAACGCAGTGCACCCGCTGGCAGTGTTTCAGCGCGTGGTAGAGCGCAGCGTGGTCAAAGCTGCGCAAATCCCGGCGGAACCAGACGATGCCAGTAGCGAACTCTTTGTAAGCTGTTTGTGCAGGCCCGCGTTTTAGCATTCCACGATGTTAACGGCCAAGCCGCCGCGCGAGGTTTCCTTGTACTTGGTCATCATGTCGGCGCCGGTTTCGCGCATGGTTTTGATGACCTTGTCCAGGCTCACGAAGTGGCTGCCGTCGCCGTGCAGCGCCATGCGGGCGGCGTTGATGGCCTTCACCGACGCGATCGCGTTGCGCTCTATACAGGGGATTTGCACCAGGCCGCCCACCGGGTCGCAAGTCAGGCCCAGGTGGTGTTCCATGCCGATCTCGGCGGCGTTTTCCACCTGCTCGGGTGTGCCGCCCATCACCGCACAGAGCGCGGCGGCGGCCATGGAACAGGCCACGCCCACCTCGCCCTGGCAGCCGACTTCGGCGCCCGAGATGGAGGCGTTTTCCTTGTAGAGCATGCCGATGGCGGCGGCGGTCAGCAGAAAATCGATAACGCCGCTGGGCGTGGCAGTGGCCACGAAGCGCACGTAGTAGTGCAGCACTGCGGGCACGATGCCGGCCGCGCCGTTGGTGGGCGCAGTGACGACCCGGCCACCGGCGGCGTTTTCTTCATTCACTGCCAGCGCATACAGGTTTACCCAGTCCAGCACCTGCAGCGGGTCACGCAAGGATGCTTCGGGATTGGAGCGCAGCTTGGCGGACAGTTCGGCCGCGCGGCGCTTGACCTTGAAGCCGCCGGGCAGCACGCCCTGGGTGCGGCAGCCACGTTCCACACAGGCCTGCATCACGTTCCAGATTTTGTGCAGCCCGGCGTCGATTTCGGCATCGCTGCGCCAGTGCTGCTCATTGCGGCGCATTAGTGCAGCGATGGATAGGCCAGCGCTTTTGCATTGCTGCAGTAGTTCATCGCCGCTGTGGAAGGGGTAGGGCAGCACCGTGGTGTCGGGTGCCAGCACCTTTTGCTTCTGGCCGTCTGCCGCTACCTCGTCACTGACGATAAAGCCACCACCCACCGAGTAGTAGCAGCGGTTTTGCAGCTCGACGCCATCTGCATCAAATGCAATGCAGCGCATGCCGTTGGAGTGGAATGGCAGGGTTTCGCGCCGGTACATGGCCAGATGCTCTTTTTCTTTGAACGCTATCAGGTGCCGCCCGCCCAGGCGCAGTTGGCCGCTATTGCGGATTGCGTCCAGCATGGCGGGAATAGCCTCTACGTCTACGGTCTCGGGGTCATGGCCCTCCAGGCCCAGCAGCACGGCTTTGTCGGTGCCGTGGCCCTTGCCCGTGGCACCCAGGGAGCCGTAGAGCTTGACTTCGACCCGCGTGCAACGGGCCAGCAGATCCTGGTGTACCAGCCGCTCGGTGAACAGGCGGGCAGCTCGCATGGGCCCCACGGTATGTGAGCTGCTAGGGCCGATGCCAATCTTGAAAATATCGAAAACGCTGACTGCCATGGTGGAGTTGTCTCTTGTTTTAGCGCTGCGCGCTTTGGTATTGGGGATGCACAAAGAACGGTGCATCCGAGCGTGGCAGGGCAGTTTTGCCGCGGATTGTATCGGCCATTTTTTCGGCCAGCATGATGGTGGGCGCATTCAGGTTGCCGCTGATTACGTCCGGCATGATGGACGCGTCCACCACCCGTAAACCACTCACGCCATGCACCCGGCCGCTGCCGTCGGTGACTGCCATGTCGTCTGTGCCCATGCGGCAGGTGCAGGATGGGTGGAGCGCGCTTTCCGCGTGTTCGCGGATGTGTGCGTCGATCTCGGTATCGGTCTGCACCGCGTTGGTGGGCGAGATGGCTTCGCCACGGAAACGGTCGAACGCCTTCTGTTCAAAAATCTCGCGCGTCAGGCGGATGCCGGCGCGCATTTCCTTGCGGTCCTGCTCGGTGGACATGTAGTTGAACAGGATGCGCGGCGCTTCCTTGGGGTTGGCACTTTTCAGCGTGACCGAACCGCGGCTGGTGGGGCGCATCGGCCCGACGTGCGCCTGGAAGCCGTGGAAGCTGGCCGGCGCGCTGCCGTCGTAGCTGATTGCCATGGGCAGAAAGTGGTATTGCAGATCTGGATGCTTGACGCCAGCTTCGCTGCGGATGAAACCGCCGGATTCGAAATGGTTGGTCGCCCCCAGGCCGGTGCCCAGCAGCATCCATTCGGCGCCGATCTTGGCCTTGGCCACCGGGTTCATGGCGTTGTACAGGGTGATGGGTTCCTTGCAGGCGTACTGCACATAGGTTTCCAAATGGTCCTGCAGGTTCTCGCCCACACCACGCAGCGCGGCAATCACCGGAATGCCCAGCTTGCGTAGTGCGTCGGGGTTGCCCACGCCGGAAAGCTGTAGCAGCTGCGGTGAGTTGATGGCGCCGCCGCACAAAATCACCTCGCGCTGGGCGCGCAGCAAGTCGGTCTTGTGGCCGTTGACAACCTCCACGCCGATGGCGCGCGGTGGGCTGCTCTCGGGCTCGAAGGCCACGCGGGCCACCAGGGCGCGGGTGCGCACCTGCAGATTCGGGCGCTTCAGCGCTGGGCGTAGATAGGCCATGGCGGTACTCCAGCGCCGGCCCTTGTGTACCGTCATGTCCATCGGCCCCAGGCCTTCCTGGCGGTAACCGTTCATGTCCTCGGTGCGGGCGTAGCCGGCTTGTTGCCCGGCTTCGATGAAGGCGTTGTACAGCGGGTTCACGCAGGCGCCGGTGGAGACGTGCAGCGGGCCGCTGTCGCCGCGGTAGACGTCGCCGCCCTTGGCACGGGTTTCGGCTTTGCGGAAGTAGGGCAGGCAGTCGGCGTAGGACCAGTTTTCCAGGCTCGGGTAGCTGGCCCAGCCGTCGTAGTCCAGCGCGTGACCGCGGATATAGACCATGCCGTTGATGCTGGAGGAGCCGCCCAGTACCCGGCCACGCGGGCAGTACATGGCCCGGTTGTTCATGTAGGGGTCGGGTTCGGAGTGGTAGTACCAGTTGTACTTGTCGTTGGCCAGCGGGTAGGCAAAGGCCGAGGGCATGTGGATGAAGATGCTGCGGTCGCCCGGGCCGGCTTCCAGCAGCAGCACAGTCACGTCCGGATCTTCGGTCAGGCGGTTGGCCAGCACGCAACCGGCCGAGCCGGCACCCACGATGATGTAGTCAAAGCTTTCCGTGCGCATGGTTCAACGGTATCCGCAGGCGACTTGGCCCAGTTCTACGTACACGGTTTTCAGCTGGGTGTAGTGCTCCAGCGCGACCATGCTGTTTTCATGGCCTATGCCGGATTCGCCCGCGCCGCCAAAGGGGATCTCGATGGGCGTGATGTTGTAGTTGTTGATCCAGCAGATGCCGGCTTTGAGGCTGGCCGCTACACGGTGGCCGCGTGCGCCGTCGCGGGTGAACACACCTGCGGCAAGGCCGAAGCGGGTGGCGTTGGCGCGGCGTACCACCTCGGCCTCGTCGTCAAACACCAGCACGGACATCACCGGGCCAAAGATTTCTTCCTGCACGATGGCCATGCTGTCTGTGCAGTCGGCAAAGATGGTGGGAGCTACGAAATTGCCCTGCTCGCAGCCAGGCACTGCCGCCGCGGTACCGCCGCAGACCAGGGTGGCGCCACCGGCCACACCCTGGGCGATGTAGCCCAGCACCTTGTCACGGTGGGCGGCGGAGATCAGCGCGCCGACTTCGGTATCGGGGTCGGTGGGGTTGCCCACGCGCAGCAGCAGCGTGCGTTCCTTCAGCCGTGCCAGGAACTTGTCTTGGATGCCGCGCTGTACGAAGACGCGGGTGCCGTTGGTGCAGATCTCGCCCTGGGTGTAGAAGTTGGCCATCATGGCGGCGGTCACGGCCTGTTCAAAGTCGGCGTCGTCAAACACAATCAACGGCGACTTGCCGCCCAGCTCCATGGTGACGCGCTTGAGCGTGCCGGCGGCACTGGCCATGACGCGTTTGCCCGTCGGCACCGAACCTGTCACGGAGACCTTAGCCACGTCCGGGTGCACGGCCAGCAGCGCGCCGGTGTTGCCGCGGCCTTGCAGCACGTTGAACACGCCGGGCGGTACGCCGGCTTCCAGGTAGATCTCGGCCAGCTTCACGGCCGTCATGGGCGTGAGCTCGGACGGTTTAAAAATCATAGCGTTCCCCGCAGCCAGGGCCGGCGCAGACTTCCAACAGGCTATCTGGATGGGGTAGTTCCAGGCGCCTATGCCCACGCACACGCCCAGGGGTTCGCGGCGGGTGTAGGCAAAGGCGTTCTTCAGCGGGTATTGGGCTCCGGCCAGGGTGGCGGCGGCGCCGGCAAAGTATTCGATGCAGTCGGCCCCGCTGGCCACATCGACCACGCAGGCTTCCTGCCAGGGCTTGCCGGTGTCTTGCACTTCCAACACGGCCAGTTCGTCGTTGCGTTCACGCAGCAACTGGGCCGCACGGTGCAGGATGCGGCCGCGCTCGGTGCCGGTCATGGCCGACCAGATGGCGAAGCCGCGTTGGGCGGCGGCCACGGCGGCGTTGACGTCGGCCTCGCCGCAGTCGTGCACACCCGCAATGACGGCGCCGGTAGCGGGGTTGATCGTGGTGAAGTGGTCACCACTGCCTTGTATGCTTACACCGTCGACAAAGCTGGGGATCAGGGATTCGGTCATGGTTTTCTCTTCTGGGGGCTATGGCTCAGCGTAGCACTACGGTCTTCATGCCGTTGATGAAGACACGCCGGTCCAGTACGAAGCGCATGGCACGGGACAGCACCAGGCTCTCCACCAGCCGACCGGCTTGCGAAAGGTGTTGTGGTGTATCCGCATGGTCCACGCGCTCGACGGATTGCTCAATGATCGGGCCTTCGTCCAGGTCGGTGGTGGCAAAGTGGGCAGTGGCGCCGATCAGCTTGACACCGCGGTCAAAGGCCTGCTGGTAGGGCTTGCCGCCCTTGAAGCCGGGCAGGAAGGAATGGTGGATGTTGATGACCCGGCCGTGCAGGCGCTCGCACAGCGATTCGGACAAAACTTGCATATAGCGCGCCAGCACCACGAATTCGGCACCGGTGTCGGCAATCAGCTGCTCCAGCTTGGCTTCTTGGGCTGGCTTGGTGTCGGCGCTGATGGGGATGTGGTGAAAAGGCAGGCCTTCGGCTTCGGCCAGCGGTGCCAGGTCGGGGTGGTTGGACACCACGGCGACGATGTCCATCTTCAGCTCACCACGGCGCCACTGCGCGATCAGCTCGCGCAGGCAGTGGTCGAACTTGGACACCATGATCAGCACGCGGGTGGGCTGGGCCAGGTCGTGCACCTTCCACTGGGCTGCTGGAAAGCTTTTTGCCAGGTCGGCGAAGGCGCTGCGCAGCACATCCACCGAGCTGCTGAGGCTGAACACGCTGCGTACAAAAAAGCGCTCGGTCGTGTGGTCGTCAAACACCGAAAACTGTTCGATGTAGGCGCCGTGCTGGTTCAGCAGTTCGGACACGGCGGCGACCTGTCCCTGGGCACTGCCGCAGGCCAGGTTCAGGCAGAAATGGGTGGAAGAAGCCGAGGTCATAGCAGAGCGCGCCAAAAATAGGTAAAGGTAGTGCTGCCGGGTTGATACGGCAGCACTGCAGGTGGGGAGAACTTACTTCAGCGACGCGGTGACCGCAGGCAGGCCATCTTGACCCGAGAAGGTCTTCACACCCTTGAGCCAGCCTTCCAGCACGCCAGGGTTCTTCTTCAGGTAGGCCTTGGCTGCGGCCTCGGGCTTGGCCTTGTCCAGGATGCCGATCATCACGTTGTTTTCAATCGTGGTGGTGAACTGCAGGTTCTTCAGCAGCGTGGCAACGTTCGGGCAGCGGGCTTCGTAGCTGGGGGGCACGGCGGTGAAGACCTTGGCTTCACCCAGGTTGGGGCCGAACACATCGTCGCCGCCTTCCAGGTACTTCATCTTCATCTGCACGTTCATGGGGTGGGGTTCCCAGCCCAGGAACACGATGCCCTTGTTGCTGCGGCTGGCGCGCTGCACTTCGGCCAGCATGCCGGCCTCGGATGACTCGACCATCTTGAAGCCCTTGAGGCCGAACTGGTTTTTGTCGATCATGCCCTGGATCAGCGCATTGCCGTCGTTGCCAGGTTCAATGCCGTAGATCTTGCCGTCCAGATCTTTCTGGAACTTGGCGATGTCATTGAAGGTCTTCAGGCCCTTGTCGTACAGGTAGGCGGGTACGGCCAGGGTGTACTTGGCACCGACCAGGTTGGGTTGCTCCAGCACCTTGATTTGGCCGGCCTTGACGAAGGGCTCAATGATGGGCGTCATGCTGGGGTTCCAGTACCCCAGGAAGGCGTCAATCTGCTTGGACTTGATGCCTGCGAAGGTGATCGGTACCGAGGCGATGGTCACCGTGGGCTTGTAACCTAGGCCTTCGAGCACCACGGAAGCCAGGCCGGTGGTGGCGGCAATATCACTCCAACCCACGTCGGCAAAACGCACGGTTTTGCAGCTGGCTTCTTCTGCATGCGCAAGCGGTGCGCACAGCGAGAAGGCGGAGGAGGCGAGACCGAGAAGAGCGAGTTTCAATTTCATGACCGATTCCTAGTGGGTGGAGGGGCAGGTGTTGTACCAAGTGACGACACCATGCACTTTCACAGGTTGGCGGCTGGAAACTTTGCTGAGAACGACGCGGAGTTGTCCGGGTACGGCAAGTGTCAGAGACTTGTCAGAATATTAGGCATAAAAAAGCCTGCCTGCGCAGGTTTTATATGCGCAGGAAGCTATAAATTATGTAGCAATAGGTGGCGCCAACGCTTAGGCGCCGTTGGGGCTAAAAAAAACAGCCGATGAAGCGGGGTTCAGGCCACGCGTATGGCGGATACCGTTGCCGAGGCCTGCTTGGGCCAGGCCGGTGCACGCGCAGGCGTGGTGCCTGCGTGGCGGCGGCGTTCCTCGCTGGGCGAGTGGCCGAACAGGCTGCGGTAGGCTTTGCAGAAGTGCGAGGACGATTGGAAGCCGCAGGCCACAGTGACTTGCATGATGGGCATGCTGCTGTGCGTCAGCAGCTCCTGCGCGCGGCGCAGCCGCAGGTTCATGTAGTACTGCGCCGGGTTCATGCTGAAGTAGCGGTGGAACAGCCGCTCCAGCTGGCGCAGCGACAGTGCAATGGCGCTGGCCAGCTCGGCCAGCGGCAAGGGATCTTCGATGTTGGCGGCCATGATTTCGGCGGCCTCGGTCAGATGCTGGTAGCCCGGGCCTATGCATTCGGGCTGGGGTATGCGCTGGCGGTCGTTGCTGGCGCGCAGCCGCTCCACGATGAACTGCTCAGAAATGTCCATCACCAGTTTGGCGCCGTGGCTGGCGCGTATCAGGTGCAGCATCAGGTGCAGCGGCGCCGTACCACCCGAGCAGGTGATGCGGTCGCGGTCCAGAATGAAGACCTCGGTGGCGAACTGCACCTTGGGGAATTCTTCGCCAATGGCGGCCAGGTTTTCCCAGTGGATGGCGCAGCGGTAGCCGTCCAGCAGGCCGGCGCTGGCCAGGGCGAAAGAGCCAGTGCACAACGCGCCCATGGTCACCCCGTGGGTGGCCAGCTGGCGCAGCATGTGGCGTACGGCATCGTCGGTGTTGCGGCGGATGTTGACGCCGCCACAGACAAACACCGTATCGCATTCCGACAGGCTGGCCAGGTCGCCGGTGGACCCCATGGTCAGGCCATTGCTGGCCTGGGCGCCACTTTGCTCAGTGCTCACCACTGTCCAGCTGTACAGCGGGCGGCGGCTGATGTAGTTGGCCATGCGCAGTGTTTCCACCGCGTTGGCAAAGGCGATCATCGAGTAATCGGGCATCAGAATGAATCCGATGCGCGTGGTATCTGTTGAAACGGAAGCGTCGTTGGCTCCGAATGCCGCAGCCGGTGAGGCCTGGGTTGGGGCAAGGGGACTGCGTGGCAAAGGGGCGCTCCTCAATTTCTGCGTGGGGTCAGCTGTCGCGGCCTTTGCGGGCCACGCCAAAGCTTTCAGTCAGGCGGTCAAGAATGATAGCCAGCAAGACGACGGCCAGACCGCTCTCAAACCCTAGGCCGATGTCCAGCCGTTGGATGCTGGCCAGCACGTCGTTGCCCAGGCCGCCAGCGCCGACCATGGACGCAATGATGACCATGGACAGCGCCATCATGATGGTCTGGTTCACGCCGGCCATGATGGTCGGCATGGCGATAGGCAGCTGCACCTTGAACAGCAGCTGGGTCGAGGTGCAGCCAAAAGCGTTGCCGGCCTCCACCTGCTCGGAGCTGACCTGGCGTATGCCCAGGCTGGTCAAGCGCACCACCGGCGGCATGGCGAAGATCACGGTTGCAATCGTGCCGGGCACGCGGCCCAGGCCAAACAGCATGGCTGCAGGTATCAGGTACACAAAAGCGGGCATGGTCTGCATGAAATCGAGTACGGGTCGCACGCTGGCATTGATGTGGTTGTTGCGGGCACACCAGATGCCCAGGGGAATACCAAAAAACAGGCTGATCAGGGTGGCCGACAGCGTCAGCGCCAGCGTCACCATGGTTTGCGGCCAGAAGCCAGTCACCACGATCAGCATCAACGCCAAAGCAACAAACAGGCCAAAGCCCCAACTGAGCCGACGAATGCCGACAACGGTGGCGACTGCAATCACTAGCCAGAAGGGAATTGCCAGCATGCCCTGCTCGATGGATTGGGCAAAGCCCTCGACCACTACGCCGATGGAGTCGAACACGGTGGCGCCGTTGTCTAGCAGGGTTTTGACGCCTGCGTTGACCCACTTGCCCAGGGGCAGCATGTTGTGGGTGGCGTCGGTGACTTGGGTGAGCAGATCAGACATGGCGGGCTTCCTGGGACATCTTGACGAGCAGGCTGCGGGCAGAGATGCAGCCCAGCAACTGGTTGGTGGCATCGAACACGCCGACCGGCTGGTCCATGCCCAGCACGATCTTCATGGCCTCGGGCAGGGTGGTGGACCAGGGCAGGCGCGGGCCACCGTTGTACGAGTGGCCGTTGAGGCCCGGGTCCAGCAGGTCAGCGGCGGTGAGGTAGCGCGAGGTGTCCACACCTTCGAAGAACTTGCGCACGTAGGCGTTGGCCGGCTGGGTGATGATCTGGTGCGCTGTACCCTCTTGCACCAGGTTGCCGCCTTCCATGATGGCGATGCGGGTGCCGATGCGCAGAGCTTCTTCCAGGTCGTGCGAGACGAACAAAACGGTGCGTTGCTGTTCGCGCTGCAACTCCAGCATCAGGCCCTGCATTTCCACGCGCTTGAGCGGATCGAGCGCCGAGAAGGCTTCGTCCATCAGCAGAATATCGGGGTCTACCGCCAGCGCGCGTGCTAAGCCCACGCGCTGCTGCATGCCGCCGGACAGCTGAGATGGGTATTTGGCTGCGTAGGTTTGCAGGCCTACCTGGGCCAGCACTTCCATGGCGCGGGTTTCCCGTTCCTTGCGCGGTGTGCCGGCCATTTCCAGGCCGAAGGCGGCGTTGTCCAGCACATTGCGGTGTGGCATGAGGGCGAAGGACTGGAACACCATGGCCACCCGCTTGCGCCGCCAGCGCACCAGCGCGTCATGGGGCAGCTTGGCGATGTCTTCACCGTCGATGTTGATGGAGCCGGAGGAGGGTTCCACTAGGCGGTTGATCAACCGGATGAGGGTGGACTTGCCCGAGCCGGACAGGCCCATGAGCACATAAATCTCGCCTGGCATAACGTCAAAGCTGACCTTATTGACGCCCACGACATGCCCGGTTTTGGCGAAAACCTCGTCCTTGCTACGACCTTCATTGAGTAACTTGACGGCTTCTGAGATATTGCTGCCGAATATCTTGTACAGATTTTTGACGCTAATTTTTGGGTTTGACATCGTGGGTCTCCAGGAACTTTGGATCAATGCGTTGGTCTATTCTTATAAGCAAATGATGTGCCACCCATAAATGGGCTGACTTTATTATGTTTGGTTAATTTTTGGGTAAATATGAATATTGTTTTAATGGTTTGCACCAAAATAGAATTTTGGTGAGGTGACGGATGTCGGGCATGGTGCATGGCTGGTTTTTTGCGAAGTGCATGCACACATTAGTGTTCATCTTTCGAGTGAAATGTCACTCGTAGGCTTGCTGCAGCAGGGCAGAATCCAGCCTTGGTCAATCTCGCGCTGGCGTATGCCGCCAGCATGTTTCATTTCAACCTGACCCGATATTTTCTTGGTTTTGCAGGTGCCGCAGGCACCGCTGCTGCAAGAAGAGGGTAGGCGCAAACCGGCTGCGGCGGCAGCTTTTAAAATGGTTTGGTCTGATGGGCAGTCGAATATCTTGCCCATTTTCTCGAGTTGGATTTTAAATGTGGGCGTGCTATCAATTTTTATTATCTCGTCGGCGCCTGGTTTTAATTGCGCCTCTGATAATTCTTCGGTAGGCAGGGATTCGAAAGAGAAACTTTCTTCGCGGTAGCGCTGCATTTCGAAACCTGCCCCCGCCAGCAGGCCGCGCACCGCGCCCATGAACGGAGCCGGGCCGCAGGTGTAGACGTCGCGCTGCATAAAGTCGGGCGCAATATGCGCCAGCCGTGCCGCGTCCAGCCGACCGAGGTGGCCCGCGTAAGCGCTACCCGGTGTGTGCTGTTCGCACACCATGGCCAGTCGCAAATGGGGCATATTGCGCGCCATCATGGTGAGTTCTTCGGGGAACAGCAGGTCTGCGGGCGTGCGCGCGCAGTGCACAAACACGATGTTGGCGTCGCTGCCCAAGTCGTGCAGGGCGCGCGTCATGGACATCAGCGGTGTCACGCCGCTGCCGCCGGACAGGAACAGATAGCTTTTCGCCGGCGCCTTGAAGCAGCTGAACTCGCCCGACGGCCCCATGGCCCCCAGCGCCATGCCCACGCGCAGATTGTCATGCAGCCAGTTGGACACCACGCCGCCAGGCACCCGCTTGACGGTGATGCTGACCAGGTCGGGCCGGGTGGGTGTGCTGGACAGGGTGTAGCAGCGGTTGATCTTGCTGCCGGCAATGTCCAGCTCCAGCGTGATGAATTGGCCGGGCAGATAGCGAAAGTTGCGCGGACCGTCGGCGGCCAGCACAAAGGTTTTCACGTCGTGCGTTTCCTGGCGGATGTGCACGCAGCGCAGGGTTTCATCCCGGTCGGAAGACCAGGGCTGGGACGCCGGGCCGGCGAAATCGGGGGCAAAAGAGGGGATGGACATGGCGGTGCTTACAGCGCAAGGGTGGCGGTGGTTTACTTCGTCAGAGCGCTCAGGCGGTTCACGTACCAGTTGCAGAACTTCTCGACCAAGCCTTCGGTGAAGGGCGAGTAGGGGCCAGGTTCATAGGCGCCGGTGGCGATGCCGATCTGTGACTCTTCCACCAGGCGGCGGTCCTGGTCGTTGGTGGCGTTCCACACGGCGGTCAGGTTTTCCTTGGTGTAGTCCACACCTTCGACCGCATCCTTGTGCACGCACCAGGTGGTGCGCACCAGGGTCTTGGTGGCTGAGATCGGCAGCACGGTGAAACTGACGATATGGTCGCTCATGAAATGGTGCCAGGAGTTCGGTTGGGTCCAGAAAGACAGGCCACCGAGCGCCGGATCTACGAAGTCTGCTAGCAATTTCTTGGAGGCAACCTCGGCATTCATGGTCTGCGACTGGCCCGAGCGGTCGATCGGCAGGCGCTGGGTGCGAAAGCCGGTGACGCGGTCGTCCAGCGTGTCGATCTCGGCCGAGGGCAGGCCCATGCCTTCCCAGCGCTCGTGGTTGGCGGCCAGGATGTCCTGGAAGCGCTGCAGATCGGCCTTGTTGTGTTCGTCGGGTTGGTAGCCAAAGCCGTATTCGTACAGCGAGATGGTCAGCTCGGGGTGGTTGCTCACACAGTGGTAGCACTCACGGTTGTTTTCCATGGTGAGCTTCCAGTTGCAGTCCTCGATGATGTCGACCTGGGCCGCCACTTTGCAGTCCTGCAGCCGGTGCGGCGCGATATAGGGCGTCATCTCGGCCGCCATCTGCTCGAAGTCTTCGGGCGGATTTTCGGCCAGGCAGATGAAGATCAGGCCGGCTAGGCTGCGCACATTCACCTTTTTCAGGCTCAGATGGCTGGGATCGAAGTCCTCACCCATGTGCTTGGCGTGGATCAGCTTGCCGGTCAGGTCATAGGTCCACTGGTGGTAGGGGCAGACGATGTTGCCCACTACGCCTTGCTGGCTGGCGCACAGGCGCGAGCCGCGGTGGCGGCAGACGTTGTGGAAGGCCTGCACCTGGTTGTCGTCGTCGCGCACGATCAGGATGGAGTTTTTGCCGAAATCCACCGTGATGTAGTCGCCCGCTTCGGGAATTTGCGGCTCTACCGCGACGAAGATCCAGTGCTTGCCGAAGATGTGCTCCAGGTCGGCCTGTAGAACGGTCTCGCTCAGGTAAAACGGTGCCTCCAGGCTGTAACCGGGGCGGCGGCGCGCTAGCAACTCACGGGTGAGTAGAGACTGCGCTGAAATGGTCGTGGTCATGTGGGCGTCTCCTAAAAATGCACAAGAGAGTGGGTACGCAGGTAGTCCAGAACTGCCTGCGCCTTGGTATGGGGCGTACCGGTTTGCAGCACGGTGCCGCCGGTAGAGGGCGACTCAATCGCGCCGAGCATACGGGCGTGGCCGCTTTGCACGGTGCGGGCTTCCAGTAATTTGCGCCGCAGCGTGCGGGGCACCAACTGGCCTTGCGGTGCACGGCCGGCTGCGGCGTTTGATACGGATGTGCGTACCACTGTGCCGGCCATCGCATCCGCCAACGAGTGGCGCAGCGTGACAGGTGCTGCGGCGCTGATGACCAGCACGGCAGGTGGGGTGACACGCAAGCGGCGGCGTGCGCCTTTGGGCAGTGCCTGGGTGATGATCCAGGCCTTGCCGTCGACTTGCACCGCCAGCACATCGGTGATCACCGGGCGGCCCAGCGCGGTAGCCAGCGCAAAAGGCAAAACGCCTGTGCCTTGTTCGGACTCCGGACGTGTGCCCGCCAGGACCCAGGGTATGTTGTGCAAGGCAGGCAACAACACATCGCAGGTATCGGCATCCGATTCCAGAATTTCCAGCTGGGTGGCGCCCAGCGCCAGATAGTCGCGGGCTACGGCATCCGGCATGCCACCTGCGGTGAGCAAGCGCACGGTGCCGGGCAAGCCCAAGGCCAGGGCGGCTGCCGTTGCATCGGCACGGCTGCGGGTGGATTTGCCACTGACCGCGTGGGTGCGGGCAGCGACCAGTACGGTGATATCGCTCATACCCCCTCCTTCTGTTGGCGAACCAGTTCCAGCAGGGCCTGCATCAGGGCGGCACTGTCTTCCACCACCGTCAGGTCCGCACGGCGGGAAATGGGGGCGGATGCGTCCAGGTTGACCGCGATTACATGGCGGCAATCCTTGATGCCTTGCAAATGCTGTACCGCGCCCGAGATGCCCAGCGCCAGATAGCCCGAGGCCGACACGGTTTTGCCGGTGGCACCCACCTGCTGCGCGCGGGTGAAACGGCCGTCGTCCACCGCCACGCGCGATGCGCCCACGGCGGCACCCACTTCGCGTGCCAGGGTGTGGAACAGCGGCACATCGGTTACGCCATTGCCGGCAGCCAGGATGAAATCGGCTTCTTCCAGCGCCAGGGTTTGTGGGTCGCCGGCTTGTACGCCCATGTCTTCGATGCCCAGCTCCACCACGGCCGGCAGCGGTGGCGCTGATTCCTTGTTACCCAGGCCCACAAACGGCAGCTTGGTGCTGGCAACGTTCTTGGCCAGCAGCATGACCGGGGCATGTGGGCGCAGCCAGTCTTGGTGGCTATTAGCAGGTACACGCAGCTTGTCGGCAGCCAGCTCGGCCACACCGCAGACCAGGTCCAGTCCGGCGCTGACGGCGAAGCGTCGGCCCAGCTGCCCATCGGCGCCGGCATCGGCAAACAGCCATTGCGCGGGTTGCAGCAGTGCTTGCAGCTTTTGCAGCCAGGCCGCACAGGCGCCAGGTTGGTAGCGGCCGGAGTCCAGGTCCTCCAGGACCAGCATGCGGTCTGCGCCCAGCGCTGCGACATCGTCATGGCAGGCGCCGAGTACGGCCACCACTACTTCGACCTGGGCCGAGGCCAATATGGCTGCAGCCGCAACCGCCTGGCGTGCACCATCGGTCAATGCGCCGCGCTCGGCATGGGTGACCACCACGGTGGTCTGGTTGAACGGGCCAGCGCTGCGCACCGGCTTGGCCGCAGCGTGCTGGGCCGAGCGGCCGTTGGCCAGGCGCTCGCCTTCGCTGCTGCCCAGCACAATGCGACGCAGGCCGGCGGGCGTGATGATGGCCGGGCGGCGCGGGTCGATGCGCGGCACGGCGGAATGCATAGGGGCGTTCATGCAACCTCCAGGGCGTGGGCCACCAGCTCGGCAATGTCCCGCACTTCAGGGCGTGGGCCGACCACGCCTTCCAGCATGGCGGTGCAGTTGGGGCAGGCCACGGCGACGATGCCCGCGCCGGTGGTTTTGGCATCCAGCATACGGATGTCCGGTATGCGGGTGCTGCCAGGGATGTCAGTGAAGGGTGCACCGCCACCGCCGCCGCAGCAGCGGCCGCGCTCACGGTTGCGTTCCATCTCCACCACCTTGATGCCGATACCCTTGAGCACGGAGCGCGGAGCGTCCACCTCACGGCCATAGCGGCCCAGGTAGCAGGGATCGTGGTAGGTCACGGTCTCCAGGCTGCCGCTGCGGGTGGGTTTGAGCTGGCCTTTGGCCAACAGCTCAGCCATCAGCTGGGTGTGGTGCCATACGTCGAAATCGCCGCCCATGGCTGGAAACTCGTTCTTTAGCGAATGGAAGATGTGCGGGTCGGGCGTCACGATGTGCTGGAACCGGCGCGTTTTCAGCGTGGCAATCAGCTGCTTGGACAGGCGTTGGAAACCCGCTTCGTCACCCAGGCGGCGGGCCAAGTCACCGCAATCGGTTTCGGCCGCACCCAGCATGGCGATCTTCAAACCGGCCTTTTGCAGCGTCTTGATGAAGGCCCGCAGCGTGCGCTGGTAGCGCATGTCGAAACCACCTTCGCCCACTAGCACCAGCCAGTCGGTCTGGCCGCCGACATCGAGTACCGGCACGTTCAGGTCGGCCGCCCAGTGGTGGCGGGCTGTCAGCGGGAAGCCGCCCACGGTATCGGTGTCGCGCAGCTGCTCCAGGGCTTCGCCGCCCTTGTTGGGCACCACGCCATCGACCAGGGTGATGTGGCGGCGCATGTCGACGATGGCGTCCACATGCTCGATCAGCATCGGGCATTCCTGCACGCAAGCGCGGCAGGTGGTGCAGGACCAAAGAGTGTCGCTGTTGATCAGGCCATTGACGATGGGCAGGTGGGGTGCGCCCGCATGCTCGCCGACCTTCTGGCCGGGGTAGGGGCTGCCGGCATAGTTGGCGTCAGATTTGGCGCTCATACCGACCACCAGGTCCTGGATCAGCTTCTTCGGGTTCAACGGCTGGCCGGCGGCAAAGGCTGGGCAGGCGGCTTCGCACTTGCCGCACTGTACGCAGGCGTCGAAGGACAGCAGCTTGTTCCAGGCAAAATCTGCGGGTTTGCCTACGCCCATGTCGTCGGCGGTCAGCTTCAAAGGCTGCAGGGCGGTAGCGAAGCGTTTTTCGCTGGCCGTGCCAAAACGCTCGGGACGGGGATGCAGGCCTAGGTGCAGCAGGCCGGCGACCGCATGCTTCATCGGTCCGCTCAGGCCGATGCCCAGCGCCAGCTCCGCAGCGCCGGCGGCGAAAGCCAGGCTGATCAAACCCGCCAGCCACGGCGCCAGCGCCGTGCCAGTGAGTGCCACAGTTCCGACCAAAGCGACGGCGATGGCGAATAGCATCAGCGAGTAGGGCAGGCGGCTCCATGGACCCTTGGACAAGCGCGTCGGCGCATTGCGGCGCCGCGAGGCCATGGCGATGGCGCCAACCAGCATCATCAGGCCGGCCAGCAGCAGTACAGCGTCCAGGCTGCGCCAGTACAGGCCCAGGCCGTAGTTCACAGCCACCAGGGCCAGCGCCAGAATGGCGCCGCCGGCCACACCCACGTGGGCGCGTGCGACAAACGGCTCGCGCGCCACCACGTCATGCAGGTCCACAAAGTAACGCTTCGGTATTTGTAGCAGCCCGCGCAGATCCACACTGCGTGAACGGCCTGTTTTCCATATAAGCGCTCGGCGGGCCATACCCCAGGTCAAGCCCAGGACTGCCAACCAGAACAGCGTGCTCACCAGGTGCTGCAGCATCTTAAAAGTCCTTGCACAGGCGCAGCGAGTCGTAGATCGCGGCGTGGATGTTGTGCATGGAGACGCAGTCGCCCACGCGGTACAGCAGGAAGCTGCCGTTGCCGGTGGTTTCGCTCAGGCCGGGCTGCGGCTTGGCGTCATACAGCGCTTCGATGTCCGTCTGGCCCTTGTTCAGCGACAAGGGCTTGAGCTGCCAGTACAGGCCGTCGTTCGGCAGGATACCGTTTTCGACCACCACCTGGTCCACGGCGCGCTCTTCCAGCGCCTCGGTGTATTCGTTCTTCAGCACGGCGATCAGTTTGTCGCCTTCACGGTAAACCTTTTCCAGCCAGAAGTTCGGCGTCTGGATCACGGCATTGGCGTACAGCTGGCGGTAAAAGATCGGGAAGGTGGTGCCGCCCACGTCGTCTGCCACCTTCACGTCGGGCGTCACAATCTCCACCAGCTTGCCGCGGGCGGCGATGAAGTCGGCTACGCCGGTGCCCGCATGGGTGCTGATGCTGTCGTAGACCAGCACGTTTTCACCGGGTGCGACGGCGCCGGACAGGATGTCCCAGCCGCTGACGCACAGGCCTTCGGCTGCGCCCCAGGCCGGGGTCTGGCCGGTGTGCGGCACGCCGCCGGTGGCCAGCACCACGATGTCGGGTTGCTCGGCCAGGATCATCTCCTGCGTCGCGGCTACGCCCAGACGGCGGTCCACACCCAGGCGCACGGTTTCCATGTCGAACCAGCGGATGATGCCGGCCATCTGCTCGCGCTTGGGGGGCTTGGAAGCCAGGTTTACCTGGCCGCCGACCAACGCGTTCTTTTCAAACAGCACCACGTCATGGCCGCGTTCGCGGGCCACGCGGGCTGCCTCCAGCCCGGCCGGACCGGCGCCTACGACGACCACTTTGCGGCGCTTGCCGGTGGTCTTCTCGATCACATGCGGCATGGTTTCTTCGCGGCTGGTGGCCGCGTTCTGGATGCACAGCACGTCCAGGCCGTTGTATTGGCGGTCGATGCAGTAATTGGCACCCACGCATTGCTTGATCTGGTCTTCGCGTCCGTCGCGGATCTTGATGACCATGTGCGGGTCGGCGATCTGGGCACGGGTCATGCCGACCATGTCGACCATGCCGGTGGCCAGGATGCGTTCGGCCTGCGATGCATCGCGGATGCTTTGGGCGTGCATCACCGGCACTTTGGATACCGACTTGATGCCGGCGGCCAGGTGCACAAAGGGTTCGGGCGGCAACGCCATTGGCGGCATGCAGTTGACCAAGGTGTTGTGCGTATCGGCACCGGAGCCGACCACGCTGAGGAAGTCGATGAGGCCGCTCTCGCTCATGGCCTGGGCGATTTCCTTGGCCATCTCGTGGCTGATGCCGTCCTCATGGAATTCATCGCCGCACATGCGCATGCCGACGCAGAAGTCGCTGCCGACCTGCTCGCGCACGGCTTCCAGCACTTCCATGCCGAAGCGCAAGCGGTTTTCCAGGCTGCCACCGTATTCGTCGGTGCGGTGGTTCACGCGGGGGCTCCAGAACTGGTCGATCAGCTGTTGGTGCGCAGCGGAAATTTCGATGCCGTCCAGGCCGGCGTCTTTTACGCGCTTGGCAGCGCGGCCGTAGTCGGCCACGATGCGGCGGATTTCTTCGATTTCGATGGTCTTGGCGTTGCCGCGGTGCACCGGCTCGCGGATGCCGGAGGGGCTGACCAGATGTGGCCAGTCAAAACCGTGCCAGGCGTTGCGCCGCCCCATATGGGTGGCCTGGATCATGATCTTGGCGCCATGCTTGTGCATGGTTTCTGCTAGCTTGCTCAAGGGTTCGATCACTGAGCCCTTGGCCAGGTTGATCGAGCTCCACCACGACCAGGGGCTGTCACGCGATACCGGGCTGGAGCCGCCACAAATCGCCAGGCCCACGCCGCCCTTGGCTTTCTCTTCGTAGTAGCGAATGTAGCGTTCGGTAGGAACGCCACCTTCGGCATACACCTCGGCATGCGCCGTGCTGACGATGCGGTTGCGCAACAGCACCTGGTTCAGGCGGATCGGTTCAAACAAATGCGGGTAGCGCATGGCGGGCTCTGCTGGAAATAATTAAAGGGGGCTGACGGTGAAGATGCAGTGGCTGTGGCCTTCTGCTGCGCATTGGGTTTCAGCGCTGGTGGTGCGCACCGCTGAGCCGCTGGTCTCCAGTACCCAGTCCATGGCGCCGGAGAACCAGCCGGCGAACAGATAGCAGACCTTGCTGTGGTTCACGGGCACGCCGGCAATGCCTTGCGCCAGTACGAACACCGAATGCTCCAGCTTGACCTGGGCGTGGCCGGTGGCGGCATCGGCCTCGATGAAGGAGAACAGGCCCCAGCCGCGTTGCGACAGGCGTTTGAGGTAGTGCTCGTACACAGCCATGCCGGAGAGGCCATGGGTGGCAGCTTCCTGCTGGCACCAGAAGTAGGCCGAGCGGTAGCCGGCCTTGTACAGCGCCGGTGCATACACCTCGCGCCCCACTACGGCCTCGGTTTCGACATGGTTGTTGACGAAGAAGTGCCGAGGCACGTAAATCATCGGCAAGCCGTCAGTGGTCCAGATGCCGGTATCGGCGTTCACTTCAATGGGGAGTTGGGGCTGCATCGTGGGCGTCCTCGGGTGTTATCGGTAAGCTGCGTCCAGGCTGCTGGGCGCAGCCTGGACATCCGGGTTGGACTGGGACTTACGCCAGCCAGCCTGCAACGCGGGCAGGGTTGTCGGCGATCCATTTTTCGGCGGCGGCGTCGGGCTTAGCACCACCCTCGACCGCCAGCATCACAGCGCCGATTTCCTCGGGTTTCCACGACAGCTTCTTCAGGAAGGCGACAACTGTCGGCGCCTTGGTGTTCAGGCCGGGGTTGATCACGCTGTCCACATGTTCTTCGGCGCCGTAGACGTTCTTCGGATCGGCCAGGAAGCGCAGCTTGTACTTGGCAAACATCCAGTGTGGAATCCAGCCGGTCACAGCAATCGCTTTATTGGCGCGGTAGGCGCGGTCCAGTTCGGCAGTCATGGCTGGGCCTGAGCTGGGCTGTAAGCGCATTTCCAGGCCATAAGCCTTGATGGCCTCTTCAGTCTTCTTCATCACGCCGGCGCCGGCATCGATGCCGACGATGCGGTTGTCAAAGTCGGCGCGGTGGGTATTCAGGTCTGCCAGGCTGGTGGCCTTGACGTATTCCGGTACGATCAGGCCGATCTTGGCGCCTGGATAGTTGGTGCCGATGATCTGTACCTTGTCCTTGAAGTTGGCCAAATAGGCTTCGTGCGTCACAGGCAGCCAGGCCGACAATGTGGCGTCGATGTCGCCGCGCGCCACACCCTGCCACATGATGCCGGCAGCCAGGGGCACCAGCTCCACATTCATGCCCAGCTTACTGCGGATGATGGCGGCCGCCAGATTGGTGGTGGCGACGCTGTCCGACCAGCCATCGACAAAACCGATCTTGATGGTGGGTTTGGCCTGGGCAAAGGCAGCGCCACCGGACATGGCTAATGCGGACAGACTCAAAGTCTGTGTGAGGAACTCACGACGTTTGCGGGGGGTGAACGAAGCGGTCATAGCAGCTAACTCCTGGTTGTGGAAGGGAATGGGAGGGGACGGGGAAATCGGTAGGTTGCGGGTCTTAGGTGCCCCAGACTTGGTCGAAGAATTTCATCCAGTTGGCACCCAGTACCTTGGTGATCCGGGCATCGGACCAGCCCGACTGCTGCATCGTGGTCGTCAGGTTGGGGAAGTCGCCTATGGTCCGGATGCCTTCGGGATTGATCACCTCGCCGAAGTTGGTCAGGCGGCGCCAGCGGCCTTTGTCATGCGTCAGCATGTCGAAGAACTCATGGCCGTGGCCTTGGGTGAAGTCAGAGCCCAAGCCCACGCAGTCTTCGCCAACAATGTTGATGACGTAGTCGATGGCCTCGACGTAGTCGTGCACAGTCGACTCATTGCCGCGCTTGAGGAAGGGCGAGAACATGGTCACGCCGATGAAGCCGCCGTGGTCGGCGATGAACTTCAGCTCGGCGTCGCTTTTGTTGCGCGGGTGGTCCTTCAGGCCCAGGGGCAGGCAGTGGGTGTAAGCCACGGGCTTGGTGGAGGCCAGGATCGCTTCTTCCGAGGTCTTGCTGCCCACGTGTGACAGGTCGACCATGATGCCCACGCGGTTCATCTCGGCGATGACCTCGCGGCCGTAGCCGGAAAGCCCGCCATCGCGTTCATAGCAGCCGGTGCCCACGAGGTTCTGCGTGTTGTAGCAAAGCTGGACCACGCGCACACCCATGTCGTGAAAGGCTTCGATGTAGCCGAGGTTGTCTTCAAAGGCATGGGCGTTCTGGAAGCCCAGAACGATGCCGGTCTTGCCATCGGCTTTCGCCTTGACGATGTCCGCTGTGTTGCGGGCCAGTGTGACGAGATCGCTGTTGTCGCGGATCAGCTGTTTCAGCTGGGCAATGTTGTCCACCGTCTTTGGAAAGTCCTCCCACACGGAGACGGTGCAGTTGGCAGCGGCAAGGCCGCCTTTCTTCATGTCTTCAAATACGCTGCGGTTCAGGTTGGCAATGATGAGACCGTCGATGACGATGGAATCCTGGTGCAGATTGCTCATGGTGATTTCCTTCAGGCGTAGAGGGGAAAGCGGGCAGTCAGTGCTTTGACGCGGGCGTAGACCGAGGCCTCGGTCGCGGCGTCGCCGGCGGGGTTGGTCTTCAGGCTGTTGAAGACTTCCAGCATCAGGCGGCCGACTTCTTCAAACTCGGCCGTGCCGAAGCCGCGCGTGGTGCCAGCAGCGGTGCCGACGCGGATGCCCGAGGTGATGGTCGGCTTCTCGTCGTCGAACGGAATGCCATTCTTGTTGCAGGTGATGCCGGCACGCTCCAGCGCCACTTCGGTGGTGTTGCCCTTCAGTCCCAGCGGGCGCAGGTCGACCAGCAGCAGGTGGTTGTCGGTGCCGCCAGTCACCAGGTCCAGGCCACCGGCTTTCAGTACGGCGCCCAGGGCCTTGGCGTTGGCCACAACCTGCTGGGTATAGGCTTTGAAGCTGGGCTGCAGTGCCTCGCCAAAGGCCACAGCTTTGGCGGCGATGACGTGCATCAGCGGGCCGCCTTGCGAGCCGGGGAACACGGCGGAATTGATCTTCTTGGCGATCTCGGCGTCATTGGTCAGCACCACACCGCCGCGCGGGCCACGCAGGGTTTTGTGGGTGGTGGAGGTGGTCACATGCGCATGCGGCACCGGGCTGGGGTAGACGCCGGTGGCAACCAGGCCGGCCACGTGGGCCATGTCCACCATCAGCAGCGCGCCGACCTTGTCGGCGATTGCGCGGAAGCGCGCCCAGTCAATGGTGCGGGGGTAGGCTGAGAAGCCGGCGATGATGAGTTTGGGTTTGTGTTCGATGGCCAGGGCTTCGACTTCGTCGTAGTCGATCAGCGAGTCGGCGCGGCGCACGCCGTACTGCACGGCTTTGAACCACTTGCCCGACAGTGCGGGCTTGGCGCCGTGCGTCAAATGGCCGCCAGCGGATAGCGACATGCCCAACACCGTGTCGCCGGGCTGTACCAGGGCCAGCATGACGGCCGTGTTGGCCTGCGCGCCGGAGTGCGGTTGCACATTGGCGAATTCGCAGCCGAATAGCTTGCACAAGCGCTCGATGGCCAGGGCCTCGACTACGTCCACATGCTCGCAGCCACCGTAGTAGCGCTTGCCGGGGTAGCCTTCGGCGTACTTGTTGGTCAGCACCGAGCCCTGGGCTTCGAGTACGGCCTTGGAGACGATGTTTTCCGAGGCGATCAGTTCGATCTGTTCGCGCTGGCGTTTCAGTTCGTGGTCCATGGCGACGCTGACTGCAGGGTCGGCCTGGGCTACGCCGGTAGAGAAGAAGGCTTCAGTGGTCATGGTGAAAGCTTTTTAAACGGTTTCAAACAAGGGTGTGAACACGGGGTCGGCGCATTGCGCCGGGCTGGTGATGCATGGCCGGTACGACCGTGCCGTGCGCTCCAGCAGGCGCCAGGTGTAGTCGGCAAAGCTGCGGCGGAACAACAGCACCACGCCAGTGGTGTCGGTGCGCATCACAGTCAGTCCGGTCTTGGACACCACAGTGCTGGCACAGCGGCCCACGGCCAGGCTCTCATAGTCATACGGGCCGAGCTGGCGTAGCAATTGGATGTGGTCGGGGCCGGCCAGGCGCATGGAGGTCAGGCCACCGCTGTTGTCCACGATTTGCGCGAACAGGCCTTGCACTGCGCTGGTCAGGGCGGCCAGCAGGCTGTCGCGGCGCGAGCGCTTGCACACCAGCAGCCATTCGTCGGGCGATACCCAGAGCACCGCGCCTGCGTCGGTGCTCAGCACGGTCATGGGCTGGGTGGGTAGTGCCTGGCCCAGCACGCCGGCCACGGCCTGCATGAAGGCGGCGTCATCGGGCTTGCCGCGCAGCACCAGGTAGCCCATGTGCGGCAGCTCGGCCAGTACGATGCGTTCGCTGCTGCTTGGGGTTTGTACACGGGCCGACAGGCCAAAGGCGTGCAACGGAGATTCCAACAGAACCTTAGACATTTTGACGGTCACCTTTCACATCCACAAACACGCTGCTGCTGACCTTGACCGGCGTGACCTTGCCGTGCGCATGCACATACAGGGTCTGGTCCTTGCGTTGCAGTCCACCCATCACGACCGCCATGGCAATCGAACGGCCCAGGAAGGCGCTGTGGTAGCTGGAGGTCACATGGCCTAGCATCTGGTTGCTGGTGCCAACCGTGGCGCTTTCCATGATTTGCGCGCCTTCGATCAATACAGTGGTCGGGTCTTCTGGCAGCAGACCGACCAGTTGCTTGCGGCCTTCGCGGGCCGTGTCGCTGCGGGCCAGTGAGCGCTTGCCGAGGAAGTTGAAGGGCTTCTTCATGCCGACGGCCCAGGCCATGTCCAGATCCAGCGGGCTCATCGAGCCGTCGGTGTCCTGGCCGACGATGATGAAGCCCTTTTCGGCGCGCAGCACGTGCATGGTCTCGGTGCCGTAAGGGGTGATGTCGAACTCGGCACCGGCGGCCATCACAGCCTCCCACAGGGCATGGCCGTAGCCGGACTCGACGTTGATTTCGTAGGACAACTCACCCGAGAAGCTGACGCGGAACACGCGGGCCGGCAGGCCGAGCACCGTGCCAGGACGCCAGTCCATGAACTTGAAGTTCTCGGCCGACAGGTCGATGTCCGAGCACAGCTTGGCCAATACGGCGCGGGCCTTGGGGCCGACCAGGGCAATGGTGGACCAATGGTCGGTCACCGAGGTCATCCATACCTTCAGCTCTGGCCATTCGGTCTGGTGCCAGCGTTCCAGCCAGTTCAGCACGCGCGCGGCACCGCCGGTGGTGGTGGTCATGTAGAACTGGTTTTGTTCGATGCAGGCCGTTACGCCGTCGTCCATCACCATGCCGTTTTCGTCCAGCATCAGGCCGTAGCGGCATTTGCCGACGGCCAGCTGGGTCCAGGCATTGGAGTAGATGCGGTTCAGGAACTCTCGCGCATCCGGGCCGTCGATCTGGATCTTGCCCAGGGTGGATGCGTCCATCACCGCCACGCCGTTACGGGCTGCCAGGCATTCGCGGTTCACGGCGGCGTGCAGATCTTCGCCGGGCTTGGCAAAGTACCAGGGGCGCAGCCATTGGCCGACGGGCTCCAATGCCGCACCGCGTGCCACGTGGGATGCGTGGATGGCGGTGTAACGGCTCGGGTCAAAGCACTCTTCGGTCATGGTGCCGGCCAGCGCACCCAGGCTGACTGGGGTGTAGGCCGGGCGGTAGGTGGTGGTACCGACTTCGTTCACCGGGCGCTTCAGGGCGCGGGCGGTGATGACGAAACCGTTCACGTTCGACAGCTTGCCCTGGTCGGTACCAAAGCCCAGCGCGGTGTAGCGCTTGACGTGCTCGATGGAGTGGTAGTTCTCGCGCACGGCCAGCTCGATGTCGGCAGCGCTGACGTCGTTTTGGTAGTCCACAAAGGCTTTGGCGCCAGCGCCTTCCTGCTTGCCATCGGGCAGGCGGAACATGGGGCGGGCTGGCATGCGTTTGGCTTGGTTGCAGGTGGGCACCTGCAGACCCTGGGGCTTGCCGCAGTGGGCCAGTACCTGTTGCATGGCCCGCGTGGTTTGTGCCAGCGCGGCAGAGAGTTCAAACGCGCCGGTCACGGAGCCGACGCAGGCCACGCCTTTACGGCCCTGGCTCGGCGCGACGAAGGCGGCTACCGCCTCGTCCCAGGTGGGGCGGCTGCCGTCATGGCAGAACAGATGCACTGTGGGCGACAGGCCACCCGAGCTCAGCACCACATCGCAGGCGATATGGGTGCTGGCACCGGCCACTTCGTCCCGCGTGGCATGCAGGGGCACTAGGCGCACGCCCTTGACCTCGCTGCCGCCAGTGACTTCGGCAATGCCGTGGCCGGCCATTACCGTGTAGTTTTGACTCCGGGCTACCGCGCCGTGGCGTACGTCGGCTACGGTGACGGTGGCACCGGCTTTGGCCAGTACCTCGGCGCAGTCGTGGATCAGGTCACTGGTGCCGCAGATAACAATACGCTGGCCGACGCGCACGCCGTAGCGCTGCAGAAAGGTCTGGCCTGCGGACACGGTCATCACGCCGGGCAGGTCGTTGTTGCCGAACACCAGCGGGCGTTCGATGGCGCCCGTGGCCAGCACTACGTGGTGGGCACGGATCTTGTGCAGGCGGTGGCGTGGCAGATGGGCCTGGCGCTGTTCCGGGGCGATATGGTCTTGCACCAGTTCCACGGCTTGCACCAGGTTTTGTTCGTACATGCCGAATGCCGTAGTCCGGGGCAGCACGGTGACGTGAGGCATGTCATGCAGAGCCGCCAGCACGGCGCGGATGTAGGCGTCGCTGTTGCGGCCGTCAATCTGTGCAGTCGGGTCGGACAGCAGCCAGCCGCCGATTTCACTTTGCTCGTCCAGCAGCACGGTCTTCAAGCCGGCTTGTCCAGCTTGCAGCGCGGCCAGCAGGCCGCAGGCACCGCCGCCCACTACCAGCACGTCCACATGGTGGTGCAGGTGGTCGTAGTACTCGGGATCGGGCTCGGTGGGTGCGTCGCCAAAACCGGCGAACTTGCGGATCACGGTTTCATACAGGGGCCACAGCTTTTGCGGCCACTTGAAGGTTTTGCTGTAAAAACCGGCTGGCATGAAGCGCGAGCCTTGGCCCAATACCGACTTCAGATCAAAGTCCAGCGAAGGCCAGCCCGAGGTGGAGCTGGCACTGAGGCCTTCGTACAGCTCGGCTTGGGTGGCTTTGACGTTGGGCGTGGTCAGCGCGCCGACGCCCAGCTGCACCAGCGCATTCGGTTCTTCTGCGCCGGCGCCGATGATCCCGCGTGGACGGCCGTATTTGAAGCTGCGCGCCATGCGACGCACGCCATGGGCCAGCAGGGCGGAGGCCAGCGTGTCGCCGGGGTGGCCGGTGTAGTCGCGGCCGTCAAAAGTGAATTTAATGGTGCGCGTCGTGTCGATGCGCGTGCCGGTTTGGGGGACTCGGGTGCCGCTCATGCTGCGTGCTCCTTGGCCATGTCTGCCAGGAACAGCGCTTTGCCTTCGGCCAGGGTCCAGGTACCGGCGATCTCGTAGGTGGCGGTGTTGCGTTTTACGGCAAACACCTTGCGGCAGGCGGCTGTGTGCTGCCACTGTTCCCAGAACCAGCCCTTGGTGTTCTTGCGGAAGAAAACATAGTCACCCCAGACGGCATCGTCCACGGCTTCGGGCTGGGCTGGGCGGGGGATATAGGCTTCACCGGCGTTGCTGAACTCTTCTTCGTCCCGCGTTTCGCCGCAATGGGGGCAGTGCAGTAAAAACATATCAGTGTGCGACGCCAGCGGCGCCGTGTTCGTCGATTAAATGGCCGGTGAGGAAACGGTCTACGGAGAAAGCCTTGGACAGCGGGCCGGGCTCGCCCTGGGCCAGCATGTCGGCAAACACATGGCCGGAGCCCGGCGTGGCCTTGAAGCCACCGGTGCCCCAGCCGCAGTTGAAGAACAGGCCTTGCACCGCGGTCTTGGAGATGATCGGGCAGGCGTCGGGCGTCACGTCCACAATGCCGCCCCATTGGCGGTTCATGCGCACGCGGGAGAACTGCGGAAACAGCTCGATGATGGCGGCGGCCGTGTGCTCGATCACGTGCGGGCTGCCGCGCTGGCCATAGCCCAGGTAGCTGTCGATGCCGGCGCCGATCACCAGCTCGCCCTTGTCGGACTGGCTGAGGTAGCCGTGTACCGCGTTGGACATGATCACGGTGTCGATCACGCGCTGCATGGATTCGGACACAAAAGCCTGCAGCGGGTGGCTTTCCAGCGGCATGCGCAGGCCGGCCATCTTAGCCAGCACCGAGGAGTGGCCGGCAGCCACGCATCCCACGCGGTCGGTCTTTACCGCACCGAGGTTGGTTTGCAGGCCGCGGATCTTGCCGCCTTGGATGTCCATGCCGGTGACTTCGCAACCCTCGATCAGGTCCACGCCGAGTCGGCTGGCGGCGCGGGCAAAGCCGCGGGCCACGGCGTCGTGGTGGGCGATGCCGGCGCGCGGCTGCCAGCTGGCGCCCAGCACCGGGAAGCGGCGGCTGCGGCTGCAGTCGAGCTGGGGGATCTTTTCTTTGACTTCCTGGGCGTTTAGTACGTGGGCGTCGATGCCTTGCAGCGCGTTGGCGTTGACCCGGCGCTCGATGTCACGCATGTCCTGCAGGTTGTGCCCCAGGTTGAACACACCGCGCTGGCTGAACATCACGTTGAAGTTCAGGTCTTCGGTCAGGCCTTCCCACAGCTTCAGCGAATGCTCGTAAATCGCTGCGGATTCGTCCCACAGGTAGTTGGAGCGCACGATGGTGGTGTTGCGGGCGGTGTTGCCGCCGCCCAGATAGCCTTTTTCCAGTACCGCGATCTTTCCGACCTCGGGATGGTTCTTGGCCAGGTAGTAGGCGGTGGCCAGGCCGTGCCCGCCGCCGCCGACGATCACCACGTCGTAAGAAGGTTTCAGGGCCACCCGTTCCCAGGCCGGTTCCCAGGTTTGGTGGTTTTTAAAGCCGTGCTTGAGCAGGCTCCAGAGTGAGTAGTTTTGGCCGCGCATGGGTTTCTCGTGGGGGTCCAATGAATCTGCGCTTATTGTTCGATGTCAGCAGTGTGTCACCTTGCGCCATGCGGACGTGCACTTGTTCAAAATCGACATGCGGCGGGAATTGGCTACAGGCAGGGGCAAACCCTAGGGCCCCATAAAGCTGGTTCCATTGCATCCCTGGATAGGGGCATGGCGCCTCGTGGAGGGGCCTGCGTGCTGTTTTAAAATGGCAGCATGACCCCTGATGCATCCCCCATGAATTTGACGCATCACTTCCTGATTGCCATGCCCGGGCTGGAGGACGATGCCTTCGCCAAGAGCGTGGTCTACCTGTGTGAGCACAGCCCGCGCGGCGCGATGGGCCTGGTGATCAATAAACCCAGCGATATCAGCCTTCAAGCCCTGTTTGACAAGGTCGAGCTGCCGCTGCGCCGCGCCGATCTGAGCGATAGCCCCGTATTCCAGGGCGGCCCAGTGCAGACCGAGCGCGGCTTTGTGCTGCACGAGGCCTTTGTCGCCGACGATGTGGACCCTACCGAGTCGGTTTACGCCTCCACCATGGCCATTCCCGGCGGGCTGGAGATGACCACCTCCAAGGACGTACTCGAAGCCCTGTCTACCGGCGCCGGCCCACGCCGTGTGCTGGTGTCCTTGGGCTATTCCGCCTGGGGTGAGGGCCAGCTGGAGGCCGAGCTGGGTGAAAACAGCTGGCTGACGGTGGAAGCCGATCTGTCGGTGATCTTCGACACTCCGGTCGAGCAGCGCTACGACAAGGCCTTGATGCTGCTGGGCCTGCAGGCCTGGATGCTGTCCCCCGAGGCGGGCCACGCATAGGATGTTGAACACCCCCAGGCTTGCGCACTGCGTGTCGCCGCCAACCCCCTTGCAGGGGGCAATACCAGCAGCCCGGCAAAGCCGGTTCTGCGGTATTTCTGGAATGGTTCGTCGCCCAGGTATGCACCGCTGATATGGACAGCCCGACCATCCCCCCCCATCTGCAATCTTTTCTGGCCTTTGACTATGGCCTGAAGCGCACCGGTGTGGCCGTGGGCAACCGCTTCACCCGCACCGCCACGCCGCAAGGCACGATCAACGCCGAAGGCGATGCGCGTTTTGTACCAATTGCCGCTCGCGTCAAGGAATGGCAGCCCGACGCCATCGTGGTCGGCGTGCCCTTCCACCCGGACGGTGCCGCGCATGACAACACCCGGCGCGCCCAGAAGTTCGCACGCCAGCTGCGCGGGCGCTTCAATCTGCCGGTTTTCGAAGTAGATGAGCGCTATAGCACCACAGAAGCGCTGGAGATGGGTGCCAAAGACGCTGATGCCGCCGCCGCTTGCATCATCCTGGAACAATTTTTGAGGAGTATTCCGTGAGCACACTCATGCTGGATGCCGAGGCGCTGTACCTCGAGCTTTTAAAAGGCGTCAGGGCTTTGTTGAAATCCGACACCCGCCTGGTCGGCATCACCTCCGGCGGCGCCTGGCTGGCCGAACGCCTGCAGGTCGATCTGCAACTACCCGGCAAACCGGGCGTGATCTCCAGCGCCATGCACCGTGACGATTTTTCCCAGCGCGGCATGGTCTCGGGCGGCGGCGGGCAGACCGCGCTGGCTTTTGACGTGAATGGTGCCGACATCATCTTGCTGGACGACGTGCTCTACACCGGCCGCACCATCCGCGCCGTGGTCAACGAACTATTCGATTTTGGTCGCCCAGCGGCTGTCAAGCTGGCGGTGCTGGTGGACCGCGGCGGTCGCGAGCTGCCGATCCACCCCGACTTTGCCGCTGCCCGCGTGGCCCTGCCTGCTACCCAGAAGCTCGAACTGGCGCGCAAGGACTCTGGCGCTTTCAGCTTCAACGTCGAAGGCTGACACCCTATGCTTTACAAACGAAACAACCCCCAACTCAACAAGCACGGCGAGCTGATCCACCTGCTGTCCACCGAAGGTCTGCCCAAGGACATCCTGACGCAGATCCTGGATACCGCCGCCAACTTCGTCAGCGTCAACGACCGTGAAGTTAAGAAGGTGCCGCTGCTGCGTGGCAAGAGCGTGTTCAACCTGTTCTTCGAGAACAGCACCCGCACCCGCACCACCTTCGAGATCGCCGCCACCCGCCTCAGCGCCGACGTGATTAACCTCGACATTGCCCGATCCAGCGCCGCCAAGGGCGAGTCGCTGCTGGACACGATTGCCAACCTCAGCGCGATGGCGGCCGACATCTTCGTGGTGCGCCACAGCGAGTCCGGCGCGCCCTACCTGATTGCCCAGCACGTCGCGCCGCATGTGCATGTGGTGAATGCCGGCGACGGCCGCCACGCGCACCCCACGCAGGGCCTGCTGGACATGTACACCATCCGGCACTACAAAAAAGACTTCAGCAACCTCACTGTGGCCATCGTCGGCGACGTGCTGCACTCGCGCGTGGCGCGCTCCGACATCCATGCGCTGACGACGCTGGGCTGCGCCGAAGTCCGCGTGGTCGGCCCCAAGACCCTGGTGCCCAGCGACATGGCGCAGATGGGTGTGCGCGTCTGCCACACGCTGGAAGAGGGCATCAAGGACTGCGACGTGGTCATCATGCTGCGCCTGCAGAACGAACGCATGAGCGGCGCGCTGCTGCCGTCCAGCCAGGAGTTCTTCCGCAGCTTCGGCCTGACCCCCGAAAAGCTGGCCCTGGCCAAGCCCGACGCCATCGTCATGCACCCCGGCCCGATCAACCGCGGCGTGGAGATCGACTCCGCCGTGGTCGATGGCGCGCAAAGCGTGATCCTGCCGCAAGTCACTTTCGGCATTGCGGTCCGCATGGCGGTGATGGGCATCGTCGCCGGGAATGAAGCGTAGCTTGTGGCACACCCCCAGGCTTCAGTGCTGCGCATCTTTCGCCAACCCCCTTGCAGGGGGCAACACCAGCAGCCCGACGGAGCCGGTTCTGCGGTGTTTCACGAACGGAACGCCGTCGATGTCTATTGTGTGTGCTATTTATTTGATAGCTTCTAGCGCAGGTACTACCTGCGCTAGAGCCCTATTTGGTTTAAAAATATGAAGACCCTGATCCAACACGGCCGCATCATCGACCCGGCCAGCAGGCTGGACACCACCGGCCCCATCGCTATCGCCGCCGGCCGCATCATCGCCATCGGCCGCGACGTGCCCGACTTCCAGCCCGACCGCGTGGTCGACGCCAGCGGCTGCATCGTGCTGCCCGGCCTGGTCGACCTGTGCGCCCGTCTGCGCGAACCAGGCTACGAGCACGAAGGCATGATGGAAAGCGAAATGGCCGCGGCGGCAGCCGGTGGCGTGACCAGCCTGGTCTGCCCACCCGACACCGACCCGGTGCTGGACGAGCCCGGCCTGGTGCAGATGCTGAAGTTTCGCGCCAAAAAGAACCACCAGGCGCGCCTGTTCCCGCTGGGCGCGCTGACCCGCGGCCTGCAGGGCGAGGTGCTGACCGAGATGGTCGAGCTCACCGGCGCGGGCTGTATCGGCTTCGGGCAGGCCGAGGTGCCATTGGGCAACACCCAGGTGCTGCAGCGCGCGCTGCAATATGCCGCCACCTTTGACTACGCCGTCTGGCTGCGCCCGCAAGAGCTGCATCTGGGCAAGGGCGTGGCCGCCAGCGGTGCGCTGGCTACGCGCATGGGCTTGAGCGGAGTGCCTGTGTCCGCCGAAACCATCGCGCTGCACACCATTTTTGAACTGATGAAGACCACCGGCGCCCGCGTGCACCTCTGCCGCATCAGCAGTGCCGCCGGCATCACCCTGGTGCGCCAGGCCAAAAAGGACGGCCTGCGCGTGACCTGCGATGTGAGCATCAACTCGCTGCACCTCACGGATACAGACATCGGTTACTTCGACAGCCGGGCCCGCCTGAGCCCTCCGCTGCGCCAGCAACGCGACCGCGAAGCCCTGCGCGCGGCGTTGGCCGACGGCACCATCGACGCCCTGGTGTCCGACCACACGCCGGTCGAAGCCGATGCCAAGGCCTTGCCGTTCGCCGAAGCCGAACCCGGCGCCACCGGCCTGGAGCTGCTGCTGAGCCTGGCGCTGAAGTGGAGCCAGGACGACGGCGTACCGCTGCAGCGCGCGCTGGCCGCCGTCACCTGCGCGCCCGCCGCCGTACTGGGCAGCAGCCTGGGCACGCTGCAGGCCAGCCTGGGCCAGCTGGTCGAGGGCGGCGTTGCCGACCTCTGCGTGTTCGACCCCGCCGCCAGCTGGGCGGTGGCTGCCGACAGCTTGCGCAGCCAGGGCAAGCACACACCCTTTTCGGGCTATGAGCTGCCGGGCCGTGTGCGCTGTGCCGTTGTAGCCGGCCACGTGGCATTCGATTCACTATAAAAATAGTAGCTGCTAGCGCAGGTATCTTCAGCGCCAGCGGCACTTTTTACTTGAATATCTCATTCCATTTCCAGGTCAATCCGAATATGTCGTTGCTTCGCCTTGCCGTGGTAAACCACTGTCTGCGGCTTCGCGCCTAATCTCGTATTGATCTGGAAATGGAATCAGCGCCTAGCTTGGATCGGGTTGTATGCATATTTTTCGCGTTCTGGCCAAAGTGCTGGGCTTGTTTTTGCATGTGCTTAAGGGCTGGTGGACTATCCGTCGGCATTTTCCGCACATGGACGCAGCGACCCAGCAGCGTGAGGTAGAGGTCTGGTCCAAACAGGTGCTGGTGGTCCTGGGCATCACGCTGCGGGTGCGGGGCAGCATGCCGGCCCAGGGGCCGCTGCTGCTGGTGTCCAACCATATCTCCTGGCTGGATATTGCGGTGGTGCACGCTGCGGGCTACTGCCGGTTTGTTTCCAAGTCCGAAATCAAGCACTGGCCCCTGGTCGGCACCCTGGCCACGGGCGTGGGCACGCTGTACATCGAACGCGCCAAGCGCCGCGACGCCATGCGCGTGGTGCACCACATGGCCGAGCATCTGCAGGCCGGTGAAGTGGTGGCGGTGTTCCCCGAGGGCACCACCAGCGACGGGCGCGGCGTGCTGCCCTTCCACGCCAATCTGTTCCAGGCCGCGATTTCCTCGCAGGTACCGGTGCTGCCGATGGCGCTGCGCTTTGTCGACGCACATACCGGCGCGCCACACGATGGCCCGCGCTTTGCCGGTGACGACACCTTGTTTGGCTCGCTCTGGCGCACTCTCAGCGCCAACAACATCGTCGCCGAGGTCGCCTATGGCCAGCCCCAGCGTGCGGATGGCCGGGACCGCCGTACCTGGTCCCGTGACCTGCAGCAGGCGGTGGAGCAGTTACACCAATTCCGCTAGCTGGGCGTCAAGCGCCCGCCCTATAGCGCGTAGAAGCGCGTGGGCGTGCCCAATCCTGTGGAGCAAAAGGCATAAATCGTACGATTAGTATGACTTTTGTCTGTTTGCCGCCACCGAAATGCGACTTGCTTCGCAAATAATCGTCGGCAAACGGTTACAAATCTATACCTGCGTGGTGCGTCCGCGCACTTCACCTTGCTTGGACATGGCACTTCCCCTCATCACGGCGATTGTTTCCACCTACAGTGCAGAGCGCTTCATACGCGGCTGCCTGGAGGATCTGGTCGCGCAGACCTTGTTCAGTGAAATGGAGGTGCTGGTCATTGATAGCGGCTCCCCGCAGGGTGAAAGTGCGATCTGCGCGGAGTTTGCACGCCAGTATCCGCAGATCCAGCTGATCCGCACCGAGCGCGAGCCCTTGTATGCCGCCTGGAACCGGGCCATCCCCCTGGCGCGCGGCAAGTACCTGACCAATGCCAATACCGACGACCGTCACCGCCAGGACTTCATGCAGCGCATGGTGACCGCTTTGGACCAGCACCCAGATGTTGCGCTGACCTACGCAGACCAATTGATCAGCCACACGGAAAACGAAACTTTTGCTGAATGCGACCGGCGTGGAGCCAAACTGCGCCATTGGCCCGACTACACCCCGCAAGACCTGATGCTGCGCTGCATCACCGGGTCACAGCCCGTGTGGCGCAAATCGCTGCACGCGGAGCTGGGCGATTTCGATACCCGCTACCGTATCGCGGCGGACTACGACCTGTGGCTGCGGTTTGCCGCCAAATACCCATTGCTGAAGGTGTCAGGCCCTTTGGGCGTGCTGTATGACTCGCCCAACACCATATCCGGGCGCAATAGCCGCCTGCCGATGAACCAGGAAATCCTGGACATCCAGCAGCGCTGCATGCGCCAGGCCCCGTGGCAGACTTTGCCGGGCATCCGCACACGCCTGGCGGCCGAACTGTTCGGCCGCGGCTACCAGCACATCGAGCACGACCGCGACATGCAAGCCGCCAAGCCTTTCATCCGAGAGGCGATACGGCTGGACCCGACGAATTGGCGCTATTTGAAAACCTATGCCCTGCGCTATATCGCGGGCTTGGGTTAAAGCACGGGCCGCTGGACGGGTTGGCCCATTATTTGCACAGTAAATCTAGCCATGGAAAAAGAGATTCTGGTTTCAGCGATCGTCTCCACCTACAACGCGGAGCGCTTCATGCGTGCCTGCCTGGAGGACCTGGAGCGCCAAACACTGGCCGACCGCATGGAAATCATCGTCATAGACAGCTGCTCTCAGCAGAACGAGGGCGCAATCGTTCGGGAGTTCCAGCACCGCTACACAAACATCGTCTATCTGCGCACGGAGCAGCGTGAGGGGCTGTATACCGCCTGGAACCGTGCCATCGGCCTGGCCCGCGGCCGCTACATCACCAACGCCAACACCGATGACCGGCACCATCCCCAGTCCTTCGAGACGCTGGCGCGCGTGCTGGATGCAGCCCCAGAGTTTGTGCTGGCCTACCACGACCAGATCACCAGCGACATAGAAAACGAAACTTTTGAGAGCTGCTGGGCGCGCAAAACGCGGCAAAAGAATTACCCCGTGTTCTCCCATGAGGTCATGCTGCTGGGCTGCATGACCGGTTCTCAACCCATGTGGCGTAAAAGCGTGCACGCGGAGCACGGTTTATTCAGCGAGAAGTACCGTATTGCTGCGGACTACGAGTTCTGGATGCGGATTGCACAAACCCATTCCTTCATCCATGTGCCTGAGCCCTTGGGGCTTTTTTATGATTCGCCCCACACCATGTCGGGGGCCAGCAACCGGCTCACGGTAGACAAAGAGTCGCTGGAAATTCAGCACTTCTATTTGAAACGCGAGCCATGGCGTGCGAATGCCGACAACCGTGCCCAATTGGCTGACGCCACTTTCAAGGTCGGCTACCACTATGCAGAGATATTGCGTGACCTGAAAAAGGCCAAGCTATTCCTATGGGAAGCCTGGAAGCTGGACCCCTTGAACTTCCAGTTGGCCAAGACCTTTGTTCTCCGTGGACTGTTGCAAACCCATTGGGGTTTGGGTGTGCAGGCACCGCAAAATCTTGCCCCTCCCAAGTCGTTCTAGCCCGTTCTAGCCACTGCCTAAGCATGCCAGTGCCCACAACTTGGCGTGTGCAGCGGCAGACCCGCGTGCCGTACTCCCCGTTTTCCCTAAAGTGCGGTTGCTATATTTAAAGTAGCGGCTTGCGCAATGTTAATAAGCGCTACAGCCATTTTTCATCAAAATGGAGTAGAGGCTCAGGCGCGCAGGTTCAAATGCTGGCCTATGGTCTGCCCAAGGCCGTTGGAAACAGGCTGTGCCGGCATTGGCACATTGAAGTGCGCGTCCTGGGTGCTGTCTTTTTTGACTTCGGGTGTGGCTGCAGTGGTGCTGCTGGCATCGGTTTTGGCCGGTGCGGTGGTTTTGGTGCTGCTGCTTGTGGGGGGTAGCGGCGTGGAACCTGCGGACGACGTGGCGCTGATGGACATGCGGGCCTTTCAGGGTGAAGCTAAGGCCGCAGTGTAGTAGGGCAAGCCGCACTGCCATGTAGTGGAGATATGTCGGGTTGTAAAGATTTTCAGCGGTTTTCGCGTCTGTCGGCGGACTGTGTGGGCCGTCACTAGGGCATGCCGAAATCGTTTCCGGTGGGTGGCAGAATGTAAACGTTGGCTATACACAAAGCTGGAGGAGTTCTATGAAACGTCGCTCTGGTTTTGAGGTGAAGGTGCTGGGAGCATTTGCCGCCGCGATGCTGGTCGTGTGCGTGCTAGCCGCCACGACCTGGAAGGTGGCCAGCGATGCGAATGCTGCGGCGCTATGGGTCGAGCACACCCACGAGGTTCTCAACAGCCTGTCCCGCGCCCGGGGTGACACGCTGCAGATTGAGCTGGTGACCCAGAGCTACCGGATCACGGGCGATGCCGCCCAACTGGCTGAGCGCAATACGGCTATGGCCTCGCGCGAAGCTGTTCTGCGCCGCATTCAACAACTCACGGAGAAAAATGCAGGCCAGCAAGAGCGGTGGGTGCAGCTGCGTGCCGTGGTAGACCAGCGCATGGCTATTGCGCGCCAGGTCGAGCTACTGCGCAAGACGCAGGGTGTGGGTGCCGCCAACGCATTTGTTGCCCTATCGCCGTTGAAGGAAACACGGGAGCGCGTGTACCGGCTGCTGCAGGGCATGGAGGCGGAAGAGCTGCGCCTGCTGGAGCAACGGTATGCCGATCAACAACGCACGCGCAATAACCTGTTGGGCATGGGCTTGCTGGTGGCATGTAGCTTGTGCGCGCTGTTGGCGGCAACCTATGCCTTGATCAGTCGCCAACTGCGCAAGACCGACGCCAGTCGGAGGGCCCTGGCTGACAGCGAAGAAGATTTGGCGACCACCTTGCATTCCATTGGGGATGGCGTGCTGGCAACCGATACCCATGGCCGCATCACCCGCATGAACCCGGTGGCAGAGCAGCTGACGGGCTGGCAGCAAGCTGAAGCCCTGGGCCTACCGGTGGATGCGGTGTTTCGCATCGTCCATGAGCAAACACGCCGGCCTGCCGAGGTGCCGGTGGCGCAGGTGCTGACTACCGGCGAAGTGCAAGAGCTGGCCAACCACACGCTGTTGCTGGCCCGCGATGGCCGCGAGTGTCCGATCGCGGACAGCGCGGCCCCCATCCGTGACAGCGCAGGTCGGATACACGGGGTCGTACTGGTGTTTCGGGACGAAACGCTGGCGCGCCAGGCCCAGCGGGTGATCCGCAGCCAAAATGAACTGTTGGAGCAGCGCGTGTGGGAGCGCACGGAGCAGTTACGTGAGAGCGAAGACCATCTGCGCAGCGTCATCAACAACGTACCCGCTTTGATTGCCTACGTGGATGCGCAGCAGCGCTATGTCTATGCCAACAGCCAGTACCAGCAGCGCTTTGCCCCCGGGCTACCCGATATTGGCGGTCTTACGGTGCGGGAGGTGCTGGGAGATACGCGCTATGCGATCGCTGCGCCCTTGGTTGACCAGGCTTTGCAGGGGCAAGCGCAGAGCTATGACTGGCAACCTTTTCCAGGCATCTGGCAGGCCATCCAATATGTCCCTAAGTTTGATGCGCAGGATGCTGTGGTGGGCTACTACGTGCTGGGTGCGGACATTACCGAGCGCAAATTGGCCAGCGAGAAAATCCAGGCGCTCAATACCGAGCTGGCGCTACGTGTGCATGAACTGGAGCAGGTCAGCCGCGCATTGAAAACCTTGAGTGCGGGTAACCGTGCCATGTTGCGGGCCAGCCATGAACAGCAACTGCTGGACCATATGTGCCAGGCGATTGTGGACGCGGGTGGCTACCAGATGGCGACCGTCTGGTACTCCCGTGACGACGCCGAACAATCCATGTCGCCCATGGCCGAACGTGGCTATCCCGCCGGCCTTGCCGCGTTGCAGACCTTGAAGGTGACCTGGGCGGACAACGAGCACGGGCGTGGTGTGATTGCCACCGCCATCCGTACCGGCACGACGCAGGTGGTCGGGAATATGCAAGCCGATCCGCGTTGTGCCCCATGGCTTGAGCATTTGTATGACAGCACGACCTGCATAGCATGTCCTTTGACGGTGCATGGCAAAACCCTGGGCGCGTTGGCAATTTTTGCGATGGAACCCGATACCTTTGGCCCGAACGAGCTCACCTTGTTGAGTGAGTTGGCCGACGATCTGGCCTTTGGTATCAGCAATTTGCGCGCGGCCGTTGAACAGCACGCAGTTCAGGCGGCCATGCGCCACCTGACCCGATTCGACACCTTGACCGGTTTGCCGAATCAGCTGCAGTTCACCGAGCAACTGGAGGCCGCCATCGAAGCTAGTGCGCGGCTCAACCAGCCTTTTGCCGTGATGCAGACCAACATCGAACGCTTGAGCGAAATCAACGACACGCTGGGCTTCGACCAAGGCGACGCCATGTTGCGCGAGTTTGGCGCCCGGCTGCAGATGGCAGCCCCTGCGCCGGCCGTAGTCGCCAGGCTGCGTGGAGATGAATTTGCCATGTTGCTACCCCATAGCGATGCGCAGGCCACTAACGCCATGGTTCAGCGCTTGGCGGCGATGCTGTCGCGGCCATTTCCGATTGCCGACATCATGCTGGATGTGTCCGTGACCACCGGCGTAGCCCTGTTTCCCCAGCATGGAGAGACCCCTCACGACCTTTATCGGCACATGGACATTGCCGTGCACCAGGCCAAGAAGAAGGGCGTGGCCTACCGGGTGTTTGATCCGGCCCAGAACCAGGTTCAGTCGCATCGGCTGAACATGGCGGGCGAGCTGCGCCGGGCGATTGAAGGTGGTGATCTGCAGCTCTACCTTCAGCCCAAGGTCGCCATGGCCACTGGCCAGGTCTGCGGTGCCGAGGGCCTGGTGCGCTGGAAACATGCCGAGCGCGGCCTGGTGCCGCCGAGTGAATTTATCGGTCTGGCTGAACACACTGGTTTGATCAGGCCGCTGACCGAATGGGTCATCGACGCCGCATTGCGCCTCAACCATGTGTGGCAGGAGCAGGGCTGTGCGCTGCCGATCGCCGTCAACCTGTCGGCCCGTAACCTGCGTGACGAAGGCCTGCTGGACACCATACGCAAGCAAAGAGCCACCTGGAGCGTGGCCGCAGGCCTGCTGGAGCTGGAGATCACCGAAAGCGCGGTGATGGACGACGCCGAGTTTGCGCTGCGCGTGCTGCACAGCCTGCGCGACGACGGCATACCGCTGTACATCGACGACTTTGGCACCGGCTACTCGTCGCTCAGCTACCTGCAGAAACTGCCTGTGGAATACATCAAGATCGACCAGTCCTTCGTGCGCGACATGGCCACCAGCAAGGACTCGGCGGCCATTGTCCGCTCCACCATCGACCTGGTCCACGACCTGGGGCGCAAGGCCGTGGCCGAAGGCATAGAAACCCGCGCGGCCTGGGACCAACTGGCCGCCCTGGGTTGCGACTTTGCCCAGGGCTACTACATCGCCAGGCCCATGCCGGCAGAGGCGTTCCCGGGCTGGGTGCAAGACTTTCAAAGCCGGCCCACCCGGTGATGCGGTGGTGGCATCAATTGCTATATTAAATATAGCTTCTAGCGCCGATATCACCTGCGCTGTAGCCTGTCTTTCTATAAATTCTCAACCATCATGGTTGCGTCCTGCACGGGGGGCTGGTAGTGCGCCCGCAATTCCCGGGGCGTGGTTCTTTCTTCGCTCGTATAACTGAAAAAAGTAGCATAACCCGGTCGCGTGGTCGGGCTGGGTTTTTCCGCTGGTTGTAGCGATGTAGTCAGCAGAAGGCCGCATCCGCTGAAAAGTAGCGCGCAGCCGTTGCGCTACCGTTCTTTACGCCCTTATTCTTGAATAAAAACGGCTCTAGCGCAGGCAATATCTGCGCAAGAAGCTATAAAAAATAGAGCGCTTGGTGCCTCCATCTTTTGACGAAAAGATGCCTACTGATCGAGACCTAACGGTTAGCCGGAGCTGCAGTGGTTCGTCAAATTTTTGATATCTGGATATTTTTCCAAGTACTCGCCAGAGAGCCAGTCTGCACGCTACTTCCAGGAGATTTTGATGGCCGAGACATACCGCAGCGACATTTTTATCCCGCAGGTTTTGAGGTCGACATTACGTTGGGCCACATTTAAGAAGCACTGGGCTATTCTTTAAGTGTCAGAACAGTGTCGCGCCCTGCTAAACAGGGGCAAATACATGTCGAGATGCACAGCTCCAGCTAATTGTCATCGGTCAGCGAGCGCCGCTGCAAAATGCCCTGTGTGCAGTGGCCGCTATGGCGGCAAATGCTAGTAGAAGGGCACCTTTTTGGCTCCTTCCTGTTCCGTAAACCCTCATTTATTGCAATGTAACAAAATGTTGTAGTCCGGGCATAATTTCTCCAGGTAATTCTGGGGAATACATGATTTACAAATCGATAGCCGATCTTTCGAGAGATATTGCGGCGGGACATGCAACGTTGCCGCGAGGGGTTGATTTGATCGTGGGCGTGCCTCGTAGTGGTCTTTTGGCCGCCAGTATTCTTGCGCTTTATGCCAATTGCAAGGTGACAGATGTGCACTCCTTTTGCACCAATGCCCCACTCGCTACGGGGCGTACCCGCAAAGATGGCACAGCAGAGCATTCGATGGGCTACTTGCAAACTGCGTGGGATGCGAAAAGCATCGTCGTGATTGACGACAGCGCCTGGACGGGGAAATCCATCAATGATGCCCGGACGATGATTGAAACCTCCGGCTACAAAGGGAAGGCGACATATGGTGCGGTTTACACAAGCCCGACATCGACCCCGCTAGATTTTCATTTTGCAAGCACGGGCTTTCCGCGAGTTTTCGAATGGAACCTCTTCCATCGTGACGAAGCCGAACACTATTGCGTGGATATTGACGGCGTGCTTTGTCTCGACCCCTCGGCAGAACAAAACGATGATGGGCCAAAATACATCGATTTTCTGCAGGCTGCGCGCCCTTTGGCGGCAACTTCCTATCGGATTGGTCATTTGGTGACGAGCCGGCTTGAGAAGTACCGACCGCAGACGGAGCAATGGCTGCGTGATTTCGGGGTCAAGTATGGCGAATTGCACATGCTCGACTTGCCGTCAGCTGAAGAGCGCCGCCGTTTGGGCGCCCATGGAAGCCACAAGGCAAAGGTCTACAGCAAACTGAAAGATGCTGTCCTGTTTATCGAGAGCGAAAGTGAGCAGGCGATCGAGATTGCTCGGTTGTCAGGCAAGCCTGTCCTTGATTACGGTCAACATGTCTTGCGGACCCCGTCGTCCTTGGCGAGCCTGCCGCGTGTTCTTGAAAAGAAGTCTCGCGGATTCGCCGGAAGAGTGAAACGCAAAGTGAAGAGCTGGCTCTGATCTAGCTTAATTTCCGTCCCTTGCCGGTAAACCCCGGCCAAACAAGCCGCCTTGAGCAATCTCGGCGGCTTTTCTTTCCCTCGAATCTCGCCCATGTACAAAACCATCGCATCCAAAATCACATGGAACTGGGACTACCCCGAGCATATTGACATGCTGATGCGCTGCTGAATGGGTGTCTGTACGACCATTTGCAGAATGGACATCCATTTCAAGGTAACTGAGCTGAACCGTACTGCTGGCCTGGTGGAAAAAATCGGAGGGGTCGTCGCTTCGGCCGCCGAATTCGCTGGCTGCGATCTGCAAGCGGACGTACCGGTAGTCAAGCGCGCGACGGTATTTTTCGGTATTGGAAATTGCCAGGGTAGTGTTGTCGTTCATGGCGTGGACGAGGTCGTTTCAGGACCCTCAGCCTACCCATGGCACTGCAAAAATCTGTCAAAAAGTCCCAGCTTTGTCCCAGTTTGTTCAGTGCGCTATAGAAATCAACGACTTACTGGTCCCCTCGACAGGAATCGAACCTGTATTTAGCACTTAGGAGGCACTCGTTCTATCCATTGAACTACAAGGGGAGCCGGGATTGTAGGGCCTGGCAAGGGCAGTTTTGGCGTGGTCGCCGGCCGGCGTGCAAATCGTGCTTTTGTAGTCCTGGGTGCAGCAAATGGATGGATATTTGCTATTGAAAGCGTAGCTACTAGCGCAGTTTCTATCTGCGCGGGCGGCTTATTTTTTATAAATTTATCCAGCGGTGCTGCTCGGCAGCGCCTTGTCCAGCGGCAGCTGCAGGCCGGACTTCAGCCAGCCCAGGGTGACCGAGGTGCGGAAGCGGCGGATATTGTCGTCGCCTTCGAAGAGGCGCCGCGTCAATGCTTCGTAGTCGGCCATCGAGGCCACGGTGACGATCAGCAGGTAGTCGGCCTCGCCGGTTACGCTGTAGCACTGCTGCACCGCGGGTTCAGCGGCGATGCGGGCGCGCATGGCGGCGGTGCGGTCGGGGCGTTCGTTCTCCAGGTGCAGCTCGATGATGATGGTCAGCGGCAGGCCGACCTTGGCCGCGTCTATCACGGCTACATTGGCGCGGATCACGCCGCTGTCTTGCAGCCGGCGGATGCGCCGCTGCACCGCTGGCGCCGATAGGTGCACGGCTTCGGCAATCGCGCGCTGGGGCACGCTGTTGTCCTTTTGCAGGATGTCCAGGATGGCGATGTCGAATGCGTCTAGGGGCAGGGCGGCGGACATATGGGTGGACGATGGTGAGCGAATCTTGCGTTTGTGGCCTGTTTTTGCAGCGAAAACCAGCCGTGCTGCGATTTATATTTTCACCCATGACTTTGACACGCTACCCACGGGTGATTCCTTTTTTGGCGGTTCTGGGCGCGGTGACGGCGCTGGGCATTGGCACGTCCTGGGCCAAGCAGCTTTTCCCTTTGGTGGGCGCGCAGGGCACGTCGGCCGTGCGCGTGGGCTTTTCGGCCCTGCTGCTGTTGCTGCTGTGGCGGCCCTGGCGCTGGCATTTGTCGCGCGCCGATGCCATCTCGATTGCCTGCTACGGCGCTGCGCTGGGGGCGATGAACCTGATGTTCTACATGTCGCTGCGCACCTTGCCGTTTGGGCTGGCCGTGGCCATCGAATTTGCCGGGCCGCTGGCCTTAGCGATTGCCGCGTCGCGCCGGATGGTGGATTTTGTCTGGCTGGCGCTGGCCGCTCTGGGCCTGGGCATGCTGCTGCCCCTGGGCCTGAGCAGTAACGACCTGGACCCCACGGGCGTGCTGTACGCACTGGGGACGGCGGTGCTGTGGGCCCTGTACATCGTGTTCGGCAAGCGCGTCGGCCATCTGCATGCGGGGCATTCGGTGTCGCTGGGCCTGCTGGTGGCGGCCATCGTGGTGGTGCCGGTGGGCATTGTGCATGCCGGTGCGGCGCTGCTGTCGCCCACGGTGCTGCTGGTGGGCGTGTGTGTGGCGGCAATCTCCAGCGCGTTGCCGATCTCCTTGGAAATGGTGGCGATGAAGCGCCTGCCCAAGGAAGCCTTCGGCATCATGATCAGCATGGAGCCGGCAGTGGCCGCGGTGCTGGCCATGGGCTTGCTGGACGAGCACCTGAACCCCCAGCAGTGGTTGGCCATAGGCTGCATCATGGCTGCGTCCATGGGCAGTGCGGCCACTGCGCGGCGGCCACAGACGCATGCGTCGCAGGTGGTCGCTGCTTAGATCGTGAACACGTTCTCAGCTTCAGTCGTAGGTGAGCGTGAAGATCAGGTCGATCGCGCTTTGTTCGCCGGTCTGGCCGCGCAGGGTGAAGCGTTTGCTCAGGTCGTAGAAGATGTAGAGCGTGCCCAGCGTGCCGGCCAGGCTGTGCTCGTAGGCCACGTAGAAGTCGCGCGACAGGCGTTTGCCGAATGTGACGGCGGCAGCGGTGGTGGTTCCGTCGGTCTTGGTGCCGCTGCCGCTGAACGATAGCTCGTCCAGGCCCAGTGCAGATGCCAGTCCGCCCGAGATGCCCTTGCCATTGCCGCCCAACAGGGCCAGCGCGGCCTGCTGCAGCACGGCGGCTTCGGCGCCACCGTTGGCGGCGCTGCGTCCCAGCACCAGCCAGGCGAGTTTTTCGGCATCGGACAGGTCGGAGTCGGAATACAGGCGCACCCGTGGCGCCAAGGCGGTGCCGGTGATTTGTACCCCCACGCGCACGCTGAGGTTGGGGCGGATCGCCAGCACGTCCAGCGACGGGTTATCAAAAGGCCCGTTGAAGCGCAGGATGCCTTCCTCAATATCCAGGTTCTGGCTGTAGGCGCGGTAGCTGCCGCGCACAGTGCGCAGCTCGCCGGTGACGCGCGGGCCGGCCAGCGTGGGGCCGGCGCGCAGCTTGAGCTGGCCGGTGAGCCGGGTGTCCAGGCCGCGCCCGACCAGGCGGAAGTCGTTGCCCAGGTCCAGGTCCAGCGTGATGTCGGGCGTATTCTTGGAGGCTGTGGGCGTGGCCGCCGTGGTAGCTGTGGCCCCGGTGCTGCGGGTGCGCACCACCACGTCACCACCCAGGCTGGGGGCGGTTTCATCGGGCAGGATGAACAGCGCCTGGTCGGCCTTCAGCGCGCCTTGCAGGCTCAGTTTGCCTTGTTCCAGATGGGCTTGCAGCTTGCCGGAGACCGACAGGCGCCGGTCGGCCCGGGCCGAGACGCGTAGAGCCTGCGCCTGGGCTTGCAGGTCCAGCTGGATGCCAGCCGGAGCCACGCTGGACCAACGGGCGAAGCCGGTGGCGGTCAGCGTACCGCCGTCGCTGCCTGCCGGTGCGGCCGTGCCACCGGTGGGTGCGCCGCGCAGGCTGAATTCGTTGATGTTCAGGCGCTGGCCTTCCAGCGTGGCGCGGAAGCGGCCGTCGCGCAGCTCTATGCCTTCCACCACCGAGCGCAGCGCCAGGTCGTCGGCCTGCAGCGTACCGGCCCATTGCGGTGCCTGGCGGGTGCCGCTGAGGCTTGCGTTGGCGGCCAGCGTGCCGCGCATGCGCCAGCCGGGTGGGGCCAGCACCGACCAGATGCCGACCCGGGGCAGCTCTGCGCGCACGCTGCCGCTGAGTGGCGCGTCGGCCGGCCAGGTCCAGCCGCTATCGCTGTTGTTGATTTGTGTGCCGAGGTTGGCCTCGATCTGGCCGGCACGCTCGCTGTCCCAGCGCAGGCTGGCGCGCAACTGGTTGCCATTGCTGCGTAGCCCCACGCTGGCGGTACGGATGCCGGCGCTGATGGTGCTGGCCGTGTTGGCGGAGCCCGCACGTGCGGGGCCGGTGTCGTCGCTGGTCTGCAGCAGGATGTCGCCGCTGCGCCGGCTGAGGTTGGCGCTGATCTGCAGGGTCTGGGCGGCCTGGATGTCCCAGTCGCCGTCCAGCACCAGGTCGCCCTTCAGGCCCAGTTGCGCCAGTTGGCCGCTGCTGGCGGCCAGGGTTTCCAGCCAGCCCATGGTGATGCCTTGCACGTTGCCCTGGGTGCGCAGCCGGGTGTGCGCACCATCCTGAACCCAGGCCACGGGCTGCCAGCTGATGCGCGCGCTGCCCGGTGCCGGGCCGGTCAGGCTGGCGGTGCCGGCGGCGGCGGCGGCGTCCAATGCCGTGGTGCCGGCGCTACGGGCCAGTTTCAGGGCCAGTGGCTGGTCCAGCTGCAGCCGCCACGGCCCGGGCCGGGTGCTGTCCTGCAGCTGGAGCACCAGACTGGCGATACGGGCCTGCCACTGGTTGGGGGCGGAAAGGTCGGCACTGGCGCGGCTGTCCAATTTCAGCTGCTGGGTACCGGTGGCCAGTTCGGCCTGTAGTTGCAGGTCCAGCGCTTGCAGCCTGCCGGACAGGTCCAGCTTGCCATTGCGCAGCAAGATGGGGTCGCCGCTGGCGGGGCGCAGCTCCAGCGTGGGCACGCTCAGCTGGGCTTGCAGGCCCAGGCCATCGGACCCTGCCTTTTGTGCAGAGCCTGCGAGATTGGCCCAGCCGCCGGTCCAGTGGCCGCTCAGGTCGGCCTGGCCCTTGATGGCCAGGTTTTGCAGGCTGGTGGCAAGGCCGGGCAGGCGGACCAGCCACTGGGTGGTGGCTGCGGCGTCGGTGACGTGCAGGCTGATATTGCCCGCGCCCTGCTGGGCGCTGAGGTTGCCTTGCAGGTCGGCCTTGGCGCCGGGCAGGCTCAGCTGTAGCTGCCCTTTGGCCGCGCGGCTGGCCAGTGTCAGGTCCAGTTGGCCCTGCAGTTGCGCGTCGTCGGTCTGCAGCTGTAGGGTGGACAGGCTGAGCGTGCCCTGGGCCCAGCGGCCTACGGCACGTGCCTGCTGTATGCGCAGGCCGTTCAGGGCCGAGCGCGCGGGCGCTGCACCAGCAGGTTGCAAGGCGGCGGTGAAGCTGATGGCGGCGCTGCGACTTTGTGCACTGAGCTGACCGTTCAGCGGCGCCGGGTCCAACTGGGTATGTAGGGCCGAGGGGGTGATGCGCTGCAGCTCGGCATTGGCAGTCCAGTCGTTGCTGGCCGTGCCGTCCAAATGGTTTTGCAAATGGCCTTGCAGATGCAGGCTGCCCTGGCCCAGCTGGGCGGTTAGCGACTGCACCACCCAGGCACCCTGTTGAAACTGCAGCTGGGCACGTGCGCTGTCTACCGGAATACGGCCCTTGTCCCAAGGGCCGCTGAGGCGGTTGTCCACGGCTGCGCTGGCGTTCCAGCGGCCGCCTGGCGTGCCGGACGCATCGGGTGTGATCTGGGCGCTGCCGCTCAAGCGGGTTTGTGGCGCCTCGGGCCAGAGCTCGGCCAGGTTGAGGTCCTGAAACTTCGCCTCGGCTTGGTGCAGTGGCTGTTCTGCCCAGGGGCGGACTTGCGCTGTCACGGTGGCTTGCAGGGGCTGTTGGGCTGCTTTGTCTGGCGTCAGCTGGGCCAGTACTTCCAGCTGGGCGTCCTGGCCGGCCAAGGGGCCTTGGGCGGAGGCGCTGGCTGCGATGTGCAAGGGGGCTTTGCTGCCTGGGATGCTGGTTTCCACCTGGCCCTGTAGCTTGGCCTCCAGGGCCATGGGGTTGCGTGCCTGCAGTTGGGCTTGCCCGCTGTACTGGCCGGATGCAATGCGCAGGCTGTCCAGCTTCAGCTGGTGCTGGCTGCCGTCATAACGGTAGCGGCCTGCCAGTTGGCTGGCCTGCAGCGCGGGCGGGCCGGTCCATTGCAGGTCATTTACCGCAAACACCACATCCAGCTGCAGCGGCAGGACAAGTTCGGTCAGCGGCTTGCTGGGGCTGGTGGAGGGGGCTTGCGTGATGCGCAGCTGTGCCACGCGCAGTTGGCTGAGGTGCAGCTTGCGTTGCAGCAGGGGCTGGATCTGCCATTCCACCGCGATGTCTTGCGCATCTATGGTGATGTCCGGGCTTTGGTAATGCAGGCTGCCAATGTGGCCGCCCTGGCGCACCGAGCCGCTGACGTCGCGCACCTCCAGCGAATGGCCGGTCGGCAGATAAGGTGCCACCCGGCCCAGGGCCGTGGCCAGCGAGGTATCGCCACCCAACCAGAGCCAGATGCCGCCAGTCAGGGCCGCCACCAGGGCCAGCAGCGCCAAGGGCGCACCCAGCAGCCACAGCAGGCTTTTACGTGAAGGTCGCCAGATCGCCATCAGAAGCTGAACCCTACGCTCAGGTGTAGCCGCATCTTGTGGGTGGCCAGGCCATAGGCTAGGTCGATCTGCACCGGGCCGACCGGGCTGCGCCAGCGCACGCCGGCGCCCACGCCGACCTTGGTTTCCAGCGAGCCAATGGTGTTGGCCACCGCACCGGCGTCGGCGAACACCGCGCTTTCCCACTCGGTGGTGCGGCCGTTGTAGACGATGGGGCGCTGCCATTCCAGGCTGCCGGAGGCCATGTAGCGCCCGGCGCTGACCGTGCCGTCCGCGGCCACGATACCGATGCTGTGGTAGCTGTAGCCGCGCACGGTGGTGTCGCCGCCGGTCAGGAATTCCTGGGTGCTGGGCACGTTGGCGCTGGCCTTGGCCACCACGGCACCGCCTTCTGCGCGCATGGCCAGCCGACCCAGGCGCATGGACGGGCCATCCGCCGGCAACAGGCGGCTCAGTGGGAAGTAGCCCAGCCAGCGTGTCAGCACCCGGGTGAAAGGCTGGCGGTCACTGCCTAAGGTCAGACCCTGGCCTAGTTCTACCGCCACGCCGTAGCCCGATGTGGGGGTGCGGATGTCGTCAAAGTTGCGCTGCGTCCAGGCGTAGTTGGCACTGATGGCGCTGGCCGTGCTTTGGGGTTCGGAGTCGGTGGTCGTGGTGGCCTGGTCGTACTGCAGGTAGATATTGCGGTCGATGTGGTCGTTGATTTGCGTGCGGCCGGCGCGCAGGCGTTGGCTGTTGGTCACGGTGCCGCTGACGGCTTCGCGCTCCAGCTGCGCGGAGGTGACCCAGCGCCAGCTGCGCTCGTCGGGGTGCGAAGTGAGTTCGGTGCCCAGTGTCTGGGTCTTGTGGTCGAGCGACAGCTTGGAGACGCCGCGCCAGCCAATCCAGGGCAGTTGGTGGTGCGTGTGTTCGGCGGATATACGGGGCCCGCTGTCGGTGCTGAAGCCCACGCCCAGCACCAGCTTCTGCAGCTTGGCCTCGCGCAGTTGCGCAACTACGGGGGCGGCTGCGGGGTCGCCGGCGGTGTCCAGCGTGAGAAAGACCGAGTCGAAGTAGCCGCTGTCGGCCAGGCGTTGCTGGGCCTGCAGCAGCTGGGCCTGGGTGTAGTCTGAACCGCTGGGTAGTTGGGCCAGGTTGCGCACCAGGTCGGCGTCGTAGCGTTCCAGGCCACGTATCTCCATGGCGCCAAATCGGTATGCCGGCCCTGAGGCCAGCGTGACCTCCAGGCGTGCCTGGTGGGTGTCGGGGTCGATGTCGGCCAGGCTGTTCTGGATTTCGCCGGTGGGAAAGCGCTGCACGGTCAGGCTGCGCAGGGCCTGGGTCTTGGCGTCGTCCCAGCCGTCCTGGGTAAAAGTGTCGCCAGGGTGCAGCTGCCAGTCGGCGCGTATGCTTTCGCGCAGCGGGGCGCTGTCGGGGTCGTCGGCCAGCGGGCCGCTGAAGTCTATGTGGACCTCGCTGATGCGGGTCGGCACACCGGGGTCCACAGTCAGCACCACTTCGACCGGGGCCGTGGGGCTTTGTGGGGTGTCTACCGTGGTCAGCGTAACCGTAGGTGCAAAGTAGCCGCGCGTGGCCAGCAGGTCACGGGCATTGCGCTCCGCGGCTTGCAGCAGGCGCGTGAGTTCGGTGGCGTCCAGGTCGGTCAGGCTGCGGTAGCGCTGCAGCTCCAGGTGGCGCGTGAGCATGTCGGTCAGATTGGCGGGCGCGTCGATGCGCAGGTCAAACGCCGATTTGGCAGGGGTTTGTGCCCATGCAGCAGTTCCTGCAAAAGCCCATGCCCAGAGGGTGATCAATATAACTTTGCGCAGCATCCGTCTATTTGGAAAGCAAGCGCATGGCTTCCTCCAGGCCTTTGAGCGTCAGGGGGAACATGCGTTGGCCCATCAGTTGCTGGACGATGGCAATGCTTTGGCGGTATTGCCACAGGCCTTGGGGTTCGGGGTTGATCCAGGCGAATTGGGGGAAGGCGCGGGTCAGGCGCTGCAGCCATTCGGCACCGGCTTCTTCGTTGTTGTATTCCACGCTGCCGCCGGGCTGCAGGATTTCATACGGGCTCATGGTCGCGTCGCCGATGAAGATCAGTTTGTAGTCTTTGTTGTACTTGTGCAGGATGTCCCAGGTGGCGAATTTTTCGCTGTAGCGGCGGCGGTTGTGCTTCCACATGAAGTCGTAAACACAGTTGTGGAAGTAATAGAACTCCAGGTGTTTGAACTCGCTTTTGCTGGCGCTGAAGAGTTCCTCCACCCGCTGTACGTGTTCGTCCATGCTGCCGCCCACGTCCATCAGCAGCAGCACTTTCACGTTGTTGTGGCGCTCCGGCACCATCCTGATGTCCAGGAAGCCGGCGTTTGCCGCGGTGCTGCGTATGGTGTCGGGCAGGTCCAGCTCGTCGGCATGGCCTTCGCGGGCGAACTTGCGCAGGCGGCGTAGCGCGATCTTGATGTTGCGCGTGCCCAGCTCTTGCTGGTCGTCGTAGTCTTTGAAGGCGCGCTGGTCCCATACTTTCACCGCGCTTTTGTGGCGGCTTTTCTCCTGGCCTATACGTATGCCTTCGGGGTTGTAGCCGTTGGCGCCGAAGGGGCTGGTGCCTCCGGTGCCTATCCATTTGCTGCCGCCTTCGTGGCGTTCCTTCTGCTCTTCAAAACGCTTTTTGAGCGTTTCCATCAGCGCGTCCCAGCCCATTTTTTCGATCTGGGCTTTCTCTTCGGGGCTGAGGTCCAGCTCCAGATTTTTGCGCAGCCAATCCAGCGGGATGTTCTGTGTGAAGTCGGCCACCATCTCCACGCCCTTGAAGTAGGCGGCAAAAGCCTGGTCGAACTTGTCGTAGTGCTTTTCGTCCTTGATGAGGGTGGTGCGGCTGAGGTAGTAGAAGTCGTCTATGGATGTGCCGTCCTCGCTGGCTGGGCCGACCACACCTGCCTTCAGTGCTTCCAGCAGGCTCAGATATTCCTTGACGGAGACCGGTAGCTTGGCGGAACGCAGGGTGTAGAAGAAGTCGATCAGCATGGCGGTGGCAAGCAGGCTCAGGGGCGTGGCTTGTCCAACAGGTACAGCAGTTGTGCTTTGACCTCGGGCCATTCACCGCTGCGCAGGCTGTACATCACGGTGTCGCGGATGGTGCCGTCGCGCCGCACCGCATGGCCACGGATGACGCCGTCTTTCTTCGCGCCCAGGCGTTCGATGGCAGCTTGCGACGCGAAGTTGAAGTTGTCGGTGCGCCATCCCACCACATGGCAGCCCAGGGTTTCAAATGCGTGTGTCATCAACAGCAATTTGGCCGTGGTGTTGACGTGGCTGCGCTGGCTGCTTTTGCCGTACCAGGTGTAGCCAATCTCCACGCGCTTCACAGCCGGCAGGATGTCGTGGTAGCTGCTGGTCCCCAATACGCGGCCAGTGGCTTCGTCCTTGACTACGAATGCGAAGCGGTTGCCATCGGCGCGCATCTTCAGGGCGGTCTCTATATAGGAGCGGGTGTTCTCGGGTTCGGGTACCGAGGTGACGCGGATGTTCCACAGTTCGCCATCGGCGGCGGCGGCTTGCAGGCCGGCTTCGTGCTGCAGCTCCATGGGTTCCAGCAAGACACCGCGGGCACGCAGGTTGACAGCTTGTACAAAACTCATTCCAAAACTCCTATTGTGGATGGCAAGGTTAGCGGTTGCGCTGGTTCATGAAAACCAGCTTCTCAAATAGGCTTACATCCTGCTCGTTCTTCAGCAGGGCACCTACCAGGGGTGGTACTGCCACCTTATGGTCCTGGCTGTGCAGTGCCTCGGCCGAAATGTCTTCGGCGACCAGCAGCTTGAGCCAGTCCAGCAGCTCGGACGTGGATGGTTTCTTTTTCAAACCCGGCAAATTGCGTACGTCGTAGAAGGTCTTCATGGCCGCAGCCAGCAGCTCTTTCTTGAGGCCGGGGAAGTGCACGTCCACGATCTTCTGCATGGTGCCGGCGTCGGGGAACTGGATGTAGTGGAAGAAGCAGCGTCGCAGGAAGGCGTCGGGCAGTTCCTTTTCGTTGTTGGACGTGATGAACACCAGGGGGCGGTTCTTGGCACGGATGAGCTCGCGCGTCTCGTAGCAGTAGAACTCCATGCGGTCGATCTCGCGCAGCAGGTCGTTCGGGAATTCGATGTCTGCCTTGTCGATTTCGTCGATCAGCAGGGCCACCGGCTCGTCTGCGGTAAAGGCCTGCCACAGCACGCCCTTGACGATGTAGTTATGGATGTCCTTGACTCGCTCGTCGCCCAGTTGGGAATCACGCAGCCGGCTGACGGCATCGTATTCATACAAACCCTGTTGCGCTTTGGTCGTGGATTTGATGTGCCATTGCAGCAGGGGCATGCCCAAGGCGGCGGCTACTTCCTCGGCCAGCATGGTCTTGCCTGTGCCGGGCTCTCCCTTGACCAACAGCGGTCGTTTGAGCGTGGCCGCTGCATTGACTGCCAACATCAAATCCTGGGTAGCAACGTAATTGTCGGAGCCTTGAAACTTCATGGTGGGTGCAGAAGGATGGGTGGGATTGAATTACCGACGCATATAATCCGCGCACGTCGGCGAGCTTGATGTACAAGCTTGTTTCTCCCCCAGATTGTGCGCGCAAAAAATGAATAAATTATTGACCACGGTGTTGACGTTTGCAGTAGCTTCGGTGGGTACTCTGGTGAGTGCACAAGACATTGTGGGAGATGCCAAAGCGGGGCATGCCAAGGTGGACATGTGCATTGGCTGCCACGGCATCAAGGGCTACCAGGCCAGCTTCCCCGAAGTGCACAAGGTGCCCATGATTTCCGGGCAGGGCGCAAAGTACATCATCTCTGCGTTGAACGCCTATAAGAAGGGCGACCGCAAACACCCCACCATGCGCGGCATCGCCGATTCGCTCAGCGACCAGGACATGGCGGACGTGGCAGCCTATTACAGCAGCCTGGGTGTGGTGGAGGGCGCAACGCTGCCAGCCAAGCCCACGGTGCAGCCCTCTGCCCAGGTGACGGCATTGCTGACCAAGGGCGCTTGCGTGTCCTGCCACGGTGACAATTTCTCCAAACCTATCGACCCCAGCTATCCCAAGATTGCGGGTCAGCATGCGGACTATCTTTATGTTGCTTTGAAGGCGTACAAGACCGAGGGAAATCCCTTGGTGGGTCGCGGCAACGCCGTCATGGGCGGCGTGGCTAAGCAGTTTTCCAATACCGAACTGAAGGCCTTGGCTTCGTATGTGCACTCGCTGGACAGCGAGCTGAAGGTCGTGCCGCAGTCGCGCTTCCGTTAAGTCTGCCTAGGTCACAAAAAAGCCCGCTGTCGCGGGCTTTTTTGATGGTTGCTGAAAGTGGTGTCTTGGGTGCCCAGGACTTCAATCCCGTGTTGCCTGGCGCTGCACACAGGCGATATAGGCTTCGCCATCGGGCGGGCGGCCGGCGCGCTGGCTTTCCCACAGCATCTGGCCCAGGCAGTCCATGGTTTCGTGGTGCGCCGCGTGCAGCGAGTCGCGCCGCCGCGTCAGCAGCTCCACCGCCTGGCGTATGCCGCGCGGCTGGTCGATGGAGCATTGCTCGCTGATCGACAAGTGCATGGACAGGTGCAAAAAGGGGTTGGTCGCGCCAGCCTCCAGATCGTAATTTCGGGCCAGGGCGGCATCCAGATCATGTAGGTCGGCATGGTATTCAGGATGCTCGTCCATCCATTGGCTTGCTATGGTTTCAATAGCTTCTAGTGCTTGACCTGCCTTCGCTTTGGCGTAAACAGTACAGAAAAATCGGCGAACATCGGCTTGCGAGGGATTGAACATGGCGCCAAGCCTACCACGGCCAAACCGGGGCGTTGTCGCTCAAGCTCCGCGGCAGTTTGTGCGCATGGATTCCGTTCGCGTGGCGGGGTTTGTTGGATGCGCGCAACTTCGCGGTGTCATCGCTGTTCTTGAGCGTGGCGTTAGTAAAGCTGTGGATGGAGTTTCGATTCGCCACAGCTTTCTGGATGCTGGGTAGGTTGTTTACTGGTAAGCAGCTGCTGCAAGACACTGTAAAGTAGGCGCTGCAGTTGCATGAATATGTCGCAAGGATGTGGCTTGTATACAGTTGAACCAAGGGAAACTCGCTAGTTCGCTGTGTAAAAGTGCCTTGCTCTCTGCATGGCTATGGAATTAAATGGTTACATCTGTTACTTGAATACCTGATTCCATCTCCGGAGATACCATGGACCAGACGGGGCGCCTCTACAAAATCGACCAGCTACTGCGCCAACACAAGGTCATCAGCTTCGCTGCGCTGCAGGATGAACTGAAAGTATCCCGTGCAACGCTGAAGCGTGACCTGGATGACCTGCGCAAACGGCTGAAATTGCCCATTGAATGGAGCCGCGCTGCGGGCGGTTACCGGCTTGCGGCATTGCAGGAGCCCAGAACTAGTGCTCATGAGCTGCCGGGCCTGTGGTTTTCACCGGCTGAGATCCAGGCCTTGCTGACTTTGCAGCATCTATTGGCCTGCCTGGATACCGGGGGGCTGATACTCAACCCCGTGTCCGAGGCCGAGCGCCTGATGGCACTTTTGCAAAGCGACAACGTCGAGCTGCAGGAGCTGCGTGAGCGCGTGCGTATCGTCGGGCTCGAGCGGGAACCAGCTACGCCGCGGTACTTTGAGCGTGTGGGCCAGGCCCTGGTGCGGCGCAAGCGCCTGTTGCTGACCTATACCAAGGGCGAGCTCACGCTGGTGGGATGTGAGGTTTCGCCTCTGCGGATGGTGTCGTACCAGGGCGTCTGGTATCTGGAGGTGTGGTGCCACGGCCATAGCGCGCTGCACAGTGTGGAGGTGGCGGCCATCATCGATGTGCAGGTGCTGGGCACCGGCGCGGTGGACATGGGCGCTGACAAGCTGGATGCGGCTTTTGGCCCGCTGTACGGCATCTACCCCAGTGGTAGGGTGCGTTGGGCGCGGCTGCAGTTTGGGGCGGAGCATGCGGCGGAGGCGGCGCACTTGCAGTGGCATTCCCAGCAGCAGGGCCGCGTGCAGCAGGACGGCAGCTATCTGCTGCGCGTGCCTTACATGGACCACCGGGAACTGATGAGCGACATCTTGCGCCACGGCGCACGCTGTGTGGTGCTCGGCCCAGCCAGCCTGCGTCAGGTGCTGGCCGACGAGGTGGCCAAGATGGCCGCCGCTTACCAGGCGGCGGCGCCGCTGGATGAGCCCGAGGTGGTCGAGTAAAAACGGTCTGGGCCTCAGTGCCCCCGGGTTTTGGCCCGGCGTTGCGCTTGCTCTTCCCGCTCCTGGGCCATTTGCTCCTCTAGCTGCTGGCGGCCCTCGGTGGCCACGGCGATCAGCTTGTTGCGGTCTTTGCGGTGCGGGTACATCTGCTCGAACAACCCGATGTTGTGCCGCCGAAAACGCATGGCCTGCTGCCGAGCCTCGTGTGGCGGGTAACCCACCAGCTCCAGCACCGAACGCGCGCTACGCAGGCTGGACTCGAACAGTTCACGCTCTACCCGCTGCACACCCCGGTCGCGCAGCGCATACCAGTGGGGCACGTCGCGGGCCCGGGCGACAATCTCCAGGTTGGGGAAGTGCTCGCGTGCGATGTCCACGATCTTCAGGCTCTGCTCCTTGTCGTCCACCGCCACGACCAGGATCTTGGCGGTGGCAGCGCCCGACAGGCGCAGCAGGTCCAGCCGGGTGGCGTCGCCGTAAAACACGCGAAGGCCGAACTGGCGGATGGTCTCCACCATTTCCGCGTCATGGTCCAGCACGGTGGCGCCTATGCCCTCGGCCAGCAGCATGCGGCCCACGATCTGGCCGTAGCGGCCAAAGCCGGCAATGATGATGGGCGCCTCTTGCTGCTCGGTCAGCTCTTCCAGCTGCGGCCCGCTGCGCTGCGCCAGGCGTGGCAGCAGCAGTTTGTCGATGGCCAGCAGCAGCAACGGGCTGACCAGCATCGATACCGCCACCGAGCCGATCAGCAGGGACGAGGTCTGCGCAGAAAACACCTGTGCCGCCGTGGCGGTCTGGAACACCACGAAGGCAAATTCACCGCCCTGCGCCAGCAGTACGGTGAACACCGGCCGCTCCTGGAAGGGCACGCCCATGGCCTTGGCGATGGCGTAGATCACCAGCAGCTTGGCCAGCAGAAAACCGGCCACGATGGCCGCCATCAGCCCCGGCGAACGCAGCAGCACGCCAAAGTCCACGCTCATGCCCACGGCAATGAAGAACAGGCCCAGCAGCAGGCCCTTGAAGGGTTCGATATCGGTCTCCAGCTCGCGCCGGTACTCGCTCTCGGCCAGCAGCACGCCAGCCAGAAAGGCACCCAGCGCCATCGACAAGCCTACCGACAGCATCAGCGAGGCAATGCCCACCACCAGCAGCAAGGCCGCTGCGGTGAAGATCTCGGGCGTCTTGCTGCGCGCAATCCAGTGGAACAGCGGGCGCAGCAGCAGCCGGCCACCCAACACAATTCCGGCGATGACTGCTATTGTTTTAAGAGCTGCTAGCGCAGGTGATATGTGCGCTAGCGCATCATTTTCTTCAGAAATGGCGCCCAGCAGCGGCAGCAGCGCCAGGATGGGGATGGCGGCCACGTCCTGGAACAGCAGGATGGAAAACCCCGCCTGCCCGCTGCGCGTGGGCAGCAGATTACGTTCGCCAAACACCTGTAGCGCAATCGCCGTGCTGGACAGGGCCAGGCCTAGCGCCGCTACCAGGGCGATGCGCCAGGGCGCCCCGGCCGCCATGCCGCCCAGCAGTATCACCACGGCGCAGCCCAGCACCTGGGCCGAGCCCCAGCCGAAGATGGGGCGGCGCAGGCTCCACAGGCGCTTGGGTTCCAGCTCCAGGCCGATTAGGAACAGCATCAGCACCACGCCGAATTCGGCGAAATGCAGGATGTCCTGCACCTCGGTCACCAGGCCCAGGCCCCAGGGCCCGATGACGATGCCGGCGGCCAGGTAGCCAATGATGGAGCCCAGGCCCAGGGCCTTGCTCAGCGGCACGGCGATGACTGCCGCGCTCAGGTAGACAAAGCTGTTGACCAGCCAGGAGGGAGCGTGTTCCATGGGGTATCAGATGTCCGTTGCGGCTTCGGGCCAATGGGGGTAGTGCTGCAGGCGCTGGCGGAACTGCGCGATATGCGCCAGCACCTCTTGCTTGCCCGCGCTGTGGGCGCTGTGCAGTACCAGCGGCGGCAGAAAGCGCATGCCGCACAGAGCGGCGGTGTGCTGGTAGGGCGGCAGGAAGGCATCGAAATCCGACGCCTGCTTGCCGCTGGGTTGGTACGAGCCCTCTTGCCCGCCAGTGGTCAGCACCAGCCACAAGGCCTTGCCACGCAGCGCGGTGCCGGGTGCGCCCTGGGGCGCGGTTTCGTCGCTGCCCGCAGACACCACGCCATAGGCCCAGCCGTAGGTCAGCACCTCGTCAAACCACAGTTTTTGCAGCGCGGGCATGGAATACCACTGGATAGGGTGCAGCAGCACCAGCAGGTCGGCTGCCTCCACGCGGGCCTGCTCGGCCGCCACGTCGATGCTGTAGTCGGGGTAGTTGGCATACAGGTCCTGCACCTCCAGGTGCTGGCCGTCGGCGGTATCGGCCAGGGCTCGGGCCGTATCCAGCAGGTGCTGGTTGACGCGTGAGGCGCGCCAGTTCGGGTGGGCGGCCAGCAGGTAGATGCGGGGCGGGGCGTTGTCGGGGGGCGCTGGGTCGGCTGGATTGGGGTTGGAACTGGCTTCGTGCATGCCGCTAACATAGCAAATTCTCAACCAGGAGTTCTCCATGCCCATCGTTGTTGTCGCCAGCCCCAAGGGCGGCGTCGGTAAATCTACCTTGGCCACCCAGATTGCGGGCTACTACGCCTCCCAGGGGCATGCAGTGCTGCTGGGAGATGCCGACCCGCAGCAGTCGTCCCGCCTGTGGCTGGACTTGCGCCCGGAGCATGTGGCGCCCATCACCGCCTGGGATGTGGCCTCCGACGAGATCGACAAACCGCCCAAAGCCAGCAAAGCCGATGGCTATGTGGTGCTGGACACGCCTGGCGGCCTGGACGGCAAGCGTTTCAAGGACGTGATGAAGCTGGCCGACAAGATCGTCATCCCGCTGCAGCCCAGTGTGTTCGACATCTTCGCCACGCGCAAGTTTCTGGACCGCCTGGCCGAGCACCGCCGCATCGACAAGATGCAGGTCGGCCTGGTCGGCATGCGGGTGGATGAGCGCACCCTGTCGGCCGACCGCCTGCGTGAATACCTGGACGGCCTGGAAGTGCCGGTGCTGAGCCATCTGCGCGATACGCAAAACTATGTGCATCTGGCCGCCGGCGGCCTGAGTCTGTTCGACGTGGCGCCCAGCCGGGTTGAAAAAGACCTGGAGCAGTGGAAGCCCCTGGCTGCCTGGCTGGACGCCTGAGCCATTTGAAAACCTTCGCCACTTTCGCCGAGCTGGCCGCTGCGGTGGGCCAGGAGATTGCCGTCAGCGACTGGACGCTCATCACCCAGGCCCAGGTGCAGCAGTTTGCCGACGCCACGGGCGACCAGCAGTGGATACACGTGGACGTGGAGCGGGCCAAGGCGGGACCCTTCGGCGGGCCGATCGCGCACGGTTTTTTGACGCTGTCGCTGCTGCCGCGCCTGTTTGACAGCTCGTTTGCCATCACCGAGTCGCGCATGGCGGTGAACTACGGCCTGAACAAGGTGCGCTTCATCAGCCCGGTGCCGGTGGGCAGCCGCTTGCGCGCACGCCTGAAGCTGCTGGCCTGCACGCCGCTGGCTGAGCCGGGCGTGCAGATCGTCCTGGAGGCGACGCTGGAGCTGGAAGGCCAGGCCAGGCCGGCCTGCGTAGCCGAGTCGCTGGTGCGCCACTATGCCTGAGCAGATTTATAAGAAATAGGCCGCTAGCGCAGGGTTTACCTGCGCAGGTAGCTATTTATTTGATAGCTATTGAAAGCCGCACTGGCGCCAGGCCTCGAACACCGTCACGGCTACGGCGTTGGACAGGTTCAGGCTGCGCTGGCCGGGCCGCATGGGCAGCTTCAGGCAATTCTGGGGGCTGAAGGCGGCGCGCACGCTGTCGGCCAGGCCCTTGGTTTCGGAGCCGAACACCAGCCAGTCGCCGGGCGCGAATGCGCAGTCGAACACATTGCCCGTGCCCTTGGTGGTCAGCGCGAACAGGCGCTGCGGGTCGGGCTGGGCGGTGGCCAGAAAGCTGGGCCAGTCGGCGTGGCGGGTTAGCGTGGCGTACTCGTGGTAGTCCAGCCCGGCGCGGCGCATGTGCTTGTCGTCCATGGAGAAGCCCAGCGGCTCCACCAGGTGCAGATTGCAGCCGGTGTTGGCGGCCAGGCGGATGACGTTGCCGGTATTCGGCGGGATTTCAGGTTCGACCAGGACGATGTTCAACATGCCTGGATTATCCTGTCGCATCCCCTTCTTTTTGACGCCCCATGAAAACCATAGACCTGCGTAGCGACACCGTCACCCGTCCCACCACCGCCATGCAGGCCGCCATGCTGGCCGCACCCCTGGGTGACGACGTGTTTGGCGACGACCCCACGGTGAACCTGCTGCAGGACAGCCTGGCCGAGCGCCTGGGCTTTGAGGCCGGCCTGTTTTGCCCCACCGGCACGCAGAGCAACCTGATTGCCTTGATGACCCACTGCCAGCGCGGTGACGAATACATCGTCGGCCAGGAGGCCCATTGCTATAAATGGGAGGCGGGTGGCGCAGCCGTGCTGGGCAGCATCCAGCCCCAGCCGCTGGACAACGCGCGCGACGGCAGCATTCCGCTGGAGCGCATCGCCGCCGCCATCAAACCCGATGACGTGCACTATGCCCGCACGCGCCTGCTGGCGCTGGAGAACACCATCGGCGGCAAGCTGCTGCCGCAGGACTATGTGGACGCGGCGGTGGCCCTGGCCAATGGGCGCGGCTTGCAGTGCCATCTGGACGGGGCGCGTTTTTTTAACGCCGTTGTGGCCTCGCAGCAGCCCGGCGAGGCGTTGATACAGACCGAGCGCCGGCTGATTGCCGGTTTTGACTCGGTCAGCATTTGCCTGAGCAAGGGCCTGGGTGCGCCGGTGGGATCGGTGCTGCTGGGCCGCAAGGACTTCATCGCCCAGGCGCGGCGCTGGCGCAAGATGTTGGGCGGCGGCATGCGCCAAGCCGGCGTGCTGGCGGCTGCAGGCCTGTACGCGCTGGAACACCATGTGGCGCGCCTGGCCGATGACCACGCGAACGCCCGCCTGCTGGCCGAGTTGCTGGCGGGCATTCCTGGCTTGCAGGTGGATGCCGGGCCGACCAATATGGTGTTCTTGCACGTAGCTGCCGAGCAGGCCCAGGCACTGGTGGAGCACCTGAAGGCCCAGCAGGTGCTGGCCACCGGCCTGTATACCCTGCGCCTGGTCACCCACCTGGACGTGTCGCAAGACGATGTGCGCCGCGTGGCACAGGTGGTGCGGGCTTTCTTCGAGCGCTAATCTACAGGTGTGCGCGCCACCACCAGGCCGGTGATATGCGTGGCGCCGGCCTGGCGCAGCACGGCAGCCGCCCCAAACAGCGAGGCACCGCTGGTCATCACATCGTCCACCAGCACCACCCGTTTGTCCCGCAGGCTGTGGGCCCGCAAAGGTTCTACGGCGAAAGCGCCTTTGACGTTGCGCAGGCGGTCGGTGCGGCTCAGCGCGGGCTGGGGTGCGGTATGCCGGGTGCGCAGCAGCAGCCGTGCATCGGTTTTGTGCGGCGCCAGGTGGCGCGCCAGTTCCAGCGATTGGTTGAAGCCGCGTTCGCGCAGGCGTTCGGCTGACAAAGGCATGGGCAGCAGCACATCACAGCGCTCCAGCGCGGGCTCCACCCAGGGGCTGTGGCGCAGCAGATCGGCCAGCGTAGCGGCCCAGCCCACGTGCTGCTGGAATTTGTAGCGTGCAATGCATTGCGACCAGGGATAGGCATAGTCCACCGCCGCCAGGCAGGCATCCAGTGGAGGTGCTTGCCGCAGGCAGCTACCGCATTGGCCCACGCCCTCGGGCACGACCAGGGCGCAGGTGGTGCAGCGTAGGCGCGGCTGGGCGAAGCGGGCCACGCAGGCGCCGCACACCGGCTGGCTGGGCCAGGCCCGGCAGACGGCGCACTGGCTGGGCAAAAGGGTTGCTGCCCGGTGGATAAGCGCGCGGAACATGGCCTCAATATACTAGCCGGCTAGCCTATGACGACCCAACTTCCGCCCACGATTGACTCCGCCGCCGCTGCCCGCTGGGCCCGCCTGCCCGCCACAACGTCCCCTTGGTTGCACGAGGAGGTGGCCCGGCGCATGGAGGACCGCCTGCAGTGGATCAAGCTGCAGCCCCAGGCCTGGGCCCACTGGGAGCCGGTGCGCGGCGGCCTGGAGGCCCATGCCAAGCTCACAGCCCGCTACCCGGATGCTGCGTGTTATGTGGTGGAGGCGCACGAAAATCAAGCGCAGGCAGCTATTCAATCTGTAGCAAAACCGTGGTGGAACCCGGGCCGCTGGACGGCGCCACCCCAGCATGCCCAGCTGCCGCCCGATGGCAGTGTGCAGATGCTGTGGGCGAATATGCTGCTGCATTCCGCGCCCGACCCCCAGGCCCTGATCGCGCAGTGGCACCGTGCTTTGGCCGTCGATGGATTTCTGATGTTTTCCTGCCTGGGGCCGGACACCGTGCAGGAGCTGCGCAGTGTCTATGCTGCCCAGGGCTGGCCGCTGCCGGGCCATCAGTTCACCGATATGCATGACTGGGGCGACATGCTGGTGCACGCCGGCTTTGCCGAGCCGGTGATGGACATGGAGCGCATCCGGCTGACGTATGAGAACCCGCAGCGTCTGCTGCAGGACCTGCGCGAGATTGGTCGCAATCTGCATCCCCAGCGCTTTGCGGGTTTGCGTGGCAAGGCCTGGCGCGCGCAACTGGAGGCCGCGTTGGCACGTCAATTGGCCAGCGCTGCGGAGCAGGGGCGGCTGCCGCTGACGTTTGAGCTGATCTATGGCCACGCGCTGAAGCCTGCACCCAAGCTGCGGGTCAGTGCCCAAAGCGCGGTTTCGCTGCGAGACATGCGCGATATGCTGCAGAGAGCCAAGCCTGGCGCGGCATGATGGTTTCTAGGTAGGCCGCCAGCGGGAAAGGCGGGCTACAATGAAAATGAAAAAACATATGGGTATCTTCCCACGCAGCTAAGCCCATCGGAAAGTGACAGTCAAGTCGTCCGAAGGGCTTAATTTTGTGAGTGCCATCCGTGTCGAATCTGGTATTTCGCTTCGCCACCGTTTCCGGCCAGAACATCCACTGGTTTCTGAAGCGTAATTGTTCGGTCACTCCGACCCAGTTGGCTTGGCTGTACGCGTCGATCTGTGTGGTGTCTTTGGGGATTGCATCCTTTTTCTGGATGCAGGGTGCCAAGTTGGTATTGCCTTTTGCTTGGCTGGAACTGGCGGCCGTGGGCATTGCGTTCCTGGTGTATGCCCGCCATGCCACCGATGGCGAGAAGATTTCGTTGCAAGGTCCCCGTCTGGTGGTTGAGTTGGAAAACGCGGGCCGACTGGAGCGAGCTGAGTTTCACCGTGAATGGGTCAGAATCGAACCCAAAACAGGTGACCGGTCCTTGATAGAGGTGTCCGGCCAGGGGTGTTCGGTAGAGGTAGGGCGGTATGTGCGTCCAGAGTTGCGGTCCGCATTGGCCCGCGAACTTCGCATGGCATTGCGCAGCGCTTGAGGGGGAGGTCCAGGGTTGCTTGGGCAGCGTAGACAAACTGGTTCTATTGAGAAGAAGTTAAAACGATGAAGATGATTCCTAACAAGTTGGCTTCACTCCTGCCCGCACTCGGCGTCTGGGCGGGCGCATGGTTCAGCACTGCTGCACATGCGGTCAATGATCTACCCGGTGGCCCCGCAGTGCGGCAGTTGAATCTGGCCCCCGCAGTCACCAAGATCGCCGAAGAGCAGCAATGGCTGCACTGGTTCATGCTCATCGTGTGCTGCGTCATCTTTGTTGCGGTCTTCGGGGTGATGTTCTATTCCATTTGGAAGCACCGTAAATCCAAGGGTTACAAGGCCGCCAACTTCCACGAGTCCGTAGTGGTAGAAGTGATTTGGACCATCGTGCCTTTCGTCATCGTGATCCTGATGGCGCTGCCGGCCACCAAGGTGGTTGTCGCCTTGAAGGACACCACCAATGCCGACCTGACCGTCAAGGTCACTGGTATGCAGTGGAAATGGGGCTACGACTACCTGAAGGGTGAGGGCGAAGGAATCGGCTTCGTGTCCACGCTGGACAGCAGCCAGCGCGCCATGTCCAACAATGGTGGCCCCAAGGCCAATGAAGTGGTGGACGACTACCTGCTGAAAGTGGACAACCCGCTGGTTGTGCCAGTGGACAAAAAGGTGCGCATCATCACCACCGCAGACGACGTGATCCATTCCTTTGGTGTGCCGGCTTTCGGTATCAAGCAAGATGCGATTCCCGGTTTTGTGCGCGACACCTGGTTCCGTGCGGAAAAGGTCGGTACCTACTATGGCCAATGTGTAGAGCTTTGTGGCAAGGAGCATGCCTACATGCCCATCCAGGTGAAGGTGGTGTCGGCAGAAGACTATTCCAAGTGGGTGGACGGCGAGAAAAAGAAAATGGCTGCCAAGGCCGATGATCCTTCCAAGGTCTGGACACTGGACGACATCTTCAAGCGCGGTGAAAAGGTGTATGCAGCCAATTGCGCAGCCTGCCACCAGGCCAACGGCAAGGGCGCAGGCCCGATCAAGCCGCTGGATGGCTCGCCCAAGGTGCTAGATGCGGACAAGAGTCTGCAGATCATGACGGTGCTGAACGGGCAAAACAACGGCGCCATGCCTTCCTGGAAGCAACTCAGCGATACCGATATTGCAGCAGTCATCAGCTACACCAAAAACAACTGGTCCAACAAGACGGGCCAACTGGTGCAGCCGGCTGATGTCTTGGCTCTGCGCGGCAAATAAGCTGCTCTCGCAACGTACAGATTTCCAAGGAAAGCAAGATGAGCGCAGTTCTCCATCCCCACGAAGACCATGCCCACCACGATGGGCATGACCACCACGCACCTACGGGCTGGCGTCGGTGGGTTTTTGCGACCAACCACAAGGACATCGGTACCCTGTACCTGTTGTTCAGTTTCACCATGTTGATGGTGGGCGGTGTCTTGGCGCTGCTGATCCGTGCCGAGCTGTTCCAGCCTGGTCTGCAGTTCGTGAATCCCGAGTTGTTCAACCAACTGACCACCATGCACGGCCTGATCATGGTGTTCGGCGCCATCATGCCTGCCTTTGTGGGCTTTGCGAACTGGATGATCCCGTTGCAAATCGGCGCCAGTGACATGGCGTTTGCGCGCATGAATAACTTCAGCTTCTGGCTGATGATTCCCGCCGCTGTGACGCTGGTCAGCTCGTTCTTCATGCCTGGCGGTGCGCCTGCCGCGGGCTGGACGCTGTACGCACCGTTGACCCTGCAGATGGGCCCCAGCATGGATGCCGGTATTTTTGCGATGCACATTTTGGGCGCATCGTCCATCATGGGCTCGATCAATATCATCGTCACCATCCTGAACATGCGCGCACCCGGCATGACGCTGATGAAGATGCCGATGTTCTGCTGGACTTGGCTGATCACAGCCTATCTGCTGATCGCCGTGATGCCCGTGCTGGCCGGCGCCATCACCATGACGCTGACGGACCGCCACTTCGGTACCAGCTTCTTCAACCCCGCCGGTGGCGGTGATCCGGTGATGTACCAGCACATCTTCTGGTTCTTCGGCCATCCCGAGGTGTACATCATGATTTTGCCGGCCTTCGGCATCATCAGCCACATCGTGCCAGCGTTTGCACGCAAGAAGTTGTTCGGCTACGCCTCCATGGTCTACGCCACGTCTTCTATTGCGATCCTGTCGTTCATTGTTTGGGCGCACCACATGTTCACCACCGGCATGCCGGTGACCGGCCAGCTGTTCTTCATGTACGCCACCATGCTGATTGCCGTGCCGACTGCTGTGAAGATTTTCAACTGGATCGCCACCATGTGGCAGGGCTCGATGACCTTTGAAACCCCGATGCTGTTCGCTGTGGGCTTCATATTCGTGTTCACCATGGGCGGCTTCACCGGCCTGATCCTGGCGGTGGCGCCTATCGACATTCAGCTGCAGGACACTTACTACGTGGTGGCGCATTTCCACTACGTGTTGGTGGCAGGCTCGCTGTACGCCATGTTTGCCGGCTTCTATTATTGGTGCCCCAAGTGGACCGGTGTGATGTACAACGAACGCCGCGGCAAGATTCATTTCTGGTGGTCGCTGATAGCGTTCAACGTCACCTTTTTCCCGATGCACTTCTTGGGCTTGGCCGGTATGCCGCGCCGCTATGCGGACTACCCCATGCAGTTTGCTGACTTCAACGCCATTGCGTCGGTGGGGGCGTTTGCCTTCGGTTTTGCCCAGGTGTATTTCTTCTTTTTCGTCGTACTGCCCGCCATGATGGGCAAGGGCGAAAAAGCGTCGCAAAAGCCCTGGGAGGCCGCTGAAGGTCTGGAGTGGGAAGTGCCATCGCCCGCACCCTTCCATACCTTTGAAACCCCACCCAAGCTGGATGCCACGGCAACCCGCGTCATTGGATAACACCTGACTATGCTGACGCCAGAGCAAAAGAAGCTCAACCTTCGTACCGGACTGATACTGGCGTCGGTTGCGCTGGTGTTCTTTGTGGGATTTGTTGTCAAGATGGTTCTGCTGAGCCACCACTAAGTCACTACAAGGCCTGCATGTACGTGCGTCGCGAAAACTGGAAGATGATGGGCAAGCTGGGCGTTGTGGCGCTGGGCATGTTTGCTTTCGGTTATGCGCTGGTGCCGTTGTACAAGGCGATTTGTGAGATGACCGGCATCAATGTGCTGGCGTTGGCAGAGCGTCAGTTGCCGGGCGATGGCGGTGCAGGCAAGGCTATCAAGCTACCCGCCAATACCCAGGTGGATATGAGCCGGACCATCACGGTAGAGTTTGATGCGAACGCGCGTGGCCCCTGGGAGTTCAAACCCGCCACGCGATCGCTACAGGTGCACCCTGGCGAACTGACTACCGTGATGTACGAATTCCAGAACGTGCAGAACCGGCGTATGGCCGCACAAGCTATACCCAGCTATGCGCCCAGGCAGGCAGCGGCGCATTTCAACAAGCTGGAATGCTTTTGCTTCAATCAGTACACCCTGGATCCAGGCGAGAAGAAGCAATGGCCTGTGGCTTTTGTGATCGACCCGAAGCTGTCCAAGGATGTGAGCACGATCACCTTGTCATATACCTTTTTTGAAGTGGGTGGCAAGACCCCGCCAGCGCCTGTGTCCACGGTCGATGCAGGGAAGCATGTGGAAGCGGGGCGGGGCTCATGAGTGCACCGGCCAAGGCTTCGGTACTGCACACTATCAAGACGGTGGCCTGGTCGTTTCTGGGCATACGCAAGCGCAGCGGCTTTGAAGATGACCTGGCCAAGCTGAGTCCGCTGCAGGTGATTGCAGTAGGCTTGTTGGCCGTGCTGCTGTTCGTGGTGGGTTTGATGTTTTTTGTCAGTTGGGTGGTAGCGAAGTGATCTGCTTTGCTAAACGGTTAAGAAAATAAGTGAGACCAAGGAGCTGAAATGAGTTCAAGCGCGCATGCCGCAACACCGTACTACTTTGTGCCTGGTCCATCGCGCCACCCGGCGATGGCTGCGTTGGGCTTGTTTTTTGTGATCCTGGGCGCTGGCCAATGGGTGAACGATGCCGAATGGGGCAAGTACTCACTGGCCGTTGGCATGCTGTTCTGGTGGGGTGTGCTGTACCAGTGGTTCCGCGACGCCATCCGTGAAAGCGAAGGCGGGCTCTATGGGCACAAGATCGATCTGTCCTTCCGCTGGGCCATGAGCTGGTTCATCTTCTCGGAGGTGATGTTCTTCGGCGCCTTTTTCACCGCTTTGTGGTGGGCGCGTGCGCACTCCGTGCCGGTTTTGGGAAGTCTGGACAACGCCTTGCTGTGGCCGGACTTCAAGGCAGTGTGGCCCAGCTTGGCTGCGGGTGTCACGGCTTCGCCAGCGAACATCATTGAACCTTTCGAAACCATGACGCCGTTCTGGCTGCCGACCATTAACACCGGTCTGTTGCTGAGCTCGGGCGTGACGCTGACGATCGCCCACCATGCGCTGGTCAAAGGCCAGCGCGGCAAGACGATTGGTTTCATGTGGGCCACGGTGATTTTGGGTACGGTGTTCCTGTTCGTGCAGGGATATGAATACGCCCACGCCTACAGCGAGATGAATCTCAAGCTCAGTTCCGGCGTCTACGGCTCTACCTTCTTCATGCTGACCGGCTTCCACGGCTTCCACGTTTTTGTGGGCATGTTGATGCTGCTGTTTATCACGCTGCGTCTGATGAAGGGCCACTTCACGCCGCAAAAGCATTTCGGCTTTGAGGGTGCGGCTTGGTACTGGCACTTCGTGGACGTGGTCTGGCTGGGCCTGTATGTGATCGTCTACTGGATGTAATGGCGCTGCCCTCTACCATCCTTCAAAAAAGCGCCGATGGGCGCTTTTTTGTTGCTGCGCCTTATTTGCCGGCAGGGATGCCGGTGGGGTGCAAATATCCCAGCTTCCAACCCACCAGAATGCAGACGAACAGCAGTACCGAGAAGGCTATACGGAACGCTAGTGCCCGCGCCATGCGGTCGGCCTTTTTCGGGCTGTTTGGGTCGTCCTTGCCGCCTTTGAGCATGAAGTACAGGGCAGCGCCCAGGCTGGCGAAGATGGCCGCAAAAGCAACGAGGGCGAGGTAGGTCATGGAGAGCATTATCCCGTGAGCCCCAAGTTGCGTTTCTGTTTGCTGACCGCAGGGGCTTTGCTGGGCCTGGCCGCTACGCTGTCGCTGGGGCGCTGGCAATTGTCGCGTGCAGCCCAGAAGGAGGCCTTGTTTGCCGCCATCGAGTCTCAGAACCGGCTGCCGCCGGTCGCACAGGCCGAGTTGCTGGCCAGTCCGCAGGTTGATTCGCGGCTGCACCGCAATGTCCAGTTGCGTGGCCATTGGGTGGCGCAGCGCACGGTGTTTCTGGACAACCGCCAGATGCACGACCAGACTGGTTTTTATGTGGTGACGCCCTTGCAGTTGCTGGACAGCCAGGCCGTGATCCTGGTGCAGCGGGGCTGGGTGCCACGCAATTTCCTGGACCGCACGGCCTTGCCCCGCATCGATACGCCCGGGGGCTTGGTAGATGTGCAAGGGCGTATGGCCCCGCCACCGTCCAAGCTTTACGCCTTCCAGGCGGTAGAGTCGGGACCCATCCGGCAAAATCTCGACTTGGCAGCTTTCACTGCGGAGACCGGCCTGCCCCTGATGGCGGCGTCTGTATTCCAAACCGGGCCGCCCGCACCGCTGCTGCAACGTGACTGGCCCAAGGCCAATACCGGTGTTGAAAAGCACTATGGCTATGCATTCCAATGGTTTGGGCTGGCTGCCCTGATCGCAATCCTATATGTCTGGTTCCAAATTGTCCGACGCTTCATCCCTAAGCACTCCCGCCGCCGTGAGCCCGTCTGAAGACCACTTGCTGGGCATGACGGTGCACTCCATGCCTACGCCCCAGGAGGCGGTGGATGGCGCCAGTCGGCGCACGGTGCTTGGTCGCTGGAAGATGCTGGCCGTGCTGTTGACTTGTGCTGCACCGGTGGTTGCCTCGTATTTCACCTATTACGTGATCCGCCCCGAGGGTCGGCGCAATTTTGGCGAGCTGATCGACCCGCAGCGCCCGCTGCCCGATCAGCCGGTACAAGCGCTGGACGGTACGCCTGGCAATCTGCGAGCGCTCAAGGGCCAGTGGCTGCTGCTCAGCGTAGGCAGTGGCGCATGCGATGCGCTGTGTGAGAAACACCTGTATTTGCAGCGCCAGCTGCGCGAGACCCAGGGCAAGGAAAAAGACCGCGTGGACTGGGTCTGGCTAGTGACAGACGACGCCCCCGTGCCCGAGCGCCTGTTGCCCGCCTTGAAAGGTGCCACCGTGCTGCGCCTGCCCGAGTCACAGCTATCGCAGTGGTTATCACCTGCCCAGGGCCATCTGCTGGCCGATCACCTGTACCTGGTTGATCCCCTGGGCAACTGGATGATGCGCTTCCCTGCCAGCCTGGACCTGGCCGGTGCGGCGAACGCCAAGCGGGACCTGGAGCGCCTGTTGCGCGCCTCGGCAGCCTGGGACCAACCGGGCCGTTAAATGGACACGCCTGCCTTGTACGACCTGTCGCCCGCCATCCGCGTCATGCTGGTGGGCTTGCTGATCGCCGTCGTGCCCCTGGTGTGGGTGCGACTGCGCAACCCCCAGGCATCGACCATGGGGCGTTTGCAGGCCCTGACGGTGTTGACCCTGTTTCTGACTTTTGATCTGGTGCTGTTCGGTGCCTTCACCCGTTTGACCGACTCCGGTCTGGGCTGCCCCGACTGGCCGGGCTGCTATGGCAATGCCAGCCCACTGGGTGCCGTGGCCCAAATCACCCATGCCCAGACTGCTATGCCCAGCGGACCCGTGACCCATGGCAAGGCCTGGGTGGAGATGGTGCACCGTTATCTGGCGACTTCGGTCGGCGTGTTGATTTTGACGCTGACCATTGCCAGCTGGTGGCAGCGCCGGCGAGGCCTGATCCTGCCCGTCAGCCCCTGGTGGCCCACGCTGACCTTGGTGTGGGTGTGCGTGCAGGGCGCATTCGGTGCCTTGACCGTCACCATGAAGCTGTTCCCGGCCATCGTCACCTTGCATTTGATCGGCGGCCTGGTGCTGCTGGTGTTGCTGTGCGTGCAGGCCGTGGCCTACGCCCAGCGCGAGCGGGCGCCAGCGCCGGCCTGGCCGGGACCGCGTTGGATTCTTTGGCTGGTGTTTGCGCTACTGGCCTGCCAGGTGGCTTTGGGCGGCTGGGCCAGCACCAACTATGCGGTGCTGGCCTGCGATACTTTCCCCCTGTGCCAAAACAGCTGGTGGCCAGAGATGGACTTCCAGCAGGCCTTCCAGATCTGGCGTCCCCTGGGGCGTTTGCAGGATGGCACCTACCTGGGATTTCCGGCGCTGACGGCCATCCACTACACCCACCGGCTGATGGCTTATCTTGTGCTGCTGGCGCTGGCCTGGCTGGCCTGGCTGGCTTGGCGCTTGCACCGTAATCCGGCCACCCAGCGCCAGGCGCGTTGGCTGGGTGGGCTGACCCTGTTGCAGTTTGCGACGGGCTTGAGCAATGTGGTGCTGGGCTGGCCTATGCTGGCTGCCGTGGGCCATACCGGGGGCGCGGCCGCGCTGGTGGTCGTGCTGACCTGGATCGTTTGCAGCCGCCGTAGTGCATTGGCCGCAGAGCCCCGTGTTTCCTTTGCCTTCAGCGAGCCGGCGGCGCAGCGCCCCGTTCGCTGATGGCGTGTATTTTTTGTCTGGACCGAGATTGTTTGCATGCGTGTTGCTGAACCTACCGCCCCTCCCATGACTGCCGCGCCGCCCTCGCGCCTGCGCCAGTTCTATTCGCTGACCAAGCCGCGCGTGGTCCAGTTGATCGTGTTTTGTGCACTGATTGGCATGGTGCTGGCTGTGCCCGGCGCGCCTACATGGGCCGAAGTCCGGCTGGGCCTGGTGGCCTGCCTGGGTATCTGGCTGGTGGCTGGCGCCGCTGCCGCCTTCAATTGCCTGGTAGAGAAGGGCATAGACGCCAAGATGAAGCGCACCTCCTGGCGGCCGACGGCGCGGCAGGAGCTGCAGGACTGGCAAACCCTGCTGTTTTCGGCCCTGTTGTGTGTGGCTGGCTCGGTGCTGTTGTATGTGTGGGTGAATGCCCTGACCATGTGGCTGACCTTTGCCACCTTTGTGGGTTATGCCGTGGTCTATACCGTCATTCTGAAGCCGCTGACGCCGCAGAACATCGTCATTGGCGGAGCCTCGGGCGCCATGCCGCCGGTGCTCGGCTGGGCCGCCATGACCGGCAATGTCGGGCCTGAAGCCTTGATCCTGTTCCTGATCATCTTCCTGTGGACGCCGCCGCACTTCTGGGCGCTGGCGTTGTACCGGGTGGAGGACTACCGCAAGTCCGGCCTGCCTATGCTGCCCGTGACCCATGGCAACGAGTTCACCCGCCTGCAGGTGCTGCTGTACACCCTGGTGCTGTTCGCGGCCTGCCTGATGCCCTTCATCTACGGTATGAGTTCCTGGCTGTACCTGGCAACCGCCGTCGTGCTGAGCATTGGCTTCTGCGCCTATGGTTTTGCACTGTGGCGCAATTACTCGGACGCCCTGGCGCGCAAGACCTTCCGTTTTTCTCTGATCCACCTGAGCGCGCTGTTTGCTGCGTTGCTGCTAGACCACTACCTGATTTGAGCCTTATGCATAAACGTGATGCTATTAAAAGAGTAGCTGTTGGCGCAGTAACTATGTGCGCTAGCGGTCTTTTTGTTGCCTGTTCTGAAACCAAGGCCGATTTTGCCTCGGTGGATGTTACCGGGGCGGACTATGCCAAGGACTTCCAGCTGAGCGACCACAACGGCCAGCGCCGCAGCCTGAAGGACTTCAAAGGCAAGCTGGTGGTGGTGTTCTTTGGCTACACCCAGTGTCCGGACGTTTGCCCCACCTCCATGGCCGAGTTGGCAGAGATCAAGAAATCCTTGGGCGCCGATGGCGACCGCCTGCAAGGCATTTTCATCACCGTGGACCCGCAGCGCGACACACCGGCTCTGCTGAAGGCCTATATGGCTAATTTTGACCCCAGCTTCCTGGCGCTGGTGCCCACGCCCGAGCAGTTGGCCGCCGTGGCCAAGGACTTCAAGGTCTACTACAAGAAGGTGGATGGCAGCACGCCTACCAGCTACACCATGGACCATTCCGCTGGCAGCTACGTGTACGACACCCAGGGCCGGCTGCGCCTGTATGCGCGCTACGGCGGTGGCGTGGCGCCGCTGCTGGGCGACCTGAAGATACTGCTCAAGCAGGCTGCATAAAAAAAGGGACCGTCTAGGTCCCTTTTTGTTTGGCGGCGAATGCAGCACTTAGGCGTATTCGGTCAGCGCCTTTTTCATCTTCTTCATGGCCGCAGATTCGATTTGGCGAATCCGTTCGGCACTCACGCCGTAGTCGGCCGCCAACTCGTGCAGCGTCATCCCGCCAGAGCCGTCGTCCTGTACCTTGAGCCAGCGCTCTTCCACGATGCGGCGGCTGCGTTCGTCCAGGCCGTCCAGCGCGCTGCGCACGCCATCGCTGGCCAGGGTGTCGCGCTGGTGGGCTTCGATCTGAGCGGTGGGTTCGTGCACTGTGTCGGCCAGGTAGGCGATGGGGCCGTAGCTGTCTTCGCCATCGTCGCTTGGGCCTGGGTCCAGCATCACGTCGCCACCGGACAGGCGGGTTTCCATCTCGATCACGTCCTCGCGCTTCACATTTAGCTGGCTGGCCATGGACTCGATTTCCGACTCGCTCAAAGTGTCGCGGTGGGTGTCACCGTCGATCGCGTCGGACTTGAAGCCCTGCTTCATCGAGCGCAGGTTGAAGAACAGCTTGCGCTGTGCCTTGGTGGTCGCCATTTTGACCATGCGGCAGTTCTTCAGGATGTATTCGTGCATCTCCGCCTTGATCCAGTGCAGCGCGTAGCTCACCAGGCGTACGCCTTGGTCAGGGTCGAAACGCTTCACGGCTTTCATCAGGCCAACGTTGCCTTCCTGGATCAGGTCGCCATGCGGCAGGCCATAGCCCAGGTATTGGCGTGCGACGGACACCACCAAGCGCAGGTGCGACAGCACCAGCTTACCGGCGGCGTCCACGTCGTTATCGTTCTTGAGTTGGCGTGCGTATTGCTGCTCCTGCTCCAGGGTGAGCATGGGCATGCGGTTCACCGCGGAGATATATGCGTCCAGGTTACCCAGCGGGGGCACCAGGGCCCAGGGGTTCGGGGCCGCCAATGCGGTGGACATGGTTCCAGTTTGAAGGTTCATACCAGATTCCCTTTCTCTAGGGCTGAATATTAGCACTCTATTAAAGAGAGTGCTAAAGCCGGGGATTTCCTCTTTGGCGCTAGGGTATTCCCTTGGTCGAAGCTAGGAGCTTTGACCTAGTAAAGCCTGTAGCGATTGTCGATTCTTGGCAAACGTGGAACTCTGGGTATCTTGAAAACCTGTGTAACCTATTGAAAGTTATGGGAAATTTCTAAAAACCTGCTCAAGTGAAGGTTCTGATTACCAGATGGGAGCGCTCCAGCTGGTTTTCAAGCGCTTAGGGTGCAAAACGACTTATGGGCGGGCGTTAACATCCTCGGCTATGAAATTTCTGAACACATTCATGCTTGCGGTAGGCTGGTTTTTTGTCGTTTTCGCAGTTCTTTGCGCCCTTGGACTGGGCTCAATCCATATGCACCTGGGTCCACTGGACTTCAAGCTGCCCTTTCATTGGCGCTGATCCAGGGGGGCGGGTGTTTGGATAGAGCGCAGGCTTCGATCGCTCAGTAGAACATGCTGCTGCCGAGGCGACAACAGAATCCTGTGCCAAGGCAGTGGCCTGGTTTGCTCTCGCAATGAATGCGTTGCCGCCTATGCTTTAGCTATACGACATACACCGTCTTAGCTGGAGCCTTAACTTGTCTCTTCAACACTTCAAAGTCCTCACGTTCGACGTTGTCGGCACTCTGATCGATTTCGAGCGCGGCATGCTCGACTATTTGCATACCGCCGTACCAGGCACCCAGGTGTCCGACGACGACTTTCTCAGTGCCTACCGCAAGGCCCGCAAGAGCGAAGACGTCACCTGGTACCCCGACGATCTGGTGCGCGTATGGCACGTGATTGCGCCACCGCTGGGCCTGCCTGACAGCCATGTACTGGCACAAGGCTTCCGTGATTCCGTGGCCCAATGGCCGGCGTTTCCTGACTCCGTCGAGGCATTGAAACGTTTGGGCAAGCGCTTCAAGCTTGTCACCATGACCAATGCGCAGACCTGGGCGTTGAAGCACTTCGCCAAGACGCTTGACCAACCCTTTGACTTGGAACTGAGCTGCGACGACGCGCTCTGCGAGAAGCCCGATGCCCGTTACTTTGCTTATGCACGGGGTCGCTTTGAAGGGGCCTGGGGTTACAAGCAGGCAGACAATCTGCACGTTGCGCAAAGCCAGTACCACGACATTGGTATCTCCAAGCAGCTGGGCATTACCACCTGCTGGATCGAGCGGCGCCATGGGCAGGCGGGCTCGGGCGGCACCATCGAATCGGCCTTGACCCAGCCCGACTACCACTTCCACACTTTGAAAGAGTTGGCCGACGCGGTTGAGGCTGGGCGCTGATGCCGACAGCCCTGAGGGATATCGCGGCACCGGTGGCCGACTTGTTGCCGGACCTGGTGGCCTTGCGCCAGGACCTGCACGCCAACCCCGAACTGGCGTTTGCTGAGCGGCGTACCGCCGGCATCGTCGCGCAGTCCTTGCGCCTGCTCGGTTTGGACGTGCATGAGGGACTGGGCGGTACCGGTGTGGTCGGCAGCCTGCGCTGCGGCAGCAGTACCCGCAGCGTTGGCCTGCGCGCCGATATGGACGCGTTACCCATGGTGGAGCTCGGGCACAGCCCCTACGCCAGTCGTATCCCCGGCGCCCACCACGGCTGCGGCCATGATGGCCACACCAGCATGTTGATCGGTGCTGCCCGGCAACTGGCGCGCACCCGCGCTTTCGATGGCACGGTGCATTTTATTTTCCAGCCGGCCGAAGAAGGCAAGGGCGGCGCCCGCGCCATGATTGAAGACGGTCTCTTTGACCGCTTTCCCTGCGACAGCGTATACGCGCTGCACAACTGGCCCGACCTGCCGCTGGGCCAGGCGCAGACCCGACCCGGCCCCATCATGGCCGCAGCCGACCGCTTCGACATCGTGCTGCGCGGCCGCGGCGGCCATGCGGCCCAGCCCCAGCACACGCCGGACGCTATCCTCGCGGCGAGCCAGTTGGTTACCCAGCTCAACACCATCGTCTCGCGCCGCATCGACCCCGGCGAATCGGCCGTGCTGTCGATCACGCGCATCGAGGGCGGTCACAGCCACAACGTGCTGCCGGCCGAGGTAGCCATCACTGGCACGGTGCGCAGTTTCGACCCCGCCACGCAAGACCGCATCGAAGCCGCGCTGCGCGCCTGTGTAGAGGGCGTGGCCCTGGCCAATGGTGTGCAGGCCGAGCTGAACTACCTGCGCTACTACCCCGCTACCATCAATACCGCGGCCGAAGCCGCACTGGCGCTCGACGCGGCCACGGCGATAGGCTTGCAGGCAGCCGAGGCGCCGCGCGCCGCCTTCACCTCGGAAGACTTTGCCTTCATGTTGCAGCGCAACCCCGGCGCCTACCTGTGGCTGGGCCAGGGCCGCGCCGATCCCGGGCCCGACGGCGAGCGTGCACTGCACCACCCCTGCTACGACTTCAACGACGACGCGCTGCCCCTTGGCGTGTGCTGGTTCTGCGAGGTGGCGGCGCGTGCGTTGGCGTGAGGTGGGCAGTCGAAACTTTTGAATGAAATCGGCTTCCCGCGCATATTTCATGTGCGCAAGGTGCTATGTTTTTGATAGTTATGCTGCTTGCCGCGCCTGCTGCAGCGCTGCGAATCGCCCGATGGCATAGGGCGCCAGCGGAATCGAGGTACTGCCCGTGGTCATTAGTTCGGCCATGGTCTCGCCCACGCCGGGGCTGATGGCAAAGCCCTCGCCATTGAAGCCGAAGGCGTAGTGCAGGCCGGGCACCTTGGCGCTAGGCCCCATCACGGGTTGCCAGTCGACGGTGTAGCCCTCGATGCCGCTCCATACGCGGATCAACTGCACCTGGGCGAAGGCGGGCACGAAGCGGCGCAGTTCGCGCAGCTGGCGCAGCACGTTGTCGGGCTTCACATAGGCGCGGACCAGGTCGGCATGGGCTGGCCCCTTGAGCCCGCCGCCGAAGACGATGTTGCCGCGCGCGATCTGGCGGAAGTACAGGCCTTCGGTTTCTATGGGCGACGACAGGCCAATGGACGGGCCTATCGCGTAGGGCAGTGGCTCGGTCACACCCATCTGCGGGCCGCGGGCCTCCATCGGCACGCGCTCGCCGAACTGCTCGGCCATGCGGTTCGACCAGGCGCCGCAGGCCACCAGCATCTGCGGCGCGCGAAAGCGCCGGCCATCGGCCGTGTGGGCGACGAAGCCGTTGCCGTCGCGTTCCACCTGCACCACCTCGGCATGCTCGACGATGTTGGCGCCAGCGCGTTGTGCCGCGCGCGCAAAGGCCGGGCCGGCCAGGCGCGGGTTGGCGTGGCCGTCTTGTGGTGAATACGAGCCGGCCACCACGCTGGGCGCGAAGATGCCCCAGCGCTGGCGCAACTGCTCGGCGTTGAAAAGTTGCAGATCCAGGCCCAGCGGCTTCACGTCGCGCGCATGTTTCTCTATCACCGCGGCCTGCTTCTCGGTGTAGCAGACGCGCAGATGGCCGTAGGGCACGAATTCCACATCTTCGTCCAGCAGCTCCTTGATCCGGCCCCAGACGGCGCGCGCGCGGTTGGCCAGCGGCATCTGGTGCAGTTCGCGGCCCTGCCGGCGCACGTTGCCGAAGTTGGTGCCGCTGGCCTGCCGGCCCACGAGTTCGCGCTCGAGCAGCGTGACCGACTTGCCGTGCTGGCGCAGGAAAAACGCGGTGCTTGTGCCCATCAGGCCGCCGCCCAATACCAGCACGTCGGTGTCGAATGTTTTTGCGCTCATTCCACCGCCTCCAGCGTGTCCATCATCAGTGGCTTGACGGGCGCCTGCGAACGCAGCCGTCCTACCTGTTCTACCGGAATTGCGCAGGCCTGGGCCACGATCTCGGCCGCGGCGTGGCCGCAAAAGCGCCCCTGGCAGCGGCCCATGCCGACGCGGCTGAAGGCCTTGGCGCGGTTGACCTCCTGGCTGCCGAGCTCGTTCACGCAGCGGCGCAGTTCGCCCACGGTGACGGCTTCGCAGCGGCAGACCACGGCGTCGTCGGGCAGTGCTGCGGCTTGCGAGTGCGGCCAGGGGAAGGCGCGGACAAGGCCGACGCGAAAGCGGTCCATCTTCGCGAGGGTGCGGCGCAGTGTGGCCGATTCGTTCTGATAGAGGGCTTGGCCCTGCGCATGCCCAAGGTCGGCCAGCGCGGCCAGCGCGGCCAGGCGACCGGCGGCTTCGGCGCCGTCGGCTCCGAGGATGCGCGCGCCATCGCCTGCGAGGTAAACCGCTGGCGTGCTGCTGCGGCCGTCGGTATCGATGCGCGGCAGCCATTGGCGGCTCACGGGTTCGAAGGCGAACTCACAGCGGGCCAGGTCGGCCAGCTGGGTTTCGGCGCGCAAGTGCCAGCCCAGGCCGACCGCATCGCACTCGAAGCGCTGCGTGCGGCCTTGCGCATCCCGCACCTGCACCGCCTGTACGCCCAGGCGCTCGTCGCCTTCGATGCGCAGCGGCGTCACGCCTTGCAGCACCGGCACGCCGGCACGGCGCAACCCGCGGATCAGGCCGAGCCCGCGCAGCGCCAGCGTGGGCCGCGCCAGCAGGCCGGCGATGGCGCCCCAGGACTTGGCCGCGGGCGCGGTATCGAGCACCGCCGCCACCTGGGCGCCGGCTTGCTGGTATTGCGAGGCCACCAGGTACAACAGCGGGCCGCTGCCCATGAAGACCACGCGCTGGCCGATGGCGCAGGCCTGGGCTTTCAAGGCGATCTGCGACGCGCCCAGGCTGTAGCAGCCGGCGCGGTGCCAGCCATGCACGGGCATCAGCCGGTCAGTGGCGCCGGCACAAATCAGCAAGGCATCGAAAGGCAGCGTCTCGGCCTGGCCGGCATGCGCCAGATGCAGGGTTTTTTCGGTCACGTTCCAGGCCAGGGTGTCGGCGCGGTAGTCGATCTGCGAACGCAGCGCATCAAAGTCGCGGTGCAGGGCCTGGGCCTTGTCGGCCTCCGAGCCGTAGAGCTTGGCATAGGAGCGTTTGAAGCCCTCGGGCTGGCGCCGGTAGATCTGGCCGCCGTCGCGCCGGCCTTCGTCGACCACGGTGGGCCGCAGACCGGCCTGGACCAGGGCCTGGGCAGCGCGCACACCGGCTGGGCCGGTACCGACCACCACGATGCGCGGCGCGGTGCTCACGCAGCCTCCTGGGCCGCCTGCCGCGCCAGAGACTGCTGCAGATCCGGGGTGGCGGGCCAGTGGTGTATGGGCGGGCGTGTCAGCACGGCCATGCCGGGCTCGGCCGGCGTGCTGCAGGCGCGCAGGCGCTGGCCTTGCGGCGTCCACACCCAGCAGTCCTGGCAGGCGCCCATCAGGCAGAAGCCGGCGCGCGGGCCGTCGCCGAATTCACTGTCGCGCACCCGGCGGCCATGGCTGAGCAAGGCGACGAGCAGCGTATCGCCCACCAGGGCGGTAGCCGGCTCGCCATCGATCAGCAGCGACAGGGTAGGGCGGTCGGTCTCTGCGAGCCGGACAAAGCGGCCGGGCGAACGGAGGTCGGAGGCGGGACGAGAAGAGGTGTCTGGCATGCGGTCAGGCGCGGAGTTCAGCGCTGGTGGGGAAACAGTTTCTCGACGGGGCAGTGCGCCTTGATGAACGGCGACTTGATGACGATGTAGCTGAAGTACTTGACGATGCCGATGTTGCGTTCAAGCAGTTCCTCGACCACTTCCTGGTAGTGGTTCACGCCCCGCGTCAGGAAGCGCAGCAGGTAGTCGTAGCCGCCGCTCACCAGGTGGCATTCGAGCACTTCGTCCACTTCGCGGATGGCCGCTTCGAAGCGCGCGAAATCTTCGCGGCGGTGGTCCGACAGAGTGACCTCGGTGAACACGGTCAGCGTGTCGCCGAGCTTTTCCAGGCGCAGATGCGCGCCATAGCCCGCGATGTAGCCAGACTGCTCCAACCGCTTCACACGAATCAGGCACGGGCTTGGTGACAAGCCCACCGCGTCTGCCAAGTCAACGTTGGTCATCCGCCCATTTTTTTGTAGTTGCGCCAGGATACGCAGGTCCAGGCGGTCAATCTTTAAGGCTTCGTTCATGGCGAGGTCTATAGCGTGGAAAACACAGATTCTGCTACGTGAAAGGGCTGTTGGGCCCTAGCCGGCCAGTGCGGCACGTACATCGGGCATTGCCAGAACATCGTCAAGCGTTGTCTTCAGTCGGTCGAACATTTGAGCGAACTCGTCTTCGGTGAAGGTGAGAGCCGGTGCGAAGCCGAGGATGTTGTCTCCAAACGCGCGGAACACCAGGCCGTGGCGGTAAGCAGTCTGGGTGATACGCTCAGGTAAACCCAGTGCTGTATCGAAGCCGCGCTTGGTGTTTTTGTCGCTGACAAGCTCCAAAGCACCAAGCAGGCCACGGTGGCGGGATTCGCCAACCAAGGGATGTGCAGTCAGGGCGTCCAGGCCGGCCGCAAAATGCACGCCGCCGCGCTGCCCATTGGCCAGCACACCGCCTTCTTCGTAAAGGCGCAGAACCTCCAGTGCGACTGCGGCGCTAACGGGGTGTGCAGAATAGGTAGCGCCGTGGCCTATGACGGCGCCAGCGGGCGCACCGTCAGCGATGCCTGCGTAGACCTTTTCGCTCATCATCGTCGCCCCCATGGGCGCATAGCCTGCAGTCAGCCCCTTGGCCATGGTCATCAGGTCGGGCTCCACACCTTCGGCATCGCAGGCGAACATCGGGCCCGTGCGGCCAAAGCCGGTAATGACTTCGTCCACGACGAACAGGATGTCGAGCTCGCGCGTGGCATCGCGCATGGCCTTGAGCCAGCCCTTGGGCGGCACGATGACGCCGCCGGAGCCCTGGATGGGCTCGCAGAAGAATGCTGCCACGTTGTCGGCGCCCAGCTCTGCTACTTTGGCTCGTAAAGAGGCGACCGACGCGTCGATAACCGCCTGCGGGCTGGCGGCACCTTCATGGCGGTAGGGGTTGGGCGAAGGAATGTAGTGCTGCGTGGGAAGTGGTAAGTCGAAGCCCCGGTGGAACGCTGGCAAGGCTGTCAGACCTGCGCCGGTGGAGGACGATCCGTGGTAGCCCCGCTCCAGCGCGATGAACTGTTTTTTGGAGGGCTTGCCGATGGCGTTGTAGTACTGCACGATGAACCGCACAGCTGCATCCACCGACTCAGATCCACCCAGTGTCAGGTACACCCGGGTCAGCGATGCAGGCGTGATCTCCACCAGCTTGGCGGCCAGACGTATGGCCGGCTCGCTGCTGAAGTGGAAATAACCGGTGGCATACGGCAGGCGGCGCATTTGTTCGGCGGCGGCCTGGACTACGCTCTCCTGCCCGTAACCTACGTTGACGCACCACAGACCGGCAAACGCGTCGAGCAGTTCGTGGCCATTTGCATCTGTCAGCCAGGCGCCGCGGCCAGAGCTCAACACAGTGGGGCCGCGTTGTTCATGCATGCGCCAGGGCGAGACGGGATGAATCAGGTGGGCACGGTCAATGGCGCTGAGAGAAGCAAGTTGAGGCAGATCTGAGAGTTGGTTCATGGCGGGTCCGTGGATGCAAAAACATGCGAAACGATGAGACGTTCTGATGCCTGTCAGCATAGGTCTTGTGCCTTGTCGCGTGGTGCTGCAATGGGGCTGGCGATTGGTGAAGCCTGCGGTTATGCGAGTTTTGACAGCAGATCATGCGGCGCTGCTGGAAGGCACTTTTGTCATGTCGGCATGTATGGCGCAATACAGGTCTGCGCTGGCCTGGTGATGGAGCGAGGGCTGCTTCAAAACCGTGCTTTTCGGGCTTCGGTACGCTGCAGGGAAGTGCATCGCCGCACGCATGCGGTGCAGACCGCATGGCGTGCTGCAGCTGCCACGTCAAACCGCAGCTTTAGCGTGGCAAGGCATGCATTTCCCTACAAGCCTCGTACTACTGCATGTTTCAATCAGTTCGAAATTCAGTGGGTGCACAGGCCTGTCAGGCCGTGACCCGCGCCGGTCTGAGACCGGTTTGACAAAGGAACCGAGACCATGATCTTTCGTCCCAGGCACACCGTCTACGGTGGCCGCAGCACATTACCCTGCAGCCACGGATCACGCCAGCTGGCGCGCTGTGGCACCCGGCAGCGGAATCTTGGCGGTGCTGCAGCATGAAGCTTGATTCCTACTGGACGGATTCATCGTCTGCCTTTGTTGCCCCGGTGCGGGAGCTACCCGCGCAGGTCGATGTGGCCATCGTTGGCGCGGGGTTTACTGGACTGTCGGCCGCACGGACCCTGGCCCGGCGGGGGGCGAACGTCGTCGTGCTGGAGGCTGGCAGCCGTGTTGCTGCCGAGGCTTCAGGGCGCAACGGAGGACATGTCAACAATGGGCTGGCCGTGGACTATGCCGATGTGGCGGCCAAGGTGGGCATCGACAAGGCGCGTGTCTGGTACCAGGCCTACGATGCAGCCGTAGACACGGTGGCCCGCGTGGTGCGCGACGAGGCCATTGATTGCGACTTTTTACGCCACGGCAAGCTCAAACTGGCTACGCGACCCAACCAGATGGCTGCGCTACAACGCAGCGCGCAGCGGCTGATAGACGATGGCGTGGACAACGACGTCGAGATACTTGATGCCGCACGGGTCCAGGCCGAGGTGCAAAGCGAACGCTTCCATGGCGGCCTGCTCTATAAACGCAGCGGCCAGATGCATATGGGCCGCTTTGCCGCGGGCCTGGCTGCTGCTGCTGAGCGCAGCGGCGCGCAGATACATACCGGTACCAGTGTTGAGCGCATTACGCGGACAGGCCCGGGCCGCGCCCGGCAGCTGCACACGGCGCGTGGCTCGGTGACAGCGCAGCAGGTGCTGCTGGCTACTGGTGCAACGCGTCACGGTGCTTATGGCAGCTTTGGCTGGCTGCGCCGTCGCATCGTGCCGATCGGCAGCTTCATTGTTGTCACCGAACCGCTCGGCGCCGAACGTGCACAGGCTCTGCTGGCCCAGCGCCGCACCTACACCACGGTAGCCAACATCCACCATTACTTTCGGCTCACGGCCGACCATCGGCTGGTGTTCGGCGGGCGGGCAAGGTTTGCGATCTCCAGTCCGCAATCGGATGCAGCGAGTGGGGAGATCCTGCGTGCAGGACTAACCGAGACTTTTCCGCAGCTGGGTGCCGTGCGCATCGACTATTGCTGGGGGGGGCTGGTCGATATGACGCAGGACCGGCTGCCCCATGCGGGTGAGCGCGACGGGTTGTATTACGCCATGGGCTATAGCGGCCATGGCACGCAGATGTCGGTGCATATGGGCGAAGTCATGGCCGATGTCATGGCTGGCCAGGTGCATGCCAACCCCTGGCAAGGCCGCGACTGGCCCGCTATTCCAGGCCACTTTGGACCGCCGTGGTTTCTGCCGGCGGTGGGTATGTACTACCGACTCAAGGACCGACTGGCCTGAGCGGTTACTGGTCAACCGCGCATCCTCCCCGTTTTCTTTCAACCCCAGGAGCTCACCACCATGAACTACAGAAAAAACAAGCTAGACCAACTTGTCAGTCCCGGCGAAAGCCTGCGGGTGATGGAATCGATACGACGCGGTGCCACGCGGCGCGACATTCTTACCATGTTGATGGCTGGTGGTATGCAGGCCACACTAGCTACCGGCCTGGCCAGTGTGGCGATGACGGCGCATGCCGAAACTCCGCGCCGCGGTGGGCGCATTCGCGTAGCCGGTGCCACGGCCGCCGCGAGCGATACGCTGGACCCTGCAAAGCAGTCGAACCAGACCGACTACTCGCGCGGCACCATGCTCTACAACGGTTTGACCGTGCTGGACGGCAGCCTTACGCCACAGCCTGCTTTGGCCGAATCGTTCACCACCAAGGATGCCAAGACCTGGGTCTTCACGTTGCGCAAAGGTGTGGTGTTCCATGACGGCAAAGCGCTGTCGCCAGCCGACGTGGTGTATTCGGTGATGCGCCACAAGGACCCGGCCACCGCGTCGAAAGCCAAGGTGCTGGCAGACCAGATAGAAAGCGTGAAGGCCACCGGCCCGAACGAGGTCACGATGGTGCTCTCCGCGCCAAACGCCGATCTGCCCGTCATCGTCGGCACCTTCCACTTCCATATCGTCAAGGACGGCACCACCGACTTCAACGCCGGCATCGGTACCGGCCCCTACAAGCTCAAGGAATTCAAGCCCGGTGTGCGTTCGCTGGTGGTGCGCAATGAGGCTTATTGGAAACCTGGCAAGCCCTACCTTGATGAGATTGAGTTCGTCGGTATTGGCGATGAAAGCGCACGCGTCAACGCACTGCTGTCGGGTGGTATGGACTTGGTGGCTTCGGTCAACCCGCGTTCGGTGGCGCGCGTCAAGGGCACGCCGGGCTACGCTATCTTCACCACCCAGTCGGGTCAGTATTCGGACCTGATCATGCGCAAGGACCAAGGCCCGGGCATGAACCTCGACTTCGCCATGGCGATGAAGTACATGTTCGACCGCGAGCAGATGAAGAAGACCATCGCGCTCGACTATGCCGTGATCGCGAACGACCAGCCGATAGACCCGACCAACCGTTTCTACTTCGAGGGCCTGCCGCAGCGCAAGATGGACCTGGACAAGGCCAAGTTCCACCTGCAGAAGTCGGGTGTGACCGGCAAGGTGCCGGTAGTGGCTTCGCCAGCGGCCATGTATTCGGTGGAGATTGCGCTTCTGCTGCAGCAGGCCGGACAGGGCATCGGCCTGGACCTGGACGTGAAGCGCATGCCGGCCGATGGCTACTGGTCCAACCACTGGCTAAACAGTCCGGTGGGCTTCGGCAATGTGAACCCGCGCCCGAGTGCCGATACGCTGTTGACCCAGTTCTTCCAGTCGGACGCGGCCTGGAACGAGTCGCGCTGGAAGAGCCCGAAATTCGACCAACTGCTGCTGGCATCGCGTGCTGAAACCGATCTGGCCAAGCGCAAGCAGATGTACGCCGATATGCAGACCATGATCCACCTGGAGGCAGGTATCGGCATCCCCTTGTTCCTGGCCAGCATCGACGGCCACAGCAGCAAGCTCAAGGGCCTGGCACCGATTCCGCTGGGTGGCCTGATGGGTTACTCCTTTGCAGAAAACGTCTGGCTCGACGCCTGACACGGAACGCCTTGATCGGCACATTTAGAACTCCGCAACTTTGCCCCAGGCCGAAGACTTGAAACGGTCAGGGTGGTAGGGCCGGGCATCTACAAGAGGTGTCGCACCGCTGACGATGTCGGCTATCAGATGACCAGCACCGGGACCAATGCCGAAGCCGTGTCCGCTGAAGCCGGCCGCCAGCACCAGGCCGGGTACGCTGGCTGTCTCACCTATGCCTGGCACCCCGTCCGGCGTGCTGTCTACATAACCGGCCCATGCCGCCGTGACGGTGCGGTCCTTCAGCGCCGGGACCAGGTCCAACGCGCGTTGGTAGGTCAAGCGCACGACCGCCTTGTCCACCGCTGGATCGAGGGTGCGCATGAGCTCCATCGGTGTCGGCTGGTCCAGCCGCCAGCGGGACATTCCTTCATGGCCCGACCGCATGCCTTCCAGTCCGCCCGGTGCCAGGTTGCGCCAGCGGCGCTGGAACATGGGCAGAAACTGGGCGGAGAAGCGCAGCAATTGCGGTGTGGGATCCACCCGCCCGCGGCCGCTGATGGCCACGGTGTAGCCGCCATTGCTGCGCCGGGTCATGGACACGGCGGTGGTGTGGAGTGCCGGCGGCAGTTCGCTGGCCCCCGGCGAGACCGCCAACACCGTCTGCCGGATGGCTGCTTGCGGGAACCGGATGCCGTACTGGCGGCAGAAAGAGGACGCCCAGGCGCCGCCTGCCAGCACGGCGATCTTGGTGCGTACCGTGCCCTTCTCCGTGACAACGCCAGACAACCGGCCACCTTCCATCTCGATACCGCGCGCCGCGCAGTCCTGGTGCACGCTGCCGCCGAGCTGCATGATGGCCCGGGCCACCGCCGGGGCTGCCCGCGATGGGTCTGCGGTGCCGTCGGTGGGCGAGAAGACGCCGCCTTTCCAAGGCTTGCCGGTTACGCGTCCGCGTTGGGCTGCCTCTTCGGCCGTCAGCATGTGTGTTTTTACGCCGACGGTGCGGGCGAACTCGCCCCAGCGCGCCCAGCCGGCCAGCTCCGCCTCGCTGTTGCTGAGGTAGAGCAGGCCACAACGCTTGAAGCCCGTGTCTTCGCCGGATTCGGCGCTGAACTGTTCCCACAAGTCCAGGCTTTTGGTGGCCATAGGTAGCTCGCGGGCATCGCGGTTCTGCTGGCGGCACCAGCCCCAGTTGCGGCTCGACTGTTCCGCACCGATGCGCCCCTTTTCGACCAGCGCGACCTTCAGTCCGCGTTGGCTCAGGTAATAGGCGGTAAAGCACCCGATGATGCCGCCACCGATGACGACCACATCGGCGTGGGTGGGCAGGTCTGGCGTGGTTTCTACAGCGGTGAGAGGTGCTGGCATGGTGAGGACGTTGGGTCAGAGTGGATGAACATCAAAAAAGGAATTCGCGATCACCAGCCGCCGAACCTTGGCCATTCGGCTTCGAGCGAGCTGCTGTCACCGCGCACGACGTGGTAGCGGCCGTGCTGGGCACCGGTGGCACAGGCATGGTTGGGCAGAATTCGCACGCGGTCGCCGATGGCCAGATCGGGCAGCGTGCCGCTGGAGCCAGGTCGGACCGTGATGATGCCGTGCTCCTGGTTGGCATCGGAGACGATCAGGTCGGGGTAAGGCTTGCCGGCGATGTCGCAGACCACGCCATAGCCCTGGTTCACCGCCTGTTTGGAGGTACCGCGGTCCTGCGACAGCGCCATCCAGCCGGCATCGACCAGTATCCAGCCCTTGTCGCGCTGGTGGCCGATTACTGTCGCCATGACAGACAGCGCGATGTCGTCGATGCGGCAGATGCCGATGCCCGCCATCACGAGGTCGAAGAACACGAATACGCCTGCCCGCACCTCGGTGATGCCGGTCAGGTCCGTAGCGCTGTGCGCGGTCGGGGTGGAACCCATGCTCACGACTGGGCAGGGCCATCCCGCATTGCGCAAGATGGTGGCAGCCACAACGACACTGCGCCGTTCGTCCTCCGCGCATTGCTGCAAAGCCTCAGCGCCGCGTGCGGCATAACTACCGCCCGCATGGGTCAATACGCCACGCAGCGATGCGCCCTGTTCCAGCGCCTTGCCGATGGCTAGCAAAGCGGTTGCATCGGTCGGCAGCACGCCGGAGCGGTGGCCGTCGCAATCGATCTCGATCAGCGCGGGAATGGGGGCGCCGGCCTCGCGGGAGGCGGCTGCAACCGCTTCGGCCTGCGCCACCGTGTCGAGTACCACGGCGAGGTCGATTCCCTGGGCACGCAGCGCCTGCACCTGGGCCAGCTTGGCCGGCGCAATGCCGACCGCATAGACGATGTCGCGAACACCGGCGGCTGCGAACAGTGTTGCCTCCTTGAGTGTCGAGACGGTGGCCGGGCCGTGCGGCGAGTCCATGACCCGGCGCGCCACTTCGACCGACTTGGCGGTCTTGAGGTGCGGGCGTAGCTGCACGCCAAGATCCGCCATACGCCTGCGCAAACGTGCCACGTTGCGCTCCATGCGTGCGGCGTCGAGCACCAGGCAAGGGGTTTCCAGTGTGTGCAAGCTGCTGATTTCGGTGGTCGCTTGCGGCGTCAGGTCTACGGTAGTCATTGCCTCGTTCATACGGGTTCTCCAGGTCGGTTGATGGAGGAATTTTCCGTGTCGACCTATAAGTTTGCAATTTACGTTTTCTGCATTAAACATTAAGCTATGCCTTAATGATTACCTCTGAAGATCTCGCCTTTTTTGCCGTGCTGGCAGATTCCCGTTCGCTGGCCGAAGCCGCGCGCAAGCTCAACGTCACGCCGCCCGCGGTGTCGCAGCGCTTGCAAGCTTTGGAGGCACGCGCCGGGGTGCAGCTGCTGGACCGCACAGGCCGGCGTTCTAGCCTGACCGACGAAGGCGCGCTGGTTGCTGCACACGGCCGCATGGTCGCCGACACCATCGACGCGCTCGCTGAAGCACTTGGCGACCGCACGAGCAAGGTGAGCGGGCACCTGCGTGTCGCCGCACCGCATGGCTTTGGCAGGCTGCACGTGGCGCCGGTCGCTGAGGCCTTCGCACGTACGCATGCGGGCGTGAGCATTTCGCTGGAGCTTTCTGACCACCCCGGCGCGCAGCTTATTGAAAGCTGCGATGTGGTGATCCACATCGGGCCGGCGGGCCCGCCGAACCAGATCATGACTACGCTGGCGCCGAACCGGCGCATCTTGTGCGCCAGCCCTGCCTATTTGGAGCACGCCGAGCCGATTGCCGAGCCTGGCGACCTGGCCAGACACCGCTGCCTGGTGGTGCGGGAGAACAATGAGGATGTCACGCTCTGGCGCTTCAGTGCCGCCAGGCGCGACCCCGTGACGATTCGCATCAACCCTGTGATGTCCAGCAACGATGGCGCCGTGGTGCGGGACTGGGCCTTGGCCGGCATGGGTATTGCCATCCGCTCGGAATGGAATGTCGCAGACGACATCGTGCAAGGCCGCTTGCGCGAGGTCTTGCCGGGATGGGAAGTACCGGGCGCCGACGTTGTGGCCATGTTGGGCTCGCGGCGCGGCCGCAGTGCGCGGACGACCGCCTTCCTCGCGATGCTGCGTCAAGCGCTCAACCCGGTTCCTTGGCGGCACCATCAGTAGCCAATGATGGCTTTGGTCTCTAGGTATTCCTCCAGGCCGTGGACGCCATATTCGCGTCCATTGCCAGAGCGCTTGTAGCCGCCAAACGGTGCGTGTCCGTTCCAGGTGGGGTAGTTGATATGCACCTGTCCGGCGCGGATGCGGCCCGCCACGTGGCGGGCGCGATCCAAGTCGCTCGACTGTAGGTGAGCACCCAGGCCGTAAACCGTGTCGTTGGCTATGGCGATAGCTTCTGCCTCATCCTTGTACGGCATGATCACCAGCACCGGGCCGAAAATTTCCTCCTGTGCTACCCGCATTCCGGGTGTCACATTGGAGAACACGGTTGGCTGTACGAAGAAGCCGTGCGCCAGTCCGGCCGGTCGGCCCTGCCCACCGCAGACTAGCTTGGCGCCTTCGTCCATGCCGGCTGCAATCATGTCCTGCACCCGGGCAAACTGCGCGGCATTGGCGATCGGGCCCATGGCCGTCTTTTCATCGCGCGGATCGCCTACCGCGATGCTGGCCGCGGCCGCTTGCGCCAAGGCTTCTACTTCGGCCAGGCGTGACGCCGGCACCAGCATCCGTGTCGGTGCGCTGCACGACTGGCCTACGTTGCGCATGCCTGCGAGCACGCCCTTGGCAACGCCGCTCTCAAAGTCGGCATCGTCAAGAAACACATTGGGCGACTTGCCGCCCAGTTCCTGCACTACGCGTTTGACCGTCACGGCGGCCGCCTGTGCCACCAGCACACCCGCGCGCGTCGATCCGGTGATGGAAATCATATCGACGTCCGGGTGTGACGCCAGCGCCGCACCGACGACTTCGCCGGTGCCTCCCACCAGGTTGAACACACCGGCCGGTACGCCGGCGTCGTGCACCACCTGCGCGAAGAGTTGTGCGCTGTAAGGCGAGAGCTCGCTGGGTTTGAGTACCACGGTACAGCTGGCTGCGATGGCGGGCGCCACCTTGGCGGTGATCTGGTACAGCGGCCAGTTCCAGGGCGTGATGAGTGCGCAGACGCCGATCGGCTCTTTGGCCAAGGCGGTGCCGCCCTCGTTGGTGAGAAAGGCGTAGCGCTGCAACACCTCCATTTGCACGCGCACATGGGCGATGGCATAGGGCACATGGGATGCCCGGGCGAAGCTGATCGCAGCGCCCATCTCGGTCACGATGGCCTGTGCGAACAGTTCCGCGCGTTCTTCCAGCAGCGCCAGGATGCGGCCTAGCAGGGCCAGTCGCTCCTCTACCGTGCTGCGCGAAAAAGTCTCGAATGCGCGCCGGGCTGCAGCCACGGCCATATCGACATCGGCGCACGAGCCGGCGGCGACATGTCCCACCACCTGCTCTGTGAATGGGTTGACGACGGCGATCTGCGCAGCGCTGGATCGGTCGAGCCATTGGCCGTCGATATAGAGCCGCGCATCGTTGAGGGTGAGGTTGGGGGCTGCCATGGTCTGGTTTTCTGTGCTTATGGGGTGGTCCGTTCTGTCCAGGGGCCGTTGCTTCAGGCCATGACCCATACCTTGCGCACGGTTTCAATCGTGCGCCAGGTGCCGATGTAGCCGGGCTTCATGATGAAGCAGTCGCCAGCCTTGTAGGTCACCGGTGCTTGCCCGGCCTCGGTGATTTCCACCACACCAGAAAGGATCAGGCAGAACTCCCAGGTTTCGCCCTTGATGGAGTGGTTGACGCCGACCGTCGACTCGAACACGCCGGCACGTACCTTGCCATCCTTGGCGCTATCAACATCCCAGTTGCGGCAGACGATGTCGCCCTCAATAACGCGGTCCGCTGGCGGCCGGTATTCGCGTGGTTCGCCGAGCTGGTCGAGGTTGAAGGAGACGAGAAGTTTTGACATGGAAGAGGCCTTATCCAAAGTTGCTTGCTTGATGCCTCTATGCTAGGGCGCACGTTGCAATATGGGTGCCGAAGCGGGTGCCGCCAACAGTGGGAAATTGCCGATTCGCGGCCCCTCGCAGCGCAATCTGCCGGTAGGGGTTGTCGGTAGATTGCGTACGCTTTCAGTAGCCTCGCTGGCGGTCCACCAACCCCAACATGGGCTCGCCGGATTCGAAGCGGCGCAGATTGTCCAGCACCACGCGCGCAGCACTGAGAGGGTGCGTCATGCTCGCGATGTGCGGGGTCAGCGCGATGCGTGCATGCGACCAAAATGGATGCGACGCGGGCAGAGGTTCAGGCTCTGTTACGTCGAGTATGGCCTCACCGATGTGCCCTGTTTCCAGGGCTGCCAGTAGATCGGCATCAACCATTTGCGGCCCGCGTCCGACATGTACCAGGCCTGCGCCTTTGGGGAGTTGGGCGAAGAGCTTGGCATTGAGAAATCCGCGCGTCGCGTCGGTCAGAGGCAGCAGGCAGACGAGTATGTCGGTGCGTGCCAAAAAGCCAGCCAGGCCTTCGCTGCCCGCGTGGCATTGCACGCCGTCGATATGGTGTTGCGAACGGCTCCAGCCCGCACAATCGAAACCTAGTGCCTTTAGCTGCGCGAGCACTGCCTGCCCGAGCGACCCGAGGCCGAGCACGCCAACGCGCCGGTCGGCGGCTGGCCGGACCTGCAGTGGCCGCCAATCGGCCTGCTGCTGCTGGCGACGGTACTTGGGCATGTCCCGGTGCAGGTCCAGCACGGCATGGGTCACATACTCCACCATGCCACCGACGATGCCTGGTTCCACCATGCGTACCACCGGCAGGTCGGCCGGCAGCGCATGCAAGTCGAATTGGTCCACGCCTGCACCGGAGGAGAACAGCACTTTAAGCTTGGGAAATTGGTGAGTGATGTGATCGGGGGGCACCCAGGCCGCCAGGAATCGCACTTGCTCGGGATCGCCGACATCGGGCCAGATCCGAAAGTCGATATGTGGTGCCTGCGTACGAAACACTTCGGCCCATACGCGGCCGCGTACCGGATCGGACTTGTAGACAAAGCTGAATGCGTGCATTCCGGTCCTTAGCCGATGGCCTGGGTTGTGATGGCAAAGAGTACCGGCCCACCTTTGGTGGTCGGCAAAGGTGTGCCGCGCACCATGGTTGTCGGTGCATCGACCTCCGCCAGGCCGATGGCGGTCAGCCAGTCGCCCAGGTCCGCGTTGGCATCCACGTCGATGCGGGTGAAATGGCCGGCGTTTTGTCCGGCCAGGTGGGCGATCAACGCCTTGGCACCTTCCACGTCAGGGGCGACCACCGGCCCGATGACGTGGCCACGACCAAAGCGGCGCAGCATGGCGAAGCCTCGCGGTGTTTGTTCGCAGTCCAGCACCACGCAGACTTCGGCCCGGTCCAACAGGTCTTCTATCAGTGCGGGGCGGGGCATGCCACGCGCAGCTGCATCTAGCGATTGCAGCGCGGCCAGCTCGTTCTGGCCCGCAGGCCTCAAGCGGCAACCGGGAGGTAGTTCGATCAGCGGTGTCGGCTTAGCCAGGCCCTGGTGCTGGCGTATTCCGCCAGTGACCTTGAAGCCCAGCTTTTCATACAGTGGGCGACCGGCTTCTGTCGCCTGCAGCAATACGCTGTGTGAGTCCAGTCCGTCGAGCAGAACCTCCATGAGTTGGCGGCCGATGCCGCGGCCCTGGCACGCCGGACTCACGATGATCAGGCCCAGGGATGCATGCTGCGCACCCCAGCGCCAGCGCAGTGCGGTGCCCACGATCTTGCCGCCTTGTTCAGCCACCGTGCCTTCAGCATGTTCAAAGACTTGTGCCCAGTCGGTCGGGCGGTGCGGCCAGCGAAGTTCGGCGGACAGCGCGTGGGCCTGCTCGATGTCATCGGAAGTCATCGCCCTGAAGACCACGCGGTCTTCGGCGATGTCGGAAGGGGAAGATAAGGGCATACGGGAAATCTCTCTTGCAAACATGGGAGTGCACCGATCTTGACCGACATCGATGCACTACGCCAGAGTCAAGATGCATGTTGCTGCAACTCGCAAGCATCTTCTGTGGCGGCCCGGCGCTTTGCAATTCGCTGCCGCTGCAGCCCGGCTTACGCATACATATGCTGCGGCTGTTTGTTTGGTGCCGGGTACGGTGGCGGTGCGATGCAACAGGCGTACCGCAGCCGGGTATTTAGCAAGTCTGGGTGGCAGGACTAACCTGCTCTAGCCTTGCTTCAAAAGCGTGCCGGGTGGATGCGCCGCAGCACACCAAGGTGCATACCGCACGCATGCGGTGCGAACCGCACGCCATGCCGCGCTCCCTACTTCAAACAGCAGCTTGGGATCAAAACGCCAGCCATTTCCATACAACCCTTGTGAGCTTGCGTGATTCAATTACTTCACATCAAGACGTCGCGGAAATCAGTTATGCCGCAACCCGTTTCCGGTCGGACACCGGCACATCAAGGATCAGCAACCATGGCTTTTCGTCCCAAGTACATCACCTTCGACTGCTACGGCACGCTCACGCGCTTCCGTATGACCGAGATGACCCGGGTCATTTTTGCGGACCGTATTCCGGCCGATCGTATGGAGCAGTTCATCGCAGACTTCACCAGCTATCGATTCGACGAAGTGCTGGGTGACTGGAAGCCTTATGAGACCGTGTTGAAGAATGCCGTGCGCCGCCTGTGCAAGGCCTGGAAGATCCAGTACCTGGATAGCGATGCGCAGCAATACTACGACGCCGTTCCGACCTGGGGACCGCATGAAGACGTGCCGGCGGGCCTGTCCAAGGTTGCGCACGAGATCCCGTTGGTGATTCTCTCCAATGCCGATGACTCTCAAATCCAGAAAAACGTCGCCATGCTGGGTGCGCCTTTCTACCGTGTCTACACCGCCCAGCAGGCCCAAGCCTATAAGCCACGGCTGCGCGCTTTTGAGTTCATGTTCGACTCGCTGGGCTGCAACCCGGAGGATGTGCTGCACGTTTCGTCCAGCCTGCGCTACGACTTGATGTCGGCCGCAGACATCGGCATCGTCAACAAGGTGTTCGTCAATCGTGGCCATGGCCCAGGCAATCCGGCTTATGGCTACACCGAGATCCAGGACATCGGCGGCCTGGCTGGCGTCGTCGGTCTTTGAGTCATTTACTCCCCCATTCACCGTTCTACAAGGAGTGCATCCCCATGAGCAATAGCCGCAATCAGTTCGATAGTCTTGTCCATCCCACAGACAGCGTCCGGGTGATGGAGTCCCTGCGCCGCGGAGCTTCGCGCCGCGATGTGCTCGCCATGCTGATGGCGGGCGGTATGCAGGCCACCCTGGCTGGTGGTGCAGCCACCTTCGCGATGTCTGCCCATGCGCAGACACCACGCAAGGGTGGGCGTATTCGTGTCTCAGGGGAGCAAACAGCCGCTACCGACACGCTGGATCCGGCCAAGCAATCCAACCAGGCCGACTACTGCCGCAGCACCATGCTTTTCAATGGCTTGACCGTGCTCGACGCCAGCCTCACCCCGCAGCCAGCTCTGGCCGAGTCGTTTACCACCCGCGATGCCAAGACCTGGGTCTTTACGCTGCGCAAGGGTGTGACCTTCCATGACGGCAAGGCGCTCTCGCCAGCGGACGTGGTGTATTCGGTGATGCGCGTCAAGGACCCGGCAACGGCCTCCAAGGCCAAGGTGCTGGCCGACCAGATCGAAAGCGTCAAGGCCACCGGTCCGAACGAGGTCACGATCGTGCTGACGGCGCCGAACGCCGATTTGCCGACCATCGTCGCTACCTTCCACTTCCACATCGTCAAAGACGGCACGACCGACTTCGCCGCGGGCATTGGTACCGGCCCCTACAAGCTCAAGGAGTTCAAGCCCGGCATACGCTCCATCGTGGTCCGTAACGAGTCTTACTGGAAACCCGGTAAACCTTACCTCGATGAGGTCGAATTTGTGGGTATCGGCGACGAGAGTGCCCGGCTCAATGCGCTGCTGTCCGGTGGCATGGATCTCATCAACGGCGTCAATCCGCGCGCTGTCGCACGTGTCAAAGGCATACCGGGTTTCAACATCCTGACGTCGCAGTCCGGTCAATACACCGACCTGATCATGCGCCGCGACCTGGGTCCGGGTACCAACCCTGACTTCGCCATGGCCATGAAGTACATGCTGGACCGCGAGCAGATGAAGAAGACCATTGCACTGGACTACGCAACGGTCGGCAACGACCAGCCTGTGGACCCGACCAACCGCTTTTACTTCGCAGGCCTGCCGCAGCGGACCATGGACTTGGACAAGGCCAAGTTCCATCTGCAGAAATCGGGTGTGAGCGGAAAAATTCCTGTCGTGACCTCGCCTGCGGCCACTTACTCCACCGAGATCGCCTTGCTGATGCAGGAAACGGGTCAGCGCATCGGCCTGGAGCTGGATGTCAAGCGCATGCCGTCCGACGGTTATTGGTCGAACCACTGGCTCAGCAGCCCGATTGGCTTCGGCAATATCAACACCCGGCCCAGCGTCGATACCTTGCTGACGCAGTTCTTCCAGTCCGACGCGCAGTGGAACGAGTCGCGCTGGAAGAACCCCAAGTTCGACCAACTGCTGCTGGCATCGCGTGCCGAAACCGACCTGGCCAAGCGCAAACAGCAGTACGCCGACATGCAAACCTTGATCCACCAGGAGTCCGGCATCGGCATTCCCATGTTCATTGCCAGCATTGACGCCTACAGCTCCAAGGTCAAGGGCCTGGAAGCCCGGCCGCTGGGCGGGTTGATGGGTTTCTCCTTTGCCGAGCACGTCTGGCTGGACGCATAAGCGCTGCGTGATGGCCTGATTAGCCACGAACCTGACCGCCCGCCACAGTGTGCCCATTTCTTGCAAGTGCTGTGCAGGCGGCAGGTTGTTGTACCTGAAAGATTGATATGAATGCCCTGATTCTCAAGCTGCTCGGCCAGCGCATTGCCATTGGCTTGCTTTCCTTGCTGGCTGTCTCAGCGCTGGTCTTTGCGATCACGGCCGTGTTACCCGGAGACGCAGCGCAGGAGCAGTTGGGTCAGGATGCGACCCCAGCGGCCCTGGCCGCGCTGCGTGCGCAGATGGGTCTGGACGTGCCCGCCCCGTTGCGCTACATCCACTGGCTGGGGGGTGTTCTGCATGGCGATCTCGGTACCTCGGCAACGACCAGCATGCCCGTGGGTGAGCTGGTCGCCAGCCGCCTGCCCAATTCGCTGCTGCTGGCGGCCGTGACCGCCGTTTTCTCGGTTCCCATCGCTCTGGCACTGGGCATCTCCTCGGCGGTATGGCGTAGTTCATGGTTTGACCGGTTCGCCTCCACCGTGGCCGTCGGTGTGGTGTCGGTGCCTGAGTTTCTGGTCGCCACGCTGGCCGTGCTGGTCTTCGCGGTCAAACTGCATTGGCTGCCCGCGCTGTCCTATGCGAGTGATATCGAATCCATAGGGCAGATGCTGCGAGCCTTTGCAATGCCGGTGCTCAGTTTGTGCTGCGTAATCATCGCGCAGATGATGCGCATGACGCGCGCTGCGGTCATTGACCAGCTTGAAGCGCCCTACATCGAAATGGTGCGTTTGAAGGGGGCCTCGCCCTTGCGCACGGTGATGGTCCATGCGCTGCCCAACGCTATCGGCCCGATTGCCAATGCCGTGGCTTTCAGCCTGTCCTATTTGCTGGGCGGCGTGATCATTGTCGAGACCATCTTCAATTACCCCGGCATCGCCAAGCTGATGGTGGACGCTGTCGCCCAGCGCGATATGCCGCTGGTGCAGGCCTGCGCCATGATCTTCTGTGCCGGCTACCTCATCCTGGTGGCACTGGCCGATGTGTGCGGCATCGTCGCCAACCCCCGCCTGCGCCACCTCTGAGTAGCCTGTACCTGGCTTGCATCTCTTTGCGATATCCCCTCAACGCCCCCAACACATAAGCGATACCCCATGGAACCTGTTATGCAAACCTTGACCGCTCCTCCCGTGGCCACCCCGCGCGGCGCTTGTCGACGCTGGCTATCCGGGTTCGGTTTATCTGGTCTGGTGGGCCTGGCGGTGCTGGCCATCTGGATGCTTGCCGCATTGTTCGGCCCCGCGATGCTGTCGCGAGAGCTTGCCGGCTCCGGCAGCAATGCCGTTTTCGCCCCCATCAGTGCCGCGCATTGGCTGGGGACGGACTATCTTGGCCGCGACATGCTGGTGCGCGTGGTCAATGGCGCCCGCTACACCGTGGGCGTAGCCCTGATCGCTACGCTGTTCGCCAGCGGCGTGGGAACCGTGCTGGCCCTGTTGGCCGCCAGCGGCAGCAGGGCGCTGGATGCCATGCTCAGCCGTGGACTGGACACCCTCACTGCCATACCCAGCAAGATGTTTGCGCTCATCATGGTGGCGGGGTTCGGCTCCTCGGTGGCCATGCTGGTGGCCACGGCCGCCATCATCTATATCCCCGGCGCCTTCCGCATTGCCCGCTCGCTGGCAGTCAACATCAACGCGCTGGATTACGTGGTGGTGGCACGCACACGCGGCGAAGGCACGCTCTACATCATGTTGCGAGAAATTCTGCCCAACATCCTGGGCCCCATGCTGTCCGACCTGGGGCTGCGTTTCGTCTATGTGGTGCTGTTGTTGGCGGGCCTGAGCTTTCTCGGCCTGGGTATACAGCCGCCGGCCGCCGACTGGGGTTCGCTGGTGCGAGAGAACATAGGTGCGCTGCCCGATGCTGGCGCCTCGGTAATCGCTCCGGCCCTGGCCATCGCCAGCCTGACCATCGCTGTCAACCTGGTTATCGACAACCTGCCGGGCCGTGCGGCCCGCGAACGCCGCCGGGGAGCACACTGATGGGCGCGCCTGTTATTGTCAAAGACCTGCACATCACCGCAGGTGGCCAGACGCTGGTGGACCATCTCAGCTTCTCCATTCAACCGGGCGAAGTGCTGGCACTGATTGGTGAGTCCGGCTCCGGCAAGACCACCACTGCGCTGGCTCTGATGGGCCATGCCCGCAGCGGCTGCACTATTGCCGGCGGTAGCGTGCGCATCGGCGATGTGGACGTGTTGACGCTGGACGCAGCCGGGCAGCGCACCCTGCGCGGGCGCCGCGTGTCCTATATCGCTCAAAGTGCGGCGGCCTCCTTCAACCCCTCGCGCACGCTGCTGGACCAGGTGGTGGAGCCCACGCTCATCCACGGCCTCATGAAGCGGCCTGAAGCCGAAGCCAAGGCCGTGGCGCTGTTCAGAGAGCTTGCGCTGCCCAGTCCCGAAACCATTGGCGCGCGTTATCCGCACCAGGTGTCCGGCGGGCAGCTACAGCGCGTGATGGCGGCGATGGCGCTGATCACCGACCCGGACCTGGTCATACTGGACGAGCCGACCACCGCGCTCGACGTCACCACCCAGCTGGAGGTGCTGCGCGCCTTCCGCCGTGTGGTGCGCGAGCGCCGTGCCACGGCGGTCTACGTCAGCCATGACCTGGCCGTCGTGGCTCAGATGGCCGACCACATTCTGGTGCTGCGCAATGGGCAGATGCAGGAAATCAACGCGACCGAAAATATCCTCAGCCAGCCAGCCCAGCCCTACACGCAAAGCCTGTTGGCTGCAGCACGCCCAGCACCGCGCGTGTCGCCGCAAGGCTGTGGCAGCGAGCTGCTGCTGGACATCCACGACCTCTCGGCTGGCTATGGCCCCACCGACCTCCAGGGCCAGCCCGAAAAGCTGATCCTGCAGCACATCGACCTCAAGCTGTACCGTGGCCAGGCCATTGGCGTGATCGGCGAATCGGGCTCCGGCAAGACCACGCTGGCGCGTGCCGTGGCCGGGCTGATCAAGCCCTGCGGTGGCGGCATCATCTTCCAGAACCGCGAGCTAGCCCCGTCGCTTACCGAGCGCAGCAAGGAAGAGCTGCGCCAGATCCAGATCGTGTTCCAGATGGCCGACACGGCACTCAACCCGTCGCAGACCATCGAGGCCATCCTGGCGCGGCCTTTGGTGTTCTACAAGGGGCTGCGCGGGCCAGCACTGCAGAAGCGTATCCGCGAGCTGCTGGACCTGGTGAAGCTGCCGCACACCGTGGCTGCGCGTTTGCCCGGTGGTCTCTCGGGCGGGCAGAAGCAGCGCGTGAACCTGGCGCGCGCGCTGGCTGCCGACCCTGACCTCATTCTTTGCGACGAGGTGACCTCGGCGCTGGATACCGTCGTTGGCGCCGCAGTGCTCGACCTCATCGCCGAGCTGCGGCGTGAACTCGGCGTGTCCTACCTGTTCATCAGCCATGACCTGCACACCGTGCGTGCGGTCTGCGATGAAATCGTCGTCATGAAGGACGGCCACAAGCTCGCGCAAGTTGCCCGCGCCGACTACAACCGCGGCCCGCACCATCCGTATTACGAACTGCTGGAACGCTCGGTGCCCGAGCTTCGGCGCGGCTGGCTTGATGAGATGGATCAACGGCGCGCTGTGGCCTGAATGACAAGCCCCACCTTCACAAGGACCTGATAGCCATGGAACCTAGCTTTCGCATCGCACTCATTGCCGGAGACGGCATCGGCAAGGAGGTACTGCCCGAAGGTCTGCGCGTGGTCCAGGCCGCCGCCGAGCGCTTCGGTTTCTCATTGGAGTGCCGCACCATGGACTGGGCCAGCTGCGACTACTACCAGGCACACGGCCAGATGATGCCGGACGACTGGAAGGAGCAGCTCAAGGGCGTTGATGCGATCTACTTTGGCGCCGTGGGCTGGCCCGCCACCGTGCCCGACCACGTGTCGCTGTGGGGGTCGCTGCTCAAGTTCCGCCGCGAGTTCGACCAGTACATCAACCTTCGGCCGGTGCGCCTGTTTGAAGGCGTGCCCTGTCCTCTGGCCGGCCGCAAGCCGGGCGACATAGACTACTTCGTGGTGCGGGAGAACACCGAGGGTGAATACACCTCGCTGGGCGGCATCATGTTCGAGGGGACCGACCGCGAGATCGTGGTCCAGGAGTCGGTCTATTCGCGCAAGGGGACAGACCGCCTGCTGCGTTTCGCCTTCGATCTGGCGCAAAGCCGGCCCCGCAAGCATGTCACCCTGGCCACCAAGTCCAACGGCATCGCCATCAGCATGCCATGGTGGGACCAGCGCGCCGAGACGGTGGCCAAGGACTACCCCGAGGTGGTGCTGGACAAGCAGCACATCGACATCCTGACCGCACGTTTCGTGCTGCAGCCCAACCGCTTTGACGTGGTGGCGGCCACCAATCTGTTTGGTGACATCTTGTCCGACTTGGGCCCCGCCACCACCGGCACCATCGGCCTGGCGCCATCGGCCAACCTGAACCCGGAGCGCAGCTTCCCTTCGCTGTTTGAGCCCGTGCACGGCTCTGCCCCCGACATCTACGGCAAGAACATTGCCAATCCGATCGCCATGGTCTGGTCGGGTGCCTTGATGCTGGACTTTCTGACCCATGGCGAAGGCATGGGCCGTGCCGCGCACGACGCGATCGTGCGTGCCATTGAAGACGTGCTGCGCAGTGGGCCACGCACGCCGGACCTGGGCGGCACGGCCTCGACCACCGAGGTTGGCATCGCCATTGCCGAGCATGTTGCCGCCGCCTGATCTCTTCTTACTTTCACACCCTATACCGCCATGCCACTGACACTCCAACGCCAGGACCTGCTGCCTGGTCGCCAACTCATAGGCACCGAATGGTGCGACTCCAGCGACGGCCGCCGCCTGGACGTGAGCGATCCCGCCACTAACCAGGTGTTTGCCAGTGTGCCCGACGGCTCGGCCGCCGACGCCCGGGCCGCAGTCGATGCCGCCCAGGCCGCTTTTCCCGCCTGGCGCGCCGTTCCGGCCAAGCAACGGGCGCAGACCATCAAGCGCTGGAACGACCTGATCCTGGCCCATCAGGAAGATCTGGGCCGGCTGATTTCACGCGAGCAGGGCAAGCCCCTGGCCGAAGGTAAGGGTGAGGTGCTGTACGCGGCCAGCTACGTGGAATGGTTTGCCGAAGAGGCCACCCGTGCTGGCGGCGACATCATCCCCGCGCCGGTGCCGGGCCGCCGTATGTTCGCCTTCAGGGAGCCGGTGGGCGTGATTGCGGCCATCACGCCGTGGAACTTTCCGGCGGCCATGATCGCCCGCAAAATCGCTCCGGCCTTGGCTGCGGGATGCACCGTGGTCTGCAAGCCGGCCGAGGACACGCCGCTGACATCGCTCGCGCTGGTAAAGCTGGCGCAGGAGGCCGGCGTTCCGCCGGGCGTGCTGAACATCGTCACCGCGTCGCGTGAGCGCACCCCCGAGGTTGTCGATGTGTGGCTGGACGACCCGCGTGTGCGCAAGGTCACCTTTACCGGCTCCACCCCGGTGGGCAAACACCTGGCGCGCCGCTCGGCTGACACGCTCAAGAAGCTCTCGCTGGAACTGGGTGGCAACGCACCCTTTATCGTGTTCGACGACGCCGACATCGACGCGGCCATCGAGGGCCTGATGGTGTCCAAGTTCCGCAACGGCGGGCAGACCTGCGTGTGCCCGAACCGTATCTATGTGCAGGCCGGCGTACACGACGTCTTCGCCCAGAAGCTGGCCGCGCGTGTGGCCGCGCTGGTGGTCGGCCCGGCCACCGATGCTGCGTCACAGATCGGCCCCATGATCAACGCCCGTGCCGTCGAAAAGATCGAGCGCCACGTGCAGAACGCAGTGGCCAATGGTGCCTGTGTGCTGGCTGGCGGTCAACGTCTGGTGACGCTGGGGGCGAACTACTACGCGCCCACCGTGCTGGTGGATGCGACGGCCAGCATGGACTGCTCGTGCGAGGAAACCTTTGGGCCGGTGGCGCCGATCACCCGCTTTACATCGGAAGCCGAAGTTCTGGCCGCAGCCAATGCCACGCCGTTCGGGCTGGCCGCCTACTTCTATTCCAGCGACGTGCGGCGCATCTGGCGTCTGGCGGAGGCGCTGGAGTGCGGCATCGTTGGCATCAACGAAGGCGCGCTGGCGGCGGAGGCGGCGCCCTTTGGCGGCGTGAAAGAGTCCGGCTATGGCCGCGAAGGTTCGACCCATGGTCTGGGCGAATACATGCACCTGAAGTACGTGTGCCAGGGCAATTTGGCTTGATTTTTCGGGGGCGTGCCGGGTGGGCAATGGGCTAAAGTGGCTGCTTCAAGCCACCCAGGAAACCCATGCCCATCCAATCCCGCCTGCACCGCCCGTTCGGTGCGCTCACCACCCTGACCAATGGCCGCCACAGCTGGAGCGCCGATGTCGATGCCACCCTGGGCTCTGACGATCTGGCACCCGACCCGCACGACCTGCTGGACTCGGCCCTGGCCGCCTGCACCAGCCTGACGCTGGAGCTGTACATCCGCCGCCGCAAGCTGGCCGTGACCGACCTGCGCGTGGATATCAGCCACACCGAGAGCAAGACCGAGGACGGCAAGGTCCGCTACGCGCTGCAGCGCAGCTTGCACATCGAGGGCGACATCACGCCCGAGGACCGGGCCAAGCTGCTGGAGATCGCCAACAAATGCCCCATCCACCGGGTGCTGGAGGGCGAGATCAGCGTAGCCACCAGCCTTGCAGAGTAGTTGCTATTGTTTAAATAGCTGTTGGCGCAGGTAATATCTGCGCTAGCGGCCTATTTCATGTATAGGCAAGGGCGGCGTCCAGTACCTCTACCCAGTGCTTCACCGGCGTGCTGGTGCCGCTTTGCAGATGCTGGATACAGCCGATATTGGCCGAGACGATGGTTTGCGCGCCCAGCGGCTCCAGGTGGCTCAGCTTGCGGTCGCGCAGCTGGGTGGCCAGCGTGGGCTGCAGCACCGAGTAGGTGCCGGCCGAGCCACAGCACAGATGGCTTTCCGCGCCAGCCAGCTGCACCTTGAAGCCAAGTGCACCCAGATGCGTTTCCACCCCGCCGCGCAGCTGCTGGCCATGCTGCAGCGTGCAGGGCGGGTGGAAGGCCAGCTGCTGTTGGGCACCGGGCCGCAGCTTGCCGCGCAGGGCGGTGACCAAATCGGGCAGCAGCTCGCTCAGGTCGCGCGTCAGTGCGCTGATGCGTGCAGCCTTGGCCGCATAGGCCGGGTCGGTGGCCAGGGCGTGGCCGTAGTCTTTCACCATCACGCCGCAGCCGGACGCATTCATCACGATGGCTTCCACCGTGTTGGCCTCCACCAGCGGCCACCAGGCGTCGATATTGCGGCGCATATCGGCCAGGCCGCCACCGTGGTCGCCCAGGTGGCTGCGGATGGCCCCGCAGCAGCCGGCGCTGGGCGCCACCAGCGTCTGGATGCCGGCAGCGTCCAGCACGCGGGCGGTGGCGCTGTTGATGTTGGGCATCATGGCGGGCTGCACGCAGCCGGTCAGCATCAGCACCTTGCGGGCGTGCTCCCGCGTGGGCCAGGGTTGGGCCGGTGTGGCCTGGGGCACCTTGTTCTTTAGGGCTTGGGGCAGCAGCGGGCGTAGCGCCTGGCCGACCTTCATCGCCGGGGCGAACAGCGGGGATGTAAGGCCTTCCCGCAATACCCAGCGGGCGGCTTTCTCGGTGGCGGGGCGCTCCACGCGTTCGTCCACGATGCGCCGGCCTATGTCTACCAGTTGGCCGTACTCCACGCCGCTGGGGCAGGTGGATTCGCAGTTGCGGCAGGTCAGGCAGCGGTCCAGGTGCTGCTGGGTGCTGCGCGTGACCTCCGCGCCCTCCAGCACCTGCTTCATCAGGTAGATGCGGCCGCGCGGGCCGTCCAGCTCGTCGCCCAGCAGCTGGTAGGTGGGGCAGGTAGCGGTGCAGAAGCCGCAGTGCACGCATTTGCGCAGAATCGCCTCGGCGGCCTGGCCGTCGGCGGTGTTCTTGAATTCGGGGCTGAGGTGGGTTTGCATTACAGGCTGGGGTACAAGCGACCAGGGTTGAAGATGCCAGCCGGGTCCATGGCGGCTTTCAGTGCGCGCTGGATGCGTAGCAGCGGGGCCGACAGCGGGGTGAATACGCCGTCGTGCCGGTGGTCGGCATGGAACAAGGTGGCATGGCCGTCGGCCTGGGCTGCGGCGGCGCGTATCTGCTTGGGCGTGGCAAAGCCGCGCAGCCAGCGCAGGGCGCCGCCCCATTCGATAAAGCTCTGCCCCGGCAAGTCCAGCGGCGGCGTGGTGGCGGGTACGGAGATGCGCCACAGCTCCTCGCCACGCGCCAGGTGGGCGGCATCCAGTTGGAAGAAATGGTGGCCTTGGTCGCGCACCAGCTGCCACCAGCCTGCGGCCATTTCGGGCTCCTGCAGCGTGCCGCCCAGGCGCTGGCAGGCTGCGTGTACGGCGGCCTGGGCGCCGGCCAGGCGCAGATGCAGGTGGCCCGCATGCCAGCTGCTGCCGTTCAATGGCAGGGGCTGGCCGGCCCAGGTGTGCAGCTGCTGCAGGGCCGTGGCTTCGTCCATCTCGAACACCAGGGTGGCGCTGGCGGGCAGCGTGGGCAGCACCTTCAGCGATACCTCGCAAATGATGCCCAGCACGCCCATGGAGCCGGCCAGGGCGCGCGACAGGTCGTAGCCGGCTACGTTCTTGATCACCTGGCCGCCAAAGCTCAGCAGTTCACCTTTGCCGTTGAGCACGGTGGCGCCCAGCACGTAGTCGCGCACCATGCCCACATGCGGGCGGGCGGGGCCGGACAGGCCGGCGGCCACCATGCCACCGACCGTGCCGTGGGCGTTGAAGCGCGGCGGCTCGAAGGGCAGGCACTGGCCCTTGGCGGCCAGGGCGGCTTCCAGCTCGGCCAGCGGGGTGCCGGCGCGCGCGGTGACGACTAGCTCGCTGGGCTCGTAGCTGCTGATGCCCGCCAGGTCGCGCATGCTGAGCGGCTCGCCGTGCGGCTTTTCGCCGTAAAAGGCCTTGCTATTGCCGCCTTGGATGTTGAGGGCGGTCTTGTGTGCGTGGGCGGCTTGCACCCGCTCTATGAGGTGCTGCAGCGCAGTGTCGGTGTGGGCCATCAGAATCTCGGCAAATGGGGGAAGGGCAGCATGCCGCGCAGCACGGTCATCTTGCCGTATTCGGCGCAGCGTTGCAGGCTGGGGATGACCTTGCCGGGGTTTAGCAACTCCAGTGGGTCGAAGGCACGCTTCACGGCCAGCATCTGTTCACGCTCGGGTGCGCTGAACTGCACGCACATGGAGTTCAGCTTTTCCACGCCCACGCCATGCTCACCGGTCACCGTGCCGCCCAGGCGCACGCTGGTTTCCAGAATATCGGCGCCGAACAGTTCGCAGCGGTGCATCTGGTCGGGGTCGTTCGCGTCGAACAGGATTAGCGGGTGCAGGTTGCCGTCCCCGGCGTGGAATACGTTTGCGCAGGCCAGGCCGTATTGCTGTTCCATGGCTTCGATGGCGTGCAGGACCTCGGCCAGCTTCTTTCGCGGAATGGTGGAGTCCATGCACATGTAGTCGGGGCTGATCCGGCCCGACGCGGGGAAGGCGTTCTTGCGCCCGCTCCAGAACTTCAGGCGCTGGGCTTCGTCCACACTGACGGTGCAGCGGGTGGCGCCGTTGGCCTGCAGCACGGCCTCCATGCGGGCGATTTCTTCCTCCACCTCTTCGGGTGTGCCGTCGCTCTCGCACAGCAGGATGGCGGCGGCGTCCAGGTCGTAGCCGGCGTGGACGAAGTCCTCCACGGCGGCGGTCATGCGCTTGTCCATCAGCTCCAGCCCTGCGGGGATGATGCCGGCGGCAATCACTGCCGCCACCGCATTGCCGGCCGATTCCACATCGGCAAAGCTGGCCATGACGCAACGTGCCAGCTGTGGCTTGGGCACCAGCTTGACGGTGACTTCCAGCGTCACGGCCAGCATGCCTTCGCTGCCGATGACCAGGGGCAGCAGGTCCAGGCCGGGTGTGTCCAGGGCTTCGGAGCCGAATACGACCTCTTCGCCCTCCACGGTGTAGCCGCGCACACGCAGTACGTTGTGCAAGGTCAGGCCGTATTTCAGGCAGTGCACTCCGCCCGAGTTCTCGGCCACATTGCCGCCTATGGTGCAGGCGATCTGGCTGCTGGGGTCCGGCGCGTAGTACAGGCCGTGGGGCGCGGCGGCCTCGCTGATGGCCAGGTTGCGCACGCCGCACTGCACGGTGGCGGTGCAGGCCAGTGGGTCCACGGCCAGGATGCGGTTGAACTTGGCCAGCGACAGCGTCACGCCCAGCCGGTGCGGCATGGCCCCGCCGGACAGGCCGGTGCCCGCGCCGCGCGCCACCACCGGCACCTGCAGGCGGTGGCAGATTTGCAGCACGGCCACTACCTGGGCCTCGGTCTCGGGCAGCACCACCAGCAGCGGCGGCGTGCGGTAGGCGGTCAGGCCGTCGCATTCATAAGGCGTGGTGTCTTCCCGGCGCGACAGGATGGCGTGGCGGGGCAGGGCGGCGGCCAGGGCTTGGGCCACTTCGGCGCGGCGGGTCTGCAGCTGGGCGGTGTCTTCTAGCGTGGGGGTATTCATGGCAGTGCGGGTGGGCTGTCTGCCACTATAAGCAGATGCGTTGCCTGCCGGGTTGAAATTTCTGGTGCCGACGCGTGCAGAAATTGATGGCTGGGTGAGTCAATATTTGTGCTATGGATTTGGTAGCTGCTTGCGCAGGTATATTCTGCGCTGCGGGCCTTTTTCCTTTAAATATTGGTGCGAAGTGCCACCGGCACACGGGGCTCGAACTTGCTGCGCTTCAGGCTGAAGAATGCCTTCACATTGCGCACATTCGCATCGCTGGTGAACAGGCGCTGCGCCAGGGCCAGGTAGTCTGGCATGTCACGGGCAAACACCACCAGGCAGACGTCCGGCCCGGGCGATACGCGGTAGCACTGCTGCACCGCGTCGTCTGCCGCAACCCGGGCCTCAAAAGCGGCCAGGTGCTCGTCGCCCTGCCGGTCCAGGGTGATTTCCACAATCGCCGTCAGGCCATGGCCCAGCTGCGTGGCCAGCTTGTCGTTGTCCAAGATGGCCACCTGCCTGGCGATCAGGCCCGAGTCCACCAGGCGCTTGACGCGCCGCAGGCAGGTGGGGGCCGAGACATGGACCAGCTCCGCCAGCGCCAGATTGCTCAGCGAAGCATCCTGCTGCAGCTGTTGCAGTAGGCGCAGATCAATCGCATCGAGTTCTATTTGTTCCATAAATTGAATAAATTTTTACTTTAATTTCTTGATAAATTTAGTAAGAAATATTATTCCATTAAATATGAAATATTGAAACCAATCTTCTCGTGCTCAGGCTTAACATGCCGGCACAAACAAACTGTTGGAGTCTTTTATGTGTGGCATCGTTGGCGCTGTATCTACCCGCAATATCGTCCCCATCCTGGTCCAGGGCCTGCAGCGCCTGGAGTACCGGGGCTACGACTCCTGCGGCGTGGCCGTGCAAGGCATGGGCCCGGATGCACAGCACACCGGCACCCTGCGGCGCGCCCGCAGCACCTCGCGCGTGGCCGAGTTGATGACGCAGGTGAGCGAAGACAAGTTGGAGAGCGGCACCGGCATCGCCCACACCCGCTGGGCCACCCACGGCGCCCCGGCCGTGCACAACGCGCACCCGCATTTCAGCCACGGCCCCGGCGCCGATTCCGCCAGCCGCGCCGGCCGTATTGCCCTGGTGCACAACGGCATCATTGAAAACCACGAAGAGCTGCGCGCCCAGCTGCAGGCCAAGGGTTACGTGTTCACCAGCCAGACCGATACCGAAGTCATCGCCCACCTGGTGGACAGCCTGTACAACGGCGACCTGTTCGAGGCAGTCAAGGCCACGGTGCTGCAGCTGCACGGCGGCTATGCGATTGCCGTGTTCTGCAAGGACGAGCCGCACCGCGTCATCGGCGCGCGCGCCGGCTCACCTTTGATTCTGGGCGTGGGTCAAGGCGAAACCTTCCTGGCCAGCGACGCCATGGCCCTGGCCGGCGTGACCGACCAGATCGTCTACCTGGAAGAGGGCGACGTGGTGGATGTGCAAATGGGTAAGTACTGGATTGTGGACAAGGCCCACAAGCCCGTCACCCGCGTTGTCAAGACCGTGCACGCCCACAGCGGCGCAGCCGAGCTGGGTCCCTACCGCCATTACATGCAGAAGGAAATCTTCGAGCAGCCGCGCGCCATCGGCGACACGCTGGAAGGCGTGACCGCCATCGTGCCGGGGCTGTTTGAAGGCCCTAACGGCGGCGACGCCGAAGCCGTTTTCAAAGACATCGACTCGGTGCTGATCCTGGCCTGTGGCACCAGCTACTACAGCGGCTGCACCGCCAAATACTGGCTGGAAAGCATCGCCAAGATCCCCACCCAGGTGGAGATCGCCAGTGAGTACCGCTACCGCGACTCGGTGCCCAACCCCAAGACCTTGGTGGTCACCATCACCCAGTCCGGCGAAACCGCCGATACCCTGGCCGCCCTGCGTCACGCCCAAAGCCTGGGCATGCAGCACACGCTGACGGTGTGCAATGTGTCCACCTCGGCCATGGTGCGTGAATGCAAGCTGGCCTACATCACCCGCGCGGGTGTGGAAATCGGCGTGGCCTCCACCAAGGCCTTCACCACCCAGCTCGCAGGCCTGTTCCTGCTGACCCTGGCCTTGGCCAAGTCCAAGGGCCGCCTGACCGAAGAAGAAGAGGCTGGCCATCTGAAGGCCATGCGCCACTTGCCCGCCGCGCTGCAAGCCGTGCTGGCGCTGGAGCCGCAAATCATCGCCTGGGCCGAAGACTTCGCAGTGAAGGAAAACGCGCTGTTCCTGGGCCGTGGCCTGCACTTCCCCATCGCCCTGGAAGGCGCGCTCAAGCTCAAGGAAATCACCTACATCCACGCCGAAGCCTACGCCGCCGGTGAGCTCAAGCACGGCCCCCTGGCCCTGGTCACCAGCGAAATGCCGGTCGTGGCCGTGGCCCCCAACGACGCCCTGCTGGAAAAGCTGAAAAGCAATCTGCAAGAAGTGCGTGCCCGTGGCGGCGTGCTGTACGTACTGGCCGATGCCGATTCCCACATCGCCAGCGGCGAAGGCCTGCACGTGATCCGCATGCCGGAGCACTACGGCGCGCTGTCTGCGTTGCTGCATGTGGTGCCACTGCAGCTGCTGGCGTACCACACGGCTTGTGCGCGCGGGACGGATGTGGACAAGCCTCGGAACTTGGCCAAAAGCGTCACTGTTGAATAGGTGGTAGCGCCAATTGACTGGAGCAAATAAGGTCCGTCGGAAAAAAATAAAGTCCGTCGGGAATTTGTAATCCAGAAAAAGGGCCGATGGCCACTTTTCTGGATGGCGTTTTGGTTTTATGTGCGTAACCAGTCGCTTCGCAGTTGCTACTGCCGGCTATGCAGCGAATGCTGTCACTCGCTACAAAAAACTGAACGCGCAGTATCGCCCCCCTCGCAGCCCTCCATGCCTTCCAACAAAGCCTTGGGCCTGCTGCATAAAACTAGTCCAAGTTTCTATCTGCCCCCCGGAAGCTCACAACGTCCTGAGCGTGACACTTGACGGAGAAGATTTTCTATACGATAATTGAGCATCCACTTACTCAATAGAAAATATTAGATCATGGCTCGTCCCTTGAGCGAGGAGAAGCGCGATGCCCTGCTTGAAGCTGCGTCAGACCTCATTGCCCAACTCGGCACTGGTGCATCTACAGCGAAGATCGCCAAGGCCGCCGGCGTGTCTGAGGGGACGCTGTTTACCTACTTTCCGTCGAAGGATGATCTCCTGAATGATCTGTTCGTTGAGATAGAAAATGAGCTTGCGGAGACGATGCTGGCGCCATACCCGCTCGAGGCGTCAGCACGTGACCAACTCTTCATCGTTTGGAGTCGGCTGATTGAGTGGGGACTGAATCATTCCACGGCGCGCAAGGCGTTGCGCCAGTTGAAGGTGTCGGACCGCGTGACGGCGCAGAGCCGCCAGCGATGCCACGCCATGTTCCTCGACTCCCGCTCGATGGTCGAACAGTGTCTTGCGGGACATGCTGCGCCTGAACGAGTCGCTTTCTATATCGATACGATTCTGTTCGATTTGGCGGATATCACCATGAACGCCATTGCGGCCAAGCCGAAGGACCGTGAAGCGATTCGACAGGCAGGGTTCGACCTGTTTTGGAAAGGCTCTGCGGCCTGATTTTTTTTGTCAGTTAAATGAGTATGTAATCACTCATAAAAAGGAGTTTGTATGTTAGATCACAAAGGCTTTACCGAAGTAGATGTCCCGAGTCAATCGGGCAAGTGCTTCATCGTCACAGGCGCCAACGCGGGCGTAGGGTTCGAGTTGTCCAGAGTGCTTGCTGCGCGGGGCGCGCGCGTGTTGTTGGGTTGCCGCGAAAAGAGCCGGGCAGAGGAGGCCATTGCACGCATCAAACAACAGACGCCGAACGCCGACCTCGCCTGGTTGCCACTGGACTTGGGCGACATCGAGAGTGTGCGTGCCGCCGTTGCAACGGCGTCAAAGGAGCCGCGCATCGATGCACTCATCAACAACGCGGGCATCATGTTCCCGCCCCTGACGCGCACCAAGCAGGGATTCGAATCGCAGTTCGGGGTCAACCATCTGGGCGTGTTCGCACTGACCGCGCTGCTGTTGCCCAAGTTGGCCGAGACGCCGGGCTCGCGCATCGTTGTCACATCCAGCATTGCGCATTTGAAGGCAAATATCGACTGGGACGATCTCAATGCCGAGCGCAGTTATTCCAAGCAGGATCGTTATGGCGCCAGCAAGCTGGCGAATGCGCTGTTCTTTTTTGAGTTGGATCGGCGCCTGCGCGCGACCCGATCCCCCATCACGGCCGTTGGTGCCCACCCCGGTGTGGCAAGCACCAGCCTGGGTCGGCACATGGGGCTTGCTCAGTTGGCAGGTCCCATCGTCGGCCTGCTGCTCAACAGTGCGGCCAAGGGCGCATGGCCGGCGTTGCTGGCCGCGACAGGCCCCGTGAAACCAGGAGGCTATTACGGCCCGACCGGATTCGCAGGGATCAGAGGCGTCGCCGGAGAGGCCAAACGCGCACCGCAGGCTGAAGACGCGGCACTTGCCAAGCGGCTTTGGGACGTTTCCGTCGCCATGACCGGGATCGACCCCGAATTGCCGACTGTGTGACAGCACTGCCTGTCTCTACTCAAACCCACCGATCTAAGGCATCGGGCAATCAACCAAGGAATCTGATATGCACGCAAAATTTGGAGCCACATCCACGACCGACGATGTTCTTGCTGGACTGGACCTGAAAGGCAAACGCGTTCTCGTCACGGGTACGTCGTCTGGCCTGGGCATCGAGACCGCTCGGGCACTCGTTGCTCACGGGGCTTATGTTGTGGGTACGGCGCGCGATCTCGACAAAGCATATGCAGCAACCGGAGCCGTACGCGCGGCCGCCGCCACGAGCGGCGGTTTCGAACTGATCGAGGTCGATCTCGGATCACTCGCGAGCGTCAGGGCTTGTACCGATAAATTATTGTTGAGGGCCGAGTCGCTCGATGCAGTCATCGCGAATGCAGGCATCATGGCAACACTGCACGGACATACGGCCGATGGCTTCGAGACTCAAATGGGAACCAACCATTTAGGCCACTTTGTCCTGGTGAACCGACTCGCGCCGTTGTTGCCCGCAGGCTCGCGCGTCGTGGTGTTGTCTTCCAACGCTCATCGAATGAGCGACATTGATCTGGAAGACCTGAACTTTGAGCGGCGAGCTTATAACCCTGTGGTTGCCTATGGACAATCGAAGACGGCCAATGCGCTTTTTGCCGCCGAGTTCGACCGCCGCCACAAGGATCGGGGCATCCGCGCTGCCGCGGTCCATCCAGGCGTGATCAATACAGGTCTCACCCGCCACGTTGACATCGAGATGCTGAAGGGCTGGATGGCAGGCATCAACGCAGCCCGTGCCCAGCGGGGCCTATCGCCGTTCGAACCGAAAACAGTTCCTCAAGGTGCGGCGACTTCGGCCTGGGCGGCTTTCACGGCCTCCAGCGAGGAGATCGGCGGCAGGTACTGCGAGGATTGCCATGTCTCGACCGAATTCAAGGCGCCACAGGACGATGGCTTCTCGGAAGGCTATCGCGCCTACGCCCTGGATGCAGCACGAGCAGCCGAACTGTGGCGCAAGAGCGAAGACCTTGTCGGCGAGCGCTATTGACCAATTGGCTGACCGTGTCGCCTCGCTACCGTTCTTCCATGCGCTCCGGCGCGTATGACGAAGTTCCGGTCGGTATCGATCTGCCTGGCAAGCGCGTCCCAGTCACAGCATGTCTACAACCGAGGTGAATGCGCCTTTCGCAGCAAGTCGCTGACAGAGTCAGCTTTGAGCAGGAGGCGGCATTCGACAATCGTGGTCGAATGTCGGCAGTCAGCCTGAAGCAGCCTTCACATTTGCGATAGCGGCTTCGCAGCGATTACGGTTCCACGTTCTGCGGAGTTCAACGCCCGAAAGAAGCTGCTCAATATTGTCGCAGCTGATCAGATCTAGTCGGTGTCCCCTTCAGCACCAACGGTGTGTCGTAGGCTTGCGGTCTAGCTTCTCACTCGCTCACCCGGGAAGTGAAGGTGAGCGAGGGACCGAAGGTCAGCAGCGGCCCCAGTTCCTTCATCACCTCGGCAACATGAGCGTTGCCGGCATGGTCGTCCACGTCCATCTGGCGTTTCCAGCCGTCGATGATGAAGAAGGTGTTGGGATCGTCCTTTTTCTGGTGCAAGTCGTAATAGAGGCACCCCGGTTCGGCGCGTGCCGGCTCCACGAACTGGAGCGCAAGTTCGCGCACTCGTTCGCGATTGGCCGTCTCGCAGCGCAACTCGCAGATGATGTGGATTTCGTCCAATCGGTTCGCAGTCATGGTGTCTCGTCCTTCAGTTCTTGCCAGCGTAGACACGGGTCATGCCACCGTCCACGACCAGGTCGATTCCGCGGATGTAGGAGCTGGCGTCGGACGCCAGGAACACCAGGGCATCACCGATGTCTTGCGTGGACCCGACACGACCTGCCGGAATTTCGGTTGAGACGCGCTCAACGTAGTCGGCCACCTGCTGGTCTGTCATCTTCTGCTCCTGACCGTAGCCTTCGGTCGGCACTACGCCAGGGCTGATGGTGTTCACCCTGATGTCGCGGTGCTTCAGGTCCGTCGTCCAGCTGCGGGCGAGTGAGCGCACCGCCGCCTTGGTTGCGGCGTAGACAGCGAAGCCAGACAAGCCCATGTCCGCCGTGATGGACGCGTTGAGCACCACCGAGGCGCCGTTGCGCAGCACGCCCAACATTGTCTGCACTGTCAGCACGACACCCTTGATGTTGATGGACAGTTCGCTGTCGATTTGCGCTTCGGTCAGCTCTTCGAGCGGAGTGGCGTGGCCGCCGCCGGCATTCGCGAACAAGATGTCGAGCCGGCCGTGGGCCGCCTGGATAGTGTCAGCCACTCGCTGCATGTCGGCCTTGCTGCTAACGTCTGCTCGGATGCCAAGGACTCCATCGCCAAGCTTGGCTACCGCCGCATTGAGGACTTCTTGTCGGCGGCCAGTGATGTAGACGGTGGCACCATGCTCAAGCAGCCGCTTTGCCGAGCCGAAGCCGATGCCCGTCGTGCCGCCCGTGACGAGCGCGACGCGCCCTTGAAGGGTCTGTACAGTCATCGCAGTCGCCTCAGCGGTTGACGGTCTTCATCATGGCAGCGGTGTAGCGCTCGCCGGTGACGGGGACCTTGGCCATCACATCGGCCAACTCCTTCAAGTCAGTGGCCGTCAGTTCGACGGTGGCGCCACCGATGTTCTCTTCCAGGCGGTGCAGCTTGGTGGTGCCCGGGATCGGGGTGATCCAAGGCTTCTGTGCCAGCAGCCAGGCCAGGGCTACCTGCGCCGGCGTGGCATTCTTACGCTTGGCCACTTCGCCGATCATCTCGACCAGCTTGTGGTTGGCTTCACGGGCTTCATCGGCAAAGCGCGGCAGGTTCTTGCGTACGTCGCCATCGGCGAAGGTCGTGGAGGCATCAATTTTGCCGGCCAGGAAGCCCTTACCCAGCGGGCTGAAGGTCACGAAGCCGATGCCAAGCTCCTCCAGGGTCGGAATGATTTCCTGTTCTGGCTCCCGGGTGAACATCGAGTATTCGCTCTGCAGAGCGGCCACAGGCTGCACGGCGTGGGCGGTGCGGATGGCCTTCACGCCGGCTTCGCTCAGGCCAAAGTGTTTGACCTTGCCTTCCTGGATGAGGTCGCGCACGGTGCCGGCGACGTCTTCCATTGGCACATTCGGGTCGACACGGTGTTGGTAGAACAGGTCGATGCAGTCGGTCTTCAGGCGCTTGAGGGACTGTTCGGCAACCAAGCGGATGCGGGCAGGGGTGCTGTCAAGGCCCGCAGTGGCGATGCCATCCTTGAAGCCGAACTTGGTGGCCAGGACGATCTGGTCGCGGAAAGGTGCGACGGCCTCGCCGAGCATTTCTTCGTTCACTGCGCCGTAGGCTTCTGCGCTGTCAAAGAAGGTAACGCCGCGTTCGAAGGCCGCGCGGATCAATTCGATGCCGGCCGATTTCTCGGTGGCGGGGCCGTAGCCAAAGGTCAGGCCCATGCAGCCGAGGCCGATGGCGGAGACTTCGAGACCGTTCTTACCTAGTGTGCGCTTTTGCATTTTCAGTTCCTTCAAATGTTGATAGCTGCCCCTGGGAGGTGCCGGAATGGCTTTCTCCAGAAGGCATGTAAGAACTTTAAAAGTTTGACGGTTATGTGAGAACCCGCTATGCTCGCCTAAGCGATATGAATTTTGTTCATGACAAATCGGATTGACCTCAACAGCCTTTCGTCTTTCATCGTGGTGGCGCGAGAGCGCAGCTTCACACGGGCAGCAGCCCAGTTGGGCGTGACGCAGTCGGCTCTGAGTCACGGCATGCGAGCGCTGGAGGAGCGTTTGGGTGTGAGGCTGCTGGCCCGGACGACCCGAGGTGCAGCTCCGACCGAGGCGGGAGAGCGGCTACTGTTGAGCCTGACTCCGTACTACGAAGGCATCGAGGCGGAGTTGGCCGCCCTCAGCGAGCTGCGTGAGAAGCCTTCGGGCACCATCCGCATCACAACGCACGACCACGCGGCCTCCACCATCCTTTGGCCCAAGCTGTCCAAGCTGTTGCCCGAGTACCCCGACATTCGGTTGGAAATCAACATCGGCTATGGCCTGATCGACATCGTGGCCGAGCGATTCGACGCCGGCGTGCGCATCGGCGACCAGATTGCCAAGGACATGATTGCGGTGCGCATCTCACCGGACTTCCGAATGGCTGTTGCGGGCTCGCCCGCCTACTTCGCGAACCGGCAGAAGCCTCAGACGCCCCAGGACCTCACCTCCCACAATTGCGGCAATCTGCGCATGGCAACTCACGGGGGGTTGTACGCCTGGGAGTTTGTGCAGGATGGCAAGGAATTGAACGTCCAGGTGCCTGGGCAAATCATCTTCAACACCTCGGTACAGCTGCTAAACGCTGCGCTGGAAGGCTATGCCCTTACCTACGCGCCGGAGGACATCATTCAACCGCATGTGGAGGCGGGGCGTCTGGTGCGTGTATTGGAAGACTGGAGCCCAACTTTCCCGGGTTACCACCTCTACTATCCCAGCCGCCGCCAGTCCTTGCCTGCGTTCGCGCTCGTGGTCGAGGCGCTCAAACTGCGGGCTTGAGACGGGCCTCCATCGAAGAGCCGTCAAGGCTCTCAGCGTTTCCGACTGTGGTGGACGCGAGAAATCAGGGGCCCATTGTGTGAGAGGGCTTGGGGAATCGAACAAATTGGTCCTGTTGCTACCGAGTGGCGACTCGTAGGGATGGCTCTGGAAAGCGGCGAATCACTTCGCGGCCTTGGTCGCCAAGTGTCGCTTGATAGCCGCCCGAACCCCGCTTCCGGCGCCGGCATTGATTTTCTCGCTCACGACATCGGCGACTTGGTTCAACTGGGCCTCTGTGATACCAACATTCATGCTGATGCTCACATGCGACTGCAGTTGCGGGTCCACGCCCAGCAATGCGGAGAGCATGCCGACGGTCGCGAGCTCGCGACTCTGCCAGTCGAGGTTGTCGCGTTCGAAGATGTCGCCGAACAGATGGGCCTTCAGGTAGATGTCCGCTGCCGGCGCAAAGTCAAACAGCGCGCCGTTGACCGGCGCACCGACAAGCTGGGTCTGGTTGGCGGTGCCAGCGGCAAGCAACTCGTCGCCCTTCGGGATGGGACGGGTCGGCTCCTGTCCCCACGCGTCTTGCACACCGCGCTGCTTGCGGGCCTCGACCACTTTCTTGAGTTCGCCAAGCGCATTGAGGCTGCGCGGGAAGCCGGCATAGGCGTACAGCTGAACCAGGACCTCCTTGGCATCGTTCACCGTCAGGCCGGCATCCAGACCTTGATTGAGGGCGATGCTCAGGCGCGGGATGTCGCCCGCTGCTGCGAGCGCGGCGACGAAGACGATGGCTTGCTGTCGAGCGGAGAGAGTGTCGGACGCGGTTTGCGAATTCATCATGGTGGTGGAGACGGTAGGGATGGAGGCCGTTGCCGATAAGGCGAAGCCGCTATAGCAGGCAAGCAGAGCCGCAGCGAAGAGCTTGCACATGGGCAATCCGGTCGTCGGGTTGCTGGGCGTCAGGCGGTCTCGAGAGGGCCGGCCTGGTACTGCTCGTCCGAAACCGGCTCCATCCATTCGACGTTCTTGCCGTCGACCATTTCAGTGATGGCCAAGTGGGACATCCCGTTGGTGGGGGTGGCGCCGTGCCAGTGGCGTTTACGGCAGGGGCACCACACCACGTCACCGGCGCGAATTTCAGTGCGGGCACCGCCTTCGCACTGCGTCCAGCCCACGCCAGAGAGAACGACGAGGGTTTGACCCGCCGGATGGAAATGCCAGTTGGTGCGGGCGCCCGGCTCGAAGGTCACGATGGCACCACCAGATCGGCCGTCGCCGTCCGCCTGAAACGCGCTATCGATGCGGACCGTGCCAGTGAAATAAGAGGCAGGTCCCTTGACTGATGGCTTGGCGCCGTTGCGGATGATTTTCATGTACTGGCCCTAAGTTTTGGTGGGAGCCCGTGTACCCACGGTCCGTCGGAAAACTGTAAGTGGTATCGGAGCCAATCAGAAGTCCCACACGTCACTAGCCCTTATGAACTCGGCTCATGATGTGGCAAGCAACCATTGCGTTTAGCGATGAGCGGCTCCGCGAGCGCCTGAGCATGCGCCGAAATGCTTCGTCGCTTCATTAAACGGCGGCTTGAACTGAGCAATTTGGCCCAACCGTCCCTCTTGGCGCGCATGTACACACTGCGCTTGGCCGTCTACCAGCAGCACATGCTCTGCTAGCGCACCGTGCTCGAAATTGGGCAGGGGCAGTAGAAGCCAGGTGTGGCGCGATGAATGGCAGTCACCCATTTTTATAGATCGCCCTACAGCCTCGACGAGAGACCGGTCTTGAGCCGATAGTACCTATTCCTTATCGGCATGCTAGCGGTTGCAATCAGCCTGAAGCCATCTCCAACGGAATCTGCATTGCAGCGGGCGCGGTCATCTACTGCCCCGGTATTCAAGTAGATAGATGTGAATCGTCCTAGGGTGGTCAAATGATGTCTCGGAGGTTTACCCACTGACGCTGCCAACATTGCTTATGCTGGCGACAGTCCGCGCAGGATTGGTCCGTCATCGTCAAATAGTAGCTCACAATAACAGGAAACGAACTCAATACGTGTAGGCACCAATAACCTGCTTCACTTTTTCCAGTGCGTTCTGAAGAGCGTCCAGTTCTACGGATCCGAGCGCCAAGCGGATCGCATGCGGCACATGGACAGACGTTGCAAACGGTTCGGCGGTCGACACCGAAATGTGCTCGCGCATGAGCGCCATCGCAATCTGGTCAGCTCGAACCTCTTCTGCCAGCGGGAGCCAGAGAAAATAGGAGGCCGGATGGCGAACGCATTGGAACCCGGCAAAAACGTCGCCGGCCATGGATTGCCGAAGCCTCGCATCGCGGCACTTCTCCGCTTCCAGTCGGGTGACCGTACCATCCTCCAGCCAACCGCAAGCGATCGCCGTCATCACGCCGGGGGTGTTCCAGGTGGTCGCCCTGATCGTTCGCTCTATTGCAGGCACCCACTGCGTGGGTGCGGCGACGAACCCGAAACGTAGCCCGGTGGCTACGTTCTTGGAAAGCCCTGAGACATAGACGGTCGTCTCCGGCGCAAGTGCTGCCAGCGGCGGCGGTGGGTTCTCAGCAAGGAAGGCATATGCCGCATCCTCGATGATGAGGAGCCCATGCTGGCGTGCGATTGTTACCAACTGCTGCCGCCAGCGCGTACCCATCACCCATCCCAGCGGGTTGTGCAGTGTCGGCATCGCATACACAGCGCGCACCCGTCGGCTCTTGCACAGCCGCTCCAGCGCATCCAGGTCAGGCCCTTGTTTAGTCGCCGGAATCGGCACCTGCTCAAGGTGAAGCGCCTCTGCCAGCACCTTGAAACCCGGATACGTCAAGGCGTCGACGGCAACAACGTCACCGGGTTGCAACAACGCCATGGCCGTCACCGCCAGTCCCTGCTGCGCGCCATTCACGATCAGCACCTGAGCGGCATCGACGGCCAATCCTCGGCATCCGAGGTGGCGTGCGACTGTAGCTCGCTCATGCTGACGTCCGCCATGCGGCTGGTAGCGCAGCAAAGCCTCAAGGTCCCCGGAGGACGCGAGCTGACGCAAGGCACTCCGCAACAACTCCGTCTGACCGGGCAGCGATGGATAGTTAAAGCTGAGATCAACCATCCCCACCGCTGCCACATATTGGTCGATGCCAAGACCAGGAGGCAATGAAGTCTCTCGGACGAAGGTACCTCGGCCAGCTTCTCCGCTGACCAGTCCCATGGCTTCGAGTTCGGCATAGACCCGTGTTGCAGTCACCAAGGCCAACCCTTGTTTCGCAGCAAGTTGACGGTGAGTCGGTAAGCGCGTACCCGGCGGCAGGCGCCCTGCGCGGATGTCGGCCGCAAATGCGTCAACCAACAATTTGTAGCGGGACTGAACCATATACCAATGTATCCATGACAATTGTTTGATCGTATTGATTGTCAGCCATAAGATGCCTTATCGCAACCAGACCAGCACGGGTAGACGGAAGTGTCCGGAACCGTACGAACCCTTTGAAGGAGCTCTTATGAACCGCCTCACAGTTACCGAAAAAATCATTGCCACCAAGGTGTCCTCTGGCATTAAGTGGTCGGAGGTCGCCGCCAAGGTGGGACTCAGCAAGGAATGGGTCACCGCCGCATGTCTAGGCCAAATGACGCTGAGCAAGGAACAAGCGGGCGTTCTCGCAGAGGTTTTCAGCTTGACCGAAGAAGAGGCTAAATGGCTGACCGTTACACCGTACAAGGGCTCCTTGCCCACGTCGGTCCCAACCGACCCACTCATCTATCGTTTCTACGAGATGGTTAACGTGTACGGAACCACTTTCAAAGCCCTCATACACGAAGAATTTGGTGACGGCATCATGAGCGCCATTGACTTCAAGATGGACCTGCAGCGTGAGAACGACCCCCATGGCGACCGCGTGCGCATTGTCATGAGCGGGAAATTTCTACCTTACAAGCAGTACTGATCCCTCAACCCCAATTGCACAGGAATACAACGTCATGCACATCACCATCCTCACCTTCGAAGGTTATAACGAACTCGATTCCCTCATCGCGCTGGGCGTCCTCAATCGCGTCAAGAAGCCGGGCTGGCGCGTGTCTATTGCCAGCCCCACCGCAAAGGTGAAATCGATGAATGGGGTCGTCATCGAATCGCAAGCTACGCTTGAAGAAGCAAGTGCCGCCGATGCGGTCATCGTGGGCAGCGGCCTTTTAACGCGCGACGTGGTTGCAGATCCGGCGTTGATGTCGCGGCTGCAACTCGATCCCTCCAGGCAATTGCTGGGCGCGCAGTGCTCCGGCACGCTGGTGCTGGCCAAGCTCGGCTTGCTCGATGGTGTCCCAGCATGTACCGACTTGACGACGAAACCGTGGGTCCAGGAAGCCGGCATCGATGTGCTGAACCAGCCATTCTTTGCCAAGGGCAACGTGGCCACTGTTGGTGGATGCCTGGCATCGCACTATCTTGCCGCCTGGATCATTGCCCGTCTGGAGGGTATCGAAGCGGCGGAAAGCGCACTTCACTACGTCGCCCCGGTGGGAGAGAAGGAGGACTACGTCTCGCGTGCGATGCGGCATATCACACCGTATCTGCACAAGGAAACAGCGTCCGTTTGAGCAAACAGTTATTCAGCAGGAGAAAATCAATGAGCATCCGTGTATTCCAGGCCGCCACACACAAGCAGCTAACCGACCTGAAGATTCCCAACACTGTCGCGTTCGGCGATGACTTCGGCGCTTCCTGCAACACGAGCGCTCCGATCACGGCAGGATTATTCCGCATCGGACAGGGGCAGCCCATGCCCTACAGCTATGACTTCGACGAGTTCAAGCTTGTGCTTGAAGGCGAGATCACCGTCACGGACGAAGCGAGCGGACAGGTCTACGAATTGAAGACCGGTGATGTCATCCAGTTTCCCGCAGGAACCAAGGTGAGCTATTCGTCGTATACCAGCGGCCTAGCGTTCTACGTTGCCCAGCGTTGATATATGACATTGAGAAATAGCGGTGCCCGGTCCCCCGGCCCTAATTGATCTAGTTTGTATCGACCGCGCCAAGATTGGGCGCCATCAGCTGTTGAAGGGCGTTTGTTTATAAGCACTTATCAAATTCTCAAATAGCAAAAGTTTTGCCAAATGCGCCATCACCATCAACAGAGTCTGTGTAGGCGCAATATTACCCAGCAGGCCGACTACACCATTCGTAGGGCAGTCGGAAAACGCTATATGGGGAAAGGTGGCGCAATCCGCAAAATCAGCGCCGCCCCTCCACGACCATGCGCGTGGCCAGTCCACCCAGCACGGTTCCCATGAGCCAGCGTTGAACGATCTGCCAAGAGGGGTGGGCTGCGAGAAAAATCGCAATCGAACCTGCCAAGACGGCTATCACGGCATTGATGCTCACGCTGACAACAATTTGCGTAAGGCCTAATGTGAGAGATTGCAACAGAACACTGCCGTGGTCGGGATGGATGAATTGTGGCAACAATGACAAATACATGATCGCGATCTTGGGGTTCAGTAAATTGGTGAAGAACCCCATCGTGAAAAGCCTTCTTGCACTGTCCTTTGGCAAATTGCGCACTTCAAACGGTGAGCGTCCGCCTGGCTTAACAGCTTGCCACGCCAAATAGAACAGATAGATAGCACCTCCAAGGCGTAGTGCGTCATATGCGTATGGCACCGCCAACACCAACGCAGTGATGCCACATGCGGCGCAAAGCATGTAGAAGACGAAACCCAGTGCCACCCCAGCCAGAGATATCAGCCCGGCTGTTCTTCCCTGACAAATCGAACGTGAAATAAGGTAAACCATGTTCGGCCCGGGTGTGAGTACCATGCCGAGTGAGATAAGGCCAAAGGCTAGCAAGCTGGAGATTTCTGGCATGGAATCAGTCCTGGACGTGGGCAATAAATGCGTATGGCTTCGAGCGAATACTTATTTTTGAGTGCACTCTGCAAAAGCTGCGAACGTCTCACTGGACAGTCGGCTAACGGTTGAAGAGTGTGGCATCGGCATGACTTGACCGTCAGGATACGCACGACGGGGCATGCCGAACAGATACAGATCCGCCCATTTGTGAGCGCTACAGCAGCAGCATCTACCTATTCCAAATCACCCAAGGTACCTCGCACTTTCTCAAAAAGCGAAAATTTTGCCAAATGGGAGCCGATTTCAAAAACGCGCCTCCGGAAGAAATCAACCGTGCGGAAGCGCGCATAGGCCCACCTCCGGTCCGTTTGTGGGCCGCGGTTCGAGTTCAACCGGAAAAATGGCAACTTGAGCCATACGGCACACACGGCTACGACTTCTGGGTTGTTGCCCTGCTCGTTGAGACAACGACATCGAAGATGGATTCAACTGCTCGACGTACGCGTAGCACGGCGTCATTGGCGACTACTGGTGCAATCAGGACGATCTGGAACACGCTATACAGCGACTCATCAACGTCATCGACAACGGTCAAGGTCTTGACGGCGCCTTGCCCCCCATGCCGCCGATATTGG